>JAJFFQ010000010.1 GCA_021776565.1 Robiginitomaculum sp. | reverse complement strand
ACATGAAACGACTGGCCCCCAGAACTGTGGATGCCGTTTGGAAGAGTGCCGGAAAAGTCCTTGAACTGTTCTCAAAACAGGAATGTGCAAACTTCTTTGCCGCAAGCGGATATGGATCAAACTAAACCGGAAATGCTCTAGATCTTTTTTTTCACCGGTGTCCTTATTGATGAGACCAACCATGACCTCATCAGGGCTGGTAATGGCAATGCGCAGGCGGGTAAAGCCTTTCATTTCACCGTGAATTTGCCCAAACATTTTTATATGAAATTCCATTGGGGCCATGGAAACAAATTGTTCTGTGCCATTGGTGCGAATAAACGCTTCCCATTTAACCGGGTCATTGCTGTTTATAGCCTCAAAAAATGCACTCACCATTACCTTGATGTTGGCAACATCTTTAGCGTCTGGCATTGCATTGCCGTCGTCGTCATCAGAGGTTTTCATGGCCAGTTTAACATCAAACAAAGCCCCGGTAACGAGCATTACCGCCTGATCGGCGTTCATATCAGGGGAGTTTGAAGTGGCAAAAACAATAGCACCCTTGTCCGCATAATCTGTCCAGTTAGCACTGAATATGTGATTGCCGCCATTGTGCCAGTAAAACTGTCCAAGAACCGGTTGGTTTTGCACCACCATACCATAACCATAATGGCTGGGAGCATTTTCGCCTTCCCTGACATGTGGGGTTTGCGCGTGCTCGACCATGTTCGCAGACACTATTTTTCCTGCGGTAAATGCCCGTCTCCAGGCAATCATATCGCCAGCTGTCGACACCAAACCACCATTGCCTACCAGATGCCAATAGGGCTTTGGCCCGCCCCAGCTAACCATGGCAATGTCTGCGCCCTTTTTATCATGGTAAGACCGGGCAGGATCATAGGTGCTCTCATAACCCAGGGTTTTGATCGCTAACCCTGCCAAAACATCTTCATGTAAAAAAGCCTCATAGGTTTTACCACTACGCATTTCGATCATGGCCGCAAGCACGGAATAACCAACATTGGAATAGGCATATTGCGTGCCGGGGCTGAATATCAGTCTGGAGGCAAATGCACGTTTCAAAAATGCGCTGCGCTCTATCGGTTCAAAATCATGCCCAATGGAATCAACAAACCCCGCCGAGTGGGTAAGCAACTGGTGTACAGTAATATCGGCCTTGTCATCCGGGATGTCATCGAAAACATCGCTTAATGATGTATCCAAATCCAGCAGGTGTTTTTCAACGGCCTTTAACACCATGGTTGCGGTAATGGTCTTGGTGATGGAACCAATATCAAACAACGTGTTCTGGTCTGGCAGAACTTGCTTTTCAGCATCACCAAAATTGACATACATTGTTGGCTGATCTTTCAGGCTAACAGCTATTAAGCCGCTAAACCCACTATCTTTTATTGTTTGAAATGAATTTTCCAGGCGCTTTTGCAAATCCGCATTATTTGTACCCTCCTGTGCAAGGGGCACACCCGGTAATAACGCGAATACGGTTAAACCGAGGACAATGATCGAACATATCTTTAACATTATAATGCGTGAAGGCTGGCTTGATACTTGACTCATTTCGAGGCACCTTTGAAAAAAAACAATGGAGCCGTAAACGTGCACAATATGGTAGGAATTGTCCTGACCAAAACATCTGCAAATATTTCATGAGGGATGAGATGGGCGAAATTGAACCACATACCGCAACCGAGCTTGCAGATACGGCTCTTGATGTGACGGTATTGTATGGCAGCATCCGTTATCACCCGGCCACGCGCGTCTTGGTGCAAGACGGCGAGGAGTTTACTCTTGAACCCAAATTGGGTCAGATACTGTCAATGCTGTCACGCGCCGATGGGCCGGTTTCCCGCCAGCATATTCTGGATGAACTCTGGGGATTTGAAGGTTCGGATGAAGCCCTGACCCAGGCTATTTCACGTCTGCGCCGGGCTTTTGGCGATACAACGCGCCCTTATAAATTCATCACTACCTTGCCAGGCGATGGCTATCAGTTAAACGTTCGGCCTGTATACGGCCAACAGATTGCATCGCGGCACCATAACGGTTCTGGGTTGACTACAATATTGTCATTTACCCGATCGCATCGCAGTTATTTAACGGGTTTTGTATCCGGTTTCGTCTTTTTTCTGGTGTTGTTGGCGGGATGGGTCATCCTTCACCCGCCTGTGGAGGTTAACAAGAACGTTTATTGTGACGCTGGTTCAACAAATCCAGAATGTGTTCTTGCAAGCGAAACAATGAACAAAAGCGCAAATGAAAATTAGGCCTGGAGCAGATCAATGAACAGTTTTCACCCCATTTCCAAAATCTTGATGGGGCCGGGGCCATCTGATGTGCCAGTGCGGATATTGGAGGCTATGGCGCGGCCCACTATCGGTCATCTGGATCCGCAGTTCATTGACTTGATGGACGAGATCAAGGCTCTGTTACGATATGCATTTCAAACGGAATATACCCTGACGTTTCCGGTGTCTGCACCCGGTTCTGCCGGTATGGAAACCTGCTTTGTCAATCTTGTAGAGCCGGGAGATAGCGTTATTGTTTGCGTCAACGGCGTTTTTGGCACGCGCATGGTGGAAAATGTTACCCGTGCCGGCGGCAAGGCAATTGTTGTCAATGATGAGTGGGGCCAGCCGGTTGATCCACAAAAGGTTGAGGAGGTTTTACACACTCACCCCAAAGCCAAAACTCTGGCCTTTGTCCACGCGGAAACCTCCACCGGGGTATTATCCGACGCCAAGACCCTGTGCGCACTGGCACAAGCACATGGCTGTTTGACAATTGTTGATGCGGTTACATCCCTTGGCGGGGTGCCGGTGAAGGTTGATGAATGGGGTGTGGATGCAATTTATTCAGGCACGCAAAAATGCCTGTCCGTGCCGCCGGGGCTTTCCCCCATTAGTTTTGGCCCCCGGGCCATAGCCGTCCTGGAGGCCCGCAAAACTCCGGTGCAAAGCTGGTTTCTGGATTTGTCTCTGGTAATGAATTACTGGCAAGGTGCGCGCTCAAATAGCGAGCGCCAGCATCGCGATAGCGCAGAGGAAAAAAGTGCGCGCTCAAATAGCGAGCGCCAGCATCGCGATAGCGCAACTAAAAACCCAGCACGATCCTATCATCACACCGCGCCAATCAATGCCATGTATGCCCTGCATGAGGGGCTTCTCATGCTGCGCGAAGAAGGGTTGGATGCGGCCTTTGCCCGTCATCAGACCTGTCATGAGCATTTGCGTGATGGTTTGGAGGCTTTGGGCTTTAGCTTTTTGGTGGATAAAGCCTACCGCTTGCCACAGCTCAACACGGTTTGTATTCCGACAGGGGTCAGCGACGAAGCGGCAATACGCAAGGCACTTCTTGAAAAGCATAACCTTGAAATTGGTGCAGGGCTTGGTGCGCTGGCCGGCAAGGCCTGGCGCATCGGCCTGATGGGTGCCAGTGCAAGCCGGGGAAATGTGGATAAATGCCTTGGGGCATTGAAAGAAGAGCTTGGCTGAACCATTACCTGTCTAAGCCTTCGCTTTTTTTGGAGATAACAGGCGGGCCAGAACCATCAAGCCAAAGAATATCCCGGCAGACATCATGATGTTGCTGCGGTTAGCAAAAACCGGACTGATAACAAGTAAAACAGACGGAATTACCCAAAGAACATCAAACCTGCCGATGCCCGCATCAACCCATAATTTTCTTAGAGCAGCGCTGGCGGCAAGAATTTGAGCACGACAAGCAAAAACGACACTTAGCATTACCAGCACAATGGCCCCCATCCAGAGCGAGTTGGACGGTTCCGGTGCATTAGCAAGGCTATGGGCAATAATGACCGGGATGACCGATCCATACCGGTAGGCAATAAAACCATAGATTGTTGATGAAAAAATAAATGAGACCAACAACAACAATACCACCGGGTCTTTTTGGTAAAAATGACCATGCATTAGCGGAAAGAATATACCGGTAATCAAAATTGCAGAGATTGGCGCAAAGCTCATATTAAGGCGCGAAAGCTGAAACCCTCTGACCGATATCTCTTCAAGCAAAGGCGGTATTAACATGGCGCTGGCCAGCACAAAAACCACCAAACCAGTAGAAAACTTTGCTGAATTTACAGCATCCCACCCGTGAAGCCCTTCGCCAAACGGGATGATTTGGTTTACCAGAACGATTAATTTCCACGGAAAATTGGCAAACGCAAATGTCAACACGCCAACACCAATTAATTTTATTAGAGAATGAGAATTCCGTGTGATGTTCGCTTGAGAAAAATGTTTGCGGTACAACAACTTCCACAACAAAATGAACATGAGTAAAACCAACCCTAGCTTTCCACCAATGTTAACAGCCGAAGATAAAGCTGCGGGCCATTCATTCCCTGCTTGCGGGGTAAACGCTATGTTTCGCACGCTAGGTGGGATCAGACCGGCGAATACTAAAGAAAATAGAATATTCCCACTAAGGATCACAAAGAAAACCTCTGAAACGGCACCCAGTTTATCTGCTAAAGATCGCAAGGCATTCATCCTTATGACTCCTGACTAATGTAAAACAGGCCCGAATATGCTAACAAACAAACTTGGCGGTATAGGATAATATTCAGATACCTGATCTTAAATGAGATGAAAGAATTGTAATGCGGGAAAGCGCAAACAACTCGCCATTCAGTGTTAAACTGCGGCTTGCTGATATTGATTTGGAAATTCATCAGGCGCATTGCCGTGATTTCAATTTTCCAATGCATGTACATGAAGAATACACGGTTGGAATCATCCATTCAGGCGAAGAAATTATCACGCACAAAGGCACCCGATATCATGCCGGTACTAACCAGCTTTATTTTATCAACCCAGATGAAGCACACACAGGAGCGTCGGTGGACAGGGGTAGTTGGCTGTACACATCCATCTATTTCAAACCGGATTTTTTGAATAACAAAATATTGTTTGATAAGGCGGGTACCAATTACCCCTATTTCCAAAGCCCCATCCTTGAAAACCCCAAATTGAGCACGCTTTTCATAAATACCATTCAACAAATAAAGTTGCATAACTGCCCGATGGAGCGTGATGATGCTGTACATGGGCTACTCTGTTCTCTTTTCGCTGCTAATACAGAAAATACCGGGAGAGATATTTTTTCTACCGCCCATCCCGCAAAAAACAAAAGCAAGATCAACAAGGCAAAGCAGTTTTTAAGCGAACGGCTTAGCGAGCCAATATCGCTCTCTGACCTTGCCGCACATATTGATTGGCATCCGGGATATGTTGTTGAGGCATTCAAAAAAACTGAAGGGCTAACACCACATCGCTATTTACTGGCAAGACGGATTATCGCTGCAAAAAACGCCATTATAAGCGGCGCTGATTTCAATGAAATCGCACTTGATTGCGGGTTTTATGACCAAAGCCATATGAACCGCCATTTCAGGCAAGTGCTTGGCATCACCCCGGGGCAATTGCGCGTATCATATGATAGTGCGAGGCAAACCGATATTCAATTTAATGTTACATAGCGCGCTTCCGGCTAGCTTTCCTTGTCACACAAGATAGCATGGTGCTATGCGTTATTGTCTATCCCTTATTGCCTTGCTCATGTTCGCTCAAACCGGCGCAACACAAACATCGTCACCAAGCACACAGGAAAAACTGGCGGTATTGATCGCCAGTGATGAGCGTTCTGAGCGGCATAAAGCGCGCGATGTCTATCGCCACCCGCTGCAAACCCTGACCTTCCTTGGTATAGAGCCTGACATGACGGTCGTGGAAATTTGGCCGGGCGGTCAGGGGGGCTGGTATCGGAAAATTATTGAACCCTTTATCAATGATGGCGGCGGGCGTTATATCCCGGTGCGCCAGCGATCAAACTTTCCCGCTCATCATGGGGATATCCCTTATGAGGCCGTGGACATGGTGTTGGTGTTTCGCGCCCATGGTTTCATGATTTATAATGATCCGGCTCAGGATCACGTTGATGCGTTATTCGCCATGTTAAAACCCGGCGGTGTTTTGGGGATTGTTGACCATGCCGGGGATGAAACTGTGCCACAGGATCCAGAAGGAAAAAACGGTTATGTCAATGAAAGTCACTTTCTGGCTATGGCAAAAGAGGCTGGTTTTGTGTTGATTGACGAGGCGGCTATAAATCGCAATCCAGCCGACACCAAAGACCATTTGCACGGTGTCTATTCCCTGCTACCCAATCTGGCCGGAAGCCGTTTTGATCCTGCAATGCGGGCCAAATTCAAAGCCATTGGTGAGTCTGATCGCTTTACCCTGAAATTCATGAAACCTGCGCAATAAGCGCGGCGGTCTTTCTCTCCCATTGGAGAAGAAGATCGCGTTGACATGGCAAAAGCCGCCTTGTGCGATGTGCATTAAACCCGGTTGTCATTGTCGGACTTGTTCCGACAATCCATGCGGTGTTGAAGCTTGACTGGATTACCCGGACAAGCCGGGTAATGACAGGTGCGCCCCTTCTCCCCTCACCTCAATCCTCTCCCCAAGGAGAGGAGGGCGTAGACATAGATACCGAGTGAAGCCGTCGCGATAGCACAAGAAGCCCGTGCTCAAATAGCGGGCGCAAGCACCGCGATAGCACAAGAAAAAAAATGGTGGCGGGGGGGAGATTTGAACTCCCGACCTCAGGATTATGAGTCCTGCGCTCTAACCAACTGAGCTACCCAGCCATTATATGTGTCTGTCTTTCAGGTCGCGGGATATACGCGCCCGCGCCAGTGCTGGCAAGACAGACTTACCGCGCAATATGTAATGGCTGGCCCAGTGCTGTCATGGCGCTTTCTGCAAAGCCTTCGGTGAGCGTCGGGTGTACATGAATGGTGCTGGCAATGTCTTCAAGACGGGCACCCATTTCCAGTGCCAACGCAAACTCGCCAGATAATTCAGTCACATGGGCGCCCACCGCATGGATACCCAGTATAACATGGTCGCTTTTGCGCGCCGTTACGCGCACAAAGCCGCCATCGGTGCCGCCCTGCATGGCCAAGGCCTTGCCCAATGCAGCAAAGGGAAATTTGCCGGTTATGATATCTTCGCCTGCGGTTTTGGCCTCATCGGGGGTCAGGCCAACGCCAACAATTTCAGGCTCGGTAAAGCACACGGCGGGGATGGAAACCGGGTCGAACCGGCGACGATGCCCGGCCAGTATTTCGGCAACCATTTCGCCCTGCGCTGTGCCCTTGTGGGCCAGCATCGGCTCGCCCAAAAGATCGCCAATGGCATAGACGCCGCGCATGGAGGTCGCGCACTGATCGTCCACCCGGATGAACGCCTCGTCCATATCAACGCCCATGTTTTCCAGACCCCAGCCTGTCGTTACCGGCTTGCGGCCAACGGCGACAAGAATTTTCTCGGCAATGATGTCGTGTTCCTTGCCACCCGCATCTTCAAAGGAAATACCGGTTTTGGTTAGCGCCCTGGCCTTGGATGACAAATGCATGTCAACGCCATGGGTTTTGAGCCAGCGGGATATGGGCCGGGTCATTTGCACGTCATAAATGGGCAATATCCGATCCAGTGCCTCGATAAAGCTGACTTTTGTGCCCAGTTTGGCAAAGGCAATACCCAGCTCCAGCCCGATATATCCGGCACCGACAACGGCCATGGTTTTGGGTAGTTTTTCCAATTCCAGCGCACTGGTGGACGACAGTACGCGCGGATCCGTGGGCGGCAAGAACGGTAGTTCCACCTCAACCGAGCCGGTGGCGAGGACGACGTTTTGTGCCGTGATTGTGATCTGCTCGCCATCGGCCAGCGTTACGACGCAGGTTTTGGCGTCGGAAAACTCTGCCCAACCGTTAAGCACCTCTGCACCCGCAGATTTGAGCAACATACCGACGCCAGAGGTCAGTTTGGTGACCAGATCGTTTTTCCACTGGGTCAGGGCCTTCATGTCCAGTTTTGGTTTTCCGGCGGTGATACCCATGGCCGGCGCGCTTGCATGGGCAGAGATTTCTTCAAACCGGCTGGCCGCATGGATCACCGCCTTTGACGGGATGCAGCCCCGGTTAAGGCAGGTACCGCCAAGGCCACCGCTATCCACCAGGATTATATCAAGCCCAAGCTGTGCCGCCCGAATGGCACACGGATACCCCGCCGGGCCACCGCCGATAATGAGGACATTTGTTTTTTTTGTTTTACTCATAATTCTGCGCTCACATAAACAGCGTTGCCGGGTTTTCCAGCAAGGCTTTGACCTTTTGGATCAATCGGGCGGCGTCATAGCCATCGACGATACGATGATCGAAGCTGGACGAGAGGTTCATCATCTTGCGGGGCTGGAACGCCCCGTCACACCAGACGGGCCGGGTTTGCAGCTTGTTGACGCCAATAATGGCCACTTCGGGCGCATTGATAACCGGGGTTGAGGCAATGCCGCCCAGCGCGCCCAAAGAGGTGATGGTGATGGTCGAGCCGGTCAGCTCGTCTTTGGTGCCTTTGCCATCTCGCGCTGCGGCACAAACCCTGGCGATTTCGCTGGCCAGCGTCCAGATGTTCATACTTTCGGCGTGCTTAACCACCGGCACCATCAGGCCGTTTGGCGTGGCGGTGGCAATGCCCATATGCACGGCCTCATATTTGGTGGCTATTCCGTCGTCGTTATCAAAATGTGCATTAGCCTGGGGGAACTCCGGCAGCACTTTAATCAGTGCCATGCTCAAAAACGGCAACAGGGTCAGCTTGGGCTGGCCTTCGCTACGGTTGGCGTTCAGGTGCTGGCGCAGGGTTTCCAGTGCCTCCATCTCCACTTCTTCGACATAGGCAAAATGCGGAATGGTGCGTTTGGAATGGGCCAGATTTTGCGCAATTTTACGGCGCAGACCTATGATTTTTTGTGTCGAAACACCGGTGCGTTTAGTGCCACTTAATGTGGTTGCCCTGACCTTCAGGCGCCCGCCAGAGGCAATAAAGTCATCCAGATCCTGATGGGTGATGCGCCCGGCTGGGCCAGAACCCGGCACAGCGGCGAGGTCAACATTTTGCTCCAGCGCACGTTTTCTTACCGCAGGCGAGGCCAGGGGTTTGGTGTTTTCACCTCGTCCTTCGGCAGGCTCAGGATGAGGCTTTGAGGTGGGTTTTTGAACATCCTCTGGATGAGGCAAGGAGGGTATTGGTTTTTCTTCTTTCTCCTCATCCTGAGCCTGTCGAAGGATGGGCGTTTCCTCCTCATCAGCACTGGCCTCACCATCGGTTTCGATGGTGATAATCACTGTGCCAACGGCCATAACGTCGCCCGGCTCGCCGGTTATGGTTTTGACTATGCCGTTCACCGGGGAGGGAATTTCCACCGTGGCCTTGTCGGTCATGATATCAACAAGGCTATCATCCTCAGCAATTGTCTGGCCTGTTTTTACATACCATTCAACAATTTCGGCTTCGACAACACCTTCGCCAACATCGGGTAGTTTGATAGAATAAAGACCCATTTTAAGCCTCCAGCGTCTCGATCATCGCACGGGTTACCCGTGCCTGACCTGGGAAATATGACCATTCATGGGCATGGGGGTAGGGGGTATCCCAGCCCGTCACTCGTTTGACCGGTGCTTCCAGGGCATAAAAGCAATCTTCGGCGATTTGCGCGATCAGTTCGGCCCCAAACCCGCCCGTGCGCGGTGCCTCATGCGCCACCACACAGCGCCCGGTCTTGTTCACTGATGCGGCAATGGTTTCCATGTCATAGGGAACCAGCGTGCGCAGGTCGATAATTTCCGCATCAATATCGGCAAGGCGCGCTGCCTCCAGCGCCACATGCACCATGGTGCCATAGGCCACAACGGTTAGCGCGTCACCTTTTCGGACAATCTCGGCCTTGCCTATGGGTATCGTATAATGCCCGGTTGGTACATTGCCCTTTTCATGGGTAGACCAGCTTAGTGCCGGTTTGTGCGGATCGCCATCAAAGGGGCCGTTATAAAGACGCTTTGGCTCGAATATCAGTACCGGATCATCACTTTCGCTAGCCGCGATAAGAAGCCCTTTGGCATCATAGGGGTTGGACGGCATGGCCACCACAATGCCCGGAATGTGGGTAAAAAACGCTTCCGGAGACATGGAATGGGTTTGGCCACCATAAATGCCGCCACCGCATGGGGTGCGCAGCACCAATGGCGCGGTAAACTCTCCCGCCGTTCGATAACGAAGGCGCGAAAGTTCTGAAACAATTTGGTCAAAGCCCGGGAATATATAATCAGCAAACTGAATTTCCGCGATGGGGCGCATGCCGTTGGTGGCCATGCCAATGGCCATGGCGACAATGGCGGCCTCGTTTATTGGCGTATCAAAAACACGGGTTTTGCCGTATTTTTCCTGCAAGCCCTGGGTGCAGCCAAACACGCCGCCAAAATACCCTGCATCTTCGCCAAAGGCACAGGTGCGCTCATCGCGTTCCAGCAAGACATCATGGGCAGAGTTAATCGCCTGGATCATGGTCATTTTAGAGTGTTCAGCCATCTAAACCCCCAAATCCTGGCGTTGCCGCCGCAAATGCCAGGGTTGTTCGGCGTAGACATCTTCAAACATGGACGGGACGGGGGATAGTGGCCCTTCGCGTAAAGTGCCAAAACTTTCGGCTTTTTTGTAAGAGGCCAACACTTCCTTGGTCAAAGCCTCGCTTAAGGCCTCATGGCGTTTTTCATCCCATTCACCCAAAGCAATCAAATGCTTTCTAAGGCGCTCGATCGGATCACCTAATGGCCAGGCAGTGGCCTCCTCCTTGGGGCGATAACGCCCGGGGTCATCCGAAGTGGAGTGAGCATCGGCGCGATAGGTTACAGTTTCAATCAAAGTTGCCCCGTGTCCGGAACGGGCGCGTTCCGCGGCCCATTTGGTTGCGGCGAAGACGGCTAGAAAATCATTACCATCCACCCGCAAGGTGGCTAGGCCATAGCCAATACCACGGGCGGCAAAACTTGCGTTTTCGCTTCCGGCAATACCGGAAAAAGACGATATGGCCCATTGATTGTTGACCACGTTGAGGATCACCGGCGCGTTATACACGCTGGCCAGAGTACAGGCACCGTGAAAGTCGCCCTCTGCTGTGGTGCCGTCCCCAATCCATGAAGCGGCTATAGCGTCTTTGCCTTGTACGGCACTGGCCATGGCCCAGCCCACGGCTTGCGGAAACTGGGTGCAAAGATTGCCTGATATGGAAAAGAAGTTTCCGTCTTTCCAAGTGTAATGTACCGGTAATTGTCGCCCCTTTAGATTATCCCGCGAGTTGGACAGGCAATGGCACATCATTTCGACCATGTCGCGATCACGGGCAAACAACAAACCCTGTTGTCGATAGGAGGGGAACAGCATGTCCTGGGCCTGCAATGCCAGGCCAGCGGCCACGGCAACCGCCTCTTCGCCCATGGATTTCATGTAGAATGACATCTTGCCCTGGCGCTGTAATTTAAGCATGCGTTCATCATAAAGCCGCGTTTTTAGCATGAGGTGCAGCCCCTCACGCAATTGCTTGGCTGATAATTCGGGGTTCCATTCTCCTTGCGCACAATGCTCATCATCCAAAACCCGTATGAGGGTGTTGGCCAACACATGGGTATCATTGGCCGGGCAGACCGGATCAGGCCGTGTTGCGAGTGTATCCGGATTTAACCCCAGGCCAGAGAAATCCGGTGTGTCACCAGGTCTGGCGACAGGCTCAGGAACAGTAAAGCCCGGGGTATTGCTTGATGGCGCGCGCGTCATATAATCACTCATGTTTTGACTGCAAATGTGGGCGTTTATGCCCTTATTTTTGCGTGATTTGGTAATTTCCACCCGCATTATGGCAAAAATGATTGCATTTGTCCTCAAAAAAGTGCATTGCCATACACAAATAATTTTGAATTCAATCAAGGGCAGTGCTGGTGACCAACGAAATCGACGAAATTGACGCCAAAATACTCAAGCTTGTGCAACGTGATGCTTCGCTTTCTGTGGCTGATATTGCCACCAAGGTCGGGCTATCCTCATCGCCATGCTGGCGGCGTATAAAGCGGCTGGAAGAAACTGGCATCATCGCCTGTCAGGTTACAGTTCTTGATCGCGAACGTCTGGGCCTGAATTTTGAAGTCTATGTGGCCCTCAAGCTGGAGCGCCCAACGCGTTCAAACCTTCGTACCTTTGAGGAGGCGGTCAGGAAATTGCCCGAAGTTCTTGGTTGCGCCACAGTCACAGGGGCGGTGGACTATGTTCTTCGTATTGTGACCACTGATATGCACACCTATGATGATTTTCTTCGTGACGAAATTTTGTCCATGGATCTGGTGCAAACGGCGGTGTCGCGTATTGTTATCCGCTCGGTCAAGGACACCACGGATTTACCCTTGCATCTGATAGCGCCGGAGTAAGGCCGTTTCGGATTTATTACCTAAAGCACTAGCTGTATTTGCACACCCTGGTCATGAGCTGCAATGTTTTGGCAGTTTGCGTTCGTTACGGGCATGCATTGCTTTTTTGACGGATGCCTCAGCCTCTACTGGTTGTCCGCGTACACAAAAATCTGTTGCAAGTTTGCGATCCATTGGCCTGGAAGTGAGCAACAATTTAACCACGCTGTCTGATGACACCTTGTATGCCATGCTGCTAGATACTGATGCACAAAGCATAAATCAGCATTTTATTGCCATACAAAATTTACTTAGATGTGAGGCTCCGGACGTGATTGTGACGGATAGCGCCGAGGGCTATAATCCTGTTCACGATTATTGCCATTTTCTGGTTGTTTTTGCGGCAAAAAAAGTTTGTCCTGCTGCTAGAGTGCTGGAAGTTCCTTTGACAGAGCATCCCCATGACCTTGAAAATGCAGATGAAGCTGATTGCCTGATTTTTGACCTTGATGCTCAAGCGTCTCAGGCCAAGTACACAGCCATCACCGAATATTGTGATGCCGAAGAAGATATGTTGCGTCAGGAGGTTGCAGAAATGCAGGATAATTTTGGCACGGCTGTGTTGGACAGGGAAGTGTTGCGCCCACCTCTGTCTCTGGCTGATTACCTCTCGCGGTTTGCGGATGACAAGCCCTTTTTTGAGCGTCACGGGGAGCGCCGGGTACGGGAAGAAAAGTATGATAAAATTTTGCGTTTACACCCGCACCTTGCCTTTGCGCTTGATGTTGTTTCAAGGTCAGATTGATGCGTATTCTGATTACCAATAATACACTGGATGCTCGCGCAGGCACGGAACTGTATGTACGTGATCTGGCATTGGCGCTTAATGATAAAGAGCATAGCATCGCCTGTTACAGTCCGAAATTAGGGGCGGTGGCAGAGGAGTTGGTCAAAGCCGGGATCGAAGTTGTTTCGGATCCATGCGCGTTAACCTATACACCAGACCTCATTCATGCTCACCATTATATAGCAACCGCGCCGGCGTTATTTGCCTACCCACAAACACCGGCGGTATTTATTTGTCACGGGTTTTTGCCCTGGCCTGAAACACCGCTAATCGCTTTTCGGCAAATACGCCGCTATATCGCCGTTGATGGTGCGTCCCGTGAACGGTTGATGACCGATTTGGGTCTTGAGGAAGGTGAAATACAGATTATTCAAAACGGTGTTGATACGCATCGGTTTTATCCCAAATCCCCATTGGCAACAAATACGGCACGATGTCAGCGCGCTCTGGTGTTTTCAAATCAGGTGCAGGACACCAGTATTGGTGTGCTCAGGACAGCGTGCGAAAACAACGATATCTCACTTGATGTGTGTGGCGGGGCCGTTAATGACCCGGTGAGTACGCCTGAAGCCATACTGGGCGATTATGGACTTGTCTTTGCCAAGGGCCGCGCAGCCATGGAAGCCATGGCCTGTGGCGCATTGGTCATTCTTGCTGACTATGGCAGATGGGGTGGTGCCGTGTCTGCCAGCAATTTTGACGCTTTGCACGTAAAAAACTTTGGGCTTCGTGCCATCACCCGTGAACTAGATGTTACGGCAATAACAGATGAAATAGCGAAGCTGAACTGGTCAGAAGGTGAGGTGCTCGCCGGTCTGGTGAAAGAGCGGGCAACGCTAGAGCAGATGACCACCAAACTGCTGGCCCTATATGAGGACGTGCTGGCCGAAGACAACCTAACAACAGGGGCGGTGGACAATGAAGCTGCCTCATTTTTTCACGCCCTGTCACCGCTTCTATATGAACGTGATGCCTATGCCACCCGTCTTTATGAGGAGACTAAAATGCGACTTGGCAATGAGGCAACCAGTGCTGCTTTGCTGGTCGAGGCCATGGTCAATCTTGATAACGCCGGCAATACCGAATTGGCACGACGGTTGGCCCAACAGGTGTTGTTCTTGCAACCGGGTCACCCAATAGCCGAGAGCATGCTGAAAGATACCTAAAATGAAGGGGAATATTTGGATGGCGAACCTGTCTCAAAATGCTTCCGGTCTAGTAACAGTGCCTCAACAACATAATCGTAAACCATACGAATCCTTGGTGTTTTTCGTAAATCCTCATGGGCAACCACCCACAGGTCTTCAGAAAAGTCCGTGTCAGGCAATACGCGCTCTATGGCAAAGGAAGTATCAGATTCAGGGCTTTTGAAATGGGCCAGTATGCCTATGCCATATCCGGCAATGATGGCGTGGCTATGGGCATGAAATGAGTTGGAACGAAATGTGATGTTTTTAGGCCGCCTGAGGGGTTCTTCCATAATCTCTGGCCAAAAATCCGTCGCATTGCCAAGGGCAACCATAACCCCGTCATGTTCACACATATCTTCTGGAACCAGAGGCCGACCCCGGCGCTGGATATAGGATTGTGCGGCATAAAGGCCAAAACCAGCCGAAACAACCTTACGACCAATCAGGCTGTTCTGATTGCCTGGGCTGATCCAGCGAATGGCAATATCAGCCTCGCGCTGGGCAAGATTGACCGAACGCTGTTCGACAATAATTTCAATTTGGGTTTCAGGGTGATCGGCGTGAAAATTCTGCATGACATAGGGTAGCCACATGTCACCAATGCCTTGCGTGCCTGACAAAATCACTGGCCCGGCAAGACTATGATCTGCACCGGCGCGGGCGCGATCAATGGCATCGGCCTCCTCCTGCA
Organism: Robiginitomaculum sp.; assembly: GCA_021776565.1. Taxonomy (GTDB): domain Bacteria; phylum Pseudomonadota; class Alphaproteobacteria; order Caulobacterales; family Maricaulaceae; genus Robiginitomaculum_B. The sequence goes on along the minus strand of JAJFFQ010000010.1, from coordinate 42,407 downwards.
TCCGGCGAATACGTGTAAGCACGGCTTCACCAAACGCGGTTGGCACTAACCTACTGCTCTCTTTGGTTAGCAAGGGTGCACCAAAATAATCCTCCAGTGCGCGCACACGGCGCCCGGCGGTTGGCTGGCTGATTCCCAGTCTGTCACCAGCAGCGGTCAGGCTTCCGCTTTCGGCGACAGCCAATAATATGGGAAAATCTGCCCAGTATTTATTCATTCTCGGCCACCTTTGTTTAAGCCTTGTTCAAGTTTTATTATTCAGGAATGAATGACCAGTCTTCATCATTAGTCAATAGTGTTGTGCGGTTGGTTTGATGCTATTATTTGAATGTAAGGCCTTGGGACGATAAAATATCCCTGGACGTTAATTCAATAATGAATGGCATATATGCATAAAAAGTAAACATTGTTCACTTATCAAACGAATAAAGCATGCTTATATACACATGGTCGTTTGATAAGGAGAAACACGATGTCTTACCGTCATGGATTGGCTGCTATTGCAGCTATTGCCCTTTTGGGCGTTTTTGGAGCACCGGCTGCTTATGCAGAAACCGGAGCGCCGTCTTTTGCTGTGCAAAATACTGCCAACAGTCATACCCGCATGGGTTACAATGCGTATGCGCGTGGTGACTATGCAAAGGCTGCTGTCTATTCCACCAAAGGTACAGCAAAGAGCTTCAAAAAGTCTCGCCGTTCTATCGCTTATGCAAATCTTTGCGCCAGCCTGGGTCAGCAAAACACCCTTGATGCCGCGCTAGAGGCCTGTGATGCAGCGATTGAACTCTCCCCGGCAAACTGGCGGGCGTTGAACAATCGCGGTGTGGTGAAATACCTGGCCGGTGATAAAATTTCTGCAGCTGCAGATTTCGCTAATGCAGCAACAGCACCAAAGGCTGAACTGGCACAGGCTAATGCAGACCTGCTGGCAGGTATCAAGCTGGCCAATGTCGAGTAAGATATAAAACAAATGACGGGTCAGGTACCCAACTTCCCCCGGATACCTGCACGCTTTGCTCCCCGCTTTGCACCGTCTTTTATGCCCCCGCGCCTTAATGGTGCGGGGGTTTTTCTTGTTAGATGACCCTGATTTTCATGCCATAATCAGAAATAATCACATGCCGGGGTGTTCGCCGTAGCGCGACTGGGTTATGGGGCAGTATTATTGAATAGGGAAAACAATGGCGATCAATACTGCACTGGTCGGCGCCACCGGTAATATCGGGCGCGAAATTCTGAGCATTCTGGACGAGCGTCTGTTTGCCGTTGGTAATATGCACGTGCTGGCGTCACGGGCGTCCATGGGCCGTGAGGTATCGTTTGGTGATCGCACTCTGGTTTGCGAAGACCTGGAGCAGTTTGATTTTTCCAGTGTGGATCTGGTGTTTATGGCCGCTGGTGGTGATGTGGCACAAAAATGGGCACCAAAAATTGCCGCAACTGGTGCGCTGGTTATTGATAATTCATCGGCCTTTCGCATGGACAAGAATGTGCCGCTGGTCGTGCCAGAGGTGAACCCGGATGCAGTTATGGGCGCGCGGGTAAAAAATATTATTGCAAACCCGAATTGCTCGACCATACAAATGCTGGTGGCACTAAAACCCATCCATGATGCGGCCAGGATAAAACGCATTGTGGTGGCCACCTATCAGTCTGTATCTGGTGCTGGCAAAGCGGCCATGGACGAATTGTGGGATCAGACCAAGGGCATTTACGTTACCGACAGCCCCACGTCCGAAGTGTTCCCTAAACAAATAGCCTTTAATGTCATCCCCCAGGTGGATGTGTTTATGGGTGATGGCGGCACTCGCGAAGAACATAAAATGATAAACGAGACCCACAAAATACTGGGGGCGGAAATCAAGGTCAGCGCCACTTGTGTGCGCGTGCCTGTTTTCGTAGGTCACGGTGAAGCGGTCAATGTGGAGTTGGAGCGGCCATTAAGCGCCGCAGCGACCAAGTCCTTATTGCGCGAATCCCCGGGTTTGATGGTTGTCGACAAGCATGAGGACGGCGGTTATGTGACTTCGGTGGAAAGTGCTGGTGAGTTTGCCGTTTATGTATCGCGTATCCGCGAAGACAAGTCAGTTAATCACGGGCTTTCCTTATGGGTGGTCGCGGATAATTTGCGCAAGGGTGGGGCGTTGAACGCCGTGCAAATTGCTGAATTGGCGCAAAACCGGGGTCTTTTCTCTTGATGGATAATACCGAGCGTCAAGGTATTATTGCCGCCATTTTTGCCTTTGGCTTCTGGGGCGTTATGCCGTTTTATTTTCGGGCATTTCCGGGTGGCGTCGGCGCCTTTGAAATTACCCTGCACCGTATCGGCTGGACGTTTGTTGTGTTGCTGGCAATCCTTGGCACGACCGGAGACTTAACCCAGGCCTTTAGGATATTTCGTAACCCAAGGGTGATTGCCACACTTTTCCTAAGCACGATTTTTATTGCCATTAACTGGTTAATTTATGCCTGGGCGGTGATGAATCAACACCTCACCGAGGCCTCCCTGGGCTATTTCATCAACCCGCTGTTCAATGTTGCACTGGGCGTAGTGTTTCTGCGCGAGAAACTGAATATCTGGCGATGGCTGGCTGTGGCTCTGGCAGCTATCGGCGTGCTGAACCAGATCATCATTGTCGGCGAGCCGCCATGGATTGCGCTTCTTCTGGCATTTTCATTCGGGATTTATGGATTGTTGCGCAAAACTGTCGCCGCCGAGGCCCGCGAAGGCCTTTTTGTTGAAACCCTGTTGGTGGCACCGCTCATTCTGGGGGCCATTGTATGGATGGAAATGCACGGTAGCGGGCATATGGTTTCCGGTGCAATATCGACAAAGGCACTGCTTGTAACAGGTGGTTTGACCATTGCTGCACCCCTGACCCTGTTTGCCTATGCGGCGCGTCGTATCCCGCTCTCAACGTTGGGGTTAATCCAGTATATTGCTCCCAGTGCGCAGTTTGGCCTGGCCATATATTTTGGAGAAACCCTGTCCCTTGGGGCGCTCATAACCTTTGGCTTCATCTGGGCTGGTCTGGCGCTCTATACATTTGATTTGTGGCGCAAGCGTGGAACAGTACATGTTTCGTAATCTATACAAAGTTGATTTGATTAAGGAGTGAGCATGTTCAAAACAGTCAGCCCTGTTTGCCCAGTTCTTGACATGAAAGAACATATCACTTTCTGGCAAAAGCTAGGATTCAAAGTGGTGTTTGCATCGCAAGTTCCCCCTGAAACAGCTGATTATGCAGGTGTGGGCAGGGACAATATTGAATTTCACCTCCAGGCGTTCACAAAAGAACAACTGAATTACACACAAGTGATGGCAATTCGTATTCAAATGATCGGGCAAGAGGCTTTGGAAAAATTATATGCTGATTGGAATTCTCAAATCTCCATCACAGCACCACTGGAAGATAAACCGTGGGGTACGCGTGAGTTCGGATTTTATGATCCTTCTGGAGGGGCATTTTTTTTCTACACTGATCGTTGAATTGGACAGAACCTTCTTTGATTAAATCTGGCCCTAGTTATGAGTCGAGTTGTATTTTACCCTATCCGTCATTGCGGCGAAGGCCGCAATCCAAAGTGATTCATCAAAATGGGCCCGACCTTCGTCGGGGGACGAAAGAGGGGGATATTGAGTTTATTTTTTTCCATGAACCACAATTGGTGGCCTGGCGACCTGATATTCCTTGAAATACAGTGATAAAACCCGCTCATAAATTTCGCTTAAATCATGAATATCGCTAACCGGGACGTGCTCATTGACCTTGTGCATACTGGCACCGGTGAGGCCAAATTCGGCCACCGGGGCAAAGTCCTTGATAAAGCGCGCATCGGATGTGCCACCGCCAGTGGTTAACGCCGGTCGTCGTCCGGTAATCTCCTCAACGGCGTTTTGCAAAATGCTTGTGAACGTGCCGGGCTGGGTCAAAAACGCTTCACCCATTATGTTCAGGTTTAGCTTCACGGTGCAGTCATGGCTCTGTTCTTCGGCCTGTGCTTCTTCCTTGATCCAGTCGCATAGCTGCGCCCCGGTATGGGCGATGTTAAAGCGGATATTGAATCGCGCCGAGGCCGCCGAGGGGATGATGTTGTGGGCCGGGTTGTCCACATCAATGCTGGTCACTTCAAGGTTTGAAGCCTGAAAGCCGTCAACACCATCATCTAATAATCTGGCATAAAGCCGGTTGATAATGTCGATCAAGGGTGGGATCGGGTTTTGCGCCCGCTCTGGATAGGCCACATGGCCCTGCTGGCCCCGCACACTGATAATACCGTTAAGCGAGCCACGGCGACCGTTCTTGATCTCGTCGCCCAGGGCATCGGGATTGGATGGTTCGCCCACCAGACAATGGCTGATATGCTCACCCTCCTCGGCCAGGACTTGCAACACACGTTTGGTGCCGTCCACCGCTGCGCCTTCTTCATCACCGGTGATGAGCAGGCTGATCGACCCGGGCAGGGAAGCAGTGCGGGTGGTAAAGCGTCCGGCGGCAGCAATAAAGGCGGCAATGGCGCCTTTCATGTCGGCGGCACCGCGACCCCAAAGCATACCTTCACGCACCTGTGCGCCAAACGGATCATCATCCCAGTCTTCACGGTTTCCGGCTGGCACAACATCAGTATGTCCGGCAAAGCAGAAATTGGGTGCTTTACCGCCAAGTCGGGCATAAAGATTGCCCACGTCTCCAAACTGATAGCGTTTTACCGTAAACCCAAGGGCTTCCAGTTGTTTTTGCAATAAACTCAGCGCGCCGTCATCTAAAGGCGTGACCGAGCGACAACGGATAAGATCACGGGCAAGCGTCAGCGGGTCTACGTTGTGCGTGTCATCGCTCACGAAACGGCGGTCTCGATGATGAGCGCGTGCAGCAAGGGATGGATACCGGGCGCGCCGGCAATGATGAGGTCAGGGTTCACTGTGGATTTTTCATTCACCTCGCCCTCGTCGGTCAGCAGAGCACCTGCTTCGCGAGCGATCAATGCTCCGGCAGCCACATCCCAGATCGCCAGATCACGCTCCCAATAACCATCATATCGCCCGGCGGCCAGCCAGGCCAGATCCAGCGCCGCAGAGCCAAAACGGCGCACGCTGGAGACTTTGGGGGCGATGCGGTGCAATTCTTTGAGAAATCGTGCATGACCGGTCTTGCCCATGTGAGGGATGCCGGTGGCAATGACGCTTTCGGACAGTTTTCTGCGCGCAGAAACCTCAATACGTCGGTCGTTGACGAAGGCGCCCTTGAAGCGTTCGGCGCGAAACATCTCGTCGCGAATGGGATCATAAACGACACCGGCGGTAATTTCGCCATGCCGCTCCAGCGCGATTGAAATGGCAAAATGGGGTATGGCGTGCAGAAAATTGGTGGTGCCATCAAGCGGATCAATGATGAAACGGTGGGACGGGTCAGTGCCTTTGATCTCCCCGCCTTCTTCGAGCAAGAAGCCGTAACCGGGCCGGGATTCAGATAACAACCGCACCAGTATCTCTTCGGATTTGCGATCAGCCGCCGAAACAAAGTCTGCGGGGCCTTTCTTGGATACTTGCAGGTTTTCAACTTCACCAAAATCACGGTTGAGTTTCCCGGCGGCGCGCCGCGCCGCAGCGGTCATGATATTTAAGAGGGCAGAGGCCTGTGCCATAATGATTTAAGTCCCTTAATCGGCGCGTTTGACGTAACTGCCATCAGCAGTAGAGATCACAACTTTCTCGCCTATACCAACAAACGGCGGCACCGTGGTACGAATACCATTTTCCAGTGTCGCCGGTTTGAAGGAATTGGCCGCTGTCTGGCCCTTGACCACCGGTTCAGTGTCGGCAATTTCCAATACCACCTGGTCGGGGATGGAAAGATCGATGGGGCGTTCCTGATGAAAATTGATGGTGACGGTCATGCCATCTTGCAGATAATTTTGTGCATCACCGACAAACTCTTTGGCAAGTTCCACCTGCTCAAATGAAACCGTGTCCATAAAGGCCAGCGTGTCGCCATTGTCATAAAGATATGTGTGATCTTTTTGCTCAAGGCGTACCTTTTCAATGGTTTCAGAAGAACGAAACCGTTCATTGAGCTTGCGACCGTCTTCAAGGTTTTTCAGTTCCACCTGATTAAAGGCACCGCCTTTTCCAGGTTTCACGGCATGACATTTAACCGCGATCCACAGACCGTTCTGGTGCTCAATGATATTGCCCGGTTTGATCTCATTACCGTTGATTTTCATGGCGTGGCTCTCAAGGTGTTCATGTGTGAGGTGCTCTACCCATGGGGGGCTTGCGGGTCAAGGCGAGGGGGTGTGTGACAGGATCAACAATGGCTGTTCTGCGATCTCTTCAATGCGCCCGCGAACCGGGCCGGGCAGGGCGCTGCCCAGCGCCATGGCCAATGCCCGTCGCTCGCTATCCTGCGGATTATGACGCACTGCCCGCACCGCCCATTCATAGGCGGCTTCGCGATCCATCTGCACACCTTCGCCCTTGGCCAGGGCAATGGCGTAAAGATATTGCCCCTCGCCATCATCGGCCTGGGCGGCCTTGCGTAACCAGCGTGCGGCTTCTGCGGGACGCGGAGGATAGTCATGAACGGCAAAAATAGCCCATGCCGTCATGGCTTCGGGTAAACCGGCCTGTGCTGCCTGTTCAATCAGGGGCGAGGATGCTGCTTCGTCAAACAGTGCATTTTCGGGATCAGCCATAATAATGCCGGCCTGATAGGCGGAACGGGTATCACCCTCACGGGCGGCTTCAAGATAGTACACCAGGGCTTGTGCATCCTTGTGTTGGCCATAAAGCAAATTACCCAGCAATTGCTTGGCCAGCACACTGCCATCCTGAATGGCGCTCTCAAACCAGCCTGTGGCTTCGAGCAAATCAAGCGGCCCCCCAAGACCAGAGGTGAACACCTGGGCCAGAACAATTTTGGCCTCTATGGATCCTTTTTGTGCGGCTTTGCGTAAAAATCCACGCCCATCACTTGTTGATAAACCGCCCTGGTTGGCGAAGGCCATTTCTGCAAGCGAGAGCCAGGCAAAAATTTCGCCGCCCTGGGCAGATTTTTGGTACCAGCTCACCGCTTCTGCGCTTTGCACTGCGCCGCCCTGTCCTTTGCGCAACATGGTGGCATAGAGGTATTGCGCCCGCGCATCCCCGCTAGCACTTTGCGCAGAAGCCAAAGCGCGCGCCTGAACAAAATCGCCGTTTGCATAGGCTTGTGCGGCGGTAAAGTCATCCTTGGAGAAATCAGCGTTGGGGAATTCCGGGGTGGGAATTAGCGGGGGCAACGCACTTTCATCCAGAATGATGCCTTCCTGAAACACAAGAGGTTTATCATCCGATGGGTCTTGAGCCAGCGCCGGATTGGCAATCAGGACACTAAGCGCGATCAGTCCGCTGAATATGCCGATGTGATGGTCGTGTTCAAGACCTGAACGGCCTTTGACGGGCCGTCTGGTGTGTTCCAAACCCCGCCACACACGGCCAGAAAATCCGCGCCCGCGCGCACCAAGGGTGCACAATTGTTTGCTGTAATACCACCGATTGCTACGCATGGAATTTCAAAAAGCTCCGACCACCAGGAAAGAATATCTGTTGTTGCCTGTATTTTAGGCGTTTTCGTGGCACTTTCAAAAAAAGCACCAAAAGCGACATAATCCGCGCCGCCCTCACCGGCCATCATGGCGTGATGGCGCGAGTTATGGGCGGTCACACCGATCATGGCGTCTGATCCTAATTGTTTGCGAGCGTCGCGCAAGGACATGTCATCCTGCCCCAGATGAACACCATCAGCACCAAGTTCTTGCGCCAGATCTACCCGGTCATTGATGAGTACCGCAACATCTGCGTTGTGGGCGATGGGGGCCAGGGCATGATAGGCAGCACGAATGTCGTCATCAGTGACATCCTTCAGACGTATCTGCAAAGCCGCCACATCACCACCATCCAGGGCTTGCGATAAACGTTGCGCAAAGCCAGATAAGTTATCAAGACGCGGCGGGGTGAGAAGATAGAGGCGGCAGGGATGTGAGGTCATTTTCTGGAATTAAAAAACAACCGAACCAGAAAATCCGTCCGCTTGTCCTTATGGACACGTTTCCATGAACCTATGGATTTCGTTGCAAGATCAATATAGTCTTTTGCTTCGGTAAGAGAAAAATTCTCGTTTGGAGCGTAATCAGCTTTATGTCGAGCTTCTTGCAATTGCACAAAAGCGGAAGCAATCTTTTCCAGAGCATCTCCAGTTTTACTTTGCGCCGCATATTTTTTGCATTTTTCCTTTGCAAAACCGTGGTTCAATGCTCGATAAACATCTGTGTATCGTTTTTCATTATAATAGCTCTTCCCAATAAAAGTATCAGCTGCTGTGGCTGTAAAGGTATGAAAAAGAGCATAGTATGAATTGGAGACAGCACGACGTAAATCGGTTTGCCTTGGTGCGCCACGTACAACATTTATAAGTTGTTCAGCTTGTTCCAGCAAATGATCTGGGTCGATCGCCATGGTCAGGCAGAACGCTTGAACGCATCTTCAGTGGTAAACATTAAATGGGGGAAACTATTTATGTCGTGCTTGCGAACTATGCGCCAAATATCCTTGTGCATTTTATTTCTCAAGTCCCAGCCAATACTGTCTTCCAATTCGTCAAGAAAAACAGCACGCACCATGATGATGGGGTCGCCATCATGGTCTACAGTATCTTCAACAAGCACACGAGCACTACCAAGACTCGTTAAGTGCCTTGCCAACGCCGTGCGAATTTCATTGCGAAAACCGTCATCTATTTTAGCTGTTAAGTTCATGTCTGGAATATAGGCTATGTGAGTCGAACATCCAACCCCCAATAAGGTAAGCCCATTTGCTGCTTGACCACCGGCGCCCGGCGCGCTACCCGGCGCGTTATGCCTGAAGCCGCACATAATCTTGCCGGACTTGGCGATATTGCTGAGCGATATGATGCCGTTTTGTGCGATGTCTGGGGTGTGGTGCATAACGGAGAGCGCGCCTTCACAGCATGCGTTGAGGCGCTGGCAAAATTTCGCGCCACTGGCGGCACAGTGATTATGCTCACCAATGCGCCGCGCCCGGCAGAAGATATACCCTTGCAATTTTCATCCCTTGGCGTGCCGCGCAATTGTTGGGACGATATTGTGACCTCCGGCGATGCCACAAAGGCGTTATTGGCACGGCGCGCACCAGGGCCAGCGTTCAAACTGGGGCCATCCAAGGATGAGCGCCTGTATCAAGATACCGGGTTATTGTTTTCACCACTGAAAGACGCGCAACTTATCTCCTGCACGGGTCTGTTTGATGATCGCAAGGAAACGCCAGATGATTATACTGAATTGTTGAGCACTGCGGTAAAGCTTAAACTGCCAATGGTCTGCGCCAATCCTGATATAATCGCGCACTTCGGCAATCAAACGCTCTATTGTGGTGGGGCATTGGCGCAAGCCTATGCGGCGATGGGCGGTGAGGTTATTTTGGGCGGCAAGCCCCATGACCCGATTTATGCACTCAGTTTTTCCCGTATAGAGGCTCTGCGTAGCAAGCCCGTCAAGCGCAGCCGTATTCTGGCCATTGGTGACGGACTGGCCACTGACGTTATGGGCGCAGCAGTGCAAGGCCTTGATTGTATTTTTATCACCGGCGGTATTCATAGTGCACAGGTCGGAAATGGTAAGTCTGCCAAAGCGGTGGCGCGTCTATTGGATGAACATGACACCAATGCCCGCTATTTCATGACGGCTTTATGCTGGTAGGTTATGCTGTTCTTACCAGTGCCATTTTGCGCTTGCGTGGCATGTTCATGCTGTCCTGAATAGTTTGGGCCAGTTTTGCTACATCCAGGGGTTTGTTCAACAAGCCATCCATTCCAGCGTCCAGTATCATTGCGGGAACTTGCGGGCGCACATCGGCGGTTAACGCGATGATTGGCACCATAGCCGTTATTTCGTCATCAAGTGCCCGAATTTCCCGGCTGGCGGTCATGCCATCCATGTGTGGCATATGCAAGTCCATCAAAACCATATCAAACCGGCTTGTTTTCACAGCTTCCACGGCTTCCCGTCCATCCGCAACGAGTTCAAATTCATGACCTAACTTGCTTAAGATCAGGCCGATCAGGCGTTGATTGGCGCGGCTGTCTTCGGCGACCAGAATACGCGCAGCCGGGGGTGTTTCGTCTTTTTCCTCGCCGGGCATTTCCACCCGAATGGTCAATAGCCCGCAATAGGGCTGGCCTTCTTCTGCGCCAAGCGTGGCATCTCCGCCCATCAAGCGGGCCAATCTGCGGGTAATTTCCAGTGTATCGCCTTGCGCATCATCGGACGGATCAAGCGTACTGGTATGTGTACTTGCCGTAATTGTCACGCTAAGCGTGTCTCCCCATTGATCTTGATTGATCGTGGCGGCTAAACGCAAGGTGCCATCCGTATGACGGGCAATCAAACTTGCGGTAAGATTATAGACCGCTTGGGAAAGCCTGGATTTATCACAATGAATTTTGGTGCCGATGTCAGGAGCCAGATCAAGACTAAGCCCCAGACCTTTTGCGGTGGCCGATGGGCGAAGACGCTCGACCATGCCCAAAAGGGCTTCGGTGACACCAAAAAATTCTTCCCTCACGCCCAGCACATCATCAGCAAGCTGCGCCAGGTCAAGATTATTATCAACACTGACAAGCAATTCATGACTGGCCCGCATGATGGCCTGAACATATTCCTGTTGGTCAGTTTCCAGCACAGTGTCATCAAGCAAATGTGCCATGCCAAGAATATCAGTTAACGGTGTGCGCAACTGGCGGCTTATATTTTCTGTATGGCCTGTATTTTTCGTGGGTTTGTCAGCCATAGAGTCTCTCCGGTTAAAATTCTGGAGTAATTTATCGTCAAAATAGTAAATTAAAGAATAATCCCGTATAAGTTGTATTTAAACAAAATTTGAACTGATCTGTGTGAGTGCCCTTTTCTTTCTTTGCCTTGACCGGCTATAGGTGTGTGGTGAAGGTATCGGCCTCTGCCTCTGCCGACCATTACACCGGAGTGCCTATGCCCGTTTTTATCCATTTGCTTTGGCTTGCTGGCGGGGTTTTTATCCTGCTCTTTGCGGGCGACATTCTGGTTCGTGGCTCTGCTGCACTGGCCCGCCAATGGGGTGTGCCACAGCTTATTATTGGTTTGACGGTGGTTGCGCTAGGCACCTCTGCCCCCGAACTGGTGGTTAGTGTTGGTGCCGTGTTGCAAGGGGCACCTGGTTTGGCCATGGGCAACATTGTTGGCTCCAACATTGCCAATATGTTGCTGGTTCTATCTGTCCCGGCCATGATTTTACCGATCACCACAACGGCACCGGGAACACGGCGTAACGTCTTGTTTGCCCTGACCGCTTCAATTATTCTCACTTTGTTATCTTTTGGTGGCGTCATCGTCTTCTGGCAGGGCGTGTTATTGTTTTCACTGATTATCATTTACCTGATTTACCTTTTTACCCAGGCAAAGGCAGGCATGGACGTGGCGGCTGATATTCAGGAACTGGCCGATGTAGACCATATGCAAGGGTTGCCAAAGAGTGCGAAAACTATAACCGGGTTTATTGTTATCGGTATTATCGGCTTGCCTCTGGGTGGGCATCTTGTGGGCAGTCATGGTATTGCCATTGCCGAGCTTATGAATGTCTCGGATGCTATTATTGGCCTGACAATTGTGGCCATTGGCACATCCCTGCCCGAACTGGCAACCTCGATCATTGCAGCCTTGCGCCGTCATGGCGAACTGGCGGTGGGTAACGCCTTTGGTTCCAATATCTTTAATGTTTTTGCCGTTGGCGGGGCTTCGGCAATGGCGGGTAATTTGACCGTTCGTGCCAGTTTTCTGGAATATGACCTATGGGTGATGGTTGGTGCCGGTGTGGTGCTGGGTGGGTTCGCGTTTGCCAGGATCAAAATTGGCCGTTTTGCCGGGATCATACTGCTTTTGAGTTATGGTGCCTATCTGGCTGGTTTGATGGTGCGCGAAGGTGTGTTGTGAGCACCAACGCGGTTTTGATAACAGGGGCTGGCCAGCGCCTTGGCAAAGCCCTGGCGCTGGCCCTAGGGAGCGTTGGCTGGCGTGTTGCGGTGCATTACCGCCACGCAGCAGAGGAAGCACAAGCGGTTGCCAAGACCATTATTGACGGCGGCGGCTTTGCCGTGCCGGTTCAGGCTGAACTGTGCGACCGGGCGTCGCTGGAAGCACTGGTGCCTTGCGCGGTCGATGCTGTCGGGCCGTTAACCGCCCTTGTCAATAATGCCTCGCATTTTGAGGATGATCGTTTGCAAGATGTTTCCCATGATCTTTGGGACAGGCATATGGATGCGAATTTGCGTGCGCCGGTATTCCTGGCCAAAGCCTTTGCTGCGCAATTACCATCAGGAAAAAAAGCGGCCATTGTAAATTTGATTGACCAGCGTATTCGCAAACCTAACCCGAAGTTTTTCAGCTATTTTTTGTCAAAAGCCGGTCTGGTTAATGCAACTGTGACAATGGCACAAGCACTTGCTCCGCATATACGGGTCAATGCTGTGGCCCCCGGGCCAACCCTGCGCAACATACGCCAGAGCGAGGCAGACTTTGTCGCCCAGGTCAACGCCACCCTTCTTGGCACCGGATCACCCGTTGAGGAAATTGTCGGGGCGGTGCAGTATTTACTGTCCGCTAATGCCGTGACCGGACAGACCCTTATTGTTGATGGCGGTCAACACTTGCTGTGGCGCACCGCAGATGTGGACGATGTGGGCGAGTAAATATGCAAAAAAACAGCACCATATTCGTACACGAACTGCGGGTTGATGCCTCCATTGGTGTGCATGCCGTTACTGTGCGTATTGAAAAGCCCAACGCGCTGGCGGCGGATGCAGCCGGGGTGGAAATTACCTGGCTGTGCGTGGCCGACCAAACCGGATAAACTCGCATCATGGCGAACCTTGGCCCCCCCTCTACGCAGCCCTTGACCGGCGCAGCACTGATTGCCGATCATGTGCGGCGGTTACCTGCAAAATCCGGGGTTTACCGGATGATGGATGCTCATGGCGCGGTGCTTTATGTGGGCAAGGCCAAACACCTTAAAAACAGGGTCTCAAATTATACACGGATCGAGAACCAACCAAACCGGATTGCCCGAATGATTGTCGCCACTGCGGCGATGGAATTCATTATTACCGATACCGAAACCGAGGCCTTGTTGCTTGAGGCCAACCTTATCAAACGCCTCAAACCGCGCTATAATATCCTTCTGCGGGATGACAAATCCTTTCCCTATATTGTGTTGCGTAACGACCATGAGGCACCGCAAGTGCTCAAACATCGGGGTGCGCGTTCGCTCAAAGGGGATTATTTTGGCCCCTTTGCCAGCGCCAGTGCAGTGAACCGCACGCTGGATACCTTGCAAAAAGCGTTTTTGCTGCGCACCTGTTCAGATCCGGTTTATGAAGGGCGGACGCGGCCCTGTATGCTGCACCAGATCAAACGCTGTTCTGCGCCGTGCACCGGTGAGATATTGCCAGAGGACTATGCGGATCTGGTGGCCCAGGCCAAGGCATTTCTGGCGGGCAGGTCAAACGAGCTGGGCGCAGCCCTGAACCAGCAAATGCAAGAGGCAGCGCAGGTGCAGGATTTTGAGCGTGCCGCCGATGTGCGTGATCGCATCCGGGCACTGGCCGCCGTGACCGCACAGCAAGGGGTGAACCCGGGTAGCACCGATGATGCCGACGTAATCGCCCTGCACATGGATGGCGGGGCCAGCTGTGTGCGCGTATTTTTCTATCGTGCCGGACAAAACTGGGGTGATCGCGCATTTTTTCCGCGCCATGACAAAACCGACAGTGAGGGCGAAGTTCTGGGCGCGTTTCTGGCGCAGTTTTATGAAAACAAGCGCCCGCCCAAAACCCTGGTCATCAGTCATGATCTGCCTGAGCAGGAACTACTTGGCGAGGCCTTAAGCGTGCGGGCCGGTCGTCATGTGGATATTATTCGCCCGCAACGGGGCGAAAAACGCGAATTGTTACGACAGGCGATCAATAATGCCCGCGATGCACTGGGGCGCCGTCTTGCCGAAACCTCCAGCCGCAACGTGCAACTGGCCGGAATTGCAAAAGTGTTTAAGCTGGATGAGCCACCAAAACGTATCGAAGTTTATGACAATTCACATATTTCCGGCACCTATGCAGTGGGCGCGATGATTGTGGCCGGGCCGGACGGGTATGAGAAAAACCAGTACCGCACATTTAATATCCGCTCCGTTGATCTGACGCCCGGCGATGATTTTGCAATGATGCGTGAAGTGCTGACCCGGCGGTTCTCGCGGCTGGTAAAAGAAAAGCAAAAAGGCATGGCTCTGGTGCCGGATCTGGTGTTGGTTGATGGTGGTGCCGGTCAATTGAAAGAGGCGATTAACGTCATGAAGGAACTGGGTATCAGCCAGGACGAGGTTAAAGTCGCCGGTATTGCCAAGGGCGTAGAGCGTGATGCCGGGCGAGAGCAGTTTTTTCTGCCCGGGCAGAAACCCTTTCGCCTGGAACATCGCGATCCGGTGCTTTATTATCTGCAACGCCTGCGTGATGAGGCTCACCGTTATGCCATTGGTGCGCACCGTCGCCGCCGTGCCAAAGGGGCAAGGCAAAACCCGCTGGATGGTGTGCCGGGGGTTGGCCCCTTGCGAAAAAAGGCACTGCTTGCCCGCTTTGGCTCTGCCAAGGCGGTGGCTAATGCCAAACTTGCCGACCTGCAAAACGCCCAAGGTGTCTCTAAACAAATGGCCAAAACCATTTATGATTACTTCCATGATGAAATTTAGAAGGGGTTCAAATACGTTATGAAAGCGACTACACAATTTAATAAATTCAGCAGTTTCAGTCAGGCAACCATAATAATTATGGCATTGTTGTTCTTTGGATTCATACTTACGATTTCTGAAAAAACTGAAAACGGGAGTGTTATTGAAGAAATTAACAGATGGTCGCCGCTGTCAGGCGTATGGATAGGTGTATTCTCTGGGATAATTGTTATATTGTTTGTATTAATTGAACAAAATAGGCCAAGGAAAAATTATATAACTAGTTATCGAAAAGCAGAAGAATATTTTATTTATACAAAAAATAATAATTTTGATTTTAATTCATTGATGTGTTACCATAGAGAGTACAATTGGAGTTTATATGCTGGTATTTTTATCTCTGCTGCATTATTAGCAGCAGCATTTTCTTATAATATTGACTATGTAAAGGCTCGTAATCTTGCCTTTGTTTCTTGTACGTCAATGGCTGTTGGCGGCGCTCTGATTGCAGTTGTGGAGCTGGTTCATACCAATACCCTCACGCCACTTGTTCCAACGCCATCGCGATTCAGAATTGTGAACTTGTGCATTATCTTTGGGGGCTTTGGCGTTACTCTTTCTATCTGTGCCGTAATTAGTTTCATCGCCATATTATCACCACTGGCATCGCTGATTGCAGGCTTTAGCTTTATAGCTGTGATTATTTTTTTAACAGGACAACGGGTACTACTCAAGGAAGAAATAGTGAACGCCTTTGGTTTGAATGATAGCCAATGGACCGAATTGATGGAATTTTCGGCCGGTAGGCTAGAAGCTATGCAACTGGAAAAATACACCAAGAAACGGACAAACAAGTCATGATACCGCTTGCTAAAATGCCTAAAGATCATCGCAAAGACATTCAAATAGTGCTTTCTGATATCGACGATACGCTGACTACTGACGGTGTTTTTCCGGCCAAGAGTTATACAGCTTTGGAGGCCTTGTGCGCCACAGGCATGACCGTTGTTCTCATTACCGGGCGCCCTGCTGGCTGGTGTGATATGATTGCGCGGTTTTTCCCTGTGGATGCTGTTGTCGGCGAAAACGGGGCTTTGTGTTTTTATCGCGATGGCGTGCATGTGCGTCAAATTTGGCACGATACTGTCGAGACCAGAACCGGGAACCTGGCGCAGCTGCACGAGATTGCAAGAGGGATCATTGCTGACTTTCCAGGCACGGCACTGGCACAGGATAATCCGTGGCGGGCCAGCGATGTGGCGGTAGATTTTGCCGAAGATGTAGTGCCGCTATCACTTGAAACTGCCGAGGCCATTCGCGCCCGTTTCGAGGCCGAAGGGGCAACAGCCAAGGTCAGTTCTATCCACGTCAATGCCTGGTTTGGAAATTATGACAAATTGAGCATGTTTTTACGTTGGCTCGATACCGTGAGGCATCAAGACGTATCTGACATTATCGATCAGGCAGTTTATGTTGGCGATTCCCCCAATGATGTGCCGATGTTTAAACGTTTTCCACATTCAGTCGGGGTAAAAAATATAATGCACTACGATCTTAGAGCTGATGAGTGTCCATGTTTTATCACATCAGGTGTTTCAGCCAATGGATTCATTGAATTGGCAGAAATGTTGATGGATGCCAGAAAGTAAAGAGATATTACGGTGAAACTGGATTTCAAAAATAAAAAGAGAATCATTTTTCATCGTGCGTTGAATGAAACAGCTACATTGGTACGGTCAATAAAATTCCTAAAAAGGCCAGTGCAATATGCAATCCCTGCGCTAGAAGGGGATTTATGCTGGAATAGTCTGGGCGATGAACCGGTTTTATATTTGCGCCATCCAAAATATATGTTCGATTCCCTGACGCTTTCTGAAATTGATGTGCAGCAAAGAACCGGTCAAATTTTACTACTCGAACCAGTATTAAAAATGATTCCGGACAACATGGAAATTGTTCTTGAATTGAAAACCGGGCTTGGTGCTGCTGAACCAGCCTTGAACATGATGTTTCGGTTGCTCGAGCAGTATGTGCCCAACAGATTTTGGATTGACTCGTATTCTAGTGGCTTGCTCGCCCAGTGCCAGATTTTAGCCCCTGAAACAAGTCGCACCTTGCACACTGAGTGGGTCAGAGGTAACCGAGTTCTTTTAAGTGCTGCAAACCCCATACAATTTGCCATGACGGATATTTCTGGTGTGACGTGGGCCAGCGCCATTGCTGTACGTTACCACTGGAGCAAGGCTTATATGGAAAAATCAGTGACAATCATTAAAGACAATGGCTTTGCCATAATGATTTCACGTGCTCTTAACAATCAAGCTTTCGCTCACGCACTTACTCTGAACCCAGAAGGGGTTTACGTGGAGGTGGATGAATATATGTCCCTTGCATCTCAACTGGATGCCTGGGCAGATCAAAATTGAAAAGGCGAAATCATTATGAAGGAACAGAGCACAATACTCACCCTGCCCAATATCGTGACCCTGCTGCGCGTTGTTTTGGGTTTTGGTATTTATTATCTTCTCGCCACCGGCTCACCGTTATTGTGGGCGGTGCTGGTTTTAGCGATTGTCAGTGAGTTATCTGACGTGCTGGATGGCGCGTTGGCACGTAAAATGGGGCTGTCCAGTGGGCTGGGCCAGGCGCTGGATCCCTTGTGCGACAGTCTGTATCGACTAACTGTTTTTATGGCTTTTTCTGCTGCGGGCTGGATGCCGCTCTGGCTCGTTTTCCCGTTCCTGTTTCGGGATATTATTGTCTCTTATGCACGCATTATGGCGGCATCACGGGGCGTGAGCATAGGAGCGCGGCTATCGGGCAAGGTTAAGGCCGTGGTACAGGGCGTTGCGCAAATCGGCGTTATAATTGCTCATATATTGGGTCAGGTAGACACAATCAGTCTGGCCCTTATCGGGTTTGCCGCTCTTGTGACGGTCTATTCTCTGGTTGATTATGTGCAGGGCTTTTCCAGAGCGCAGTAAAATCTGACCCCGGTAATACCCTCTGCAATTCAGTGTGAGTATCCCGATACTTTGGCGCACAGCTTGTCAATTATAAAATACAACTACAAGTGGGCGGTAATTCATTTTACATGCTAAGATTTTGGTAACCAAATCCCGGTTAATTGAGAGCACTTGGGGATTTAATAGCGGGTGATTGCCCTTGGGCAACGTCCACGCAACAGGCAGAAAACAGGTGATTAATACTATGACTGATAACATTGCCATTGATGAACGTTTGAAGTTTATGGATTTGCAGCGCGGGCGCTGCGGCGGCGCATTACAGGAAATGCAGCCTTATATCAAAGAATGGCTGCCTGACATTCTTAACCGGTTTTACGATCACATTGGGCAATGGCCCCAGGTCAATAAATTTTTTAGCAATGAACAGCAAAAAAAACATGCCAGCCAAAAACAGTTTGAACACTGGATGAGCATTACCAACGGCACATTTGACGATAATTATGTTCAGTCCGTGCGTCGCATCGGCAAGGTGCATGCTGTTCTTGGTCTTGAACCACGCTGGTACATCGCCGGGTATGCTTTTATTGTTACAGAGCTTGCCCAGAAAATTTCTGCAACTTTTGTCTCCAAGGGCCTTGGCAGGGACAAGCTGGGGGACAAGCGTGCCCTGTATCTGGTCGCACTTAACAAAGCGGCCATGCTGGATATGGATTTTGCTATCTCTATTTATCTGGAAGAGATAGAGATTCAAAAAAGCAAAGAAATGGATGAACTTGCAGGCTCGTTTGAGCAAAACGTGCTGGGTATTGTAGAATCTGTTGCGGCGGCGGCCACAGAACTGGAAACCACGGCCCAGACCATGGCCAGAACGGCGGAACATACGTCAGAAAAGTCCACGACCGTATCTGCTGCAGCCGAGGAAGCCACCGCCAATGTTTCCGTTGTTGCTACAGCGGCTGAACAGATGGGTGCATCGGTTAGCGAAATTGCCCAGCAGGTTTCCCATTCCACGGAAATTGCCGGGCAGGCGGTGGAGCGCGCTCAGACCACAAATGACACGATTGAATCATTGGCCCGGGCCGCTGAAAAAGTTGGTGAAGTGGTCAATATGATTTCCGATATAGCCGAACAAACAAATCTTTTGGCACTGAACGCGACGATCGAATCTGCTCGTGCCGGCGAAGCCGGACGCGGCTTTGCTGTGGTGGCATCCGAGGTAAAATCCCTGGCCACGCAAACCGCCAAGGCCACCGAAGACATTGCCGGACAAATTCAGGGTATGCAGGAAATTACCGGCCAATCGGTGGAAGCCATTGGTGCCATTCGTTCTACCATTGATGAAATGAACGAAGTTTCCGTCGCCATTAACGCAGCGGTTGAGGAGCAATCTGCGGCAACCCAGGAAATTGCCCGCAATACTCAAGAGGCGGCAACCGGTACCCAGGATGTTTCGCGCAACATTGTTCAGGTTCTTGAAGGTGCCAACGAAACCGGTGCTGCCTCTGGTAATGTGGTCGATGCCGCCGGTGAACTGGGCAAGCAGGCGGAAAACTTGCGTACACAGGTCGAAGGTTTTTTGCGCAATATCCGCGCGGCATAAGTGGTTGGGCGCAGTTGAGTTTTAATCCTTTAACTCATTCCTTTTCGCCCCTTCGCGGACATAGTGCAGCACCCAGCTATCCTGCCATTCTGTCTCACCTTTCTTGTGATTTTGCCAGCGCCAGACAAGATGATCCTTATCCTCAATTTGCCAAATCATGCGCAAATAGGGCACCTTGATACCTTCGGGGTGAACCAGTTCCAGTCCAAAGTCATAACCGGCGCCTTTTTCTGCCGGGCCACCAACCAGGTCAAAATAACCGCCCTTGTCATCAACCCAGGTCTGGCGCCATTGGCCAATGCGGTTGTGATAGGTTGAGATGCTGGTGCCATTAAAACCAGACATGGTAAAATGCTCGGTAATGACACAATTGCCGAAATCACCTTTGGTGATTGAATTGTGCGCTGTGCCTTTAGGCTTGTCCTTGCCCTGACTATACCACAAATCCCATTCCCCTACCCAAAAGTCCAGCTGGCGGTACTCGTCTGCTGAACACGGTGGTGGAGGGGGCGGTTTTGGTGTTGCATTGGTTTGCTGGGCCATTGCGCCGTTGGCGGTCAGGTATAGTATTGCAGCCAGATATGCAGTTTTCATTGAATATCACCCGGTTATCAAAAAAACAGTATTGCAATTCTTATTGCTGCCTTCAAATTACAAAATGGCAAGGCATAATCGATGACCGGTTGCAAGGGTGCGATAACTTGAATGAGCTTTGACCCTAAATCCAGGCACATTGTTGACGAGTTGATCGGCGAGCGTTGCCAGCGTTTGCGGGCGCAAAAGGCCATTTGGCCGCTCATACAGCCAGTGCTTTATTCTTTGCTTGGTTATAAGCGTGCCTGTGCAATGGCAGAGCGAATAGAGCGAAACACCGGGTTTGAGGCTTTTGAGGAGGTGTCTCGCATACTGGATTTACGTCTTGATATTGATGGCTTGCACCATGTGCCTGAAACCGGGCGCTTGGTGGTCATTGCCGATCATCCCACCGGACTTGCCGATGGTATGGCGGTGTTTGATGTGCTTAAAAAACGTCGTCCAGACATAATGTTTTTGGCCAATGCCGACGCCCTGCGGGTGGTGCCACGCGGCGAAGATCTGATTATTCCGGTTGAATGGGTGTTGGAAAAACGATCTCGCGAGACTACACGGGCCACCCTGGCCGGAGTTAAAGCGGCGATGAATGATGAACGTTGCATCATCATGTTTCCGGCAGGAAAACTGGCAAAGCTGACAATGACGGGGCTTCAGGATCAGCCATGGCAGTCTACCGCCGTTTCGCTGGCACGAAAATACAAGGCCCCGATCGCGCCTTTACATATATCGGCCAGAAACTCAGCCCTATATTATCTGTTTTGCGTGTTGAGCGGGGAATTGCGCGATGTCACCCTGTTTCATGAATTATTGAACAAGGCGGGAAACTCTTTTGTAATGAATTTTGGCTCGCTGATTGATGCCGCCCTTCTTCCGGCTAACGCCACTGAGGCAACGGCTCATGTGCGCCATATCGTTACCTTCGATCTGGCGGTGACGGAATAGATTTATCCACCTTCGTCAATAAATGTTACCCCCGAAGAAGTGATGGTGCGGGCGGGGGGAATCGAACCCCCACGATCTAACAGATCTCAGGATTTTAAGTCCTGTGCGTCTACCAATTCCGCCACGCCCGCAAAGCCTGACTCTGATCGCGCACTATGGCGAAAGTCTGGGTAAAATAAAGCCCCTATTGCGGTGAGCACCGACACAAGGGCAGTATGATGTTATGCGATTCCCCGAACCCCTTGTCGAAGCGACCCTGATTAAACGTTATAAGCGGTTTCTGGCCGATGTTCGCCTTGGCACGGGCGAGGAGATAACTGTGCATTGCGCCAATCCCGGCTCCATGCTGGGTCTGAATACCCCGGGGGCCAGAGTGTGTATCTCGGACAGCAAAAACCCCAAACGCAAACTGCAATACAGCCTGGAATTTATCGAAATGAATGGTGCCCTGGTCGGTGTGCATACGGGCCGGGCCAATGCTCTGGCCGAAGAGGCGATCCTGGACGGCATGATTACACCTCTGAATGGTTATGATGATCTTCGTCGTGAGGTAAAATACGGCACGAATAGCCGGGTGGATTTCCTGTTGCAAAACGAGGGCCGCCGCCCCTGCTATGTGGAGGTGAAAAGCGTCACCCTGTCGCGCGAACAAGGACTGGCAGAGTTTCCAGATTCGGTCAGTAAACGCGCCGCAAAGCACATGGACGATCTGACCAATGAGGTGCGCAAAGGCAATCGTGCCATTGTGCTGTTTGTTGTGCAGCGTAGTGACTGTAGCCGTTTTGCCCCCGCCGATGATATTGATCCAGCGTATAGCGTGGCATTACAACGCGCCCGCGAGGCGGGTGTTGAAATACTGGTTTATGGCTGCCGCATATCCTGTGAAGGCATTAGCGTTGAAGACCCGGTATTGTTCGAGTGACCTTAGTGAATAGAAACTGGGAAGAAGATGAGTGATTTCATAGACGAGGCCATCGCCGCTGCAAACCTGACCCTCACGGCAGAGAAAACCGGGCCAAACGCATACCATTGCACATTGGTCAGCGATTATGGACAG
The DNA here is from genome assembly GCA_021776565.1 of Robiginitomaculum sp. Lineage (GTDB taxonomy): Bacteria > Pseudomonadota > Alphaproteobacteria > Caulobacterales > Maricaulaceae > Robiginitomaculum_B. The sequence goes on along the minus strand of JAJFFQ010000010.1, from coordinate 20,445 downwards.
ATGGTGCGTGACATCACCGTCAGGAAAGCAGCACCAAACGCCCCAACAATTGGTAATCTGGTTTATTATTTCGCGGTTCAAGCCCAAAGCGTCATTGATTATGACGATTTTGAGGAATGGGCAGACGATGAAGGCTTTGAGAATTTTGACCCGCAAGCCCGGAAAAACTATGAGCAGCATTGCAAGGATGCACGGGAATTACGGGTTTTGTTCGGAGATGAAGCATTTCAAAACCTGATGGGCGCGCTGGCCATTCATCAGGCCATAAGTAAGGCTTTTCCAGGCTAAAGAAGCTAAAGCATTTCCAATGCGACTGCCGTGGCCTCGCCGCCACCAATGCATAAGGACGCCACACCTTTGGTCTTGCCGCGCTTTTCAAGCGCCGCCATCAGCGTGACCATAATACGGGCGCCGGATGCACCAATGGGATGCCCCAGCGCACAGGCACCACCATGCACATTGACCATTTCATGAGACAGGCCAAGCTCTTTCATGGCAATCATAGGCACCACGGCAAACGCCTCGTTGATCTCCCACAAATCAACATCGCTAATGTCCCAACCGGCCTTGTCCAGCACTTTTTTTATCGCTGGCACCGGGGCCGTGGTGAACCATTCCGGCTCATGGGCATGGGCGGCACTGGCAACAATTTTGGCAATGGGTTTCAGGCCGCGCTTGTCGGCTTCTGAGCGGCGCATCATCACCAAAGCCGCCGCACCATCTGAAATGGCCGAGGCATTGGCCGCTGTTACTGTGCCATCTTTAGTGAAGGCCGGACGCAAATGAGGAATTTTTTCCGGGCGGGCCTTGCGAGGCAGCTCATCGGTTTCGATAACCTGTTCGCCCTTGCGGTTTTTAATCGTCACCGGATTGATTTCGCGGTCAAATGAGCCATCTGCCGCCGCCGCTTGCGTACGGCGCAAGGTTTCCAGTGCGTAAGCATCCTGTGCCTCTCGCGTAAACTGGTATTTTTGTGCGGCCGTGTCGGCGAACTTGCCCATGGGTTCATGGGAGTAAGCATCTTCCAGCCCGTCCTGCGCCATATGATCCAGCAGCCGGTCATGACCATATTTGTACCCGCCGCGATGGGTTGGCAGCATATGTGGGGCATTGGTCATGCTTTCCATGCCCCCGGCAATGATGACACCCGCCTGCCCGGTGCCAAGCGCATCACGGGCCATAATTGCCGCCTGCATACCGGAGCCGCACATCTTGTTCAGTGTTGTCGCCTCTACATGGGTTGGCAGTCCGGCCTTTAACGCCGCCTGGCGCGCTGGTGCTTGCCCCTGCCCGGCGGGAAGAACACAGCCCATAAAGGCCTGCTCCACCGCCTCACCTGCCAAACCGGCATCATCCAGTGCCGCTTTGATGGCAATAGCCCCCAGTTCGTTGGCACTAAGGGGGGTCATTTCGCCCAAAAGGCCACCAATGGGCGTTCGTGCGTAACCAACAATGACGATGGGGTTTGATGCCAGGGACATGACGATTTCCTTCTACTAACGCCTATGATGCACTGCAACATGGCCCTGTGTCATAAGAGGGTCAAGAGGACAAGTTTGCACGAGCACTGCTTTTGTAAAAACATTGACTTATATATTTTGTCAAACTAGTTTTCACGGGCGCGCAGGGCGCACCCCGTTCGCGGTAAGGGCAGCGCCCACCTGCAACAGTTGCTGAATGACTGTATACATACCCTTCTTTCTGCCCGCCATGCGAACACGGGCAAGACATTGCCGCGCACGGCAATCAGGAAAGGAGGCTATCTGAATATGACCAAAACAAACCTGCCAGAACCTAAATGGCGGATTCTTGCGCCTGCTGATCTGGCACAACTCAAAAAAAGGGTGCGTGAGTTATTAACTGCATATCGCGCGAGCGACCCGAAAGCTGTCGCACTTTTTAACCAATATCATCCGTCATTGCCAGAACCCGTCCGCGCCAAGCTGGCTGATGCCCAGTTAACGTTTGCCCGTGCTCATGATTTTCCAAGCTGGCCGAAATTCAAGCATGGCATTGAAATGTTTAACGGGATTTGTGCCGATGACCCCGCCATCGTTACTGGTCTCATTCGTACTCATCCACAACTTTTGCATGATCGCGTCAATGGCATCACCTCCAATTGGGGGCCGCCCCTTGTTTGTGCGGCACAGGTTGGAAGCCAGCGTGTGTTTGAAGAATTACTGCTCATACCGGGACAGGATCAGCAATGGGCTTTGGATCGCGCAACGCTAAAAGGGCGCATCCGAATGGCTCATTTGCTCATGAAAAAGGGCGCTGAACCCGCACCAGACGCCGTTATGGGGCCATGCGAAACACTCAACATCAAAGGATTACAATTCCTTGCAGATATTGGTGCCCCTTTAAGCGACAATGGCGATCCAATGGCCCCCATAGCATTGCTGCTGGAAGGATATTATCGCAACCCCGAAGCAAAACACGCCTGCCTTGCCCTTTTTGCCGAACAAGGAATTCAATACCCCGATACATCGGTCATGGCGTTTCACCGGGGCAGAATAGACCTGCTTGACGCGCATCTAGAAAAAAAACCTGGTCTTCTCAGCCAACGATTTACCTATCGCGAAATCTATCCATTTGAAATGGGTTGTCATGATGATGAAAGCCTTGGCCTTCATGGCACGCCACTGGATGGTACAACCCTGTTGCATATGGCAGTGGATTTTGATGAAATGGAGATCGCCAAATGGCTAATCGCAAAAGGGGCCAATGTCGACCAGCCTGCAGATAAAGACAGGGACGGCTTTGGTGGTCATACGGCCCTGTTTAACACCGTTGTCTCCCAGGCTGCTCAATCTGGCCGACAAAAAAACGGGCGGCTGGCCCGGTTGTTGCTGACCCATGGCGCCAACCCGAACCACAAAGCCTCAATCAGGAAAGGCATACGCTTTATTGCTGATGAAACCGTGCATGAATACAAAAACGTTACGCCTGTTAACTATGGCGAGGCTTTTCATGAAAAAGCCTGGGTGAGCACGCCCGCACTGGAGCTGATCAGAGCGTATCAAAAACAGCCGTAATGAAGTCCTTATTTCACTTCAAAGGTGATCTGCATATTGACGCGGTATTTATCAACCTTTCCGTCTTCAACAGTGACCGACATGTGATTGACGCTGGCCGAGCGTACATGCTTCACGGTTCTTGAAAATCGTTCTACGCCATTTGATACAGCATCTTCAAAAGAGTCGCCCGATTCGGACAGAATTTGTGTGGATTTGAGTATGGTCATGATTTTCCCTTACTTGTCTGAAGACAGTATATATCAAAAGGTATGATGCGCGTCAGCTATAAACTTATTTTGATTTTTTAATACCCATCATATCGAGAGCCATTTTTTCAAATAACGGCTCGGCAACGCCGCGTTTGATTTTGCCCAGAAAAAACTTTTCAAAGGCAATTTTACCCAAATGCACCCATTTGCCCTGTGACGCCCAATTAACATTGCGCGGCGGAATTTGTGGTGACGCAATAAAAGCAACACCCCCATCCCCAAAATCGGCCAGGCAGACGGCGTTCCAGCTTGCCTGGTTTTTGGGTTCACGGCCATCCAGAAGGGCGCGTATGTTTTGCGATGTGGCCCGCACCATGCTCTCGATCATAAAGCCGGTTTTGGGCACACCCACGGGTACCGGCGTCGCCCCCACTGGCGCAATGGCAATGCACACCCCGACCGAGAAAATATTGGGATATGCCTTGTTGCGCTGATGCTCGTCCACGGTGACAAACCCGCGCGGGTTGACCAGGCCTTCTTGCCCCATCAGAGGTTTGATACCGCGAAAGGCGGGCAGCATCATGGAATGTTTGAACGGTAGTTCGTGGGTGGCCCTGATCGCGCCATCCTCGCCCATTTCCTCAACGACCATCAGGCCGGCTTTGACTTTTTTAACCCGCGCATTGGTGATCCAGTTGATATGCCGGTTACGCATTTCGCTTTCCAGCATTCCTTTGGTGTCACCAACGCCGCCAAGGCCCAAATGGCCGATATATGGTTCAGCTGTGACAAAGGTCATCGGCACACGATCACGGATTTTACGCTTGCGCAGATCAGTATCCATAATCATGGCAAATTCATAAGCTGGGCCATAACAGGACGCGCCCTGCACTGCGCCAACCACAATCGGGCCGGGATCATCAACAAAGTCCAGCCATTTATTTCGTGCGTTTTCGGCATGATCGGTGGTGCAGATGGAAACCGTATGGCCGTCCGGGCCAAGACCATCCACCTCATCAAAGGCCAGTTCTGGCCCGGTGGCGATGACAAGATAATCATAGCTGATAGTTTGCCCGTCGCTAAGGCCAATGGTATTGTTTTTCGGGTCGAGCGCATCGGCACGGGCATGAATGAATCCGATGTTTCTTTTCCTGAATACAGGGGCCAGCTCAACTTTGATCTGATCTGCGGTGCGCCAATCCACAGCCACCCATGGGTTGGACGGTGTGAAATTAAAAGTCGGGCTGTCACAAACCACGGTAATTTTATCTTCACGTCGTGCTTTGGCCCGCATATCCAGTGCCATTGGCACTCCGCCAAGCCCTGCGCCCAGAATAACAATATGTGCCATGTTTTCTCTCCCCCAGAAAATTATGTTTGTTTCAGTTAACGCCTTTGCTGGGAAACAGGCAAGGGACAACGGCAATCAGGTAGTGCAACGCCTCGTCGGCATGTTTAGCATTTTTTGTGTTTGTGAAATCCAGCCGCCGCCCAACACCCTTGCGTGCGGAGCTTCTGGTTCATAAAAAACACAAGCTTGACCCGGTGCCACTCCCTCATCGCCATGATCCAGCATCACTTGCAAAGCGCCGCTTTCATTGCAGGCAAAATGCGCCGGAACCGGGGGCCGGGTAGAGCGCACCTTGACCGCCACCGGCGTGCCATCCAGTGCTGCCATATCCTCATCACCCAGCCAGTTAACCTCTCGCAAGGACAGCCCAGCAACCAGTAATGCCTCGCGCGGGCCAACAAAAACCTGTGCCTTTGCGGCGTCCAGACGCACCACATAAAGCGGGGCGCCCAGTGCCACACCAAGGCCCCGACGCTGACCCACGGTGTAATGGATGACGCCCTTGTGCTGACCCAGCACCCGGCCATCCACATGCACAATATCGCCGGGGCGCGCCGCCCCCGGGCGCAGCCGTTCGACAATGGCGGCATAATTGCCATCTGGCACAAAACAAATGTCCTGGCTGTCGGGTTTGTCAGCCGCCGCCAGACCCAGATCAGTCGCCAATGCACGCACCTCATCCTTTTGCAAGCCACCTAAAGGAAAGCGCAAAAAGGCAAGCTGCTCTGGCGTGGTGGCAAACAGGAAGTAAGACTGGTCTTTTTTGGCATCCACGGCCCGGTGCAATTGTACCCCGTCATTGGTCTTTACCCGGCGCACATAATGTCCGGTGGCCAAGGCCACAGCGCCCAGATCTTTTGCCGTGCGCAACAGATCAGCAAACTTGACGGTCTGGTTACAGCGAATACAGGGGATGGGCGTTCGCCCGGCCAGATAGCTATCGGCGAATTCCTCCATTACCGCCTCAGAGAAACGCCCTTCATAATCCAGCACGTAATGGGGGAACCCAAGCCGTTCCGCCGCCTGGCGTGCATCATGAATATCATCACCGGCGCAACAGGCACCCTTGCGGGCTATGGCCGCACCATGGTCGTAAAGTTGCAGGGTGATACCGATGACATCATAGCCAGCGCCTTTGAGAAGCGCAGCGGTAACGGTGCTGTCAACACCACCGGACATGGCCACCACAATACGGGTTTTGGACGGGTCGCCGGGTGGTAAATCCAGCACGGCAGGATCGAGCGCCCGCGCACGGGCGCGCTCAAGAATATCAGTCATCATCGCCTCCAGCGGGATCAAAGGCCCGCAGCAAACTTAAAAAAGAAGCCTATACGCGCTTCAGTGCCAGACGAAAAGAGCCAAAAGACCTGTGATACAGTATCGTAGCAGATTTATGCGGTGAACTGTCCCATAACTGGGACACCTGTGATCTTTCAAACCGAGGTGGTGGAAAGGCATTTGCCTTATTCGGGAACCTGACCCTAGTGTTCCTCAATCCTTCGACAAGCTCAGGATGAGGTTGGACATAAGCACCTCATCCTGAACTTGTCGAAGGAGAGGTGCCACACCAGTACGCGCTACTGGTGTGGCCTCGAAGTATGGATAGCATGAACCTGAAGAACGGTGTGAAACGCAATTTATCCCCGTGATGTTGTGCTTATGGCCTTCGTTTGGCCAGTTTATCAAATTCCATCAGGTCACGGGCCAAGGCCTCAAACTCATTCAAGGGCACCATGTTGGGGCCATCCGAGGGGGCGTTATCCGGATCCGGGTGGGTTTCGATAAACACTGCGGCAACACCAATGGCCACAGCGGCCCGTGCCAATACCGGAACAAACTCTCTTTGACCGCCTGAGGCACCGCCAAGCCCGCCCGGCTGTTGCACTGAATGGGTGGCATCAAAAACCACGGGCGCACCAGTGCGGGCCAATACTGGCAAGGAACGCATATCGCTAACCAGGGTATTATAGCCAAAACTGGCACCGCGTTCAGTGACCATGACATCTGGATTTCCAGCCTTGCGTACCTTTTCAATGACATGAGCCATATCCCACGGGGCCAGAAACTGACCTTTTTTGATGTTTATGGCCCGCCCTGTGGCGGCAGCAGCCAGCAAAAGGTCTGTCTGGCGGCACAAAAAAGCGGGTATTTGCAACACGTCCACCACTTCGGCGACCGGGGCGCATTGTTCAGGTAGATGCACATCGGTTAGCACAGGCAGATCCAGGGTTTCGCGGATTTCCGCCAGAATGGGCAGTCCCGCAGTCATGCCTATACCGCGCATCGCTTCGGCACTTGTGCGGTTTGCCTTGTCAAAAGAGGTCTTGAATATCAGTGGCACGTTCAGGAGAATCGATATTTCTTTCAATGCCTTGGCCACTTCCAGGGCATGGTCACGGCTTTCAAGTGCGCATGGCCCGGCTATCAACGCCATAGGCTGGTTGTTGCCCAGTTGTATTGCCGCCCCGCAAGCGGATTTTATCACTAAGGTATGGGCCATCATTTTATCCGCGCCTTTTAAAGCTGAAATATGACCGACAGGATATATGCCGTAGAGCGTTAAAACCAATGAAAAATTTATAGGCCTATCTTTTTTGCAGAAATTATTTACAATCGCCGCTAACATTGGGGACTAGGCTGGACTATTGGCTTGCATTTCGATACGCCTAGGGTTCGGTTTTGTGTGATGTAAGGCCGGTCTTGACCGGGAAAATGGGGGGAAATATCCCGTGAGTTCGAGTACAACCTATGATCCCGAAGAAATACTGGGTCGCAAGGAACAAGATGTAGAACTGGTTTCTCTTGGCGCGCACCTGGCAGGCAAGCGTGTTTTGATTACCGGTGCCGCCGGTACAATCGGCTCTGCACTTTCGCGGGCAGTTGCGGCCTCTGCCCCGGCATCACTCGTCGCTTTTGACCATGATGAATACGGTCTTTACACCTTGCGTGGTGCTCTGGACGAATTACAGCCCAGCCTTACGAGACGTGTGGTGCTGGGTGATGTACGCGACAAGGCGCGGCTGCGTCAGGTTTTTGAGGACGAGAAGCCGGAAATTGTTTTTCATGTTGCTGCGCTCAAGCATGTTGGCATGGTTGAAGACAACCCCGCAGAAGGCGCGGCGACCAATGTGTTGGGCACCCGCAATACATCTGATGTTGCCTGTGAGTTTGGCGCGCAGGCGCTGGTTCTGATTTCAACAGACAAGGCCGTTCGACCTCATAATATGATGGGTGCGACCAAAAAAATCGCTGAAGAACTATGCCGGGCGCGGGATCTGGATACTGCCTCATCAACGCGCCATATTGTTGTGCGTTTCGGCAATGTTTTTGGCTCGTCTGGTTCTGTGGTGCCATTGTTTGCCCATCAGATTGAACGCCTTCTGCCGGTTACGATCACCCACCCGGAAGTTGAACGTTATTTCATGACCGAGCGGGAAGCGGTTTCATTGGTGCTTGAAGCACTACATATTGGCATTAACGACGATAATAGCCGAGGCGGCCTGTTCTTTCATGATATGGGGCCAGGGGTATTGATTGCCGATATAGCCCGGCGGATGATTACCTCTCAAGGGCTAAGGCCTAATGTGGATATTCCGATTGTTATCACCAAGTTACGTGCGGGTGAAAAAATATCAGAGGCGTTGTTGGCCCCTGGTGAAACAGCTGAATCCACACCCTCTAATCAGGTTGCGCTTGCCCGGGGCAAGATTGACCGTAACCAGGTTACGCTAACGCTGAACGGGTTGGAGGCCGCTTGCCGGCTGAGTGATGAAACAGCGGTACGTCGTATGCTGTATAATTATATCCATACTGAAACAGAAGCCCCGGCGCAGATCAGAGATCAGGAGCAATCGAAAAGCTCTGCCATCACTGTGGAAGGGCGCAAACCGTAATTTTTGCGTCTGTCAGCTTAACATAAACTCCCATATTTCATCGGAATAATAAAACAATCTCCGCTCGCGTGGCAGCCCGATCACGTCCGGATCCTTGCGCAGTCTCTCCATAGCTCTTAAGCGGTCAGAGAAAGCAGTTTCAGTGAGCTTGATGACTTTTCGTGGTATTTGCGCCCGTAATAAAATGTCTGTTGATTGCTGAAGAATTGCCTTTGAGCCAGCCAGATGTTGTCCTTCCAGTGCAGCCTTGCAGGAAATCATGTTGGGAACACCCTTAAAACTGGAGGCTTCACGATAATGATCCAGGGTGTTGACCACAAAATCCAGTTCCTCGCGCAAGGCCGGGTGTTGCAAATAGATGGCTTTGGCTTCGGTAATTATACCTTCAATTTCATCTTTTAAGCCGTCATCGTGCTCAATAACAAAAATCAAATCTATATCTGATCCTCGTACCATTTTACCCGTTGAACGTTCTGGCCGGGGAACAAGGTGGGCCATGTTGCGGCAAACATCACCCGCGATCAATATGCCCGTGCGTTCCAGTATTTGCGGAGACAGTGTTTCGCTGATGATCTGTTTTGCAATATCACGTTTCTCGTCCGAGATACGCACATGCTCCTGACGTGAATTTTTGGCATCATCTACGGCCTGTTCAAAATTGGCCAAGGTAGAAATACGGGTATAAGTGAGAAAATCACGCAATATAGACGGGCTGAGGCGTGCCAACCCTTCAATTTTTTTATCGATACGCAAATAATAATGGCCAAATGGCGTGGAATAAATTTTGGCACTATTGTGGCAGGTGCGCCAAATTTCAAAATATCGATTGTCTAATACTTCGGCAATTTCTACACCAAGAACCGAGTTCTGGTTATCCAGAATTTCAAGAATTTCGGTTTCCAGGTCTTTATCCAGCATGATGCTGTACTCCTTGTGGCATAACCCACAATGACAGCACATGAAGCAGAATTCCAGCGCAGCCAGACGAATAATTTTGGTTACACCAGGCTTTCTTAAGAATTACGGCAATTTAAGTCGCGATAGAGGAGGTTTTCGCGTAAACTCTCCCCACCATCGATAAGAGTTTGAGAAAAACAATATGATTATTCGCCTTTTTGCCTCAGTTTCCTTTGGCCTTGCCGTTTTGGCAATTGCCAGCACACCTGGTGCTGCCACAGAAGATTTATTGCGTCACATCGGCTTTGGCGGGGTATGTGCTGATTGCGACCTTTCCGGTAAAGACCTTTCCGGTGTTGCTATGCAGGGGGCCAGTTTCCCACGAGCAAATTTCACCGGAGCCAATTTGATGGGCGCACAAATCAGTGGGGCCAATTTTGGCAGAGCGATATTCAAAAGAGCGGATTTAAGCGATGCAGTGCTGGAAGGGTCAAATTTTTCCCGTTGCGATATGACCGGGGCCAAGCTGGATGACGTTGAGGCTGAGGGCATTATTCTGGCCTATGCAATCCTTAACGGTATTCAGGGTGCAGATGCCGAGTTGATTGGCTCTAACTTGTCACATTCAAGCATGGTTGGTGCCAAAATGCCTGATGCTGTTTTTGATCGTAGCAATCTTGGCTACGCTGACCTTTCTGGCGCAGACCTGAATGATGCCAGCCTGCAAAACACAAATTTATTCAAGGCGAGACTGGATGGTGCAAAGTTGACCGGCGCGGACTTTGAAGGTGCAAACCTGCGACAATCAGAGTTTGGCCGTGCCGATGTACGCGGTACAAATTTTGAGGAAGCCATTTTGTCAGGGGCTAATCTTACAAGGGTTAAAGGTTTGAGGCAAGAACAGCTCGATGATGCTTGTGGGAGTGAAAAGACGACCCTGCCAAGAAACCTGTCACTACAAGATTGTAGCGATGTGCAATGGACTAATGCCAGTATGCGCAATGGTACAACCGGGTTCAACTATTCCTTTTCTTTTGATCTATCAGATGAAAACCGTACGGCCATAGCCAAAACCACCAAAGAGGCCGTTGAGCAATCACAATACGCGCTGCAAAAGGCCCGTATCGCCCTGGCAGAAGCCATGAGTGACGGCGAGTTTCCCAAAGTCGTTATTGAGCGTGATGGTCAAACGTATTCCTGGCCAAATTTTGATGATGTGCGCAGCGAAGAGCAACGTGCTTTGGCCCGGGCGCAACGCGCCCTTGATGGGCTGAGGCTGGACAATCGCCGTGCGCAACGCGCACTGGATATGGCTGTCCGGTCACTGGACAAGGCACAAGCTGCCTTGAAATCTTCTCTTGAGGAACAGGAGCTGGCGGGCAAGGCAGACTAGTTTCTTTTTAACCAGCTGGTTTTGGCGGTTCCACCACTCGAATATGCAACTCTTTTAGCTGTGCATCTGATACAGTGTTTGGTGCCTGCATCATCAAATCCTGCGCTTGCTGGTTCATCGGGAACAGGATGACTTCACGGATGTTTTCTACACCTGCGAGCAACATCACAATACGATCAATACCGGGGGCAATACCGCCGTGGGGCGGTGCGCCATAACGAAAGGCGTTTAACATGCCGCCAAACTTGTCTTCGACTACATCAGCGCCATAGCCGGCAATTTCAAAGGCTTTGAGCATAATTTCGCTGCGGTGGTTACGGATTGCTCCCGATGACAATTCTACGCCATTGCAAACGATGTCATATTGGTAGGCCAGAATTTCCAGCGGGTCTTTCTCCAGCAAGGCCTCCATCCCGCCTTGTGGCATAGAGAAAGGATTGTGTGAAAAATCAACGCGCTTTTCGTCCTCATTCCACTCGAACATGGGAAAATCAACAATCCAGCAAAACCGGAACACGTCTGGCTCAATAAGGTTCAGATCAGCACCGATCTTGGCTCGTGCTGCCCCGGCGAGCTTTATCGCATCACTTGCCTTGCCGGCAGAAAAGAACAGGCCATCCCCGGCCTTGATCCCGGCGCGCTTCGCAATGGCGCTCAGTGCCTCGGCAGAGAAAAATTTAGCAATTGGCCCGGTTGCGGTGATCTGCCCTTCGGCCTCAACAAAGCGCATATAGCCAAGACCTGGTGCCTGCATTTCCTTTTTCGCCCAGCCGTCCATTTTATCAAAAAAGCTGCGGGCATGTTCGCCTGTATCTGGTGCTGGAATGGCGCGAACAACGCCTCCACCCTCAACGATTTTCTTGAATACCCCGAGGGTCACGTCCTCGCGTGAAACCAGATCAGAAACATCACATATCTCAAACGGAATGCGCAGGTCTGGCTTGTCAGTGCCGTATTTAAGCATGGCTTGCGCATAGGGGATACGCGCAAATGGCTCATCCGGGACATGGCGCTTGTCGGCAAATTCCTTGAACACACCATGCAAGACAGGTTCGATAACGGCGAACACATCTTCCTGGGTGCAAAAACTCATTTCCATGTCGAGCTGATAGAATTCACCGGGACTGCGATCCGCCCGGCTGTCTTCATCGCGAAAACACGGGGCGATCTGAAAATACCGATCAAAGCCCGAAACCATGATGAGTTGTTTGAATTGCTGCGGCGCTTGCGGCAGGGCGTAAAACTCACCCGGGTGTATGCGAGATGGCACCAGAAAATCCCGTGCGCCTTCTGGTGAGGAGGCGGTCAGAATGGGGGTTTGAAACTCGGTAAAGTCCTGCGCGATCATCCGCTGGCGGATGGAGGAAATAATTTTCGAGCGCAGCAAAATATTGGCGTGCAAACTTTCGCGGCGCAAATCCAGATAACGATAGGTGAGGCGAATATCTTCGGGATATTCCGGCTCGCCAAACACTGGCAAAGGCAGCTCCGCCGCCTCGGACAGCACCTTCATAGCGGTAACGTGCATTTCCACCGCGCCAGTGGGCAGGTTTTCATTTACCGTTTCATCATCGCGGGCGACTACATCGCCGGTGACCGAAACAACGCTTTCTACACGCATGCGCTCCAGCGTGGCAAAATGCGGATTGTCCGGCAAAAGCACAATTTGGGTCACACCAAAATTATCGCGCAGATCAACGAACAACAGCCCGCCATGATCGCGTTTGCGGTGTAGCCAACCGGCCAGACGTGCGGTTTTACCAACGTGTTCGCGGCGTAATTCGCCGCAGGTGTGAGTGCGATAAGCGTGCATAATTATTCTCGAAATTTTGTATCGTGATGGGTCTTGAAACGGGCCGCGCCAATGAAACGGATTTACCCGCAATGTCAATTGCAAGGGGCAGGTTTGTCGTCATATGCAATGTGGATAACCGTTCTTATGCCGCTTCGCGCACCTTCATTTCCACCTTCTGCCCTAAACGGCCAAGCACGCGCACTAGCCGGTCTAGGGTAAAGCGCCCGAGGTCTGCATTGCGAATACGTGAAATATCTGCCGCCGTGATGCCGGTCTGTTTTGCAGCTTGGCGAACGGTTAGTTTATGTTGATCCAGGGCTTTGATGATTTCAGCGGAAAGATACGCCTTCATCTGTTTTGTTTCAGCATCCGGATCGCCAAAATCAGCGTAAACACTGCCGCTTCCCCGGATAATCTCCATGTCATCCTTACTCATATTTTAACTCCTTTATCCTTTTTAAGCGGGCTTTAAGAAGGTCAATTTCCTTTTTTGGTGTGGCAATGCCGGTCTTTGATTTTTTCTTGAAGACATGCACTACCCAAATAATATCACCAATTTGCGCCGCATAAATTGTCCGATAAGCGTCTTTTCTATAGGGTAAGGCGATTTCAAAAACGCCAGAACCAAGCCCTTTCATTGATTTTGCAATGTCTGCTTTGGCACCAAAGCTGGCAATGGCCAGGGCATCCAGTATGCGTTCCTGAACTTTGGGCGGAAATTTGCCAAACTCCTTTCGCGCCGCCTTGATCCAAGCAATTTCTTTCATTTGCGCATGTTGTCATATTTGACAAAAATGTCAAGAAATCTCTACAAAAAAATAGATTTTTCATAAATACTATATCGAAAAACTGGTGCCGCACCCGCAGCCGCTTTTGGCATTGGGGTTGTTGATCTTGAAGGCTGCCCCGATCAGCTCGTCTGAATAATCAATTTCGGAACCGGCAAGAAAATCCAGTGAAACCTTGTCGACCAGCACTGTGGCCCCATCGCGCTCAATCACCAGATCATCCTCCTCTGGCGTATCAGCAAAATCAAAGGTGTAGGAAAATCCGGAACAACCACCGCCGACCACGGCAACGCGCAAGGCGCTTTTACCATGCTTGACCATGATCGTATTGATACGTTTGGCCGCCGAGGATGACAGGCTCACTTGGGGATTATTCATGGGTTTGCTCCGTTCAGGGAGTAGGAATATAGCTGATAGTTGATTATATGGGGATACCCTATATTGATTGCAAAGTAAGCCAATGACAGAAATTTTTACAATTCCGCCACGTGTGTGCTTTGCTTCTGACCCGGCGAGTAGCCGTGGACGTTTGCATCCACAAGCCCCCAGTGCCACACGCACAGCGTTTCAGCGTGACCGTGACCGGGTAATTCATTGCACCGCGTTTCGCCGTCTTAAACACAAGACCCAGGTTTTTGTTGCTCATGCGGACGATTATTATCGCACACGCCTGACCCATTCGCTGGAGGTGGCACAGATTGCCCGTTCCATTGCCCGGGTTCTGGGACTGGATGAGGATCTGGCCGAAACTCTGGCTTTGGCCCATGATCTTGGCCACCCCCCCTTTGGTCATGCGGGCGAAGATGTTCTGGACGAAGCCATGAAGGCCTATGACGGCTTCGATCACAATGCCCAGACCTTGCGTATTGTTACGCAAATGGAACATGTCTATCCGGGTTTTGATGGTTTGAACCTCACCTGGGAAACCCTGGAAGGGGTGGTCAAGCACAACGGGCCATTGTGTAAACGCGCCAGTGATCGAGCCGGGCTAGCCTGGGCGTTTACCGCCTATGAAGGCTGGGAATGGCTGGAGCCACACACATTTGCCGGGCCAGAGGCGCAAGTGGCGGCACTGGCCGATGATATTGCCTATAACAATCATGATATTGATGATGGCCTGCGCGCCGGGATCATTACCATTGAACAGCTATTGGAACTGCCCCTTGTTGGCACCACGTTTGAGGAGGTTATGGCCGAACACCCCGGTCTTTCGCGCAATCGTGTTATCCGTGAGGCCGTGCGTCGTCTGATTGGCAAATGGGTCAATGATTTATTGAGTGAAACACGCACGCGCATTGCGACAGCCAATCCACAAAGTGCAGATCAGGTGAGGTTGATGTCAGTACCATTGGTAGGTTTTTCTGATGAAATGATGGTGAACATCAATGCGCTGCGCACTTTTTTGCTGGACAATATGTATCGTCATTACACCGTCAATCGTACCAGAACCAAGGCGCGCCGCGCCGTGCGGGAACTGTTTGATGTTTTATTGAACGAACCTGATCTGCTGGATACGGAACTTTATGCGCAAACAGATGGTGCAAAAGGCGCGGCAACGGCGCGGGTGGTGTGTGATTATATCGCCGGTATGACAGATACCTTTGCCATGCAAGAACACCGGCGCTTGTTGTCTATGGACAGCTATCTTTAAGATACGTTGAACACGAAGTGATTCGCACAAAACAACAGACCACGGCAGGAAATTTGATGGTTGAAAAAGACGACAGTGTTTACGCACCATCCCCAGGCCAAGACGGGTTCGATGCGCGTCGTGATGGTGATGAAAGCCGTGGGCCATTATTGCTGGTGGTTGCCATGGCGGTGTTGCTGGCGTTTGCAGCGGTGATCTATACCGCATACCACCAGGGCTTGCGTAAAGGTGGGCGTGATGCAGCACCCCATGTGACCGCAGAGCCTGGCCCGATCAAAACCCGTCCGGCCGAGACCCACGGCACACCAACACCCAATCTTGGTAATCGGGCTTATGAACCGCTTGATGATATCAAGGCTGCCCCCGCCGAGGCCATTACCACGGCGCCATTAAGCGAGGAACCATTACCGCGCCCTGTGAAAATTGACGTAACACCGCCTCCGGTCATAGCCAAAATGATAGAGAAAAAACCCGAAACCGTTGCGGCGGAAATAAAACCTGTTCCAAAAACAGAAACCCGTCCCGAACCGGCCACCATACCTGCTGTGACAGATGGTAAGTTTGTGGTGCAAATTGCCGCCTTTCGCTCAGAAGATCAGGCTTTGACTGCCTGGGCAGGGCTTGCGGGACGCCTGTCGGCGGTTACCACAGGGTTTGTCCCGGATGTGCAACGTGCAGATTTGGGGGCCAAGGGCGTGTATTACCGTCTTCGTGCGTCCAGCTTCGTGACCCGCGAGGCAGCCACAGGGTTTTGCGATCAGCTAAAAAAGAACGGTCAGGATTGCCTCGTGGTGCCTCGTTGAGTGCGCGGGCCTGTATTTTTGGCTGCGGCGGATCATCGCTTGGCGTTGAGGAAAAAGAGTTTTTTGCCAAGGCGCAGCCCTGGGGCTTTATTCTTTTTGCCCGCAATTGCCAGAGTGAAGACCAGATACGTAATCTCTGTGCTGATCTGCGTGATTGTGTGGGCCGCAATGCGCCTATCTTGATCGACGAGGAAGGCGGACGGGTATCGCGTTTGCGCGCATTGGGCGGACGTATCGGGCCACCAGCATCTGTCTTCGCCAATTCTGATTTTACCGATGATGAAATGTGCATGGCTGTTCGCGCAAATTACACCGCCATCGGCGCGCGGCTGGCCGCACTGGGTGTTGATGTTGACTGTGCGCCGGTGCTTGATCTGCCGGTCAGCAATGCTGACCCGGTCATCGGTGATCGTGCGTTTTCAACGACACCTGAGTTGGCCGTAAAACTGGGCCAGGCCTGTCTTGATGGATTAAACGCTGGCGGGGTTAGTGGGATCATCAAACACATACCTGGCCATGGCCGCGCCGAAGTGGACAGCCATTTGGCCCTGCCAATGGTTGATACCAGTAAAGAGGGCTTGCAAAGCCATGACTTTTTACCCTTTGCCGCCCTGAACCATGCTCCCATGGCTATGACGGGCCACGTTATTTATACCGCCTTTGATCCAAATCATGCCGCTACGTGCTCTAAAATCGTGATAGAGACGGTCATACGTGAGCGAATCGGGTTTGATGGCTTGTTGATGAGTGATGATCTGGACATGAAGGCATTAAGTGGCACATTGGCAACGCGGACTTGCGATGCAATCGATGCCGGCTGTGATGTGGTGCTGCAATGCAATGGCGTATTGGACGACATGCGCGAAATTGCCGCCGCCGCACCAATGCTGGCGGGCAAGGCGCTGGATCGTGCCAGGGCTGCCCGTTCCGGAGTTAAAACGGCTAGCGTAGATGTAATTGCTCTGGAGACAGAAGCCGACCAATGGCTGGCACGTCTTACAGGGGGGGCAGCATGAGCGTGGAGGTTTTTGAGGAAGACCTGCCCTTTGAGGCCGCACAAAAAGCACTTGGCGATGGTGCGGCGCTCATGGTTGATCTTGATGGTTTTGAGGGGCCGCTGCATGTGCTTTTGGAGCTGGCCCGCAAGCAAAAAGTAGATTTGCGCAATATCTCCATTCTTGAACTTGCCGAACAATATTTGGCATTTATCGAACGTATCAAAGAGGTTCGTATTGAACTGGCGGCAGATTATCTGGTTATGGCCTCCTGGCTTGCTTATTTGAAATCACGGCTTTTACTGCCCAAACCACAATCTGAAACTGAGGAACCAAGTGGCGAGGAAATGGCGGTTCGTCTGGCCTTTCGCTTGCGTCGGCTTCACGCCATGCGCCTTGCCTCCACTGCATTAATGCAACGCCAGCGCACCGGGATCAACATATTCATACGCGGCGCACCAGAAGGCGTGCGGCGTATTACCTCACCGATTTTTGAAGCCAGTATTTATGACTTGCTCAAGGCCTATGCGGTGCGTCGCTCCCGGGTGGCCCGGGCGCATTTAACCATGAAAGCGCCCATAGTTTACGCCCTGGAAGAGGCCCGCGAACGACTGGCGCGCGTATTGGGGAAAATACGCGAATGGACGTCTTTGGACGATCTTTTGCCCAGATCGCTAAAACCGGGTGCAGAGGAGCCGCCACGTTCATCCATGCTGGCAAGCTCTCTGGTGGCTTCGCTGGAACTGGCCAGGGAAGGCAAGGCTGAACTGCGCCAGTCTGGTGCCTTTACGCCGCTTTATGTGCGACCCTGCGCTGCCCGGGGGGAGCCATTATGAGCGAAAGTGAAAACCCGACACTGGACGCCATAGAAGAAGCGGTGAAGGCCTTGGCGGCTCGCTCTGCTCGTACTGGCCACCACGATCCTGCGCCCTGTCTTCCGGGCTTGCACCCGGTCAGCGCCCGAGATGAAGAACATTACCGTATGCTTGAGGCACTTATGTTTGCCGCCGCCGAACCGTTGGACATTGAAACTATACGCGCCCGGCTGCCCGCCAATGCTGAATGTACTGCGCTTTTGGCCCGTATGCAGCAGAATTATGCCGGGCGGGGTATCCAGCTTGTCTGTGTTGCTCAAAAGTGGCGTCTGCAAACCGCCCCGGACATTGCCCACATTCTGGTTGAGGAGCGCGAGGAGCCACGCAAGCTGTCCAACGCTGCATTGGAAACGCTTTCCATCATTGCCTATCACCAGCCAGTGACCCGCGCCGAGATCGAGGATGTGCGCGGCGTTGCTGTTTCCAAAGGTACGCTGGATTTGCTCATGGAGATGAAATGGGTGCGACTTCGGGGTCGCCGCCGCACACCGGGTCGTCCTGTTACCTATGGTACGACAGATGCCTTTTTGGCCCATTTTGGGCTGGAACGCATTGACGACCTGCCCGGCAAGGATGAACTTAAAGCGGCCGGATTGCTGGACAGTCGTGTGCCAGCAGGATTTACCGTTCCAAGCCCCTCGGATGTGATGAGCGAAGAAGAATTACCACTGGACGAGCCACTGGAAACCAGTTCAGAATTTCACACCGATTACATGGGCGAGGATCCTGCGCAGTAAAAACACCTCGCCAAAACCGATTACGACGGGTATTCTGCAAAGGCTCGTTTAATAAAGCATGTGAGGACAGTTATGGGTTCCGTTGGGCCATTACAGATTATTGTTGTTGCCGTTGTTGCGCTGATCCTGTTTGGCGGGCGCGGAAAAATTTCCTCGGTCATGGGTGATCTGGCCAAAGGTATTAAAAGCTTTCGCAAAGGCTTGAAAGAGGATGACCCTGCCATTGAAGACACAGGCGAAACCATAGATGGCACTGCCCGGCGTGAAAAAAGCACGACCTCAGAAGACTAGTTTATCATGTTGCCACAACTCGGGTTTGTAGAATTTTTACTGATCGCCATTGTCGCGCTGGTTGTGGTGGGGCCACGCGACCTGCCCGCCATGTTACGCAAGGCTGGCGGCTGGGTTGCCAAGGCACGGGGCATGGCCCGCGAGTTTCAGGGTGCCTTTGACGACATGGGCCGCGAAGTGGAACTGGAAGAATTGCGCCAGGAAATCGAGCAAATTAAACGTGCCAACCCGGTCACCGCCATTGCTGATGATCTGAAAAGAACCGAGGATGAAATGCGTGATGACGCAGCATCCTGAACTTGAAAGCAATAAAACTGACGATGGTGAGGACGAAGTAGAAGCCAGCCGTGCCCCGCTTATGGAGCACTTGCTGGAATTACGCACTCGCATTATCTGGACGCTGATTGCTGTGGCTGTGGCGTTTGGCGTTTGCTTTGCCTTTGCCTTGCCGATTTATGATCTTCTGCTGCGACCCTTTACGCAGGCGGCTGAACTGGTCAGCAAGCAGACCGGCGAAACCATTATTCCGCAACTGATTTTTACCGGGCCGATGGAGTTTTTCTTCGTCAAGGTCAAACTGGCCCTGTTTGGTGCGATAATTATTGCCTTTCCAGTCATTGCCTTTCAGATTTACCGCTTTGTTGCGCCGGGACTGTATCGCAATGAGCGCGGGGCGTTCCTTCCCTTTATGTTGGCCTCACCGGCATTGTTCGCGGTTGGCGCCAGCTTTGTCTATTTTGTCATGATGCCCATGGTCATGCGCTTTGCCCTGATGCAGGAACAAGCGCCCGACAGTGAAACCATCGCTATTCAGCTACTTCCCCGGGTTAGCGAATATCTTAGCCTGACCACCACCCTTATCCTCGCCTTCGGGTTCTCGTTTCAGCTCCCCGTGGTGCTGTCATTGATGGGCCGGGCCGGACTGGTCAGTGCGTCCTCTTTACGTAAAGGGCGCAAATTTGCCGTGGTTGGTATTCTTGCCTTTGCCGCATTTTTCACCCCCCCTGATGTCATTAGCCAGATATTATTGGGTATTCCAGTTCTTCTGCTTTATGAAATTTCTATCTTCAGCGTTGCCCTGATTGAACGCAAACACAAGGAAGACGACGAGGCAGACGATTAAATGGCATGATTATAGCTGGTCTTACGCGGGTGGGGATAAGTAATTTTCGTGTGCTCATATAGCAAAGCGATAGCACAAGAATCACGTGCACAAATAGCGAGGTTTACCGTCGCGATAGCACCAGTAAATAAGGGACAATAAGGGTCAAATGAGGGGCGTTTATGGGATAAATCAGCCCTCATAAGGGTCATTTAAGGGACGCATGAAGGTCAACGCAGGGTCAGGCCGTGACCCTCATCTGACCCTTGTGTGTGGATACGGGGATAAGCTGGTGGGTATCCCCCCATCGACCGCTATCGCGGCCACTTCCCCCGCAAGCAGGGGAAGAAAGCATTTATGTGTTTTCCTCCCCCGTAAACGGGGGAGGTGTCAGCGCAGCTGACGGAGGGGGGAAGGAGAAAAGGGCAAAGCATCCCAAACTTATCCAACCGGGGGTGCTCATAGCCTATGATTATTGCAGGTTTGAATACCTGTGCCTAAAGACTAGAGACTGTTTAAAATTCTGTGTCATTCCAGTAGCTTTGATAAAAACAGGAATGATGATTATGACCAGATTACCAAGCAAGACCACTGATTTTAACTTTGATGAAGCTCTTCAATCCTTACAGGCTGGCCAGCCACTTTCCG
>JAJFFQ010000009.1 GCA_021776565.1 Robiginitomaculum sp. | reverse complement strand
CCCCCGTCGCAACCAGGTCAACAATACGAAGTCGTAAATCTCGAGATAAAGCCATGAAAATTCCTCCTGATTCCTTGAATCAGAAGAAGATCGCTTCGTAAACCTGTTTTTGACTCTAAACTGGCCGGAAGTGCTCTAGCTAGAATTTCACTAAAAAGTAAGTCTCTGCAACCGTTTCATGCCCTGAATACAGGTTGGAAGAGTATTCATTGATCCACTCGCCAGTCTTATCCATCAGCTTGAAATTGCTGGAAAAATAAGGAGATAGCACCCAATCAACGCCGAGGGAAAGTTGGGTATTATTGCCACTTTCCTCAACACTGAACCACGGCAGGTTGATTTTACGGGAAAAATGCTGCGCCTGTAACCCAGCATAGCCTCTGGCAAATCCAAACTCACCCAGCGAAAACTGTTTTCCAAAAATAAAACCGGCCCCAGAAGATTGATTGTTTTTGCTAAAGATATAGCGGGTTGAAGTGAGATTGGATTGATTGCTGCTCTTTGAGTAATTAAGTAAGGTTGTCAAAAACAAATTGCCAATTTCATAGTTGCCGCGCAAAATGCCTTGATATTTAGAGTTTTTATTGAAGCGGTAATTGCCAATGCCTACCCTGTTTGTTGAAACTTGCTGGCTCACATCAGTCGATAATTGCCTGGATGCAATGGCATAGACCTGTAATCCCAGGGCCAGACCTTTTGTTGCATAGAAGATTTGTTCTTTCCTGGGCTGCCAGCCTTCTTTGCGCAAATCCGATAATTTTGCGTCATACGGTGTGTTTCCAATTAAGCTTTCAGACGATGCATAAAAGCCAAAGCTATCCTTGTTTGAAAATCTGACATGGGTTCCAAAGTATGGTGTACTAGTATCGAAGGCTTGCGTTGTTGGGGCGAGGTTAAGGGAATGGGGATTTGCTTTGGTCAAAGCATAAGCTGGGCCATATTCTGGATAGTCATGCCAAAATGTGAATTCAGCTTTAGGTAATTCAGAGTTCAAGAACTTTGCGGCGGCGCGCATTATCACATAGCTGCCTAATCCAACACCGGCCAAGACTGCAACCGTTTCTGCAGTGCCAAAGCCACCATTATCCTGATTTTGTAAAATCGCCGCATCATTGCTGATTGTCAGCCCAAGAATATTGTTTGAAAACAATGATGTAGTCCCTGAAAATCCTCTCGGGCCATCAATTGATACATTAAAATTATCAACTCCGGTAAATGAACCATTCCCGGTTAATCGGATAATTTGGAACGTCTGATTATTTATGAACTTTTGAGTGTTCAATGCGCGAACTGAAAGTTGGGCACCAGGATCAATTCTGACATTGCCGGTAACCTCAAGGAGATCGGAATTAAGGGCATCAATATCAAAAATAAGGGTGGATCCAGCACCAAATACTAAATTGCCATCAATGTTAAAGGCACTAAATTCGTCTGCCCCTGGTGACAGTGTGCCAAACAGATCGAGATTTCCCGTAAGTTGGCCACTACCGGCCAATACAGCGCCGGATTCCACCGCAAAAGGTGAAGAACCGTTAAAAGTCAACTGATCCTTTATAAAGATGGCCCCCGCCGACAATCGCCCGCTTTGAAAAGTTTGATCGCCATTAATCCTCCACATGCCGCCGGAGAGTATAAATTGCTCAAAGCCGGAAAAGTTGCCAGCATCAAGAACGGATTGTGCATTGCTGGCACCTGTCAAGTTGAGTGTATCTGTTCCAAGACCCCCAAAGGCCAGAGCATTGAACGTGGATTCTGCATCAATGTTAAGTACGTCATCGCCCCCATTCAGGCGTAGGGATGATGCTGATCCATCAACGGATTGAAAAACTGAACCTGAGAATGCGTTGACGGTATCATTCCCGCTTCCAAGCTCGATAGCACCCAATATTGTCCCGTTATTATGTACGGTAATTGCCCCCATGGCGTCATCAGCCATAATTGATGCCAGGCCTGTTGAAATAATTCCATTATTAGTAATAATCGC
The DNA here is from genome assembly GCA_021776565.1 of Robiginitomaculum sp. Lineage (GTDB taxonomy): Bacteria > Pseudomonadota > Alphaproteobacteria > Caulobacterales > Maricaulaceae > Robiginitomaculum_B. The sequence continues at coordinate 26,519 of JAJFFQ010000009.1, read as the reverse complement.
GTTCTCAACATCTCTACCAATGGTAATGGCAGTATTAATTGCTTCGATGGTACCGTCATTGACAATCTTGGCTTGTGAGGCCCGTTGAATTTCAACTGCAGGTGTGCCCAGGCGAGGCGAATCCAAATTCAAAATACGTGCATTCTCCAGATTGAAGACGGTGGCCTCACCTGTTGTTGAAAGCGATAAATTCGTCTGCCTGAAGTCAAAACCAAAGGGGTTAAATGTTTGATTATTAATAATTCCCGTTGCGCTATTGGTAAAAATGATGTTGCCGCCATCGGTGGTGGCCAGGCGTGCAGCACCAATCAGGTTTTCATTCAAAAACTGAATATCCCCCGTGGCGGCTCGCAGATTTATGAACCGGATAGTAGCGAAATTGGAGTGGAAATTATTGAATTCCACACCGCCACCAGCAAAGACATCAACAAGGCCATCGGAACCAAAATAATCAATTTTGGCACGCCCCGTACCGGTGCGTAGCACCGTTGTACTTCCCTCTCCGATCCGGGTCAGGAATATGTTTCCCGATTGAGATTGGGCGAAAATGCCATCTGGAGAAACAAAAGTACCAAGAAAATTACCTTCCCGGCTTCCTGTGCTACGAATATTACCTTCGATTTTTAAGACAATATCTCCTGTTGTTGTAGAGGCACTTAGACCACGGGACGTTAAACCCCCATCAAGTGTGCCTATGCTGTCGATGGAGACATTCCCACTACCAAGGGCAGAGGCGGAAATGGCAGATCCAAAACCTCTGTCGGTGTTAAAGCTATTTGCCTGCACAAAACCTCTGTTATTTATAACAATGTCGCCTGTGCCAGTTGTGACTGCCACCATTCCGAACGGCGCTCTGCCTGAAAGCCCGGTAATATCGGCTTGGTTATCAATAAAAATTGAACCATTTTCTGATCTGGCAATAATACCAACGTTATTAATAAATGAAGCCCTCTGGTATAGAATATTCCCTGTATTGCGTATGAAAATTGCTCCATTTCCTCCGGTTTCAGCAGAAATGCCAAATTTTGTCCCACCACCACCACCGCCACTAATCGTGATTTCACCAGAATTGTTTATATTGATATTGCCGGTAATACTGTCCGCGTCTATACCAATTCGTTTGGTTTCACCGACGAATAGTGCATCAGTATTTTGAATGTCGATATCAGCACTGTCTGTACTGACTTCTATGGTTCTTTCTACAACAGTTATGGCAGAGAGAATAGGCGTTAAGTTTTGGCTGTCGTGCGCACCAAAAAATCTGATATTTCTCTCAAATAGTTTGCACGGCGTTTCGTTGTTTTTCTGACTGCAAGCGTCATCAATCTCTATTATATCAGCAGAATATGACACTTGGGTGGCTAGCACGTAAATAACGGTACCGCAGATACCACTTAACCAATATTTTTTGTTGGAAATCATACCATTCACTCTATTCGGCTATCTATATTCACGAAATAAATTTATTTTACTATAAGTGTAAAATCTATAATGTAACAATCTTTTTTTGGCTCGAAATGTAATTTGCGGGCTGGCGGTCAATATCGTCGAGTGTTGAGGGGTGTCAGGGTTTTACCCCAAAGGAAATACGATCAAAGGTCTGATTGGTATATTCACCTGATCCCAGATAAGTCACAAACCCGGAGCCATCAGGCATGGCATCCAGAGGTATTTCATAACGAATCACACGCCCATGCGCATAGAGGGTAACATTGCCCAAGGCACCTAATATCTGGCCATTATTATCGGTAACGCCAAGTGTGCCATAGGGTGTCGCTCCGCCCTGGCGATAAAGGCTAACCAACAGGCTTTGCGGGCTGGCCCAACGCACGTCGGTGATTTCAGTTGTAACCGTCAGGTTTGCTGGCCTGATAAAAACTGGCAGGGTCAACCCCCAGCGTGGCCCCTTGCCGCTGATGCGGTCTGCATCAATGCGCATGTGTACACGCTGCTCGGTTTCCACCGGAGTTTTTGGGTCAAACACCACATAAACGGCACGGGTTTCACCGGGCTTCAAGGTAAAGTTTTGTGGCCATAAATGCAGACCATTGGTCATATCTGCTGCCGGGCCTTGTGGCACCGGGTGCAATACACCGTCTTCTCCTTGTGCAATGGTAGTCCAGCCTGTTTCAATTGTTAAGCTGTGGCCACCGCTATTATGGACATCAATCTGCCCGGCCCGGGTTTCGTTATTAAGCACAAGGCGGGATGGACTGGTGGTTACGTCTGCAAAGGCGATATTGGCAAACATAAACAGCACTGCAAGACAGAGTGTAATTCCAGCAAAGTGACGCATACTTATCTCATGACTGATTCGGATTTGCTATGTAAGGCAAACGCCATTGAGTGAAGATAATGTTGAAATGAGCGTGTTGACAGGCAATGAACAGCCGCATCTCATTGTCGTTGGCAATGAAAAGGGCGGGGCGGGAAAATCAACGGTCGCCGTGCATTTGGCACTGGCGCTGATGCGCATGGGTAAAACTGTTGGTGTTATTGATCTGGATACACGCCAGCGCACATTCTCCCGTTACATGAAAAACCGTGAGACTTGGGCGAAAACGCAAAACACCACTTTGCCTATGCCGCTTATGGCGCAGCTATCATTGGGAACCTCGCGTAATCTCGACATGCTTGAAGAGGAAGAACAACAAAACTGGCAAGTTTCACTGACCTCATTGCGACAAACTTGTGCGTTTATTGTTGTTGATGCTCCGGGTAGTGATACGCACCTTTCCCGGCTGGCGCACGGTGCCGCAGATACAATCCTGACGCCGATCAATGACAGTTTTGTGGATTTTGACCTTCTGGCCAAAAGTAATAATGGTGATTTATCCCGGGCCAGACCAAGTCTTTATAGCGAAATGGTCTGGGAAGCGCGCAAACGCAAAGCCTCGTGCGAACACAAGAGCATTGACTGGGTGGTTATGCGCAATCGCATGAGTATGATAAATGCACGAAACAAGCAAAAAGTGGCTGATGGTCTGGCGACACTGTCAAAGCGCCTTGGGTTCAGGCTGGCCCCCGGTTTTGGTGAGCGGGTGATCTACCGCGAGCTTTTCCCCTCTGGCCTGACCCTGCTGGATCTGACCGAAAAAGGCAGTGCCATTCAATTTTCCATGAGCCATGTTGCCGCCCGCCAGGAATTACGCGATCTGCTTATTGTACTGAAATTGGCGGCGCTGGAAGGTGCATCAATTTCATTTTGAAGCGATCTGGCTTTGCGGTGGCACGGCAAAGCAGGAATGACCAAAGGCATTAAGCTCGGCGCACACTGCACGGGCGGACATCGGCGTCAGTCCCAAGAAGCGTACCCGATAGAGCGGCGCACCATTATGTGCCCCATGAATGATCTGGCCGGTATTGCCGCCAAGATAATCGATGGGAATATCATTGATACGGTGTAGGCGTGCCTTCGCCTGTGCTGTTGTGGTAAAGGCACCCACTTGCACGCCCCATTGCCCGGCAGATGTGACAACACCTTGGGTTTGTTGTGGATTTATTGGTGCGGCAGGGGTTGATGCTGGCCGTCGCAGGGGGCGGGTTTTGGTGGTTTCGTCTATGATAATCTGAACGCCGCGCCGTTCGCCCGCACCTTGATGGGCCTCTGTGGCAAGGCCAGCAACCAGGACTGGCGCACTGTCATCCAGGTCGGCAAGGGGCGGCGTAATTGGTGCAGTTTCATTAGCGCGGCGATGATCGAGTTCTGCAAACGCGCGTTCCAGCAACTTGGTGGCATAGGCGTCGCGCTGCGCGCCGGACGCGGCCCCAAATACCACCACGATCAGGCGTTTTCCCTCACGCTCGGCAGTGACGGCTATGTTATAGCCAGAGGCATTTGTGAACCCGGTTTTCAGGCCATCAACGCCCTCAACACGCCCCAGCAAGGTGTTGTGATTGTTATGATCTCGATCATTCCATACCAGCTTGCTAAGGGAAAAAAACCGATAATAGTTTGGGAAATCATGGTGGATACGATAGGCCAACACCGCCATATCCCGCGCGGTCATTACCTGGCGCTTGTCGGGAAGGCCAGAGGCATTGACAAAGCGGCTGTGCTCCATACCCAGCACGCGTGCTTTTTTTGTCATCAGGCGGGCAAAGCGCGCTTCGCCGCCGCCCAAACGTTCAGCCAGAACAATGGCAACGTCATTTGCGCTTTTAGTGACAATCGCTCGCACTGCCTCTTCAACACTAATGGTGGTGTTGGCTTTTACGCCCAGTCTGGACGGGTGGGCGCGGGCCGCCTTTTTTGAGACCCGCAAACGATCATCCCAACCCAGATCACCCGCTGTAATAGCCTCGAATACCAGATACAGGGTCATCACCTTGGTCAGGGATGCCGGGTGGCGCAGAGCCTCGGAATGGCGGGCATGGAGAACTTCACCGCTGGCTTCAACCACAGCAATGGCGGCAAACCGTTCCGGTGCCACCTTGGCGTGGGCCAAAAGCGGGTGAACCAATATGGTTAGTAATATAAAAGCGATGGCCCGCATTATGTGTATTTCCTGCAAAGGATAATTGCAAAACCTAACGTGACCACCTTTCCAAGCCGTAAAGATATCATAAATGGTGCATTGCACAATAAAACTTGACGCATGTGCGAACGACCCCTATATCGGAGAGGTATTCGATTTTCTCTAACCTCATTACCTCATTATTTTACTGCAATAGCGAACAAAATTGGAAATTATCATGACCGCTCAAACTAAAACAACTAAAGCAAAAACAACAAAGACAGACGCTTTTGAAGACACCATTCAAAATGCCGCCAAGGCCTCTACGGACGCTATGCAAGACGGCTTTGGAAAAGCCATGATTGCCGCGGGCGAACTTGGCCAGCAGGTTCAGGCCAACACCGATGCATTGGTGGAAAGTTTCACTGTTTTTGGCAAAGGCGTTGAAGCGATCAACACCGAAGTCAGCAATTATGCCAAAACCAGCCTGGAAAATGGCGTTGCCAACACCCGCGCGCTTACCAATGCCAAAAGCATACAGGAAATGGTTGAATTGCAAGCCGATTACACCAAATCTGCCATGGATGCCTGGGTTGCTGGACTGACCACCCTGACCGGGATGGGTACTGCGCTGATTAAGGACACGGCCAAGCCAATCAATGATCGCGCACAGGCCACCGCCGAACTGGTTCAAGGCCAGTTTTAGGTGTTAAAAATTGATCCTGTTTATGAGTTTATGAGCTAAAACTCTTGTCCAGCGCCTTGCGCTCGGCGGCACTCATGAATAGGCCCAGTTTTGTGCGCCGCCACAGAACATCTTGCGCGCTTCTGGCCCATTCATATTCTTTGAGATAATTCAGTTCGGTTGCATATAGCCCGCCGCCATAATGCTGGCCCAGATCAGTCAGGCTTTGTGCCTTGCCCAGAACAAGCTCTATCCGGGTTCCATAGGCGCGGCACAATCGTTCCCGAAGTGCATCGGGTAAAAATGGATATTGCGTCTGGATAATTTTTCCAAAGGCGGCCAGTGAATTTTTGGGCAAATCTCCGCCCGGCAGGGCCGTCGTGCCAGTCCAGTGCGGCGCAGTATTGCCCAGGCGTTTGGCGAGCTGATCCACGGATTTTTCTGCCAGGGCACGAAATGTGGTGATTTTACCACCCAGCACCGTCAGCACGGGTGCGCCATTTTGTTCATCTGACAGCTCCAGATGATACTCTCGTGATAACTCTGAGGCATCCAGTTCTTCGTCACCAAAGAGGGCGCGAACCCCGGAATACGACCAGACAATATCTTTTTTGCTGACCTTACCGGCAAAGAAATGATTGACTGCATCCAGAAGATAATCGCACTCGTCTTCACCCAGCTTTGCCGACGCCGGGTCGCCCGTAAATGGTGTATCGGTGGTGCCAAAAAGGGTAAATTCGCCCTGATATGGCAAGGCAAACAGCACCCGCCGGTCATCATGCTGGAATAAAAACCCTCGATCGCCATCAAACAATTTCGGCAGGACGATATGGCTGCCCTTGACCAGACGCATGTGGGTCACAGCCTTTGCGCCAGTGCAGGTGTCCATCTCGTCCACCCATGGCCCGGCGGCGTTGACTAATGCCCGTGCGCGCCATGTTTTAGTTTTACCGCCTTTTTCCTTGGCCGTCACAAGCCAGTGATCGTCTTCACGGGTGCAGGAAAGCACTTTGGTATGCACATTGATGTGCGCCCCGTGCGCCTCTGCATCCAGCGCATTTGTAACTACAAGGCGGGCATCATCACTCCACCCGTCAGAATAAACAAAGGCACGGCCCTTTGTGTGTTGCAGATTTTCAGCTTCCACGCAGTCCTGCAAGCGGACGCTGCCCGAGCGAGGCAGGGTACTGCCACCGCCGATATGGTCATAAAGCCATAATCCGGCACGGATCATGATGGCTGGGCGCATGGCCGGAATATGCGGCAAGATCAGGCGCAGGGGAGTGACCAGATGCGGAGCCGTATGCAGCAGGCGCTCACGCTCGGCCAGGGCTTCTCTTACAAGCGCAAATTCGTAATACTCCAGATAACGCAATCCGCCATGAACCATTTTGGTGCTGGCCGATGAGGTGGCCCCGGCCAGATCGCCCTGTTCGCAAAGCACCACCTTCAGGCCACGCCCCGCAGCATCGCGGGCAATGCCGGTGCCATTTATGCCGCCCCCAATGACGAGAATATCTATTGTCTGTTCCATGTATCACCCTTGGCTGATTTTTTTGTTCCTGTCAGCCTTTCATCTGCTAGAGTTCCACAAAATATCGGGAGGGCATTGGTGAGCGATAAAACGGCAATTCTGGCCATCGATCAGGGTACAACATCCAGTCGCGCCATTGTGTTTAGTCGCACGGGCGAAATCATTGCACTCGCGCAGCAGGAAATTCCGCAAATTTACCCGCAACCCGGATGGGTCGAGCACGACCCCGAAGAGATATGGAACAGCACATGCACGGTCATTGGCGAGGCGCTGGACGATGCCCATGAAAAGGGGTGGAATGTGCTTTGCGCCGGGATCACCAACCAGCGCGAAACCAGCATTGTCTGGGATCGTGCCTCGGGTCAGGCAATCCATAACGCCATAGTCTGGCAGGATCGGCGCACGGCAGCCATCTGCGCAGACCTTTTCGTGCAAGGCTATGAAGAGCTTGTCAACTCCAAAACCGGCCTGGTGCTGGATCCGTATTTTTCAGCCAGCAAAATTGCATGGATACTGGATGAAGTGCCGGGCGCACGTGGACAGGCCGAGGCCGGGGAACTGGCCTTTGGCACTGTGGAAAGCTTTTTGCTCTGGCGCCTTAGCGGCGGCGAGATGCACCTGAGCGATGCCACCAATGCCTCACGCACCAGTCTTTACGATATTCATCAGGGTCGCTGGGATGAAGGATTGCTGGATTTGTTTCAGGTTCCTGAGGCGCTGCTTCCCAGTGTATGCCCCAATGCGGGCAAATTTACCCGTATTGCGCCAGGTTTGCCGGGGGCTGGCCTGCTCATCAGCGGTATGGCGGGCGATCAACAGGCCGCCGCCATTGGTCAAGCCTGTTTTGCCCCCGGAGACAGTAAATGCACCTTTGGCACGGGCGCGTTTATGCTGGTCAATACCGGGAACAAGGCGGTGCGCTCCGAACACAGATTGCTAAGCACGATCGCGTGGGAGTTGGAAGGGGTGCGTTCCTACGCCCTGGAAGGCTCCATACTGTCGGCTGGTTCAACCATGCAATGGTTGCGCGATGGCCTTGGGGTGATGGACGATGCGTCAATGAGCGAAGCCATGGCCCGGTCGGTGGAGGATAATGGCGGTGTTTATCTGGTGCCGGCCTTTGCTGGCCTTGGTGCGCCCTGGTGGGATGCGGAGGCGCGCGGTGCACTTGTTGGCCTTACGCGGGGGTCAGGCGCAGCTGAAATCGTTCGTGCCGGGCTGGAGGCGGTGGCTTATCAGTGCGCAGATTTGATGGACGCCATGAAAGCCGATGGCATTGTCCCCAAAACCCTGAATGTTGATGGCGGTATGACCAATAACAACTGGCTGATGCAGTTTTTGGCCGACATTATCGACTTGCCGGTGGCGCGCCCGAAAATCACTGAAACCACGGCCTTTGGCGCGGCGGTGCTGGCGGGAATTGGTGTCGGGCTTTATGAAAGCCTGGCTGATGTGAAAACCCTGTGGCAGGAGGATGCAACATTCACCCCGGCCATGGATGAAGCCTTGCGCGAGGATATGCTGAATGGCTGGCAAGAGGCGTTGGGGCGTGTGCGAAGTTAGGGGCAAGACACCCTGCCGTCATACCGTTGCAATCGGAAGGTGGATTCACATTTGAAGTGGTTCATACTTGATCTGACAGTTTCCGGTTTTCCAGTATCGCGATCTGTCATGTTTTTTCACCTTTTGCCTCTGATGGTATTTATCTTACTTAGGCAAATTTTGTAATATCTTGCTGGCCTATAATGGCCATGATTTCAACGCCATCATCCTCTATGCGGTAATAAATAGAATGGGCACCGCACACACAGCGACGATAGCCCTCACGAATATGTCCGGCACCTTGAAATAAATAAGGCTGCTCTGCCAAAATCTCAAATTGTCGCTTTAGTTTATCGCGATATTGGTCTGATTTGTGGATGCCGTAATTTTTATCACCATAACGAGCAATTTCTATCAGGTTTTTCTTGGCTAATTTGGATAATTGATATTTAGGCATCTTTTCTGGCTTCGGCCCAAATCTGGTCTATGGTTTGATCGCTAAATCCGCTTTTTTCTGCCTCGATCAATTTAGAGCGGATAGCCTTGATTTGTTCAGGGGTTTCATCTTCTCGCATTTGTCTTTCGCGAATTAGGTCGCGTACGACTTCGCTTTCATTACCAAAACGCCCAGAAGCCAATTGCGCTTTAATCCAGTTGGCTTGCTGATCGGTTACAGTGAAACTTTTCTTGACAAGTGTCATAGTTCTTTTTCCAATCAAAAAAATATCCGATACTATCTTACTATATCATACTTAAGAGGATTATTCCAGGTAAATGATGCGGGAATATATTCCTGTTACACGATAGTGTTTAGCGCATAAATGCCATATCTACGCATAAGATCAGGTCTGATATTGGCCAAAAACATTACAGTAATTTACTCATAATGTGAGCCATAAAGCCTGCGCCGTAACTGGAAACAGGGTAAATGGCCAAAGGGGTGATTATTGTTGCAAAGGGCCATCGCCGATTACTGCCCTGATGCGCATGGTTAGTTTGTCTCTCAAATCTTCCGGGTCTTTCCACATAATATGGTTGTACTGTCGTGTATCAAAATATTTATGAAGTTCTGTGTCTTGCTTGCATGTCCAGATCACGGGAATGTTCAGCCCTTGGGCAAACCCTGCTTCATAAAAAACGTTTGCACGTGGCTCATCTTTTTTAGAAGTAAAATCAGCAACAACAAAACGCGAGCGACGGATTTCTGCAATTATATGATCGTCAATTTTTTCATTGTGATTGTCATCATCAATCCTAAACGGCTTATACCCGCTACATCTAATCGCAGGTTCAAAGCCATCTTTATGAACGTCATTCATACTGTCATCAAACCACATGGCAATAAAGCCTTGGGCTGAATCCGGGTTGGCACCGTCAAGTTTTGCAAGACGTGCGTAACCAGCGGGTTTGAGCATAATCTCGTAGAGCGTTATATCTCCACTAGGGCTTGTTGGGTTTGGCGTATTTAAGGTGATCCAATTTTGCTCATCACAATATTCGGCAAGTGTAATGACTTCTGTGAGTTGTTGTGAACTGGTCCAGGCCAATAATTCAGCCATGGTTTCACCATAACCACCTGCCCCATGATTGACTGCTCCTGGCATGTTATAATCCATCAACTCTCCCGCACTACGACGCAGTTCAACAACAGAGCCAATCAGTTCACTTTTCTGATTCAAATATCGCAACAAATTGTCTGCTCGTTCATGAACAGACGGCAATTTTCTTTTTTTCACATCATCAAATACCGAGCCTGTTATTTTCGGGCAAGTGACGCCAAGCCTTCGTTGTTCAACCAACCATGTAGTAAGCAGAACTTTCTCCCGCGTGGAGGCATCATTAAGTGTCAGGTCGGCGTTCGTGTCATCGATATGATATTTCCCACCGGCGCGAAGAGACGTGACGCAATAACCCATTATTTCTTGTCCGGGATAACATCCGCCGCTGTTCCCCAAATTGGGCATTTTCCATCACCGCTCATTTTTATTCTCCGCGTGCGTTTTGCTTCACAGGCTATAATGGCGTGTTTTTGTGCAATCTTCAATTTTCAAACCCGTACCCTGGCAATTTTTTTGTTTTCCCTTCCCCGGTGAACGCTGTTTACCTATAATCGCCAAAACTGCCAAAACGGAGACGCATTGTGGGACAAAAAATAGCTGAGTTTGATTATATCATAACCGGTGCCGGATCAGCGGGGGCGACACTGGCCAGCCGGTTGAGTGAAAATCCTGATATTACAGTTTGCCTGTTGGAGGCTGGCCCCCGCGATAATCGCGTCAGCATCCATACGCCCGCCATGATTGCTGACGCGGTTTATGCTGATGACCTGAACTGGCATTATGATACGGCTCCGCAAACTGAGCTGAACAATCGCGAACTTTATTGGCCACGCGGCAAAACCCTGGGTGGGTCATCCTCAATCAATGCCATGATCTATATCCGCGGCGGGCAGGTGGACTATGAGGCCTGGAACACTCTGGGGGCGACCGGCTTTGGCTGGAATGATGTGTTGCCATATTTTAGAAAGTCCGAAGATCAGCAACGCTTTAACGACCAGCATCATGGTCATGGCGGGCCGCTAACCGTCTCTGACTTGCGTTATATCAACCCGTTAAGCGACGCATTTGTGCGGGCAGGTATGGAGCGCGGTCACACAAAAAATGATGACTTTAACGGTCAAGCCCGCTTGGGCGTTGGGCCTTATCAGGTGACCCAGCGCGATGGTCGGCGCTGTTCCGCCGCCGCCGCCTATCTTGGCAAGCACGTTCAGGATCGTCCGAACCTGACCATCATGGTGGAAACACTGGCAACCAGAATTATTATGGATGGCACCCGTGCAACCGGGGTTAGCGTGCGCAGCAAAGGTGAAGATTACGACATCATCGCCCGGCGCGAGGTGATCGTCACCGGCGGGGCAATAAACTCACCGCAAATCCTGATGCTTTCGGGCATAGGCCCGGCAGATCATCTGCGTGAGCTGGGCATAGGTGTGGCCGTGGATCGTCCCGGTGTCGGTGAGAATTTGCAAGACCATCTGGATACCGGGGTGTCTTTTACCGAAAACACCGGGGCTTCCTATGCCTATAGCTTGCGTGCTTTTCCCAAGCAATTGGCAGAATTGGTGCGCTATTTCTTTACTCGCCAGGGCATGTTGACCTCAAATGCAGCCGAAACCGGCGGTTTTGCCAGCACCCGGGGTGAGGATGAGCCGGACATCCAGTTGCATTTTATACCAGCCATTGTTGCCGCCAGAAACGAGCCACGCAGCAAAATTCACGGCATTACCCTACATTCCTATGTATTGTATCCGGATTCGCGTGGCACCATACGCCTGTCCAGTACCAACCCGGAGGATCACCCGGTGATCGACCCGCAATACCTTACCAAAGGTCATGATATGAAAACCCAGATTGCCGGGGCCAAAATGGCGATGGATATTCTGCAAGCACCGGCATTTGATGGCCAGCGCAAAGCCCATTTTACACCGCCCAGCCAGCCTGAAAGTGATGCGGAATGGGAAGCGTTTGTGCGTGAAAAGGCGGAAACCCTGTTTCATCCTGTTGGCACCTGCAAAATGGGCGTGAAAACGGATGGAATGGCCGTGGTTGACCCCCATTGCCGGGTTTATGGGGCCAAGGGACTGCGGGTGGTTGATGCCTCGGTCATGCCGCGCCTTATTGGTGGCAATACCAATGCGCCAACTATCATGATTGCCGAGAAAATTGCCGATTTGATGAAGGCTGGCGGTTAACCATATTTCCCTGATTTTTCTCCGATGGGGTGAAAGTCTTTCACGCTGACAAGCAGCTATGCAATACTACAGCGTAAGGGGACACAATACATTGCACTGGCTAATAAAATATACCTTATTGGCGCTGGCTGGTTTTGGCTTGGCGGGTTGTTCGCATTTGCCCTGGCGGCATGCGAAGGACGATCCCTTCGAGCCTGTAAACCGTGTAGTTTTTGCCTTCAATACCGCAGCTGACAAGGTCGTTCTAAAGCCTATCGCCAAAACGTATCAGACCATAACGCCCAAACCAGCCCGCAAGGGCGTGCGCAATTTTCTGGATAACTTGCAGGCACCAGTTATTTTTGTGAATGATATTTTGCAAGGCAAGCCCAAACGTGCAGTCAAGACGGTGGCCCGCTTTGCTATCAATACGACCATCGGCGTTGGTGGCGTTCTTGATGTGGCAAAAGGCATTGGTATAGAGAAACATTATGAAGACCTGGGGCAGACGCTGGCTAAAAAAGGGGTAACGGCGGGGCCGTATCTGGTACTGCCGCTGTTTGGGCCGACCAATGCTCGTGATCTTACAGGGTTGCTGATTGAGGAATCCCTTTCTCCACTTAGCTTTACCCGCCTCAAGGGGCGAAAAACCTTTGGTCGCGCCCGCCTGGCTTTGAACACCATAGACCGCCGCGCCGAATCTCTGGTTCAAATCAAGACAATTCGCGATACGACAGTGGATGAATATGCCAGCATCCGCAGCTATTACCAACAAATTCGCAAAGATGCGATTGCTGATGGGGCAATTGATGTTGAGGAATTACCGGATTTTGACCTGATTGAATGATATTGGGCTTCCTTGCGAACAAAATTTCTGTACTGGTAAATTTAGCGTGACGACCTATAGGCAATGCGGGCGTATTCAGCGATCATTCATGTAAAGCCTTGTCTATTGAGTCGGTATTTTGCCAGGAGGGTATGATGTCATGAAAAATAGCCATCTTGCACTCTTTTTTATATTACCAGTGTTTGCAATTGGGGGCTGTGCCAGCAAGGGTAATCGCACGCAAGGCGATCCACTGGAGCCGATGAACCGGGCTATCTTTGGCTTTAACTCTGTTGTTGATAAGGCTGTTGTTACCCCGATTGCCAAAACCTATCGTACTGTAACGCCAAAACCGGCACGCAATGGCATACGCAACTTTCTGCATAATCTGAGTAGCCCGGTAATTTTGGTCAATGATCTGCTCCAGGGTGAATGGAAACGCGCCGGCGATACAACGGCTCGCTTTGTTATCAATACGACAGTGGGGGTCGGCGGCCTGGTGGATGTGGCCACACATGAAGGCATTGAGAAACACAAGGAAGATTTCGGCCAAACCATGGCGGTAGCGGGCATTAAGCCTGGCCCCTATCTGGTATTGCCTTTACTGGGGCCAAGTAATGTTCGTGATGCGCTGGGGCGTTTTCCCGATCATTATTTTTCGCCTTTGGCATACACCCGCTTTGAAGGCAAAAATACATTCAACGATAGCCGTCGTGCCGCCAAGGTGATCGACAAGCGGGCGCGAGCCTTAAAGACGGTGAAAAAACTAAGACGCAATGCTGTGGATGAATATGCCAGCGTGCGCGATCTGTATCAGCAAACACGCAAGGAAAAAATCAGAAATGGTACATTTGAAGTTGAAGAACTACCCGAATTTGACATTAGCAGCCTTCAGAACACGCAAAAAAAACGAGAAGCCGACAATGCAAAATAAGACAAATTTGTTACTTTTTTTCACATTGGTAATTTTTGTGTTGCGCCCGGTGCCGGTAATGGCAACGCCAGAGGCGCAAACCTTTGTTACTGAAAAAGTGGCCATGGTACTGAACACGCTTTCTGATCCGGCCTTAAACAGCACGCAAAAAACTACACAATTTCACCAGCAAATCCAGCAAGTTGCAGACATAAGCGTGATTGCCCGCTTTGTGCTGGGGGCTTATGCAGCAAAAGCAAGTGTGCAGGAACTGGATACTTTCACCAATGCTTTTCGCAGCTATGCATTAAGTATCTACCAAACAGAGCTTGGGCAATATGGCCGCGAGGTATTGCAAGTGCACCGGTCACTGGATCGCCATCCTGGGGATTGTGTGGTGATTACTACCTTGTCCGGTGGATCAATAACCAAACCTCAAAATGTCAAATGGCGCGTACTAACGATTAAAGGCCAACCTCGTGTGGTTGATATTGAGGTCTCCGGCGTCTGGATAAGCCAAAACCAGCGTTCGGATATAACCTCTCTGATAAAACGAAACGGCGGCGATATAGACGCGGCCAGTCAGGCGCTAAAGGAACGCACGCGATAGCTTACAGCTTGTATCCCGGTGGCAGGGGCGGGGCTTCACGCAACAGCACGATAGAAACGCGGCGGTTTCCCGGCATGTAAGGATCATCAGGGAACAATGGCTCAGACCCGGCTTTACCAGTGACCTGATACAAACGATCTTCGGCGACGTGGCTTTCCTGCAATACCTGGCGTGAGGCATTGGCGCGATTGAATGAGAGATCCCAGTTTGAATAACCGTTAACCGCCGAAGGCGAGGCATCGGTATGGCCGTATATGCTAATGCGGTTTGGTAGGCGGTTTATTATTTTGGCGACTGACCGTAGCAAGACCATGGTGTGTGGTTTCAGATTGGCGGAGCCTGGCTCGAACATGGAGCGCCCTTCCTGATCGACAATCTGTATGCGCAAGCCTTCCGGTGTTTGATCGATAATCAGGTTTTTGGAAAGTTCAGCAAGTTCTGGCATATCCTGCATGGCTTGACGCAATGATTCAGCGGCGGACTTGAACGCCATTTCCTCACGTCGTGATATGGCCTGTTGCATGGCATTTTCAGAAATTTCCGCGCTTGGCGAACCACCATCTTTTGAATTTGACTGATCGGGTGTTTTGGCAACTTTGGGGGCCAGTTTGCGTACCAGTTCTGTCGTGCCGGAATTGCGCGCCCCGTCTTCACCAAGGGCAGTGCCGGCTAGAATTCCACCAGCACCGGAGAGTGACTGACTGATGCTGGCCGGGGCAAAATAGTCTGCGACACCGCGTTTTTGCTCTGGCGTAGTGGTGTTGATGAGCCACATGAGCAGAAAAAACGCCATCATCGCCGTTACAAAATCCGCATAGGCCACTTTCCAGGCGCCGCCATGATGGCCGGCTGCCTGCACCTTGATAACTTTTTTGATAATCGGACGATCGTCTGACATAGTTTTCCCACCACATTCTTTTGCAGCAAGTAAACATTAAAGCGGTTAATTTCAGGTGTAGGTGCAGCCTTATTGCGGATTCAAGGTCAGTATTTGTGTACCCGGCGGCGGAGAGACAGGCGTCCAGTCATCACGGATTTGTATATATTCACCATTGGCCCAGCGCCCAGCCATATCCCGATAATGCGGGGAAAGCACCTGACCTGACTGGCCCGGCGCGGCCATGAACAGGGATGAATTCATATCCGACAGGTCATAAATGGCACGCATGCTTGGCCCCCAGGGCGCGTCAAAATTACCGGCACGGTAGGAATAATGCGACACATTTGGTGTGGTGCCATCACCGCCCACGGGTACGCGGACAGAGAAAAAGTTCTTGAGCACCGGCACACCGCCAAACAGGGGGTGGGCAAAGACGGCCTCATGGGCATCGCCCCAACGCCAGTCTTTGGGTGTTTTTCCATAGGCTTTGGTCAAAACTTGCGCAGCCTCATCAAATGCCTGTCCGGCAATGTCCTGACAGGTTTCACGTGTTGCCGTAGCGATATTATCGCACCAGAGGGCATATTCGCCGTTTATCACCCTTTCCAAAAATCCGTTTCTTGGCGTCCAGAAGCGTTCAAAATCCTCGCCCAGATCATCAGCATAGACGAGGCGACTAAATGCGCGACGCCAGCCAACATAAATCAAGCCTTCCGGGCGGGCAGGGGAAAGGTTACCATCCCAGCGTGCCACGATTTTGCGCAAGTTTTGGCCTTCCTGCGTCTCAGGCTGGGCCGCAGCGATTAAAGGCAGTGCACGGCGGGCAAGGTCTGATACTGTATCCAGCTGCATGGCGGTGAAGCTTTGTGCATCATGTTTTGAAGTGGCTTCAATATTGCCAACAATACGGCGAATGCGGTGAAACCCATACCATTGGTCAGTGATGAAATAGGGATAGTTGTCCGGGACAATTTTATTATTGGCTGTTGCCACATAATGGCGGCCAGGATTATGCGCCCGGGGCAGCCCCTCGTATGGTATTTCGCCAACCCAGTTCCCTTGCGCATCCCGCACCGGCACCCGGGCCGGAGCAACGAATCCAATATCACCATTTATATCAGCATAAACAATATTTTGTTGTGGCATCTTAAAGCGATTAAGGGCGTTATCAAGGTCATCAAAGCTGGCCGCATCAATGTTGCTATAGCCTATGGAAGGGGTGGTGTCGTCTTCGTCGTTCAAGGTGGTGTAAAGTACGATGCTTTCGCCCTCATTGCCCATCGTGATGTTGGAAAACCATTTCGGGTCGAGAATGGTGCCACCTTCGGCAAAGGCGATTTCAATGATGACATCCACACCGCCTTTTACCTTTATGGTCTCGGATATTGTTGTGGTCTGCAAATCCGTGCTCTTGAACAATTTCAGATCAGAGGTGTCCGGGCCAGTATTGGTAAAGCCCCAGGCGATGGTATTATTACGCCCCAGCGTCACATAGGGCGAGCCGGGCAGGGTAACCCCAAGCACCATCATATCCGGCGTGTTCAGGCGCGCATAATACCAGATGCCAGGTGCGGTAAGGGCCAAATGGGGATCATTGGCCAACATCGGCTTGCCGCTTGCGGTCATTGTGCCATCAACCACCCAATTGTTTGATCCCTTGATTTTTTCGCCCATGGATGAGCCAAGTTCTGGTGTGGTATCTATTATCGGTGTGCCAGCACTGGGGTAAACCGAAATGATGTCTTCTGCGCGCAAGGCAACAGGGGCATCTTTGGGATAGGGTGGCAGGAATTGCGCCAGTTTTTCTTCACCCAGAATTTCTTTCAGGCGCATTTTTCCAGGCTCCTCCAGCGCGTCACCAGCAAGGCTGTAGGCAAGGACTTTGAACACCGTCAGGGTATCAGCAGGAACCCAGGGTTCCGGTCTGGCCCTTAAAAATAAATACTCCGCCGGCGGCACATAGCTTTTGTCGGTGATAACGGCATTGATACCCTCAGCGTAGGCGGACATCGAGGCTTGCACTGGCGCTGACAAATATGTCCAGGAGGCTTTGGCGGCGCGACGCAAACCCAGTGTGCGCATTTGTGCGTCCGTTTGCAGGGCGCGCTTGCCGACCAGTTCAGACAGGCGACCAGCGCCAAAGCGGCGGCTCATATCCATTTGAAACATGCGATCCTGGGCATGGGCAACACCCAGGGCGTAAAATACGTCATGCCTGTTGGACGCAAAAATATGCGCTACACCATCGGCATCCCGGGCAACTTTCACCTGAGAGGCGAGGTTTGTTAAGGTTAATTCCCCCTGTACTTGTGGCAATGCGCTTTTCAGCCGCCAGTAAAGCCCGCCCGCCCCCAATGCCAAAACCAGCATTAAGCCGATAAGCGCCCAACTAAACCAGCGTAAAACAGTTTTCATCTTGAACTCCACCCTCTAGATTGGGCGCAAGCTAAAGCACAATTCAAAAAGTGGGAACCGGTTTTTGAAAAATAGTGCGAGATAAAATTACAAAGCAAAAGGATTAGGTAAATGGCAAAGTGCGCGTTTATTGGTTTAGGCGTTATGGGCTATCCCATGGCGGGGTTTTTATCGGAGGCCGGACATCATGTCAGGGTATGGAATCGTACCGCGTCAAAGGCGCAAGGCTGGGCCAAACAATATGCCAAAACCAATAATGGTGTAGCTGCGCTCAGTATTGAAGATGCCGTGCAGGATTGCCAGGTGGTCTTTGCCTGTGTGGGGGATGACCCTGATGTGCGCGAAATTACCAATACCGCCTTTGAACACATGACCCCTGGTGCCGTTTTTGTGGATCATACAACCGCCTCTGCTGCGCTTGCCCGTGAGCTAAGCATAGAGGCAGACATAAGAAAACTGGGATTTGTTGATGCACCGGTTTCCGGCGGTCAGGCGGGGGCCGAGGCCGGACAATTGAGCATTATGTGCGGCGGTGACATTGATGATTTCAACAAGGTAGAACCCTTTATGCAATGCTATGCCAAAGCCATAACCTTGATGGGTGAGGCCGGGGCGGGGCAGTTAACCAAAATGGTCAATCAGATTTGCATTGCAGGGGTGGTACAGGGCTTGGCTGAGGGACTGCACTTTGCCAAAAAGGCAGGGCTGGATGGGACAAAGGTTATAGATGCCATCTCCCAGGGCGCCGCGCAAAGCTGGCAGATGCAGAACCGTTATCAAACCATGCTACGCGGGCAGTTTGATTTTGGCTTTGCTGTGGACTGGATGCGTAAAGATTTGCGTATCACTTTGGACGAAGCCCGGGCCAATGGTGCGCGTTTGCCCCTGACGTCTCTGGTGGATCAGTTTTATGCGGATGTTCAGGCCATGGGCGGGTATCGTTGGGACACCTCCAGCCTGATCGCACGGCTGGATAATTGCGATGAATAATTTGTCGTGCTCTGAAGTCTTGATGCCCAAAAAACCATAAAGATAATAACGTATACAGGTGATTGTAGAAATCTTACAATCAGTATAATTCAATTTTAGCGTCATTCTGGCGCGGATATAAGGAAATCACAATGATCGATAACCAACTCCCCGACGTAGTTTTCAAAACCCGTGTGCGCAATGATGCTCTGGATGGTGATAATCCGTTTGAGTGGAAAAATGTAACCACTGCGGATTTGTTCAAGGGTAAAAACGTGGTATTGTTTGCCCTGCCCGGTGCCTTCACGCCGACCTGCTCGTCAACGCATTTGCCGGGTTATGAAGCCGCTTTTGCGGACTTCAAGACGCAGGGCGTTGATGCGGTAATCTGCCTTTCTGTCAATGACGCCTTTGCCATGTTCCAATGGGGTAAGCAACTTGGTGCACAAAATGTGTTCCTGTTACCCGATGGCAGTGGTGAATTTACCCGTAAAATGGGTATGCTGGTGGACAAGTCCAATGTTGGCTTTGGCTATCGCAGCTGGCGCTATTCGCTTTATGCCGAAGACGGCGAAGTAAAGACGCTCTTTGCTGAAGATGGCTTTTCAGATAATGGCCTAAGCGATCCTTTTGAGGTTTCCGATGCCGGCACCATGCTGAACTGGTTGAAAAACCGCTAGCGGTTGCTGAGTAGACTATCCTCCTGTCATTGCCGGGCTTGTCCCACTACTGTCCGGTTTAGCGATTATTTTTGTTTTCCTCCCCTGCCCTCATCCTGAGCTTGTCGAAGGAGCGGGGGAGGAAAAAGTTGGTGGTGCAAAAATCCTGTCCTGAAGAGCCTTTTTCACCAGAACAGATTGTGTCTATTATTCTTTTTGACCCAAGTTAAATCTAAACCGGACAGCAGTGGGTTTATTGCGGTAATCCAGCACAGCCATAAAATTTAACTGGATCACCCGGACAAGCCGGGTGATGACAATGGTGGTGAATTAGAAATTTGACCGCCTTTGTCGCATTGCGGCAGCGGCGTGGCCGCGCTAGACGATAGTTCAACGTAACCCCGCAACTGGAGACCTCTATGGCCCGTAATAAAATTGCTCTCATTGGCGCCGGTATGATCGGCGGCACCCTTGCCCATATTTGCGCTCGCGAAGAACTGGGCGATGTCGTCCTTTTTGATATTGCGCAAGGGGTTCCCCAGGGCAAAGCACTGGATTTATGTGAGGCCAGCCCGGTGTTTGATCGTGATAGCCACGTGACCGGGGCGCAGGATTATGAGGCCATTGCCGGTGCTGATGTGTGCATTGTCACCGCCGGTGTGGCACGCAAACCGGGCATGAGCCGCGATGACTTGCTGGGCATCAACCTCAAAGTCATGAAATCTGTGGGCGAAGGCATTGCCAAACACGCCTCGGACGCCTTTGTCATCTGTATTACCAATCCGCTGGACGCTATGGTCTGGGCCTTGCGTGAATTTTCCGGTCTTTCTACCAACAAGGTTGTGGGCATGGCCGGAGTACTGGATTCGGCGCGGTTTCGCTGGTTTTTGGCGGAAGAATTCGGTGTTTCAGTTGAAGATGTAACGGCCTTTGTCATGGGTGGTCATGGTGACACCATGGTGCCGCTAACGCGCTATTCCACCGTCGCCGGTATCCCGATCCCGGATCTGGCCAAAATCGGCTGGACAACGGATGAAAAAATTGAAGCCATCGTCCAACGCACCCGTATGGGCGGCGGCGAGATCGTCAAACTGCTGGGCAATGGCTCGGCCTATTATGCCCCGGCGGAAAGTGCTGTGGATATGGCGTCGTCATATTTGAAAGACAAAAAACGTGTTCTGCCCTGCGCGGCTTATTGTGATGGCCAGTTTGGCGTTAATGGCCGTTATGTTGGTGTGCCAACGGTGATCGGCGCGGGCGGCGTTGAGCGCATTATCGAAATATCACTGAACAGCGATGAACAGGCCATGTTCGATAATTCCCTTGCCGCCGTTGAAGGCCTGATCGAGGATTGCATCAAGCTGGATCCCAGCTTGGGCTAACCCATCGCCCTGATGCGCTCATAGCAATGGCAGTTGATGGTGTGGTCATTGACCATGCCGACCGCCTGCATGAAGGCGTAGACGATGACGGGGCCGCAGAATTTGAAGCCACGTTTTTTCAGGTCTTTGGCAATGGTTTCTGACAGCTCTGTTTTGGCAGGAACATCGCCATCGCTGGCCCAGGTGTTTTGTATGGGTTTGCCACCGACAAAATCCCACAAATAGGTTGAAAAGTCTTCGCCGCTTTCCTGCATTTCAAGAAACAGTTTAGCGCCGTCAATCGCCGCCTTGCATTTCAGACGGCTGCGGATAATGCCGGCATCATTAAGCAGTCTTTCCATATCCGCATCGTCATAGGCGGCGACTTTTACCGGATCAAAGCCATCAAAGGCGGCACGGATGTTGTCGCGTTTGCGCAAAATGGTGATCCATGACAGCCCGGCCTGCATGCCATCCAGCACCAGCTTTTCCCAAAGTGCGCGGCTGTCATATTCGGGCATGCCCCATTCATCATCATGATAGGCGCAGTAAAGGGCGTCTGTTTCCGGCACCCAGTCGCAACGGCTCACACTCATGATCTGTTCTCCGGCAAGGTAAGGGTTATTGGCATACCATTTGTGGTGATCGGTGTACCAGCCTTTTGTGCGGCCTCCAGCCGGTCGGTGCGGATCAGCGCCAGCGCGCGGTCTGCAACGGACGAGCGAATATCACCAAGGCGTACCTCACCGGCCATGATAATGGTGCCGTATTGTGGTGCCGCACCTTCAAAATGCGCCAAGGCCATGCGCTTGCGAATGGTGCCGCGCCGCTTCATCCTGCTGACCACTTCCTGCCCTACATAACAGCCTTTTTTGTACGCCACACCATTTTGCATATCCATATTGATGTCCGAGGCAAACACCGCCTCCATGGCAAAGTCGGCACCCTGATCGGGTACGCAGGCGGTTATGCGGGATTGCTCATAACCTGGCAGAGCAGGGGGCAGATTGGCGCGGGAAAGAATGATTCTTTGACCAAGGTTGGCATTTCGAGGATCAGCAAACCCGGAACCCAATGCCACCATGAGTGTCTCACTCACATCCTCTATCTCTACGTCGGCACGAAGGCGAAACATGCGCAGACGGCGTTGCAGATCGGCGCAATTCTCCGCCAGACAATCCAGCCAATAGCCGCCGCCTTCACGATTGCTGATGAAAAAAACATGCAGGACTTTACCTTGCGGGCTGAGGAGCGCCGCATAGATCAGGCCGTCCTTTTCAAGAAATTTCATGTCGTTGGTGACAAGGCCTTGCAGGAAATCAATAGCATCCTTGCCGGTAACGGCGAGGACGGTGCGGGGGCGGGGGGGTGCGTAATGGCTCATATGGGGTATATTCGCCTATCATTTGGGTTTCGCAAGGCGAGTCGCAAAAAATGTCTGAAAATTTTGATCTGTTGATTATTGGTGGCACGCTTGTCAATCATGATGGTATTGGCCTGGCGGATGTGGGTGTGCGGAACGGTAAAATTGTTGCCATTGGTGATCTGGCCCGCGCCGATGCGGGTGAGCGTATAGACGCCAGCGGGCTGCATGTATTGCCCGGCGTCATTGATACCCAGGTGCATTTTCGCGAACCCGGCCCCACCCATAAGGAAGACCTGCAAACTGGCTCACTGGCCGCTGTTTTGGGCGGTATTACCGGTGTTTTTGAAATGCCCAATACTAGCCCGACCACCTCCAGCGTTGATGCGCTGGAACACAAACTGACGCTCGCCAAAGGCCGTATGCATTGCGACCATGCGTTTTACGGCGGGGCAACCAATGACAATGCAGACGTCTTGCCTGATCTGGAACGGGTGCCGGGCTGCGCCGGGATCAAGGTATTTATGGGGGCATCTACCGGCTCGTTATTGGTGGCCGATGATGAGGGCGTGGCACGGGTTCTGGCGGCCATATCGCGCCGTGCTGCCTTTCACTGCGAGGATGAGGAGCGCCTTAATGAGCGCAAACACCTGGCGCGAGAAGGTGACTGGTCGTCTCACGCGCAAGTGCGTGATGCCAAAGCGGCATTACTGGCCACCCAGCGCCTGATCCGTCTGGCCCGCAAAGCCGGCAAGCGGGTGCATGTTCTGCATGTGTCAACCGGCGAGGAAATGATTTATTTGCAAGCGCACAAGGACATTGCAACAATAGAAGTGACGCCACAACACCTGACATTACAGGCACCGGATTGTTATGAGCAAATGGCCGGGCGTGCACAAATGAACCCGCCCATTCGCACCAATGCACACCGCACAGCAATATGGACAGCGTTGCAAACGGGCATTGTGGATGTGATCGGCTCTGACCACGCCCCCCATACGCTGGAGGAGAAAGCGTTGCGCTATCCTGCATCGCCATCGGGTATGCCGGGGGTGCAGTATCTGGTGCCGATTATGCTGGATCACGTAAACAAGGGGCGTCTTAGCCTTGAACGCTTTGTTGACCTGACCAGCGCCGGGCCAAAGCGTATTTTCGGGCTGGCGGGCAAGGGCCGTGTCGCGGCTGGCTATGATGCGGACTTTACCCTGGTAGACATGAAAGCAAGGTGCGAAATCACAGACGCGATGAGCGCCAGTAAAAGTGGCTGGACACCTTTTGCCGGCAAAACCGTGACCGGCTGGCCTATGGCAACTATTGTACGCGGCAACAGCGTTATGCGTGACGGGGCGCTGGTTGGCTCCGGCCTTGGCAAACCCATACATTTTGAAGAAGTTCTATAAAAAGCATTTATCGTTTGCCGATATATAAAAAATGCGGTATTCCCCTTGCGGGGGTCAGGCTACACCTGACAGGAGAAAAAAATGAAACATATGATTAAAACAACTACGCTTGTAGCTGCTCTGGCAATATCAGGCAGTGCCTTGGCTGATTCCATGGATGAAGACCTACATGGATTGTGCATGGAGGACGACGCAAACAGCGCAGCAGCTTGTAGCTGCACAGTAGCATTGGTAAAGGCAAGCATGACATCAGACCAATACACATTGCTTCATGCATTGGCCACAACCGAAGATGAAAGTGAAGAAAGAACCAGCAAAATCACGGCACTGGCCGCGACACCTGAGCAGATGCAGGCCATGGGTGAGAAATTTCAGTCCTTGACCGAAGAGATAAAAACTAAATGCAACGTCACGGTAAATTCCACCGATGACGAGGCCGAAGGCTAGGGTCCAGACTCATTCAGATGATTGATTTCACGAGGAGGTATTTTTGGGTTAAACAGGAGAAAGGGCGCAGAAAATATGGTGTATTTTCAAGACCTTTTGACGCCTTTAAGCGAAAAAGAGACCTCGCCTTACAGGTGTTTTTATGAGAAGCTGTCTGTCGAAACTCAGCCTTGCAAAGGGCGTTAGCCTTTGCTGCATTGACTTTCTTCCATTCAGCATCCCTTAAAAGCATGAAATTAAACCATTTGAATGAGTTTGAACCCTAACACTCACCCATTATAAGATTAAAAAGGCTGGATGCGCCGTCATCTGGCCTTTTAATTTGCTGGCCCCATACGCATGGAAAACTCACCCCGGCGCACCCGGGCCGGTAGGCGGTGGGCCATTTCCGCGACCACGTCTTCGCCATACACATCAATTAAATCAGTAAAGGCGGCAAAGATCGCTGACGTAGCAATTTGTTCTGGCGCACACCCACGTGTCAGCGCCGTATCCCAGGCATCCAGAATCAGATCCAGCGCCCGGTCTTTTTGTTCGTTCTTTGGTAAAGTTTCCACAGCTTCGCACATGGCGCGCATTGCCCACCCCTAAAGTTTATCCATTCACCGTCCGGGCGGTTAGTCCGCCTCTTGACAATTTCAGGTATAACTCAATGAAGATAAGGATCTGCTAACGCGGTCGATAAAATTTGTCCTTGTTCAGCTTTAAATCGCTTTTTTGCACCGATTCGGCTAACTGTCTGGGGGGTGCAAACGGGGTAATATTGTTGTTCCTGGCGATAACCATGGTTAAATGCGGCGATGAGATCCTGGCGCTCATAGGACGATAATGACTCCAGTTGCAACATTTCACTCATATGATTGCGCCAGCTTTGATCCTGACGTCCAACACATACTGTAGTCAGATAATGCACGGCCCCCAACGTGTCGGCGAGCAACACACGATTGCGGGCTGTATCAGGTGGTCTGGATACAGGTTCCTGTGCCTGGGCTGGGAAAACACCAAGAATGGCCAGGGCGAATACTGCTGCTATAAGATGTTCAGAACCCTGTTTTTGGTCAAAATACAAGAAAATGCCCTAATTCCTTGCCTTATAGTAATAGACGCGCACGCTGGTAAACGACCAGATGAAAGCAACAATCCAGCCAACAAATGTCCAGCCCAACAGGAAATTCAACAAAAAGATAGCACCAGAATTATGATGCCCGCGTATAAGGGCAATGATCCAGGGCAGGAAGTAGAGCAATAGGGGAACGAGTGCGAATTCCATCGCAGGTCTCCAGTTTCTATTGCCCCTCAGCATTTATAATATAGGGATGCCGGGCGCTCTCGTAAAGGTGAATAGTCTGTGTTTGTGCTTTGCTCTACGATCCGCATGGGATCACACCAAGAGCTAACAAGAGGCTGACATGCGATTTTTAATTCTGGTTTTTACATTTTTGGGCCTGTCGGCGGCAGCGGTTATGGCCGAACCATCGGGAAAACTGAAAAAGGCCTGGCCCAATACAGATTTTTCAAACACCAGTATCAAGTATTCATCGGTTATGAGCGGTGGGCCGCCACGCGATGGCATACCCTCTATTGACCAGCCACAATTTACTCCTGTCAAAGGCTCTGACCTGCCGGGTAATGAGCCGGTGATCGGGCTGGAGGTTAATGGTGTTGCACGGGCCTATCCCTTGCGTATTCTGACCTGGCACGAGATTGTCAATGATGAGATCGGCGGCGTGCCGGTGATCGTGACCTATTGTCCGCTTTGCAATGCAGCCATTGTGTATGACCGGCGTTTTGTGGGGGCCAGCGGCGCGCCAACTTTTGGCACATCCGGGCTTTTGCGTAATTCTGACCTGGTCATGTATGACCGGCAAAGCGAAACCTGGTGGCAGCAGTTTTCCGGCAAGGGCATTGCCGGGCAATTTAATAATGTGAAACTGAAACGCTTGCCGTCACGACTGGAATCTTTTGACAATTTCAAAAAACGCTTTCCCAAAGGTGATGTATTGATTCCTAATGATCCAGGTGCACGCCCCTATGGCCGTAATCCTTATGCGGGTTATGACAGCGCCGCCCAGCCATTCCTTTATAAAGGAGATTTACCAAGACGGGTGCCGCCCATGTCTCGTGTAGTGGTGGTGGATGATACCGCCTATGCGCTGACCATGATCCGCAAGCAGGAAACCTACACCAATGGCGATGTGCGCCTGACCTATGAGGGCGATCATGCCTCGGCGCTGGATAAAGGCCGTATTGCCGATTCGCGTGCAGTGCCCGGGGTTTCGGTGAGCAAAAAGGACGCCGATGGTGCCTGGGTTGAGGTGCCCTATGATGTCACCTTTGCCTTTGTATTTCATGCGTTCAAACCAAAAGGAAAGTGGGTGCTGCGCCCTTAGTGGGTTTTTGTTGTGCTGCATCATCAGGCGATTTTATTTCCCTTATTTAACAACTGGATTACCCGGATAAACCGGGTAATGACAGGTTGAGGTGGTTTTCAAGTTTCCCTCATATTGTCATTGCGGGGCTTGTCCCGGTAATCCAGATAAGTGACTTTGCCTGATGCAAGATCGTATCTATTCTGTCTACTTACTGGCTAGAGCATTTCCGGTTTAGTTTGATCCATATCCGCTTGCGGCAAAGAAGTTTGCACATTCCTGTTTTGAGAACAGTTCAAGGACTTTTCCGGCACTCTTCCAAACGGCATCCACAGTTCTGGGGGCCAGTCGTTTCATGT
>JAJFFQ010000074.1 GCA_021776565.1 Robiginitomaculum sp. | reverse complement strand
AAAGACGCGTTTAATTAGCAGATCTGTTTTGCCGGTAACGCGCCTAGGAGGCTTCGTTTTCTTTGTTAGGCCTGATCTATTTCGACGGCCAGCCCAGACTTTATCGAGTTCCCCTTCAATTGTGATTAGTTTTTAAGGTTTTTTCGGATTTCATTACGAACGAATTCGGCAAATTCATCAGGTATACTTATTTGCGGGAAATGCATACACGGCAGCCACACGAAATCAGCGTTACACTTTTCAGCGGCAGCCCGGGTGGCCTCAGCAATCACAGCCAAATGAAAAACACCCGCTGAGAAAGTTGTCGGCACTCGACCGATTTTCTCAAACTCCTCGTCTGTATACACCCGTGCATCAACGGTACCCAGATATTTTGTTGCCCACATCTTTGAATTTATTAAAACCCGTTCAAAGAACTTCGGATCAAGTTTGTCTAAAAGATCCTGCCGGAGCACGGCTTGTCGAAAAGACCACGCGGGGTCTTCCTCGCCTGTTTTTGAAGCTTCAAGGCCTTTTTTCACCCTTTCCCGCATCATGGACGGAAACGCTCCCCCACCAGGAAGATCGGGACCGCTTAAAGGGGCCTGGTGCGTCAGAGCCGGTTCATGGATCACCAGATTGCGCAATACGTCAGGATGATTCAGTCCTAAGCATAGCGCCGCCTGTCCGCTTGAACTGCAGCCAAAAACAGAAGCTGGTGCAAGATTAAGGGATTTAATAAGCCCTGCGACATCATCAGCGATGTGTTCCGGCGTAACCGGTCCCCATTCCGAAGGCATCTTACAACGAACACTTCCTCTAGTATCACAGCTTAGGACTGTGAATTCTTCGGATAGAGCGTCAGCTACCACCCTAAAGGACTCACAATCACTGTGCCCGGTAGGAAGAAGTACGACCGCAGGACCGCTTCCGCGCAGCTCACAATAGATTTCCACATCACCAACCTTTTGTAATAATTCTCTTACTACAGGTTTTCCATCCATCGCCTACTTCCTCTTAATCGTAATTTAGCTCCGAATCTTTTTGTACCGGGGCTTAGTAGGTTGCCCATGCGGGACATGCAGATGGCATAACATCCACAAGGTGCTTTCCCTCCAACAAAGACTTTACTCATCCCCCCATTATCTAATACTATGAGTTTTAACTCATATATGAGCATTTACTCATTAAATGTCAGCTTTGGCAACCTATAAAAGTTGATAAGTAATGGAGCAATTCAATGAAGGATTACGCAAAACGCGGCCCAAGTGTTAGTCAGTAGCAACACCTAACGGAGATACCCACACCGTTTTGAAACGCGTTACCTGACACATAGGTAACAGTCAGCTTGGAACAAGCGTCAATTTGTACTGATAAAATTTTGGTGGTAACCATGAACAACCAACCGCTGAAGACTACTCCACAGATTGGGGGAGGCTACTCTCACTACGTGCTCGCCATACTAATGCTGGTTTACGCATTCAATTTTATTGATCGCAATATACTGACGATTTTAGCGGAAGACATAAAAGCCGATCTCGGTATCTCCGAGGGAGAGTTGGGTTTTTTATATGGTACCGTTTTTGCCGTGTTTTATGCCGTGTCCGGCATTCCGCTCGCACGATTTGCCGACGTTTGGTCGCGGCGCAGCTTAATTTCTATCGGGCTTTCAGCCTGGAGTTTGATGACAGCGGCATCTGGGCTTGCACGTTCGTTTGGTGCGCTGGCAGCCTGTCGAATCGGTGTCGGCATCGGCGAGGCCAGCGCATCACCGGCGGCTTTGTCACTGCTTGCTGACTATTATGCCCCAAAATGGCGTGCCACTGTCTTCGCCATTTACTCTTCAGGTCTATGGATCGGTGCGGGTATTGGAATGTTCCTGGGCGGGTATGTTCTTGATTATTGGTCAACCACCTATCCGACCGCCCCACCTTTTGGCTTAAAAGGATGGCAAGTTGCATTTATGGTTGTGGGTTTGCCAGGGTTATTGCTTGCCGTTTGGGTTCGAACTTTACGAGAACCCGAACGCGGAGTTAGTGAAGGATTGACTTCCCCGAAACACCCCGCCCCATTTCAGCTACTTGGCAATGAGCTGATGTCGGTGATTCCACTATTAAACCTTTATGGTCTGCGAAAAATCCCCAAAGCACTGTTCATCAATGCGACCGCAGCTATCTGTATTATACTGATCACCTCTGGCCTGATTCTGATCACCGGCAGTATTGCCCAGTGGTCGACCTTGGCGATGGGACTGTACATTGCCTTCTCTTGGGCTCAATCGCTCAGGATTCGTGATCCCGCAACATTCGCGATGATATTTCGCTCCAAAGCGTTTATGTATTCAGCGCTGGCGTTTCCGGTCATGAATTTCGCCGGTGTCGGCTCAACATTCTGGATCCCCCCACTGTTGATACGGACTTATGACATCGGTATAGCAGAAATTGGCTTGTATATTGGACTCGGCACAGCAGTGGGTGGCTTCATAGGTGCCAACCTGGGTGGGTTTGCCGCAGATTATCTAAGGCGGCTATACCCCAGCGGGCGCCTTATTCTAGGCTACCCCGTAGTAGCGGCAATGACTCCAATTTTGCTTTTGCTTTTGCACACTGAGAGCCTGACCACCGCCTTTTGGCTGTACTTCTTATATATGATTCCTGTGACCGCCATGGGTGGCGCCTTGCAAGCTACGGCAACAGACCTCGTGATGCCACGCATGAGAGCACTCGCCGCAGCCGTTGTCCTGTTAGCCAACACGTTCATTGCTTTCGCACTTGGTCCTTATGTTATCGGCCAACTTTCCGACGTACTGCAATCGAGCGGCATAAACGATGTGGAATCACTCCGCATCGCCATAATGGTATCAACGCTGGTATTCATTCCCGCATTGATTCTTTTATTTATGGCACAGAGGCATTTGCCGAATGATGAAGCTAGCCGGCTTGAGCGAGCCCGAGCACTCGGTGAAAAGATGGATTAACTTCTTGCGCCTCGCGCAGCTGTACGCTCAATCGGTCGCCTTATGACTCGCGTGGCAAGAACAGCAGGGAGAGTCCGGCAAGGAATGAACCGGCCGCCATGATCACCGACACCGACGATAGACCCATGCCAGCTGCAAACAACAACCCGCCGACCCATGGGCCAATCATCGCGCCGCCGCGCCCTGTGCCCAGCACCACGCCGACGCCTGAGCCCAGCACGGCGGCTGGGAAGCTTTCGGCAAACAGCCCCAGCGCGCCGCCAATCACCGCGAATAGAAAGAAGC
>JAJFFQ010000073.1 GCA_021776565.1 Robiginitomaculum sp. | reverse complement strand
ACATGACAAAAAAATGGACAATGCCAATTCAAAACTGGAACTTGACCCTCTCACAACTCGCCATATACTTCGATGGGCGTTTAGATGAAATACTGGACATCTAAATCCTAACCTGACACAGAATTTTGAACAGTCTCTTTTCACTTAACATTTAGAAACTCCTTCACCCGGCCTTGTGCGCCTCAACATAGGCACGCAGCACGGCATTGATCCGGCTTTGATAACCCTTGTCCTTTTGCGCACGGAACCATTCGAGAATATCTTTATCGAGTCGAATGGACACTTTTTCCTTGCCCTTAGGCATCACCAGGCGCGCCTTTTTCCAAAACGCTGCGCCCAGTTCAGGGCTATCGCTTAAATCAATCTGCTCGTCTGGAAGTGCCGCCAGTTCTTCAAGAGATAATTCCCTTTTGTAACGCTGTGTCATACATTCTCCTTTCAGTCTTGGTTGCCGGACGTGCGGATATAATCCTGCACACACCATCCCGATCCGTATGGATCACCACCAGTACCACAACGGCTCCTATAATGCCGATACTGTTTTGACGCAGTTCTCTATAGTCGAACCGATCATCAATGGTTGTCAAAATGGGGTTGTCAAAAACTGCCTTGGCGCGATCAAAACCAATACCGTGTTTAGCGATATTGGCCTCGTTCTTAAGCGCATCCCACTCAAACCTCATGCGTTATTGTGCATGCAATTGTCCATACAGTCAAGCCGTTACTCAAACACGCGCCGGATGATGTCAGAAGCAAAACCGCCAGGATTGGCCCGGATATTACGTTCCTGTTCAGCCAGATAGTAAAACGAGCCATTAAGCGCGCCTTTGACCACATGCCTGGTCAGTTTATCGCTGGCCTTGTCGGCATAACTGCCAAGGGAATAGCGTGCCGCAAGAGTTTTGCCCGCCGTCAGGGCACCGGCGCTATCCAGGGTGGAACGGATCACCGGGGTAAAGGCTTCGGCCAGAGATGGCTCCATACTGGCGCGAAGATATTGCGTGGCGCTATCATCCGGGCCGCGCACAATGCCGACGGCATCTTCAACGCTCATGCTGGTCACCGCCGTTTTTAGCAGTGCTCTGGCTTGCGGCATGGCTGCTTCGGCTCCTCGGTTCATGCGTTCCTGCAAGTTGTCAAACGATCCGGCCATGCCCAGGGGCTTGGCCAGTTTGCGGGCCTTACGCAGGGTTTTGGGCAGGGGTATTTGAATCTTTTCGTCATCAAAAAACCCTCCCGGTGCGCCCAATTGCGCCACGATTACATCAATGCCGATGTTCAGGGCTTCGCGAAGGCCGCGATCAGCATCTCCTATGGTCAGCCCGGACAAAGCGCCGTTTGCTCCGCCAGGAACAATGTCTTTGCCTTGTTTGGCAACTTTGCCAAAAAGTCGCTTGAACCAACTGTCTTTGGCGGAAGCTGGCGTGCCAGAGGCAGCAAGAGCGGTCAGGGTGAGCAAAAAATTTCGACGGTTCATGGGTTTGTCCTTGGGTTATTCACATTGCCAGTTTTTCAGACCCTGACGGGCCAACTCGTCCGCGCGCTCATTGCCATCATGGCCGGCATGGCCCTTGACCCAGTGCCAGGTCACTTCATGACGTGTCGCGGCCTCTTCCAGAACCACCCACAGATCAGCATTTTTTACCGGTTTTTTGGCGGCGGTTTTCCAGTTGCGCGCCTTCCAGCCCGCCAACCATTTGGTAATGCCATCACGGACATAGGTCGAGTCTGTATAAAGATCGACCACACAAGGACGTTTCAAGGCGTTAAGCGCCTCGATAGCGGCCTGCATTTCCATGCGGTTGTTGGTTGTGTGGTCTTCACCGCCACTGATCTCGCGTTCATTGCCATTCCATTGCAATAACGCCCCCCAGCCGCCTGGGCCAGGGTTGCCGGAACATGCCCCATCGGTGTGTATGCTTACCGTTTTCATGGCTATAGCATACTGTGCGCCGGGAGGCTCGCAAATGAAAATTTGTATACGTCCTTGAGTCTAAATTTATGACGCTTTGCCAGAAGGTGGATCAAAGCGGATGGCAAAACCATTGCTAAGACGACGTGTGACCACACCATGAAGGCGGCCAACAACGACCCGCTCACCGGGTTTTACCTCTTCAGATGTTTCAATAGCCATGCCGGTTATGGAGACATCAACTGAACGAGCCAGAAATTTGGTGCCATTTTCTTTTTGCACATAGACCTGACTTTTTCGCCCTTCACGTTTTGATAGACGTTCATCGTTCTGCCCCAGACGATGTTTGTTAAGCTCCCATGTCAGATTATCACCCAGCCGGTCTTTTTTGCGCGTTGTAATGCAAAGTGTAACGGCAAAACCACCATTAAATTCGCGGACAATATCGCCCTCCATGCGGCCAAGGCCATCAATCATGAGAACTATATGTTTTCCATTTCGGGGTGGATATTCGGTCTTGAGTAACAGCCCGCCTGGAGAAATGTCTTCGACCTGACAGGGATATTCCCAACCGTTTTGCGCAAGATAGCGCCCGGCCAATGGCAGGGATACCCGCGCATAGCGTCGCGTCTCAGTTGCCAGTTTGGCCACTATTTTTGCGCGTTTCCTGTCCAGAGAATTGATCTGATCCTGCATTAAATTTCCACTATTTTCAATTTCGTCCCGTTAGAAACATAACAGATGGACGTAAAGAAACCTTTGATGGAATTCAGGGGGTGACATCAGGATTGTCGAGACAAAGCCCGATAACAGGAGTGTCAGGAAATTTGGGCGACCCAAATGCGTGCCAGCGACATCCGGTATAGGA
Source organism: Robiginitomaculum sp. (assembly GCA_021776565.1). Classification (GTDB taxonomy): domain Bacteria; phylum Pseudomonadota; class Alphaproteobacteria; order Caulobacterales; family Maricaulaceae; genus Robiginitomaculum_B. The sequence continues at coordinate 51,236 of JAJFFQ010000073.1, read as the reverse complement.
ACCGTGCCAGCCAGGATGTTCAAGCTGCGCAAAATCAAAAAAACAAGGCCAGACATCACCTTCCATGGTAAAGGCGCCCGCAGATATGGATTTTTTATGCCGGTTGAGACGCACATCATCCAGCAGGGCGCGAATAATGTTTCGCTCAGCCGGTTTCCATAACCTTAAAAAATCATGATCGCGCAAGGCCCGTCCACTTAACCGGGTTAGCGTCTTATCCGCCCAGCCAAACAAATAATGACAGCCATCCGCATGACGCAGGGTAAATGCCCCGCCAGCTTTTTTTGCTATGGGTCGCATTTTAAGCGTTTGTGTAGATATTACAGATATCACAATCTCACCAGTATCCTAGAGTCTGACCGAAAAGCCCCAAAGAGGTTTGACGGTCTATATTTTGAGTAATTTTTGTTGAAAAATAAGCCACAGGGCCAATCCTCTTTGGTTTTGATTTTCGACAAAAAGAGCCAGAATATGACCCGCCCGAAGGGTTTTGCATAAATTGCCCACTATCGGCGGGCTTATTCTTGCAAAGGGACGCACCCTGTGCGGCGAATAACACCTTGATATTGAACAGTTTATGCAAAATCAAACTCCCTTGGGGTTTTTTGGTCAGACTCTTAGGTCGTGGGTAACCATTTGAACGTTATGTTTAATGCCAAATCGGCATCGCCCGTATCAGACCTTCGCAAGTCTGGTGCCGTGCCTCTTTGCAGAAGAGTGCTCCGCTCTGGGGCGTTTCTCTTTTCTAAGGCGAAGCTGAAAATACATTTCTTCCCCAGACGGGAAGCCATAAAGGGAGATGATCCATGGGCGTACCAGCCCGGCACAGCACAATCAGCCAACTATTAGGCACCTTTCTTGTTTTATTTGCCTGGGCTAGCCTTGCCGGAATGGCACAGGCGGGCGGGGAATGTTGCAATACCTGTTGCAAGCACAAGAAAAACCATGTTGTGCGGGTTCCTGGTGTTTCTGTTACCGGCCCCAATGTGCATGTTTCTACGCCAGGTGTTTTTGTCAACAAGGGCGGGGTATCGGTTCATAATTCTTTCTCATCTAACGGCGGTTTCTTCATTGGGGGCGGCGGATCGATCGGGCAAACCATTTTCTCAGGCGGCGGCGGCGGTGGGTTTATCGGTGGCGGTAGTACCGCATCGGTTATCGCAGACCTGAATGTTGAGGCAGAGGCCGTTGCCGAAGCGGTTACAGAACAGGTTGCTGTGCCCTATACTGAAACCATTACCAAAAATCGCTGGATAGAGGACGTGTTCGTCCTGCGTGCGGTGTGCATTGATGACAAGGGTGTGCCACATCCCTCCTCTCGCCCGGATCCGAACGATCAGGTTGATCCCAATTACGTGGGTGAACTGTTCCGGTGTATGGCGGGCACCAGTATGCAAGTCACTTTGGGTAAATATGCCGATGGGCAAAGCCGCTATGACAATGCCTCGACCATGGTTTGCGCCAAGGGTGAAGCCTTGCGCCATAATATTGGCGGCGAATTGCTATGCGCCCCGCAAGAGCCACGGCGCAATTGCAATGAACGCTCTTTACTGCGTAAATTTGGCCCAGGCATCAAGGTTGTCCGCCTTAGGCGCATGGAACAATATAGCGAACAGGTCACCCGAACCCGTTATGAAACGCGCACCGTGTCGGCCTCTGCATCGGCCAGTGCCAAAGCCAGGGTCAGCACAAGGCTAATCTTAAGCGGTGGCGTTGGTAATTAAACCTGTGGTTTAATTACCGGGATAGCGATACTGCCCGGTGAGAATCCAATGGGGTGAAATATCCGTCAGTTGCGGCCCGGCGCCGATATTATGAACAATCCGGGCAGATCGCGTATCGCTGGCTGTGGTAACAACAATTCCGGTATGGGGTAAATTGCCCGGCAACATCCAGGTCAAAACGTCACCAGCCTGAAACACCGGGTTTCCCGCTATAGGTATTACTTTGGCACCGCGCCTTGCAAAAAAAGCCTGCTGGTTTGGCACTCTGCGATGATCGATATTGCGATCCGTTCGCGTCAATCCCCAAAGCGGCGGATAGGCATCAAAATTTGTGGCCATGTCCTCATGTATCTGAACTTGCAGATCAATGCCCAATTGCCGATAGGCGCGGATCACCACATCGGTGCAAACTCCTTGCCCATCGGGGATATCGCCGCCGGGATAAGCTATGCCCTGATAGCGTCCGTCATAACGCACCTGATGAGAGGTGCGCTCCAGCGCCGCTTCTGCCAGGCGTGTGCCAAAATTATCAGCGGTTGCGGGTGATGCTGAAAAGAGCATATATATTAAAACAAGGCGTAAGGGTGCCATGGCTATACTCCTGTCCATGCCCCAAGAGAGGAAAGCTCAACACTATGGCGAGGTTAGGGCGGGTTTGTGATTTCATAAATACGGCAACACTCCCAGCCTGTCATTGCCCGGCTCGTTCGGGCAATCCAGAGCGGCTTTGAAACTTGACTGGATCACCCGACTGAATCGGGTGATGACAATCTGTTTATGACTCTAAGGCCTTAATGCCCGCCGGTTTCAACAGTGTGGTAGGTTGCTGAATTACCAACCGCCGTTGCGGTACCAATCAAGGCACCGTTAGAGCCGGTGGTTATGGTGGTACTGGCATTGATATTGCCGGAATTGGTTTGCCGGTTATTGGCGGCAATCCCGCCGCCGCAAGTGGCACAAACAAAGCCTGATACGGCGTTACCAAAGGCGGTTGAACTGGTGACAAAATCGGTAATGTTATCATCGCCTACACCGCCGTAAGCTGTGCCACCGGTAAAGGTCGCAAAAGCGTCCACATCGCCGTCATTATCCTGGATTGTGGTAATTTCCAGATCAGAACCAATATTGGAGGCAAGAGTGGAATTGGCCACGGCATAGGCGGTAGAGGCGTTCCAACCTGTCCACAAATCCAGGGTCACGTCCGAACGCGCTTCGATCCGGGCGCTATTGTCCTGTCCTGAGACAACCTTGGCAAACCCAAAGGCATTTTCGATATTATAGGCATTACCCGTTGCGGTAGAGGTGGTGATGACATCTTCGCCATCTGCCGAACTTGCCACGGCCCGGGCAATGATGCTTTGCGCCAGATTATGCTGGTTGGCATCAACGTCGAGTGTGGTATTTTCGCCGCCGGCATTGGCAGAATTACCAATTGAGGTTGCCGTCACCGTTGCTGAATCAGCCAAAAGTCCGGCGGTCAGTGAGGCTTCTGATAACACATTGCCATTATTGGTTTGTCCGGCCCAGCCGGTAATGCGCGACCCGTCCCAGGTCTCATAACTGATGGCATTGGCAACGGCGGTCGCGGTAGAGGTAGGGTTAAAGGCCCAGCTGTCGGCGGTAACGCTGGATATGGCGGTCATGGACGCATCGGCACTGGTGGTTTGTTCAGATACCGCATCAATGGTGCCACAACAGGTGATGATGGTGGCACTATTGCCAAATGTTGTGGCCAGCGAATCAAGTGCTGCACTGGCAGAATTGACACTAATGATGGATTCGGCGCGCCCTGCGCCGTTCAGTGTCTGGGTGTTGCTTAAGGATAAATCACCAGTATCAACCTGCACAGACAGGGTATTGCCAAGCGCCGTAGCAGCACCCAGAACCGAGAGTACGTCTACAGCAACAACGTTGAGACCAGCGGTGAAAGGGTCATTGTCCAGCTGGACATTGATAACCTCAGTCGTATCGCCCGCGTAGGCCGCGCCGCACAGTCCGGTCGCGGCTGTCGTGCCAGCGAGAAGGATCTTGGCGAGTAAACGCATTATTGCTTCCCTGATTGTCATAGGCGGTCATGAAATTACCCGTTAGCCCTATGGTGCCAAGCGGATCGTTGAAATTACAAACTTCGGGGCCATTAACACCATAAAGATTGGCTGACATTTCCAGAACAGCGCGCTCTATCACCGATCGCACAGCCAGCTGAACCGGCTCCAGCGCCCGGCCACCGGCGCTAACATCAATAATGTTCTGGTTGTTGAAGAAGGCGAATATACCGGCGCTGATTTCCTTGCCGATGATTTGCTTTTGATAGGAAATGACATCAACGATTTCCAGCGTGCGGGTTTCCACAAGGCGCAGGTCAAGCCCGATGTTCAATACATAGGACTTTGCCGTCAAAAACCCCTTGGGATCGTCAACATCCACATCGCCGCCAAAGGCGTCAACACCGTTGGAGGCGATATTATAGTTCAGCTCGGTAATACCGCCAACAAGATAGAAGTCAGAACCGGGTACAGAACCGGCCTTGATTTTACGATAACCGTTGGCGTCGCCATCGCCAATAAGTTTGTTATTGGCGTATTTCAGTTCAAGCTCTGAAACCGAGGTATCATATCGCTCAACCAGTCTGGCCCCGGCTTTGGCAAAGGCAGAAATGGCCATTAAAGATGCGCCCTGGGTAATTTTGGCACCGCCCTCTGGCTCCTGTTTGCCAGTATAATCCAGAATACGCCCGACCGCGATACGCGGGGGGGTGATGGTGTCTGCGTTTGCATATTGTCCCATACAGGTCAGCGCCGCCGAATACGGCGTCGGGTTTGAGGTTACCGGCGCATTGCCAATGGGTTTGGCATATAGCCCGTTAGAGCCGGCATGAGGTGATATGCACGCACTGAGCACCATCGCCCCTGCCGCAAGGAAGGCAGGTGCACGAACGCTGCGCAATCTTGAAAATGCGAAAAACCTAGTCATCAAACTGAATGTCCCCGTTAAGCTCGTCATCCGATTGGGGCAAAGCACCAGATTTTTGCCATTTCGCAGCTGATTGGCTGGGGCCAACCGTATATGGCCCATCAGCGGCGATAGGCGGTATTTGTATAGGCGGGGGTGGCGGGTTTTGATTGTTGTTCTGGTTTTGATTTTGGCCATCAAGGTTGACGGTCTGGTTGCCATTATTGATCTGCGTTGAATCAATGATAACCGTGTTCCAGCTGCCAATGGTCACAACGTTCAACTGATTGCCGATAGCCCCGGCACCACCAAAGCCGCCAACGCCTGTATTTCCGCCGCTGCCGAAAAAGTCTCCCCCAAGACCAAAGGAAAGCGTGGACTGATCCCCCAGCAACATACGCCCGTTAATGATTGAGCGATTATTATTGCTATCGCGGGTTCTTGGATCAAACGGTTGATTGAAATCATTATATGATTTGCCCCATGGCGTGTTGAACTGCCCGGAGGTTTGCGCCGCCTGGGCCAGCGCCAAACCAGGCAGCACGGCCAGCACCAGAACAACACCAGCGTACAGTGCCGATAAACGGCAGTAATTAGCGCGCAAGGATGTAGCAAAACATTTCATACACCCTTCCTGAACTACAAATGTTTATATTGTGTTATCTATACGTTACTTGCGACATTGCGCTCATAAAAGGACAATCCGGGATGACAGAAACAACTCGTGAACCGGTTTTTGGCAATGTTCCGGCGCTGGTGATGGTGCTCTGCGGAACAATCCTTGTGGTCAGCATTATTGCACTGCTTGGCCCGCCTGCGCTTTCCAACTGGGTCATGGGGGTCAGTGCGGTGCAAATGGGCCAGGTACAATTGCAGCAACCTCTTGGGCCATTACCTCCCTATGTGTTGCATGTTTTTGTCCATGGTGGCTGGTTGCATCTGGGTATGAATACGCTGGGGTTGCTGGCCTTTGGCTCACCAGTGGCACGTTGGTTAGGCACAGGCCAGGCACGGGGCATAATGATGTTTTTGCTGGTGTTTTTCCTTAGCGCCATTGCCGGGGCGCTGGTCGAGGGTGTTGTTCTTGCTCTTAATGATGCACCGGGGGCACTGCTGGTTGGGGCTTCGGGTGGTTTGATGGGCTTGATCGGGGTGTTGGTACGCCTGAATTATGGGCAGGTATCACATCCACTTCCGTTATTTTCACACACCGTAATTATGGCCATGCTCCCGTGGATCGGGCTTAATATCCTGATAGCTTTTTTTGGAGCACCCGGGGTTTCTGCTGCAGTGGCCTGGTCGGCGCACCTGGGCGGATTGTTTGCCGGCGCACTGCTTGTGGGTTTGATTGCGCCCAGACGTTGAAATACTTCATCAGGTTTCGCCATTTGGGCGATTGCTGAAACTGTGGCATAATAGGTTGTCAGTTGATGGTGTTGGTCAATAATTTTGGCCAATAACTTTAGCCAGTAACTTGAGGAGGGACAGATGAACGCAGAAGCAATTCTGAAAAGCAAAGGTCATGAAGTGGTCACCATTACGCCTGAAGATACGGTTCGTGAGGCCGCGCAGGTGCTGGATCAACGTCGCATTGGTGCCGCTGTGGTTACTGATTCTGCGGGCAAGGTGTGCGGCGTGTTGTCAGAACGCGATGTCGCCCGTCAGGTGGCAAGACAGGGCGCAGATGCGCTACAAATACTTGTTGGTACCTGCATGACTTGCGATGTCATCACGGCAAAACCGGATGATACAATTGATACACTATTATCCTGTATGACCAATCGCCGTATTCGCCATTTACCGGTAATGGACAGGGACGTACTTGTTGGTGTCATTTCCATTGGCGATGTGGTGAAGCGCAAAATTGCTGAAACCGAGGCCGAAGCAGACGCCATGAAAGCCTATATCAGCGCCGGTTAAAGCTTTTCATGTAGTCTGTTACGACTTAGCCGCCCATTATCAGCGTGTCATTGTCGGACTTGTTCCACTACTGTCCGGTTTAACCATTATTTTTTGTTTTCCTCCCCTGCTTTTCGCGGGGGAGGTGCAAAAACGTCAGTTTTGGCGAAGGGGGCAGGAGCATCCAAAAGCTAAAACCATCAACAAGATAATCCGTCAACACCCCCTCCGAACGCATCCGCGCCCACCTCTCCTGTTCAGGCCCACGCGAAAAGCAGGGGAGGATAAAACTGAGGGAACGAAGCCCTGTCCCGAACAGCCTTTTTTACACTAACAAATTGTGTGTATTATTATTTTCGACACGGGAAAAATCTAAACCGGACAGTAGTGGGATAAACCGGGTAATGACAGTTTGGTGATGAAGAAACTAGTCCCTCAAAACCCCGCCGGTGGTTTTTTCAACTTTGGCAATGATGGTTTTGCAAAGCGTCTCAATTTGCGCATCGGTTAGCGTAGCCTCACGCGGCTGTATGAGCACCTCAATGGCCAATGATTTTTTGCCAGCTTCCACACCCTTGCCCGCGTAAACATCAAACAAGCTGACATCAGCAATGAGCGCCTTATCAGTGCCCCTGGCAGCACGAACCAGCGTTTCAGCAGGCAAGCTTTCATCCACCACAAAAGCAAAATCACGGGCCAGCGGCAACAAATCGCTCTTGTCCATGGCGCCTTTGGAACGCCCGCCTCTGGCACGACTGGCGGGAATGGCATCCAGCCATATCTCAAACCCCAGTAACGGCCCATCAACACCCAGTTTTGCCAAAACGCCGGGATGCACTTCGCCAAATTCAGCCAACAGATTTTTGGGGCCAAGACGGAGCGCCCCGGAACGCCCCGGGTGCCAATAGGCGCTGGTTTGGGGCGAGGTTTGTAAATTCCCCACCGATGCGCCCATAGCCGAAAGCGCCATCTGCACATCAGCCTTGATGTCAAAAACATCGCTTTGTCGATTGCCAACCCAATGGCGGCGCGGGTTAGAACGCACAATGCCCGCCAATGTCAGACGCTGATCTTCTGGCCCATCGGCCAAATAAACCGGGCCAATTTCCATCAAACTGAGATCAGACACCCCCCGATCCGCATTGCGTTGTGCCGCACGAATCAAGTGGATCAGGGCGCTGGGGCGCATACAATCCAGTTCGGATGAAATAGGATTGGACAGGGCGAGTTTGTCTGCACCACCGCCAAACAATACCGCGTCTTTGCGTGCACAAAAACTCCAGGTGACTGCATCAAGATAACCGGCACCAGCCAACACACGGCGACCCCGACGTGCACGGTTTTGCAACGGCGTTGCCAGAGGTTTCACTGCACCACTGCTACGACGCAAAGACACTTGCGGCAGTTTATCAAAGCCGTAAATACGGGCGATTTCTTCAACCAGATCTGCTTTACCGGCCACATCACCACGCCAGCTTGGCACACTGATTTGCCACTTGTCTCCATCCACATCTCCGCCAAAGCCAAGGCTTTGCAAAATGCGGGCAATATCCTGGTTGCCAACATCCAGTCCGGTCAGGCGTTTAACCTCGGATGTTGGAAATTCGATCTGGCGCGTGAAAACAGGTGGCGATCCCGTTATTTGCATACTCGAGGCTTCGCCGCCGCACAATTCCAGCACCATTTGCGTGGCCGCATCCAGGCCGCTTTGCAAGCTTGCCGGATCAATACCACGCTCAAACCGGTATTTGGCATCTGATTCTATACCCGTAACCCGGCCTGTGGCGCGGGTGATTTTTGGATCAAAATACGCGCACTCAATGAACACATCTGTGGTCTCATCTGTGCAGCCCGAATATGTACCGCCCATCACCCCGCCAAGGCCCAAAACCCGTTCGTCATCAGAGATGGCGCACATGGTAGATGTAACGTCATAATCCCTGGCGTCCAGCGCCGAGAACGTCTCGCCCTTGCCCCATCGTGCCCGGATAGGGCCAGATAGTTTGGCCATGTCATAAACGTGCAATGGCCGTGCGCGGTCATATGAGAGATAGTTTGTTATATCCACCAGCGCACTGATCGGGCGCAAGCCAATAGCGCGTAATTGTTTTTGCAGCCAGTCTGGCGACGGGCCATTTTTCACCCCGCGCACCACACGCCCGGCAAAGGCAGGGCAGGCCTCTGGCGCATCAATTTTGATCTCTACCGGGCAATCAAAGCCGCCCTTCACCGCGCCATATGGGTCGGGTTTCAAGGTGCCCAGACCAACGGCGGCCAGATCGCGGGCAATGCCACGCACGCCCAGCCAATCCGGGCGGTTTGGTGTCACTTCAAAATCAATAACCGGGTCGTTCTGCCCCAAAGCCGCCGCCGCATCGCCGCCAATTTTCCAATCCTCACCGGCAAGTTCAATAATGCCGTCATGGTCATCACCGGTTTGCATTTCCCGGGCTGAACACATCATGCCGAGGCTTTCCACATCGCGGATTTTGGCCTTTTTCAGGGTCAAATCAATGCCGGGTACATAGGCACCCACCGGCGCATAAATCACCCATATTCCGGCCCGCGCATTGGGCGCACCGCAAACGATCTGCTTGACACCATCGACCGTGTCCACCCTGCAAACCTGCAAGCGATCAGCATTGGGGTGTTTTTGCGCCTCAAGACATTTTGCCACGGAAAACGCGGCCAGTGTCTCGGCAGGATTTTCAACACTTTCCACCTCAAGACCGGCCATAGTCATGGCATGGGTGATCTTGGCGAGGCTGGCGTCGGTGTCCAGATGCTGTTTTAACCATGAGAGTGAGAATTTCATCGGCTTAACCCTGTGGCCAGATTGGGCTGAACCAGCGGCGAAAAGCCATAATGTTTCAGCCAGCGCGCATCAGCGGCAAAGAAATCACGCAGATCGGGGATGCCGTATTTCAGCATGGCCAGGCGATCAATACCCATACCAAAGGCAAAACCCTGATAGACATCCGGGTCTATACCCACCGAGGTCAGCACATTGGGGTGAACCATGCCACAGCCCAGAATTTCCATCCAGTCATCGCCCTGCCCGATCAGAATTTGCCCGTCTTTACGGGCGTAACCAATGTCCATTTCAGCACTGGGTTCAGTAAAAGGAAAATGATGCGGACGAAAGCGTGTGGAAACTTGCCTTTCAAAAAATGTCGCCATGAAATCCGTTAAACAGCCCTTGAGATGACCCATATGGGTTTCCTTGTCGATCACCAGACCTTCGACCTGATGAAACATGGGTGTGTGGGTTTGATCCGAATCACAACGATAGGTACGCCCGGGCGCAATAATGCGGATAGGTTCCAGATCATTTCCGGTCTTGCTGGCCCGCTCTACCGCCGCCACCATAGTGCGTATCTGCACCGGGCTGGTATGCGTGCGCAGCACCATTTGAGACCCGTCGTCTTTTTCGTTAAGGAAGAACGTGTCATGCTGATCCCGTGCCGGATGGTCGGGGGGAAAGTTCAGTGCGGTGAAATTATGAAAATCGTCCTCAATGTCCGGGCCTTCGGCCACGGAAAATCCCATGTCCCCAAAAATCACAGCGACCTCGTCCATCACCTGACTGACCGGGTGAATGGTGCCATTGGCGCGTGATCGTGCGGGCAGGGATATATCCACCCGCTCGGTTTGCAGACGTGCATTAAGCGCCGCCTCTGCCAACATTTCTTTTCGGGCCGCGATTGAATCATTCAGGCGAGTTTTAAGCGCATTGAGCGCCGGGCCGGCAATTTGGCGCTCATCCGGGGTCATTTTGCCCAGACCGCGCATGAGCAAGCTAACGCGGCCCTTTTTGCCCAGCGCATCAACGCGCACGGTCTCCAGCGCCGCTTCATCGGATGCGGTGGCAATTGCGGTTATAATTTCGTCTTCAAGCTTTTGCGTATTGTCCATAATGGCCTCGACGTACACGGTTTACGCACACGAGGCCACGCCCCTTATGCGGGGGGTTAGTGGAAAAAGGTCAAACGGGCTGGCTTAAGCCAGCGCCGCCTTGGCCTTTTCCACCAGAACGGTAAATGCAGCCGGTTCGGATACGGCCAGATCAGACATAACCTTGCGATCCACTTCGATCCCGGCCAGGGTCAACCCGTTGATGAGGCGGCCATAGGTAAGGCCATTGGCACGAGCGCCAGCATTGATCCGGGTAATCCAGAGTTTGCGGAAATTCCGCTTGCGAACCTTACGGTCACGGTAAGCATACTGACCGGCTTTATCGACGGCCTGTTTGGCAACCTTGATAGTGTTCTTTCTGGCGCCGCGATAACCCTTGGCCTTGTCGAGAATTTTCTTGTGGCGGGCGTGGCTTGTGACGCCCCGTTTTACGCGTGACATGGTATGCGCTCCTTAAAAATGATAAGTGATTATTCGGAAAAGAATAATCAGCCGTATGGCATAAACTTTTTGATGACTTTGGCATCTGCCGAACAAAGCACGGCTGTACCGCGTTTGTTGCGTATCTGCTTTGGCGTGCGCTTAATCATGCCGTGCTGTTTGCCAATTTGGCCGCTTTTTACCTTGCCAGATGCGGTGATCTTGAAACGTTTCTTCACACCGCTTTTGGTCTTCATCTTTGGCATTTTGCTCTCCTTAAAATCTTTCGCCGCAAAGCTGCAAACGAAAAGGTGCTTTCATGATCCCAAAAGGCATGCCTTTGGCCCGAAGGATCGCAAGTCGGGCGTTATACGCGGGAACCCTAGGATTGCAAGGGGGAATGTTGGTGTTGCGTTCAGTGTTGCCAGGAAAAGGGACAGGAAAATAACTTGCCTATGGCTTGGCGCTGCTGGCTACGTGAACCAGTTTCCATTCGTCTTTGCGCCTTGACCACACTTGCGTGCCGGCACCGGCTACAGTGATCGCCTCGCCAGAGGTCAGGATAAAACCGGCCTTATATTCATTGACCAAAATTGCCGTTGTATGGTTGATCGGCATGATTTTTACATTGCTGAATTCCAGAGACGCATAGCTTTTTATGTGTGCAATGCCTTGAGTATAACGCTCTGCAAATTCGCCCAGTGAATGAGTCACGGTTCCGTCTTCATTCAAGGCAGTGAATAATTCTGCATCAAAAAGTGCCAGATATGGTTCTGCCTGCAATGTTTTGGCCGCCGCAATCAGTTCGCCAAAAGACGCTTCTACCTCCTTAACGATTTCATTGTTCTGTGCCTCTGTAAGGCTTTCAGCATTATGGGAACACGCAGTTATCATTATTAGCCCACTTATGATTATTGTTTTGAAGATGACGTTCATATCAATTTGGTTCCGTGTGTATAAAGCAATCAATTCCGTGTCCATTCAGGCAGGTATCCGGAAACTCTTAAAGCACATGGCTTATGTCCTGAACAAGCCATTCCACCCAACCTATGCAAAAATGCATGGCTATCCCGCCATGCTGGCTATTCTCTTGTCACTGCCATAGGCCCATATGCCGTTTACAAGATACAACAGCACAAAACACAAGGATAAAAACAATGTCGGTCGCTGAAGCATTTTCACATTTTGATGCCAATTCCATGTTTGATAACGCACTGGCGCGGGTTCGCCGCACCATTGGTGTGCGGGCGCTGCCTTCCACCACGAGTGTTCGTGACTATCTGGATGCCCAGGGTCTTGTCACCATGGATACCCCGAACACAGGCACTGCACCGGTCGCAGCAGCCAACGAATCCGTTGCTCATTCAGACTATCGCCCCGGCACTGTTGGTCGGCGCCGGTCTCGCCGGGAACGTCGTGCCTTGCGCGCCTAACGGTATCAAATACGTCAACACTACCCTCTAAAGTGAACCCCCGCTTGTCTTGGTACAAGTGGGGGTTTGTTATTTTGTGAGAGTTTCCTGTATGGTGGTTTGCACCTTCGCCTGTTCCTCATTACACCTTGAACCATGAGGAGTATCCCATGCTGACTATTTTATCACCTGCAAAGAAAATTACCGCTCGCCCGGCCCCTGTCGGCGTTATGACAACGCAACCGGTATTGCTGGAAGAGGCACGTTTTTTGAGCAATGTCGCCAAAAAACTAAGCCGGACAAAGATAAAACAGCTTATGGGCATTTCCGATGCACTGGCAGAGCTTACCCATGTGCGCTTTGCCGCCCTTGATCTTGATAATCCCGATCTGGGTAGCCCGGCGGCACTGACCTTTGCCGGCGATGTGTATCGGGGTCTGGATGCTGCCAGTTTTGGCAGCGATGACCTTGCCTTTGCGCAGGATCATTTGCGTATTCTTTCGGGTCTATACGGGGTTTTGCGGCCCCTTGATCTCATGCAGCCTTACCGGCTGGAAATGGGCCGCAAGCTGCAAACCAGACGCAAAGAAGACCTGTATGATTTCTGGAAAGACAAAATTGCTGATATACTGCAATCTGACCTGGCAGATACGCCAAGACCGGTTCTACTTAATCTTGCCTCCAATGAATATTTCAAAAGCATTGACCAAAAGGTATTAGGCCTTCGCGTCGTCAGCCCGGTGTTCAAGGAAGTCAAGGAAGGTCAGGCCCGTGTGCTGGGGGTTTTTGCCAAACCGGCACGGGGTATGATGGCACGGTGGATCATCAAAAACCGCATTGATGATCCGGCAGAGCTGAAAGGTTTTACCATGGAGGGTTATCGCTTTGACGCGCAAGGTTCGACCCCTGAAAAGCCGTTATTTGCACGCCAGCAACCGGCAAAAAAGGCGGCCTGAAGTGGATAGACAACAACCACTTTTAGGCCGTGCTGCACTCATCACCGGTTCGACAAGTGGCATTGGACTGGCACTGGCCGAGGCACTGGCCAGTGCGGGTGCCAACATCATGCTGAACGGGTTGGGTGATAGGGATGAGATTGAGCATATCCGTACCCGGCTGACCCGCGAGCATCGCGTAACCGTGCTTTACCACGACGCAGACATGACCCAACCAGATGAGATTGCCGATCTGGTGGCACAGACCCACAAGGCCTTTGGCCGACTTGATATTGCTGTGCCCAATGCCGGCATTCAGCACGTTTCGTCAATTGAGGATTTCCCGGTTGAGAAATGGGATGCCATTCTGGCGATCAATCTTTCCTCGGCCTTTCATGTGATCCGCGCTGCTGTGCCTTTTATGAAGGATCAGGGCTTTGGCCGCATCGTCAATATGGCTTCCGCTCATGCTTTGGTGGCTTCACCGTTCAAGTCTGCTTACGTGGCAGCAAAGCATGGTCTGGCCGGGCTAACCAAGTCGGTGGCGCTGGAGATAGCGCAGCACGGTATAACCTGCAACGCTATCTGCCCCGGCTATGTCAAAACGCCATTGGTCGAGGCCCAGATCGGCCCCACCGCCAAGGCGCGCGGGATAACCGATGAGGCGGTTATTTCTGAAGTATTACTTGCCGTACAACCCACCAAGGCCTTTGTCCAATATGAGCAGCTTGCCGGGTTGCTGCTCTATCTTGTCTCGGACGCCGGGGCGTCGGTCAATGGTGCCATGCTATCCATTGATGGCGGTTGGACAGCGCAATAGTGAAGCAGGAGAACGACCTTATGGCCAGTCTCTGGCCAACCTGTCTTCTTCATATAGTGGTGTGTGAGCCTCTACTCTGCCGCGTAAATTATGCGCAGGAGCAGCTGGGAATTCACCTCGGACTTGCAAATCATCAAATACATCTGCCGCCTCTTTTTGCGCCTTTTGCCACAAATCTGCGTGGTGAAAAATAAACCAGGTCGCATGTAAGATTTGCCTGTTGAGTTCGCCGCTCTTTATCGTTTCAATGGAGCTATTCGCTCTTGCAAACGCCAAATTCTGCGCCCGAAAAAGAGTTGCTGCAGTGAAGGGCGTTAAAGGGCAATTATTAAACTTGGACTCTCTTGCACCATCAATGTGTTGCGCCCTGGCCACAATACCGGTTAGCTTCGTTTCAACTTCCGCTCTATAAAACGCTTCCAAACCGACGCCACGCAAGTCTTGTCGAGGATTCTTCAAATGATAATTGAGAACGTGCCCGTTTTGATTAAGTTGATCTAATGCCGCCGAGAAGTAAAGATTGAACTCCTCAACGCACAAGGCCTTGCTGGATTCAGGCAACCCGGCGAATTTATTAGTTGCGCTGTGCAGCTCTGTTTGCAGTATCCTCAATTCTCGTGGTCGTAGTGCATCAACCGGACACACTTTGGTTACGTTCTTGGGCCTACAATTGCCCGTTGCACATGCAATCAATTCACGTTGACAAGACGTGATTTTATCAAGCGCCTCCTCCTGCCTTGATTGTTCATTGGGTGACAGCAGGCCCAAATAAAGCGCGGCAATAACAAACATTATGAAAATTTCCCTTAGTTTATAATAGAGTCAAAAATCAACTTCGTTGTCCAACCACCATTCTCATTATGATCTACAACAAAATCAAAGCTGCCGCAAAAGCATGTAGTATGCATGGAAAAGCATTGGTGCGCGATGTGTAACTGGTGGTGCAACCAGACATGTCTTTGCCCGGCTGGTTTGGGCAATCCCGTGTGGTGGTGGTGATACTGTTCTGGATCACCCGAATGAATCGGGTGATGACAGTTAGTAATTTATTTGCTGCCCCAAGATGCCTTTTATACACCTGAACAACTGACTTCCCCCGGCGCACGCCATGTGTTTCAATTGCCCCGTTTGCAAGCAAGCTGATTTTGGGGAAAACGTATGAGCACGATCACCATCACCCTCATCACGCTTGTGCTCTATCAGGGCGTATTACTGGGTATCGGGTTTTGGGCCAAAGGCCGCACTTCTGATGCCCGGGATTTCTTTTTGGGTGGCCGCAATGTTGGCCCGTTCATTACCGCCATGTCTTATGGTGCCAGTTCGTCCTCGGCCTGGGTGCTATTGGGGCTGACCGGGTATGTCTATACAACCGGTATAGCGGCCTTGTGGATATTGCCCGGGGTCTGGGCCGGTTATGTGGTCGTATGGCTGTTCATTGGCCCTGGCCTTCGCCGGGCGGCGGGCAAGCATGATTTGGTGACCCTGACGGATTATCTGGCGCTCGGGGCTGAAGGTAATGCCCGAAAAATCATTGTCTGGCTGGCCGCCCTGATGATTATTTTCTCGTTCTCGTTCTACGTCGCCGGGCAGTTTCAGGGGGCGGGCACCGCCTTTGTCAGCGCCTTTAATTTGCCGATGAGCATTAGCGTGTTGATCGGGGCCAGTGTCGTTCTTGTTTATACGTGGCTGGGTGGGTTTTGGGCGGTCAGCATTACCGATGCGGTGCAGGCGGGTCTGATGCTGGTGGTGGCGATCATTCTGCCTATTGCCGCCATCATGGCTCTTGGCGGGCCAGGTGCGTTCTGGCACGCGATGACCAACGAAGCGATCAACCCAAATGCACCGGGGATCGGCGCTTTAGCCAGTATTGGCTTTGTCATTGGCTCGCTTGGCATAGGCATCGGGCCAGTGGGACAGCCGCAATTGCTGACCCGGTTAATGGCGATTGATCGTGAGCAAGATATTCGGCGCGGCTTTGCCATTGCGCTGGGCTGGGCGGTCATTGTGTTTAGCGCCATGGCCATTTTGGGCCTTGCCGCACGGGCTTTGATCTCGCCAGAAGTCGGCGTAAATGAGGGCGTTTTCTTTGCTTTAAGTGACAGGGTATTGCCCGGAATTCTGGCAGGCTTTGTGCTGGCTGCCGTTCTCTCGGCCATTATGTCCACCGCCGACAGTCTGTTACTGGTCGCCGGGTCTGCGGCGGCCCACGATCTGGGGTTGGCGCGACGTTTTCCAGACCATGCACTTTTGCTATCACGGTTGATGACTGCGCTTTTGTGTGTGGCTGCCGCCGTGCTCACCCTGGCTCTGCCGGCCAGCATTTATGGCCGCGTGTTGTTTGCCTGGTCTGCGTTGGGTGCCGCCTTTGGGCCATTGGTCATTGCCATGGCCCTGGGGCGCCCGGCCCGCCCTGTCGGGGTAATCGCGGCTATGCTCACCGGCTTTGGCCTCACCGTCATACTTTATCTTCAACCTAATACGCCGGGTGACTGGCTAGAGCGGGTGGTGCCATTTTTTCTGGCTCTGGGTATCGCGCTGATGATGCCAAAACGACAAACAGACTGAATACGCTTGACGGAACCTGTGTTGGCCCTACCTTGCGCCAAACGAAAAGCCATAAGGCATTAGGGGAGAGACGAGATGGGTTGGTGGTTCAAAATGGTATTGTGGCAGCGTGTATTGCTGGCCTTGATTCTGGGTGTTGTTGTTGGCTTGGCGTTTCGCACCTTTGGCGGCACGTATATCGCCGATGGCGTAACCCGCTATGCGGGCGCCGATTTTGTTACTGTCTGGATCAAACCCTTTGGCGACGCCTTTGTTCGCCTCATCAAGATGCTGGTGGTTCCCCTGGTGTTTACCACCCTGGTCACCGGCGTCATATCAATGGGTCATCCGTCCAAACTTGGTTCCATTGGTGGCAGGGCATTTTCTCTCTATGTCCTGACCACATTGATCGCCGTTTCCATTGGTCTGGTGTTTGGCACGATTTTCAAGCCCGGCGCAGGCATTGATTTTACCGATGTGGTGCCAAATGTTCTGGCTGGTGAAGCCCCGGGCTTTGGCCAGGTATTACTCAATATCATTCCGACCAATCCGGTTTTCGCGCTTTCCAGCGGCAATATGCTGTCGATTATCTTTTTTGCCCTGCTGATGGGTGTGGCGATTTTAATCGTCGGCAAAAAAGCCAAACCGGTTGGTGATTTTTTCAACTCATTTGTCGAGGTTATTTTCAAAATCACCCATTGGGTGATGGAGGTGGCTCCCTTTGGTGTGTTTGCCCTCATCACCTGGGTAACGGCAGTTAAAGGCGTTGAAACGTTCAGTTCGGTTTTGCTGCTGGCTCTGGCGCTCTACCTTGGGTGCCTGACCCATATTGCTCTGGTCTATGGCGGGTTAATCAAGCTGGTATTGAAATTGCCGCTGATCCGGTTTTTCAGAGGTATTCTGGATGCGCAGGTTGTTGCCTATTCCACCTCCACCAGTGCCGGCACCCTGCCGGTAACCATAACTTGCGTGCAGGACAATCTGGGCGTCAAACCGGTGGTGGCTGGCTCTGTGCTGCCGCTGGGCGCCACCATCAATATGGATGGCACCAGCCTTTATCTTGGCTTGCTGGCGCTCTTTGCTGCCAATGCCTTTGGCATAGACCTCAGCATGACTGATTACGCCATGATTGCGCTCACCGCGACTCTGGCCTCCATCGGCACCGCCAGCATCCCCTCGGCGTCGCTCTTCATGCTGGCCATCGTGCTGCCGGTGATCGGGGTGTCGGCAGAACAAACCGCCCTGATGGTGGGCTTCATCCTGCCGTTCGATAGGCCACTGGATATGATGCGCACCCTTACCAACGTCACCGGCGATGCCGCCGTCAGCACTGCCGTTGCCAAGTGGGAAGGCGAACTGGACGAAAAAGTATACCGCGCTGTGGCCACGGTTTAGGGATTGCTTTGACCCCAGCGTATGGCCTGTTTTAGAAATGGCTGCATTCGTTCATCCTTACGCACAACATATTGCTCAAGGTCTTGGGCACAGGCTGTGGCAAGGTTTGATTTCATTTGGGCATAACGCTGCCTGGCAATATCGTCCTCACGTAACCAGTCTCGAAACCATATAGCCAGAAGGGCGTTGGGGGCTTTGCTGACCCGTACATGTACGTGAACATGGCGTTGTCCTGGCGGTTCCCTAAAGAATAGCTTTACCCAGCCACTTTTATCTTTTCGGTCAAAACCTGGTTGTGGGAAATCATTGTGAACAAACGGCCTGTATATGAATTTTGAATCTGTCATGGCCGTAATGATTTTTTTGAAATATCCAAACGGCAAACCTCAACCTGCAGATCAATGACATCCTTGGCTGTAAGCCCGGGAATTGCTGTTGAGCCAATATGATGAATGCCAAAAGCTAAATCCCCCAAAATAGTGGCAAGAACGGTTTCCCAATGCCACCCTTCTTCTTGCCATTCCGTTTTGGCTGGGCAAAGTATTGATGTCTTTTTAGTGTGTTTTTTGCACAAGACTCAGTGCTTCACATCCCGCCAGACGGCCTTATATGAGCCATACATGAGCAGGGCGAAGATGAACAGATAGATCATCACCATCCAGCCCATACGCTTGCGCACTTCCATTTTTGGATCAGACGCCCAGGCCATGAATGTCACCACATCATGGGCCATTTGCTCTACGCTAGCGTGAGTGCCGTCGGAGTATTCCACCAGCTCTTCAAAGAGCGGCGGCGGCATGCCGATCAACCCGCCATTAAAGGCGGGGTTGTAATTCATGCCGGGGCGTATCTCCACGCCTTCGGGGGCTTCGTCTTCATAGCTGGTAAGCAGGCTATAGATGTATTGCGGCCCGTGGGCGCGGGCGCGTACCAGCATTGAAAAATCCGGTGGCAGTGCGCCGCCATTTGAGGCCCGCGCTGCCTGGTCATTGGCAAATGGCGCAGGAAAATAGTCAGACGGTTTTGCTGGCCGCTCAAACATATCGCCTTCATTATCCGGCCCGTCGGTTACCGTAAACATGGCCGCAATGGCCTTGATAACCGGGCTTTCACTGGCGTTGGGATGTTCTTCGTCATAAAACGGTGCGCCCGGATCGCCAAGATTGCGAATGGCAACCAGCGACATGGCATGGCAGCTGGAACAGGCTTCCTGATAGACCTGAAACCCGCGTTGGGCGGCGGCCTTGTCATAGGTGCCAAACAAGCCCTCAAAAGAGAAGTGTGAGGCTTTCAGCTCGCCACCTTCAGAGGCTGAAACAGCACTGGCACCAAGGCTCAGACTTGCGGCAACAAAAAGGGTGGCTATTATTTTGAGTAAACGCATATCAGGCCTCCCCTGCATTGGATTTAAGCACAGATTTTTCAATACTGTCCGGCCTGGTTTTGGGTTTTTCAACAAGCCCCAGCACCGGCAGGATAACCATGAAAAAGGCATAATAATAAAGCGTCAGTATGCGGGCCATCCAAAGAAAGGTGAAACCTGTCTGAGCGCCATCAACATTAGCACCGGTGATGAACACCAGATCACTAGGTGACTTGGCACCAGCCCAGCCAAGGCCAATACAGGCCAGAATAAAGATCAGGAAGAACAGCTTGGCCAGCGGGCGATAGCGCATGGAGCGCACTTTGGAGGTGTCCAGCCAGGGCAGAACAAACAGCAGCGCAATGGCCCCGAACATCACAATCACACCACCCAGCTTGTCCGGCACGGCACGCAGCATGGCGTAGAACGGCAGGTAATACCATTCAGGCACGATATGCGCCGGGGTCACCACCGGGTTGGCGCGAATGTAATTATCCGGATGGTTGAGCGCGTCGGGGGCAAAAAACACAAAGGCCGAGAGCACCATCAGGAAAACAACAATCGCGAAGCCATCCTTGACCGTGTAATAGGGATGGAACGGCAGGGTATCTTTATCGACATTTTTAACGCTAACCCCTGTGGGATTGTTATTGCCCGGCACATGCAGCGCCCAGACGTGCAGGATCACCAGGCCGAGTATCGCAAACGGCAAGACAAAATGCAGGCTGAAAAAGCGATTGAGCGTCGGGTTATCAACCGAGAATCCGCCCCAGAGCCATCCGGTTACTGCATCGCCAACCAGAGGAATGGCACTGAACAAATTGGTGATAACCGTTGCGCCCCAAAAGGACATCTGCCCCCAGGGCAACACATAACCCATAAAGCCGGTAGCCATCATCAACAGATAGATCATCACACCAACGATCCACAAAACCTCACGCGGGGATTTGTAGGAACCGTAATAAATGCCCCGGAACATATGGATATAAACGGCCAGAAACATCATCGATGCGCCATTTGCGTGCAAGGGTTGCAGAAGCCAGCCAAAATTCACATCACGATTGATATGCTGTACGCTGTCATA
The DNA here is from genome assembly GCA_021776565.1 of Robiginitomaculum sp. GTDB lineage: Bacteria > Pseudomonadota > Alphaproteobacteria > Caulobacterales > Maricaulaceae > Robiginitomaculum_B. The sequence goes on along the minus strand of JAJFFQ010000073.1, from coordinate 30,773 downwards.
AGCCATGCTGACATGGGGCACATAATGCATGGCCAGAATAATACCAGTGATGATCTGGCTCATCAAAAGCACAGCCAGAATGGCACCAAACGTCCACCAATAGTTCAAGTTTCTCGGTGTCGGGAAGATGAAAGTGTCATAGCCCAGCCGAACGATGGGCAGACGCGCATCCAGCCATTTTTCAAAGCCGGACTTCGGATCGTATCCAGGATAACCGCTCATAATGTCCCCTATCCGATTTTGATGAGTGTGTCAGAAAGATATTGGTAAGGCGGCAAAAACAGATTTTTCGGTGCCGGCCCTTTGCGAATTCGTCCCGCCGTATCATAGTGCGAGCCGTGACAGGGGCAGAACCAGCCCTCATAATCGCCGGCACCGTCACCCAGGGGCACACAGCCCAGATGGGTACAGCTGGCCAGCATGATGAGGTATTGTGGTTCATACTGTCCGTCCTGATTGGGTACCAGACGATCTTCGTCGCTTTGTGGGTCTTTAAGACCGGCGGCATCAACGGCGCGCGCGGTATCAATTTCGCTTTGCGTGCGGTGGCGGATAAACACCGGCTTGCCCTGCCATTTGGCGATAATCTGCTGGCCTTCTTCAATACCGGATAAATCCACCTCGGTGGTAGAGAGCGCCTTGGTATCCGCAGCAGGGTTCATCTGGTCAATCAGCGGCCAGGCAAAAAGCCCGACGCCCACGGCACCGGCGGCACCGGTGGCGATATAGATGAAATCCCTGCGGCTTGGGTCTTGGGCAGACGTTGAAATAGTTTCAGCCACAACTAAACCTCTTGCTTATCGGCGCACCAGAATAAAACCCACATCACCGGCAAACTGGCGCACTGGTCGGCGTGTGTGAGCGACAATGTGGGGATAGTCAATCTCGTTCCATTTTAGCCGAGGCAAAAGTGAACGGACGCCCCCCTCAAAGCGTTTCTATGTAGCGGAATAAATTGTGCCGCGCATTTATTCAACCACGCAGATGAATTTTCAGCCCTTTTACGCAGCCATATCCACAAAAAAAGAGCATTTATGGTCGCAAGACCACCCTGCGCACGTTATCAACGCCGATCAGGAGCCTTAAATGTCAGCAAAAGAATCACAAAAACGTGCCGCCAGTGCCTGGTTCTGCACTTTGCAGGAGCAAATTTGCGCCGCCCTGGAACAATTGGAAGACCAGGCCGACAGCGCGATTTACGGCGCGCCACCAGGCCAGTTTGAAAAAACCCCGTGGAAACGCGGCTCCGGTTCATCCGACGAAGGCGGTGGCACTGCGGCACTTCTGCGCGGTCGCCTGTTTGAAAAGGCCGGTGTACATACTTCCGAAGTCTGGGGCGAATTTTCCGAAGAATTTCGCGGGCAAATTCCGGGTACAGATAAAAACCCTGCCTTTTGGGCGGCGGGCATATCGCTTATCATTCATCCACGAAACCCGCGTATACCGGCGGTGCATATGAACACGCGCTTCATTGTTACGGCGCAGTCCTGGTTTGGCGGTGGCGCGGATCTGACCCCTGTTCTGGATGCCCAGCGCCGCGATGATGCACCGGACACCCTGGCCTTTCATGATGCCATGAAGGCAGCCTGTGACGCTCACACTTGCGCGGATTACATCGCTTATCGCGACTGGTGTAACCGGTATTTTTATTTGCCACATCGGGACGAACCACGGGGCACGGGCGGCATTTTTTATGACCGCCTGCAAAATGACTGGGACGACGACTTTGCCTTCACCAAAGCGGTAGGCAAAGCCTTTGCAGAGGTTTACCCGCGTATTGTTCGGGGTCGAATGAACGAGACCTGGACAGCGGCGGAGCGCGAAGAACAGCTCATCCGCCGGGGCCACTATGTAGAGTTTAACCTGCTCTATGATCGCGGCACGACGTTTGGGTTGAAGACCGGCGGCAATGTCGCCACCATACTGTCTTCCATGCCTCCAGTGGTGAAATGGCCATAGTATATCTACTCCTGAGCGGGTGGGGATAAGTAATTTTTAGTCTGCTATCGCGGTGCTGGCACCCGCTATATGAGCACGTTATTTACAGGGTCACTCAGGAACAATAAGTATCATTTGAGGGGCGTTTAAGGGTCAAAACTTGCACCATAAGGGTCAGTCAAGGGACACCTGAAGGTCAGGTGAGGGTCATGGGGTGACCCTGAAGTGACCCTTGCATGCCTGAATGGGGATAAGATGCTGGTTATCCCCACCTCGTCATTGTGGCGAAGGCCGCAATGACGAGGCGTTGGAAGGTTTATCTTTCCAAAACACCCCAATCTTATCCAACGGGGGCGCTGGTCGGGTATAAGTATAGCAGGTTGGGATTTTCAAGATACTCGTTAATGAGATTTATCCAGAACCAGTTTTGCCTTCATCTGCCTGTGATAAAGGCAAAAATAGTCAAGGCCGGTTTGGCTGGTGATGGTCAGCGTATATTTTTCACCAGCTTTTAGTTGCCCGGAATCCCAACTTTTATCAATTGCCGTGGCTGTGTGGGGAACAATATCTCTATTGATCCAGGTTACTTTATCGCCAATTCTTACACTCATTATTTTGGATTGAAATTTCATTTTATAAATTTCAATTATAAAGGAATTGTGCTCATCAACAATTGCTCCAACATGAGTTGGGCTTGCATCACGAATTTCAGCAATTTCCTTGTGAGGCGACTGTGCTCCGGCACAGTCGGGATTGCCCGCAGCAATCCCGACCATTCCTGCCAAGAGGCTCAGAAAATATATTTTATGACGCATAATACCTGCTTACTTATCCAGCTTCATGGTCATCATTTTTGCGTGTTCCTGATGACCCTTAAAAATGCCAAGGCCAGCCTCAAACAGTTCCTTGACTTCCTCATTTTCGATGTTTGGAATAAACGAATTCTCGACGAGGTCATTTACAGCCATGTGATAGTTAAGCTCATTCGTTGCATAATAACGATCAAACTTATTACCGCTCAAACTCTCCAGTTTCGCCACAATTTTTTCGGCGTCTGCATTTAATTTTTGACTCAAAAAATTATCCTGTGCGCTTGCGCCCAACTTGTCCAAAAGTGCCAAGGCCAATTTATTGACTGTCGTATGATCGCGGATCATTGTTTGGGCAAAAGCATGAATATCCGGATTGGAAGAACGATCTAGGGCAATGTTTGCATAGCGAATATCAATGTTGTCTGCTGTGTAGGCAACATGAGCAATTTCCAAATCATTCAATTCAGCGGGCGATGAGGCCATTACCACCGTCTGTGCAACAGCACCTTCATCACTGGTTGCGCATGCAGATGCACCAAACGAAACAGATAACAAAAGCGGGATTATATAAGATTTCATTGTATTTTCTCTTTTTGGTTGAAACGATGAGGTCGTATGTCACAGAGAAATTATTTAGTCAATTAAAACATATATAATTGTTTATAATAAAACATATACATTACAAATGTTATCTTTTAGGGTGTTGGTCAGGAGATATCATGACGCATACATTGCCATTTGCGGGACAAACACAAACCAGCTTGCTGCATGTTTTGATGCGGAGTGATACAGCTTTGCCAATTGATGACATTGCCACGAAAATAGGCGTTACCAAGACTGCTGCAAGACAACATATTCTAAACTTGCAACAGGGCGGGTATGTCCAAATAGTAGATCCCGGTATTGCACAAAAAAAAAGCCGTGGACGTCCAACGTTTACCTATGAAATTTCAAGAGAAGGTCGTGAATTGTTTACCCGGCACTATGCATTGTTTTCAGAAAAAATGATTATGCTGGTTAAAGACGGCCTTAATGAAAAACAATTCAAAAAGAAAATGCAGACGCTGGGTAAATCCCTGGCGGAGGATTTAGTGCATAAAATTCCAAAGCCCAAACGTGGTCAATCACCTGATGCGAGCACAGTAAGGCAATTGGCCAGAATTCTTCGTGACCTGGGGTATGATGCCCATCAAGACGCCGATAACGAAATCACAGCTCATAACTGCGTTTTTCATAAGCTGGCTGAAAAACACGACGCCGTCTGTGAAGTGGATTTGACGATAATGCAAAAACTTACGGGCAAGAAACCTGAACATACAGAGTGCATGGTCAGGGATGGGAATGTGTGCCGGTTTACATTCTAGGGTCAGACCGTGACCCTGAAGTGACCCTTGCATGCCTGAATGGGGATAAGATGCTGGTTATCCCCACCTCGTCATTGTGGCGTGCTGAAAACCCTCTTACCTGGATCACCCGAATGAATCCACTACTGTCCGGTTTAACGATTATTTTTGTTTTCCTCACCTCCCCCGCTCCTTCGACAAGCTCAGGATGAGGGCAGGGGAGGAAAAAGTTGGCGGTGCAAAAATCCTATCCTGAAGAGCCTTTTTCACCATAACAGATTGTGTCTATTATTCTTTTTGACCCAAGTTAAATCTAAACCGGACAGTAGTGGGACAAGCCCGGCAATGACAGGAATGGAGGAATAAATAACGCCAACCTCATGCTTCATTGTTAAGGCCTGTTTTGGGCCAAGCCCTGGAGCGGGGGGTTATTTCTTCTTTGCCAACATTGCATCCAGTGACAGATTGCCGCCACCATAGGCCAAAAGCACGAACAGGATCACCGTCCACCAGACATGATCGTTCCACCATAGACTAACGCCGGTTCCAGACCAGAACGGGTAAACCAGTGTGGAGATCACAATGGTCATAACCAACAGACCGGCGCTGGCAAAACGGGTGAGAAACCCGACAATCAGCATAAGCGGCAGTACTGTTTCACCAAAAGTCGCCATCGCCCCGCCAACAATTGCAAGCCCGTGAGGCATGCCTTCAAAATACTCATACTCAAACAGGTCTACTGCGGTGCCAAAATCCTGCACTTTCAGGATGCCGGATTTGAGAAACATACGGGCCATAACCAGACGCGCGGCCAGTGCTGCCAGCCCCTGCAATCCATTTGCCATGTCAGTAAAGCGGCAATAGAGGGATTGAGCACTGGCCAGCACCCCTTTGGAGTTATTTGTTTCAGTCATTGTTATCTCCCATAAAAATTCCGGCGTTGAGCCAGCGTGCGAATTGTTTACTCAGGTTGAAATTCTGCTCGTGAAGTCTGGCATCTGTCCAGGCTTCTGCCAGGATACGCCCGCCACCTATAGCATCCAAAAATGCGTATTCAGCCTGGTTAAGTGATGCGTGGCGGATGGTCATATCCTGTCGCCAGACACAGGCCCATTCGCGGCCCTTTTTCATTGATATGCTGCCCACATTCTTATCTTCTCTATTGGTGCGCCAGATTGAATATGCCGGCACAGAAAAGCGCAATAATGTGCACGATGTATGCAGGCCGGGCGTGCGCCCAGGCAGCAATTCCGGTGCCACATCCAACAGGTCACTGGCATCAAGTGCCGGTGTGTTTTTCGCCCCGTAAGCACAAAACCAGGCCCAGTCCAGTTGAGCCACGGGGGCCAGCCAGGGCAAGTCTTTTTGTACCGGGGAAAAATTGCGCAGAAATGCGGGAAAGTCCGCGCCATAATGCGTCAATGAGGAGGATTGCGGCGGATAGTCATGCAGGAATTGCGTCATCAATCCCATAAAGTACTCATCGCCCACCAGGCGAAAAACTGCCTTGTAAATGCCCTGCATGGCCTTGCTGGTGGTCATGCGATAATTACCCTGATGGACGGCAAACCGGGTGAGGTGTTTTTCATCCTCAAGCCAGGGCTGCATCCGGGCCGCATCTGTGCCGTCCAGCACCTTGGCAAAGTTTGCGTAAAAATCATCACCATTTTTAGCCATGTCTTGCCTCCTTGAGGTAATCATCAAGAATGGCATTGGCCTGCGCCGCTTCGCCGACAAGTTCGGCAAAGGCCGGAATATTTTCATCGCGTTCAATCAAGGTGGGCTTTGGCCCCGCTTCACGAATGAAATCCCTATATAGCGCCCAAACTGGATCACTAACTGGTGCGCCGTGGCTATCGATCAGCACCCGCTCACCATCCCGGTCTTGTACAGTAAATCCAGCCAGATGAATTTCACCAACCTCGGCTGCGGGAACAGCCGCTAGCCAGTCTTTGGTGCCTGTCCCCAGATTATGCGCGCAAACGTAAATGTTGTTCAGATCAAACAACAGGCCGGCACCAGCCATTTTTGCTGCCTCGACATAAAGTTCGATCATGGATATATCGCCGGTAAGCGAGAGATAGAGCGCCGGGTTCTCCACCAGAATACGCCGCCCCAAAGCATCCTGAGTCTGGGCAATATGCTCGGCAAGCCTGTGCAGGGTTTTGCGCGTTGGCGGCGGCGGCAACAGATCAGCAAAATAAGTATTTCCCAGACGCGACCAGGCCACATGTTCGGATACGCTGGCCGGGTTATATCGATCAACCAGAACTTTCAGGCGCGCCAGATGATCCGGGTCTGGCCGCTCTGGGCCGCCCAGTGACAAACCCACCCCGTGCAGGGAAAGCGCAAAACGCGCGGCAATGGCATCCAGCCAGGCAAGGCGCGGCCCGCCATCAACCATGTAATTTTCAGGGTGTACCTCAAACCACAAGCCATCGGCAGGTGCCGCAAGCGCATCACGGTAATGCTCTGGCTTTAGGCCCAAACCGGCACGATCCGGTAATGTGATTGTTTGTGTCATACTTCGCCTGAACAAAAACGGCGGCTGCACCGGATGTGCAACCGCCGCCCTTGCAATTTTACATCAAGTTTTTAAGCCTCAAGAGCGGCCTGGGCATCGGCTTTGAGCAAGCCTTGATGGTCATTACCATCAGCGTCCTGCACAATTGTTGCAGCGCAGGTGCCTTTGGCAACAAACTGCCATTCGCCAAGATCAAAATTGACAGTGGACTGACCCTGGCAGGAATGGGTGCCAGCCAGATTACCACAATCATTCTCTCCGGCCAGGGTAATGCCATAGCATTTTTCCTTGGGGCCAGTGACATTGCCCGCATGGGCTACGCCAGCAGCCAGGGCAAAAGACGCCGCCGTCAGGCTGGCGACACCGATTTTTGTATAAACATTCATAAGGGAGTTCTTTCTTGTTAATTGTCCTCGCACACCACAGGTGATGCGGCGCTAAAGCCTATATAGGCCATTTGGCAAAATTTCCATCATAACAACACCATAACGTGCAATGAAAAACCCGTGAACGGTTTGTGAAGTCTGCCTCTAACCCAATCCAATATCGGTAAAGGCAAGGTTCAGTTCACGCTGCACCTGCCCGTCAACATCCTTGATTGTCCAGTGAAGCGTCCGACCTTGCCAGTCTATATCCACAAGACCAAAATTATTCGGCCCAAAGGCCGGCACCAATTGCTCCTTGTCCATTTCCCTGGCGTCTTTGGTAAAGCTCATATTCAGCGCCGAAGAGGTAAACTCATAAAGCGGATAGTCTGTATCACCTTCATGGCGATAAAAGGCGGCTATATGACGATCCCCTGAAATGACCACTACACCTTTGGCACCGCTTTGTTTTACGGTGTCGAAAAATCGCTGGCGTTGCGGCAAAAATTCCGCCCAGGCTTCCCAACCATGATCGGCGGCAATGACCTGTATAGAGGACACCACAAGGCGTATATCAGCCGGTTTTTTCAGCTCATCCGCAAACCATTGCCATTGCGCCTCACCCAGCATGGTCATCGCCGGATCGTGAGACTTCAGATAACGCTCCTTGCCCGGTGCACCGCGATCATCACTGGGGATGAGCGGCGATGAGCGAAAACTGCGTGTATCCAACATAATAATCTGCACGCGCGAACCCTCTGGGCCGTAGATGCGACTATCATACAGACCCTCACGGGTGCGATGCACGCTTGTCTCATCTTCGCCCCAAAACGTCAGAAAAATTTCCTTAGCCCAGCGTTTGAAGGCAAAATCTCCACCGGCATCATTAAGGCCGTAATCATGGTCATCCCAGGTTGCCAGAATAGGGGTGGATGAACGAAGGCGGGCAAACTCCTCCCGTTTTGCCAGATCAGCATATTGCTGGCGCAAATTGGGCAAATCCGCATTACCCCGGCGGGTATCGCCATAGACATTATCGCCCAGATAGAGAAACAATTGTGCCTCTTCCCTGGCAACTGCATCCAGTATGGGGATAGGCTTCCACGATGCCTGGCATGACCCCATGGCGATTTTCGTCAGCAACGTATCTGCGGGCAGAGCAGCTGCGCCGGTTGGTGCTCTGGGAAGATCAATGTCCAGTGAAGCATAATACTGATCCAGTGCCTCAAAGGTGCCTGGCGATGTTTGCCTCACATTTGTTGCACAGGCAGCAAGGCCAAGACATAGCCCGATAATTCCTAAACGCATTGTCTTCTCCCTTATTTTTATTTGGTATTACGTGTGCGATCCATCATCCATGCACCAAGTGCAATCACCGAATAGGCAATCAAGGCCGTGATGGCAAACAGTGTTGCAGACGCATCAGCTTCGACCTCGCCTGAATGGCTGATGGCCTGAACGGCGACCAAAGTCAGCAAAAAAATCCATGGTGCAATACGCCCCGCCGCACCCTTCGGTTTGGTGTTGCGTAAATAAAGCCAAAAGCCGGCAAACAGCAGGCCTATCTCCAATACTTGCGACCAAAACAGCGAACGCCAAAGCCCAAAGCCGTATTTTGGATCACCCGAGACCAGCGGCAAGTCTGGTGCGTGAACGAGCAAGTCTGCAAACCAGTGGGATAATACAGCTGTGCCCAAAATCAGACCTGCGACCCAATGCCCGGCACCTTTGCGCATAGCGCCATAAAGCACCACAGCAGCCAGTGCCCAAATGAACGCGCCCACAAGACTGTGCGTAAAGGGCATATAATAAAGATCAAGCGGTGAAGCTTCCATAAAACCTGGCACAATGCGTACCTTCTCCACCCCGGCGATCACCAGAGCGGCCCAGATAAAGTCCACCACTTGCACCGCGACAAACAACAGCCATAGCGGCACAGCCGGTTTGAAGGCACGTGCGGCAAACGCGGCGCTATAATGGCCAATGAACATATTTAGTCCCCAAACGATCCGGCTGACCCCGGAAACACAACCGGGCTTTCTGATCCATCTTTGGCCACCGAAGCCACGCCAAAATAATAATTGTCAATGACAATGTTGTTAAGCGTAAACGCGCTCACTTTGCCGACAAAGCGTGAATACTGCCATTGTGGCTGATCGGTAAGACGCCAATAGACCTTATATCCGGCCAGTTCTTCGGCTGGTTTTCCACTTGCCAGTGTCCAGCTTAATTTTGTCGAGGGTTGCACGGCCCCCTTGATCGTCACGCCAGAAGGAAAAGGCGGTGCACCAGCCATTTCGGCCAGGCTGACCACATTTAACGCCGTCAGCTTTCGTGCATAGTCAAAATTGACCCCTTCGATAACATCACCAAAGGCCCGACCGTCCTCGACACGTATATCCTGATGCTGGCGGTCATAATGCTCATGGGTTTCCATCAGGCGTACACCGGGAATTCCCACCGCATTAAACGGGCGGTGATGACCGCCTCGGCCAAAGCGATCAAGGCGATAAATCATCATCACATTGAGGTTGGGGATATACCGGTCTGCCCGCAGATCAATATAGCGCGCCAGATTACGCGAGGGCGAATCCACCTCTCCGCCGGTAAAGCGGCGAATCCGGGCTTCACGCGGGGTTTCATTATCCCGTGTGCCTTCAGAAAATACCCGTGCAATGGTGTTGTCCACCACCCCATCTATGCCGGAGATATTGCCGATCATGTCATTATTCAGCACCGCCTTGATGCGCCATTTTTGTTCCAGCGCATGGGCGGCAACAATCTCGCCGCCAAACAAACCCTGCTCCTCGCCTGCAAGTCCTGCATAGATAATCGAGCCAGCAAATTTGTGTTTTGACAATACCCGTGCGGCCTCGATCACACCGGCCATGCCGGTTGCGTTATCATTGGCACCGGGGCTATCGGAGGTTGCATCCATAATGTCGGTGACGCGACTGTCTATATCGCCCGCCATCAATACAAACCGGTCTGCATCCAGCGTTCCGCGCTGTATGGCGATCACGCTGACCACCTCAACCGGATCGGGAATACGCGGCTTGCCCTCAACGGTGTCTGCAATGGAGATAACTTCAAGACAGCCGCCGCAATCAGCACTGATGCGCTCAAATTCGGCTTTTATCCAGCGCCGTGCAGCACCAATACCGCGCGTGTCGGATTTGGTATCCGAAAGCGTATGGCGCGTACCAAAGCTGACCAGTTTTTCTATGTCGGTCTTAATGCGTTTCGCCGATACATCGCTGGCCAGTTCATGCATCAACATGACTTCGCCCGGCGGGGCATTGGCGGCCAGTACCGGTAAACCCGTCATTGTTAATGCCGCCAGTACGCCATTTCCCAAAAAACCAAATCGCATGATGAACCTCCCCTGATTTTGTTTTCTCCACCTTAGGCGAGGTAGGCGCACGCCGCAAATTAAACCGGTGACAGGTGAGGTGGTGTTTCTTTACTCTAGGCTTTGACCTTCTTGCCATTGCGGCATTCGACCAGATGTCCACGCCAACAGCCCTCTAGGGCCAGCCAGGGTTTGCGTTTCAATCCGTTCAAACCCGGCCTTACGAAAGGCGGCTTCAATTTCCTCAATTGTGCGTATCGTATAAACGCTCTGCGGGAACTGATCGGCAAACCCCTCATCCTCGCCTGGCCGATAACACAAAAGGAAGCAGCCATTGGGGCGCAACACACGGCCAATTTCTTTAAATTGTGTGTCAATATCGTTCCAGAAATAGACCGTATGAACGCTAAACACCTTGTCAAAACGACAGGCTTTCCAGGGCATATTTGCACTATCACCATGTCTCAATTCCAAGGCACCCGAACGGATAAGATTTCGGTTTCGCGCCCTTGCTACGCGCATCATCACTTCGGAGAAATCAATGCCAGCACATTTTATGCCTTTGGCAGCACGGGCAACAAGGCCCAGCGTGCGGCCATGGCCATAACCAATTTCAAGGATGCGTTCATCAGGTGATAAATCAAGATATGACAGCGTTTGGTCATTCTCAGGTGCGGTTTCACGGGCCATGACACGGGCAACAATGTGCCCCAAAAGACCAGATGGCAGACGTCCCTGACGCGCGATAAATATCGGCTTCATGATGCGTCTCCCTGACTTGCGCCAAGACGAAGACCCGACCAATAGGTCAGGCAAGCACCGACCAGTGTGGCGGCATAACCAATGGTGTAGCTGTTGATGCCGGCAATGCAGCTGCCCGGAATGATATAACAATAGCCAATAATGGCGCTGGGCAGGACAAAGGCGATCAGCGGCCAATACAATTTCAGTTTTAATTTCATGGATATTCTCCTTGTTGTGCAGATGCAAGCAAGAAGGCAGAATTTTGTTTGATGGTCGTGCCAGTTTTGGTCTAAACCTCGCCGATTTTGAAATCAGCCAGAGTTTTCTGCGTTTCCACCAGTAACTGGTGATGCGCGGTATTGGCCGGGTGTCATTTTCATTTGTTCACGAAAGGCCCGATTAAATGGGCCAAGAGACCCATAACCTGCTTCAAGGGCAATGCTGACAATGGGTAGATGCGCATCGGCAGGGTTACGCAAACGCATCGCCGTCTCCTTGATGCGATAATGGTTGAGGAACTGGTTGAAATTGCGATAACCCAGACGCGTATTGATGAGCCGCCTCAACCGATATTCCTGCACCCCCAGATGCCGGGCCATATCACCAATGCTCAAGCCTTCCCGCGTGTAGATGTGATCGCCTTCCAGCGCCTTTCGCAATTTGCCAAGCACCTGTTCATCCAGTGCATTATTACGCGCGCTTGATTGTGTTTTCACAATTTTTGGGGACGGTGTGACTGGCAAGACGATAAAACCAGGTCGCATTTGCAATAATGCCATATTAAGGCCCGTTACTATGGTAAAAATGGCAATTACATGAAGTAATTCTATGACAGGCGGCGCGGCAGAATCCCGCAGAATAATTTCGACAGCAACAACAAGCGCCATATACCCGCCAATAATCAGGGCGATGATCGTGCGCATACGCCGCCGAACCTCGACCATATCCTGATGAAAACCAGAAACCAGTACCACCAATACAGTTACCAATAAAATTAGTGAGGCAATGGAATGTATAATCTCTGCGCCCGCAAGTTGGTTGAACACACCAAAATAGATAACAAAATCAACAACCTCAAACCCTGCCAATAACAAGAAATGCCAAAGCCGCCAGCGAAATCCATCATCAAACAGAGCAAGGATAAAGAGCAAAAACAAGACAGGATTAGCAAAACAGGCAAAAAATATGGGTAATTCAAAAAACCCAAGCTCCCAATGATTCAGCACATAGGGACATAGAAGATAGGCGGCTATACCCAAACCAAAGGCAGCGCCGGTAATCGCAGCAGGAGCGGTGCCATAAGACCGCAACAGCACAATGGCAAACAAGGCCAATTGCGCGATTGTCATGAAACGCAATATCAGATCAGCACCAGCCATAAAATCTCACAAATGAATTTCAGCTTGCCTAATGGCAAGTCGTTCTGTCACAACTATCACACAGTCTAACATGAACAATACAAGGAACCGCCATGATCCAGATCAGTTCTGCCTTTGATGCCGGTAATATCGAAGTTCTCAAGCTGGATGATCCGGGTGATATTCGCCTGAAGATCAGAAAAGACAACAAGTCTGATTTTTATCAATGGTTCTATTTTCGCCTGACCGGCGCGCGCGGCGTGCCCTGCCGATTGCGCATTATCAATGCAGGCGGTGCCGCCTATGCCGCTGGCTGGGAAAACTATTCAGCCGTAGCCTCCACTGACCGGGAAAACTGGTTTCGCCTTGATAGTGATTATCAGGACGGCGTTCTGGATATCCATACTGTGCCTGAGGAAGATGCTATCTGGATTGCCTGTTTTGCCCCTTATTCCATGGAGCGCCATAGCGATTTGATCGCCAGTGCGCAAAGCTCTGATCGGGTAACTTTAAGCGTGTTGGGCAAGACCCTGGACGGGCAGGATATGGATTTACTACATTTTTCAGATGGCGGATCAGGGCAGAAAAAAATCTGCTGGATTATAGCCCGTCAGCATCCAGGGGAAAGCATGGCCGAGTGGTGCATGGAGGGGTTTATCGGGCGTTTGCTGGATGAAGCCGACCCAATCGCGCGGGCATTGCTTGAAAGAGCAGATTTTTATGTGGTACCCAACATGAACCCGGACGGATCGCGACGGGGTCATTTGCGCACCAATGCGGCGGGGGCCAATCTGAACCGTGAATGGGAAAACCCCACCATGGAACGCTCACCAGAGGTTTATCTGGTGCGCGACTATATGCGAAAAACCGGCATGGATTTTTGCCTTGATATGCATGGTGATGAGGCCCTGCCCTATAATTTTATCGCTGGTGCTGAAGGCACGAAGGACTGGAGCGATGTTCGCGCGGAACAATTGGCCGCCTATTGCGCGGCACTGGTGCAAGCCAGCCCGGACTTTCAGACCGAACATGGTTATCCGATTGCGCCACCGGGAACCGCTAATTTGAGCATGGCCACCAACTGGACGGCGCAGGAATTTACCTGCCTGTCCATGACCCTGGAAATGCCATTCAAGGATGCCGTGGACACCCCCGATGAACGCCATGGATGGTCGCCGGAACGCTCTGCGGCACTGGGCCGCTCATGCCTTGATGCCCTGTGGGCAAGGATTGATGATATTTAGAGGGGTTAATTTACATTTGCTGTCATTGTCGGACTTGTTCCACTACTGTCCGGTTTAGCCATTATTTTTGTTTTCCTCCCCTGCCCTCATCCTGAGCTTGTCGAAGGAGCGGGGGAGGATAAAACTGAGGGAACGAAGCCCTGTCCCGAACAGCCTTTTTTACACGAACAAATTGTGTGTATTATTATTCTTGACCCGGGAAAAATATAAACCGGACAATAGTGGGATAAACCGGGTAATGACAATTTGTCTCATTTCGCAGATATGATCTAAAGGCAAAACTATTCACGCAACAAATCGTTGATTGCGGTTTTGGAGCGGGTGCGCTCATCCACGGTTTTTACAATCACCGCACAAGCCAGGGATGGCCCGCCTTTTGGATCAGGCAGGGTGCCGGGAACCACCACTGAAAACGGTGGCACTTCGCCATAGTGAATTTCGCCGCTCGCCCGGTCGACAATTTTGGTACTTTTGGTGATAAATACCCCCATGGCCAAAACCGAACCAGTGCGCACAATCACCCCTTCGACCACCTCTGAACGAGCACCAATAAACACATTATCCTCGATGATGACCGGGTTGTCCTGCAAGGGCTCCAGAACCCCGCCAATGCCTGTACCGGCCGAGATATGGCAATGGGCGCCAATTTGCGCGCAAGAGCCAATGGAGGCCCAGGTATCAACCATGGTTCCTGTACCTACCCAGGCACCGATATTGACATAAGATGGCATCAGCACAGCGCCTGGCGCAATATAGGCACCGTGGCGCACCGTGGCGGGGGGCACCATACGAAATCCTGCCCGGGTAAATGTATCCTTGTCCCAACCCGTGGTCTTTAACGCCACTTTGTCCCAGGCATTACCAAAACCGGGTTGTTCAAAAACCTGCATGTCGTTGAGTTTAAAACTTAACAAGACTGCCTTTTTAAGCCAGGCATGAGTGACCCAACCCCCGGCATCATCTGGCTCGGCAACCCGAAGCGCCCCCTGATCCAGCGCCTTTATGGCCAGTTTCACACTGGCTTTTGCTTCAGGGCTGGTATCATTGTTATCCCAAATAGCGTGGATTGCAAATTCAAGCTGTTCTGTATCCATTACAGAATTATCCCTTTTCTTTGATGGCATCGACCAGAAAACCGGCCAGATCACCGGTGGTGAAATGCACATACTCATGTTTATCATCAGCACTGGCCGGACGAGCGCCTTCCGGCTCATGGCTCCAGTCTTTTTGCGAATGTACCAATATAGTGACAAACCCCAAAGCATGGGCCGGTTCAAGATTGCGGGCCATGTCCTCGATAAAGGCGGCACGTTCTGGTTTGACATTTACTGTGTCGAGCAAATGCGCATAGGCAAGCGGTTGCGGCTTTGGCACATAACCGGTGTCTTCAATGCCGATAATTTCGTCAAAAATACCATCCAGCCCCCGCGCACCTAGAACGCGACTGGCATGACCCCGTGAACCATTGGTGAAGACGATTTTGCGCCCTGGCAGGGCAGCAATTGCGCCATGAAGCTCAGGGTCAACATTCAACGGCGTTAAATCAATGTCATGAACAAAATCGAGATAGCTGTCCGGCTCTATATCATGATTGTTTATCAGGCCGCTCATGGTTGTGCCGTGTTCGGCGTACCAGGCCTTTTGTATCTTGCGCGCCTGATCGGGTGGCAGACCAAGTAGTTCAGAAACATATTGCGTCATCCGCCGGTCGATCTGGGCAAACAGATCAGATTCTGGCGGGTATAGCGTATTATCAAGATCAAACACCCAATCACGGGTTTGACGTAACCTGGTTTTCATCGACGCAGCCCCGCAAGAATATCTGCCTTGGCAAAATCATTGGCCGTCAGGGTGATGGTGATGCCCTTGCCGCCAACATTTTTATAAAGTGCGAAATTTCGCTCATAATAACCACGATCCGTACATTTTCGCCGCCCATCAATGGCAAATAAAATATCCGATACACAAAACTTTTCCCTGGCACTTGCCAGTGGGTGCTCTGCGTTGTTTTGCACAAGCCCGGCGTAAAAGTATATCTCCTTATCTGCCAGCAATCCTGATATAAGAGAGGTGCAGGCGCCCGGGGCAATGCTCCACCATCCCCGGCTTTCCCAGGCCTTTGCCTTGCGCCGCCCATAGGCCGTCCATACTGGCATTGTTGTCTTGTTGCACACCCGCAGGCCAGTTTGTGCCAGGGTTTCGCGTGCGGCTGCTTCCAGAGCGTCAATCAGTTTCATGTTTTCAGGTCGCGGTGAGATTTTACGGTTGCTGAGAAATTTTCGTATGGCTGAGCGTGTACGCCGCCCGTCATAGCCGTCAACAACACGCATGGCATAGCCGTTATCCTTGAGCAGACGTTGTATACCGGCCAGTTCGGCGCGGGTGCCAAAGTTTGCCGGTTCCGACATAATTGTGCGCCCACCATCAGGCGGATTAACATTGATGAGATTAAACTTGCGATCCTCAAGTCCCAGCTCGGCGCAATTGCCCCGCCCATCCAAAGAAAAATTACCACTAAGGTCAACGCACAAGTCCTCGCGTCCGCCCCATTGCTGGCGTCCACCGGCATGAATTTCCGAGGAATATCCATAGGCAAAATGCGGCGCATCACCAAAGGGGGCGGGCAAAACAATGCGGCATTGTCCCGGGCGCAGGCGTACCCACCCTTCGGTGCGAATTGTCTTGCCTTGAGGAATACCGGTTGCCAAATAAATGATATAGCTGGTTTCGTTGCAAACCTCTTGTCCGATAGCCCGGGCGCGCCCGGGCATCAAGGTGGAGGCAAGGACAAGAAGCCAAAAAACAAAAAACTGAACTATAAAAATATGTGTGCGCATACACGGCTCGCCAAATGCTGTTGGCCCGTCAGGGTAAACCGATTTGCGGCCCTAGACCAGAGAGAAAACATCAGCGCGTAGTTCTGCCATACCATGGCCCTTGATCGCGGAAACCGCGGCCACCCGTGGAAATGCTGCCGGGCGTTTTTCGATGGCTTTGATGGTGTTTGCCAACACTTTATTGCGTTCATTCATTTTGATTTTATCAAGCTTGGTTAAAACAATCTGGTAAACGGCGGCGGCTTCATCAAGCATATCCATAACCGTGAGATCGCTGGCCTTTATGCCGTGGCGACTATCCACCAGAACAAATACCCGGCGCAAAGCGGCCCGACCGCGCAAATAATCCCGGGTCAGCGCACTCCATTGCGCAATGGCGGATTTGGAGGCACGGGCATAACCATAGCCCGGTAGGTCAGCCAGCATGAGGCGTTCGTCAAGATTAAAGAAATTCAGCTCCCGGGTGCGCCCGGGCGTATTGGATGACCGTGCCAGGTTTTTGCGGTTGGTCAGCGCGTTAAGCAGGCTGGACTTGCCAACATTTGAGCGTCCGGCAAAGGCCACTTCGGGCATGTCGCCAGATGGCAGGGTGTCAAGGGATACAGCGCCCAGCACAAATTCACATGGCCCGGAGAAGAAAACCCGTGCAGCATCCAGCTCATTCGGCTCAAAGGCATCAATGTTCAGCGCGCCTCTCCCTTGCCCATCTTGCCCAGCAGTTTTACCAGGTATTTGTCGAACGGAGTTTCCACGCCGTTTTTACGGGTGATGTAGTATTGCTGGATAAGCGAGAGGAAATTGTTCCATGCCCAGTAAATCACCAGCCCGGCAGCAAACGGTGCCAGCATGATGGTGAAGATCACCGGCATGAAGGCAAAAATACGCCGCTGCATCGGATCTGGCGCGGGCGGGTTAAGCAATTGCTGCGCGCCCATGGTTATACCCATCAACAGCGGCCATACGCCAACAGCGAGCACTGCACCCAGCACGGGTATAAGGGTCGGATCCCAGGGGATCAGTCCGAATAGATTGCCGAGATGGGTGGGATCTGGCGCTGACAAATCCTTGATCCAGCCAAAGAAAGGAGCATGGCGCATTTCGATAGAGATATAAAGGGTTTTATAAAGCGCGTAAAAAATCGGGATTTGCAATAACATGGGCAGACAGCCACCAACGGGATTGACCTTTTCACGCTTGTAAAGCGCCATGGTTTCCTGCTGCATACGCTGTGGATCATCTTTGAATTGCGCTCGAAGTTCTTCCATTTTTGGTTGCAAGGCCTTCATGCGCGCCATCGAGGCGTAAGAGCGGTTGGCAATGGGAAAGAAAATGACCTTGATCGCAGCGGTCAGTAATAAAATGGCAATGCCAAAATTGCCAACAAGCCCGTAAAAGAAATCAAGCGCATTAAAATATGGCCGCGTCAAAAACCAGAAAATGCCCCAGTCAATGGCCATATCAAAGCGGGTAATACCAAGGTTTTCCTGATAGGCTTGCAGGACTTTATACTGCTTGGCGCCGGCAAAAAATTTCTGCTCTACAGATATGCTTTGTCCCGGTGTGATTGTCCGGGCGTCGAGTTTGTAAGCGGTTTCAAATATGGTATCGCCCGCGCCGCCGGTAAAGGTGCGAATATCGGCGTCAATGGCCGCGTCCTGCGGTGGTACCATGGCCGATAGCCAATACTTGTCGGTAAAGCCCAGCCAACCGCCAGCACCGGTGTTTTTGGCACCGCCATCCTTGAGCAGTTTGCGATATTTAATCTCCAGCACTTTTTCGCCAATGACACCAACCGCGCCCTGATGCAAAATAAAGCCGGATCGGTTTTTCATTTTTTCTTCGCGGCTGGCATTTTCTGACAATTCAGTGGGGTTGCCGTATCGACGCACAAGGCCATTTGGCGCAAGGGTGCGGGTTGTGGTTCCTTCATTGCGCACGGTGTCGGCAATGGTGAACATATATTGCTCATCGACACTGATAATGCGTTCAAAAACCAGGTCTTCGGATGAACGATATTGCAAGGTCACCGGGGTTTGCGGTGTCAAAACCTCACCCGAAACCAGTGTCCAGTGTGTATTCAGGCCAGGCAAGGTGTTGTTGGCACCGTCATCGGCAGCGCGCCAACCAAAATTGGCAAAATACCCGCCTTTGGATTTACGTGGATCCAATAACAGAACCTCGGCACTTGCCGGGTCAAGATGGGTGCGAAACTGGCGCAGAAAAAGATCATCAAACCGTGCACCATCAAGGTTGATGGATCCATCAAGCGATGGTGTTTCAATACGCACACGCGAATGGGCGCTAATGGCGTCTTCGCGGTTTAGCGCCACAGGTGCATTATCCACTTCAACACCATTTTGCACTGGCGCCGTGTTTTGCGCTTGTGCGGCGGCGTCCTGTGCGGCGCGTTGACGCCGGGCCGCCGGGTCAATCACCAGCATTTGATAAATCAGCAAAACCCCAAGGGCCAGACCGATGGCGAGGAAAAGGTTACGTTGTTCGCCCATTGGTGAAAATTCCTTGAACTGTGGGTCGCGCGAAATTCACGCGCGTCGATGAGTGGCAGAGGCATTTTCAACCCCTTTTTTTGATACGCTTAACAATGCCCCTTTGACATCCTTAAGCAATGCTTGCCAAGGCCGAGGCCGGGTACCTACCCTGGCGATGAACACATAGTCCCAACCGGGCTGTCCATAAAGGGGTAAAAGTGTACGTGCCGCTTCGCGCAGACGTCTTTTGCAGCGATTGCGGGCAATGGCGTTGCCAACCTTGCGGCTGGCGGTGAAGCCGATGCGACATTGTTCGCCCGCAGCATGAGATGGACGTGCCTGTACCACAACACCCGGACGGGCGCTGAATGAGCCTTTGGCAACAAACAGGAAGTCTTTGCGAACTTTTAGACGCTCTGGCGCCAAGGCGTTTACGCGCTTAGGGTTTTGCGGCCACGGGCGCGGCGACGGGCCAGAACCAGACGACCGGCTTTGGTGGCCATGCGTGCACGAAAACCATGACGGCGCTTGCGCACAAGATTACTGGGCTGGTATGTGCGTTTCACGGGCTTGTCTCCACGGGTGGTGCATGATTGCGAACGAGCGGCGGCTAATACGCTATGCATCCGCGCACAGTCAAGCGTCTTACTGAAACTATAGGTCATAGACTCATAAACAGGATCAACATGGTATGAAGCAATTTGTTTGGATAACAGGAGCAGGGACGCAGGAAACCCCATGGTTTTCAAGAGCCTGCGACACATTAGCCGGGAAAATTGGTCATACAGCTTCGGACACGCAACCCGCGTCACCCTGCGGCGTCGAAGGTCTTAACCGTACCCAAGGTACGCTTTGCGGCCTTCTTCTGGCATGGTTTAGCGGTTTGACGCGCCATTTTGACCCTGTTTATGAGTCTATGACCTAAGCTGGATAATGACAGGAAATACATGCCTCAAACCCCCACATACATCAGACTGTTACGCCGGTTTGGCCCGCTCGTTTTTATTGCTCTGGGGTTGATGGGTTTTTATGGTCTGGGACTT
Organism: Robiginitomaculum sp.; assembly: GCA_021776565.1. Lineage (GTDB taxonomy): Bacteria > Pseudomonadota > Alphaproteobacteria > Caulobacterales > Maricaulaceae > Robiginitomaculum_B. Next base: position 10,724 of record JAJFFQ010000073.1, on the reverse strand, counting down.
GATGATTATCTTGGCACTCGGGGGTTTGCCAAAAACTTTGACACCATTATGGCCTGGCGTGCTGAACACCCCTTGTTGAGCGCGCTGGTCTTTGTCGGGGTCTATGTTGGGATTGTTGCCATTTCGGTGCCGGCCTCATTATGGATGAGCTTGCCTGGTGGTTTGCTGTTTGGCTGGGTTTTGGGCGGGGTTTTAAGCTGGGTATCTGCAATTCTTGGTGCGACATTGGCATTTTTGGCAGCACGCACGGCGCTGGATCCGTCAAAAACAGCCAAAAGAGAAAGCCAATATGCGCGTTTCAAAGCAGGGTTTGAGCGCAATGCTTTTAGCTATATCATCATTTTACGGCTTATGCCCTTGCCGTTTTTTGCGGTCAATATGGCCGCCGGTGCTTTTCATGTGAACGTGCGAACATTTGCAGCAGCCAGTGCCATCGGGCTGATCCCGTCATCATTTCTGTTTGCCGCTCTTGGGCAAACGGCAGGTGATATATTGCAAGATGGCGGATCGCTGGATATGCGTTTTTTCACCCAACCCAAAATACCGGCTGTTTTTGCTGGATTTGCCTCATTGGCGCTCCTGCCATTTGTCATCCGGTATTTTCGCAAAGACAAAAATAGATAATACTGCTCTTTCGCTTTCGCAAAACTGCACGAGATGTATACTTGGTCATGGAGGTCATGGGTGAGCGACGCAACACAAAATCAGGCACAACAGGAAACCTCGCCAAAGGTTCAAGGCAGTCTGGGGCGTCGGCTTCTGGTTTTGACCGTGCTGTTTGTGATGCTGGCAGAAATTATGATCTTCCTGCCATCGGCGGCAGCGTTTCGCAGTAATTGGCTGCAATCTCGCATAGATGCGGCTCGCCTTGCCGCCATTGCCGTTGAGGTGGCCCCGGATATGAAGGTCAGCGATGACATAGCGACACAGCTTTTGGCCACTGCCGGGGTTAAGGCAGTACGTATGCAACGCGACGGCATTACCGAAATGATCCTGCGCGCCCCGAGCCAGAACATGCCCTATGATACGGTGGATATGCGCAACCCTTCTACCAGCCAGGCGATCATCGATACCTGCGATACGCTGTTCATGCCCAAAGAGCGATTTTTGCGCGTTATAGACACCATGGGGCCGGGCAGTAATGACATCATTGATGTGCTGGTTCCTGAAAGCGATTTGCGCGATGAACTGATCGCCTTTTCCATCCGCACGCTTATTTTTTCGGCGATCATTTCTGTTATCACAGCATCATTGATTTATGCTGCTTTAAGCCTGTTTTTTGTGCGCCCCATGCGGCGTTTATCTTTGGCCATGGCGGATTTTCAAAAAACGCCGGAAAACCCGCAAAGTGTGATTATACCCTCTGGTCGCCTTGATGAAATTGGTCGGGCCGAGGAGGATTTGGCAAAAATGCAAAACGAGTTGCGCGCCGCTTTGGGACAGAAAAACCGTCTGGCCGCTCTTGGTGAAGCGGTGGCAAAAATCAACCATGATTTGCGCAACATCCTGACCAGTGCGCAACTGGTCTCTGACCGGTTGGCCATATCCGATGACCCCAAAATACGAACCATGGGCGAGCGGCTGGTGCGAGCCATTGATCGCGGGGTGGCGCTATGTCAAAGCACCTTGCAGTTTGGCAAAGCAGAAGAAAAACGGCCCGATAAAGGCAAGGTGAAACTGGCCGCGACGCTAAACGATGCTTTCGCTGATGCCTGCTCCGGGTCGTGCGGGGTGAACTTTGATAACGGGGTCAGCGACAGTGTCTTTGTTCATGCCGACCCTGACCAATTGCACCGCATTGTGCTTAATTTAATGCGCAATGCTGTGCAAGCCATGGGCAAGGGTGGGACAATAATTGCCAAGGCCAATGAGGACGAACACACGCTCGCCTTTACCCTTGCCGATACTGGCCCCGGTATTCCTGAAAAACTTCACGGCAAGCTGTTCAAACCCTTTAGTGCCAGCACCCGCAAGGATGGTTCTGGTCTGGGGCTGGCCATTGCCCGCGAACTGGCCCGCGCCCATGGCGGTGATCTTACACTTCTTAGAACGGGTAAAAGCGGCACGGTGTTTGAACTGGTGTTGCCAAGAGAGGTTTAAGTTTATTTGCGGTCTGTTGATGGGTTAATGCCCCAAATATCTTCGGCTTCACCTGTCGAAAGATAGATGTTCTTGTGATGACTGCAAAGAAACCGCACCCGATCTTCAGTAAGGTTATTGTGACTAGCGATTGCTCGTGTTGACCTGAATTGTTCACCTTTCCTAGTGGGAATATTATTATTTAGCCATGAATAGACACGACGCTTTTCGCAACATTGAATAGACACGACGCTTTTCGCAACATTCTCTGATTTTGCGGCCCAAATAATCTAAGGAGAGAATTGTGATGCCAGCCAAGGCACCACCAGCGGCACCAATAACAACTCCATCCATAATATCTGTCATCTAGGTTTCTCCGTTGCTGTAGAAATTAAGGCACGCGCACTACACCCTCGCGGCGCGGATCAGCACCGCCAACAAGAGTGCCATCAGGTTGCTTGACAATAACATGAAGCCCGGAATTTTCACCCCGTGTGGACTGCACCGTATGTCCCATGGCAATCAGCGCCGGAACCAGGTCAGCATCGGTGATAGTATTTTCCACGCGGGTGACATCACCGCGCGCCACAACATTGGGCAAATTGATGGCCTCTTGCGGACTTAACCCCCATTCCAGAACCCCGACCAGAGTTTTGGCGGTATAGGCAATGATGGAATTCCCCCCCGCCGAGCCGGTGGCCATGACAAAACCATTATCCTTGTCCAGCACAATGGTCGGCGACATGGACGAGCGCGGGCGTTTACCCGGTGCCGGGGCGTTTGCCAATGGCTTGCCATCCTTGGCATAAGGATATTTGGCAAAATCGGTAAGCTGGTTATTGAGCAAAAAACCATTGGTAAAGCGTTTGGAACCAAAGGCGCTTTCCACCGTTGTGGTCATGGCCACCACATTACCTTCCCCATCGACAATGGAAAAATGTGAGGTGCCGGGCACTTCTTCGGTATTGTCCTTGCCCACTTCGCGTAATTGCTCAGGGCTAAATACCGCTTCGGGCGGCCCGGCCGCGACGTGCATAATGGCGCGTGTTGGCGATATAAGTGCGGCACGACGTTGCAGATAAGCCGGATTAAGAAGCCCATCCACTGGCACCGTGACAAAGCGATCATCGGCCACATATAGATCCCGATCGGCATAGGCCAGACGTTGTGCCTCGATAAGCAAGTGCCAGTTATAAGGATCCGCAGCACCCGTTTCTGAAAAACTGAAATGCGCCAACATACCCATAAGGGAATTCATCGCCACACCGCCCGATGATGGTGGTGGCGCACTGCATATTTGCATATCTTTATAGGGGCGACATACGGCCTTGCGCTTGCTCGCATGGTATGTGGCCATGTCGTCAAGCGATAATGTACCGGGGCGCGGTTCCAGCCTGGTTGCTGCAACAATATCTGCACCAATCTGTCCTTCCAGCAACGCCCGGGGATTGGTGCTCAACGCCCGAAGGCTGGCCGCATAGTCAGGGTTTGTTAGCCAATGCCCGGCGGGCAACGGCGATCCATCGGCAAGAAAAAAGTATACCTGTGATGCTGCATTTTGATCCAGTTGGCCGCGATGACCGTAGGCCTTTAGTGACCCGGCCATGCGTGGCGACACGGCAAACCCGTTCTGGGCAAGGGTAATGGCTGGTGCAAACGCGGCCTCCCATAGCAAAACGCCAAACTCATTATGGGCAAGGGCCAGCATGTCCATGGCCCCCGGTACCCCCACGGCGCGGCCAGAATTTACCGCTTCCAGATAAGATAAGGGCTTGCCGTCCGTGCCTAAAAACATTTCCGCGCTAGCCCGGACCGGGGCAGTTTCGCGCCCGTCAAATGAGGAAATTTCGCCAGTTTTGGCGTCATAATAAAGCATAAATGCGCCGCCGCCCAGGCCCGAGCTTTGTGGCTCCACTAGTCCCAATACGGTTTGCACAGCAATCGCCGCATCCAGTGCGCTGCCGCCCTGGCGCAACATGGAAAGCCCTGCCTCCACCGCCAGTGGATTGGCCGCGACCACCATGCCGCCAACGGGTAATGGCCCGGCCCTAGTGCCTTGGGTTTTACTTATTTGCGGCCCCGTACAGGCTACAAGGCCAAGAAAAAGGCATATAATCAGACGTTTCATCTCTTGCTCCCGCGGATCATTTTCGACAAACATAACGTGCTTGCGCCTGAGGAAAACCACCATGAGCATAAAAAATGCCAAACCGGGATTAAAAAATACCCTGACCGACATTCCCGGACTGCGTGTGGGCAATGCGCAAGATGAAAATGCACGCACCGGGGTAACGGTTGTTTTGTGTGATGAGTCGGCCATTGCTGGCGTGGATGTTCGCGGCGGTGGGCCGGGCACGCGCGAAACAGATGCGCTAAAGGCGGAAAATCTGGTGGAACGTATTGATGCTTTGGTGCTGGCCGGTGGCTCGGTTTATGGCCTTGGCGCTGCCGATGGAATTACGTCGGCCCTGGGGGCGCAGGGACGCGGTTTTGCGATAATGGACATGCCGGGCGTGCCGCGCTCTCCCATTGTTCCGGCTGCGATTCTTTATGACCTTGCTAATGGTGGGGACAAGAACTGGGGCGATCACCCGCCCTATCATGTATTGGGAAAGCAAGCCCTGGCAAACGCCAACACCAATGTTTCCCTTGGCAATGTCGGCGCGGGTTATGGTGCTTTGGCCGGCAGTCTGAAAGGCGGATTGGGCAGTGCGTCAATTGTAACTGATGATGGTCTGGCCATTGGTACACTTGCGGCGGTGAACAGTTTTGGCTCGGCTCTGGTACCCGGCACGCGCAATTTTTGGGCAGCGCCTTATGAAATCAGCGAAGAATTTGGCGGTGTAGGCTGGCCTGAAGATATCCATGTGGATGGCGATGATTGGGGCGTCGCAAAACTGAACCCGGGCGCACGGCAAAACACCACATTGGGCGTTGTGGCTACCTCGGCACACCTTAGCCCGTCTCAGGCCAAGCGCCTGGCGATCATGGCACAGGATGGTCTTGCGCGCGCCATCCGTCCGGCTCATGCACCCTTTGATGGCGATATTGTTTTTGCACTGGCCACCGGATCAGGGGATGCTCCTTACCCGGATGAGTTGACCCTGACACGCCTTGGGGCATTGGCTGCAGATTGTCTGGCCCGGGCCGTCGCCCGCGGTGTTTATGAGGCCAAAAGTCTGGGTGATGCTGTATCGTGGTGTGATTATTTACCGTAATAGTTTGTCTGTATGCCCGCATGTGAAATTGCCATGCGCAGTGCTTGCCTTGACGCACAAGCGGCGTTAGGTTCCGCGCCTTCGCCGGGGTTATCTCTGACGTTATGGCGCCGATAGCTCAGCTGGATAGAGCACCAGACTACGAATCTGGGGGTCGGGAGTTCGAATCTTCCTCGGCGCGCCATTCTCCCTTGAGGTCAAAACCCATAATGACTGATGCTGACGTTTTTAATCGCCTTTTGGCTATCCTCAAAGATTATCGTGCCACTCAAAAAAGCGGTTCAGTACTGGACTATCACGCGCCGGCAAATTTACGGGACAAACTTGATCTCCAAAAGGAGTCCGCTGCCCAAAGCTATGACCAGGTTTTTGACTGGGTTGAAACATATTTGAAATACGCGGTTAAAACCGGGCACCCGCAGTTCTGGAATCGTATGTGGGCCGATGCCAACATGCCGGCAATAATCGGCGAAATGGTCAGCACGATTGCCCATACCTCTGCCTGTACGTTTGAATCAGCGCCCGTATCCACCGAGATGGAAAAGTATCTCATTGATGAGTTTTTGAGCATTGCCAATTTCAAGAATGGCGAAGGACAAATGACCACCGGATCGTCAAACGGCAATTTGATTGCCATGATGGCGGCACGAAATCTGACCATAAAAACCGCAAAAACCTCAGGTCTTAATGGTGCTCCACAACTGGTCGCCTTTGTTAATTCCGAAGCGCATTATTCCATGGACAAGGCCGCCAATGTGTTGGGCATCGGTACTGATAATCTGGTAAAAATTCCGGTCGATGATCGGGGACGAATGCAGATCAGCGCCCTGGAAGCGCAGATCATCAAGGCAAAGAATGAGGGCAAAATACCGTTCTTCGTTGGGGCAACGGCGGCAACCACAGTACGTGGTGCCTATGACCCTGTGGGCGAAATATGTGCGCTTAGGAATAGTTGCGGCACTGATTTCTGGGTGCATGTTGATGGTGCCTGGGGTGGGTCGGTGTTTTTATCACAATCCCGGAGTGCAGAATTTTTGCCAGGTCTCGAACAGGTTAATTCCTTTACCTTCGATTTTCACAAAATGCACGGCATCCCCATGGTCTGTAATTTTCTGCTGATAAACGGCCAAAAAGGGAGTGGGTCAGAGATTTTGCACTCAACCATTACCAGCGGCAATGACGATTATATTTTTCGGGGAACGGATCAGGATCGCCCGGCAGATCTTGGCGCCCTGTCTTTGCAATGCGGCCGTCATACCGACGTATTGAAAATTTTTCTGGCCTGGAAGTTTTCTGGCCAAGCAGGTTTTGTCGCCCGTATCGAGCGATTTTTAGCCAAGGCTGAATTTGCCGAACAGCTGGTTTTACAAACCCCTGAACTGGAACTGATCGTACCCCGGGAAAGTTTCAATATAAATTTTCGGTTTCGCGCCCCGGACGGGTTTTGCGTCGATACACTGAACCGACAAATCCGCCAGCATCTCTATGAAACTGGCACGGCAATTGTCGGGCTTGGCCAGATAAACCAGCAAACTTGCATCCGTTTACTGATCGCCAATGATGCAGCCAGTGAAGCCGATATTACGCAGTTCTTTGACCATTTTTTAGCGGCAGCAAAGGTCATCATTAACGAGGCTGAGGGCTGAATATCCTGACCTCGTTCATCACTCTTTGATCCTCTGCCATGCCCCCCAGGATAACAATCCGCTCGCGCCAGAGCAGCGCCCCGCGATGATCCATACTGGCAACAGGCATGTCTTGCAGTATCTCAAATTTATCCTTGTTTGTGTCATAAGCCCATACGTGTTTGACAGGTTTAGAGGGCGCATCGTCATAACCAATGCCGTTATAGTTATAGGGGTTTGCCGTGCCACCAATAAAAACGATTTTTTCATCGTAAGCCGTTGAAGCCATGCGATAATGTGCCGGTGGTAGAGAGCGCAATTGACGCCAGTTTATAGCCGCCGGGTCGCTCACATCAATATCACCGCGCCAGCACTGCGCCGAACCAACAAAGCTGCGGCGGCCACCGTCAGCTGGCGGCGGGACAATCTTGACACCATCACAAATAACCATGGTATGGCCGGTCATACCGCCAGCATGACCAAACACCGGATTACCCGGATATGTGTTGGCGTTGAACCAGCGATTTTCTTTCGTATCCAGCACCTGAACCAGATCAACATTTCCCGTGTCATGCCAGCCGGAGACAAGATAGATATAGCGATCCTGATAAACCAGTGCGACCACGTCATCCACCGGCACCGGCATGTCGGCGGCGCGAGCGTAGTTTTCCTCTTTGGGATTAAAAATCCAGACCTCGGGCGTTGATTTTTCCGCGCCGTCCTCTGCCACTGTATAGCCACCAAATATATAAACCTTGCCCTGCACCGTGGCGGCAATTGCCGCCAGGCGGCCAACACCATCGGGCAGGGGTAACAATGTCCGGCAAATGCCTTGGTCAAGGCCGCAAGCATAGGCATTTGGACTGGCGTCTTGCCAGGTTTTGCCCACATGCAAACCAGCAAAGGAATAGGCCGTATCCCCAACCAGGGCGATCGCATTATTGGTTATGGGTGCAGGTAAATGGGCGATAATACCGTCAGGCATATCCTTTGAATTTTGCGCCGCGCAACCCGTCACCAAAAAAACCAAGGTAATGGCCAAAATAAAAGAAAGCTTGATATTGAAAAAATTTATCATGGGTTGCACTCCAAAACCTTGCCTAAACCTCTCATGGCTGGAACACTTAGGCAAAACATTATTTACGAGGGCCAAAATGGACACCAAAACCTATCCCGTAAGCGCAGAATGGGCGAGCCGCGCCTTTGCCGATAATGCCCAATACCAGCGCCTTTATCAGGCATCGGTAAAAGACCCTGATGCGTTTTGGGGTGAGCAAGGCCAGCGTCTCGACTGGTTCACGCCCTATACGAAAATTTCAGACTGCAGCTTTGACACCGACAATCTGCATATACGCTGGTATGGCGATGGCACCCTCAACGTTTCCCATAATTGCATTGATCGCCATTTAGAGGCGCGCGGCGATCAAACCGCCATCATCTGGGAAGGTGATGACTCGGACGTTTCCAAACACATCACATATAAGGAGTTGCACCAGCAGGTATGCCGCTTTGCCAATGTGCTAAAAAGTCGCGGGGTTAAAAAAGGCGATCGGGTGACGCTGTATATGCCCATGGTGGTCGAAGCCGCCTATGCCATGCTGGCCTGCGCCCGCATTGGCGCGGTTCATTCGGTGGTGTTTGGCGGTTTCTCGCCAGGCGCATTGGCTGGGCGTATACTGGATTGCACCTCAACCTGCATCATCACCGCCGATGAAGGGGTGCGCGGGGGCAAAACCATCCCCTTGAAGGCCAATGTCGACAAGGCGCTGGAACAATGCCCAGAGGTGAAAACCGTCATTACCATTACCCGCACCGGTGCTGATGTGGGGATGAAGCCGGGCCGCGATGTGGTTTATGAAACGGCTGCCAAAGCGGTCAGCGCCGATTGCCCGGCGGAACCGATGAGCGCAGAAGACCCGTTGTTTATTTTATACACATCCGGCTCCACCGGCACGCCAAAAGGCGTTTTGCATACCTGCGGCGGATATCTGGTTTATGCCGCCATGACCCACCAATACGTTTTTGATTACCATGACGGGGATATTTACTGGTGTACCGCCGATGTCGGCTGGGTTACCGGGCACAGCTATATCGTCTACGGCCCGCTGGCCAATGGCGCGACAACCCTGATGTTTGAGGGGGTGCCAAACTATCCCGATGCTTCACGATTCTGGCAGGTGTGCGACAAGCACAAGGTCAATATTATCTATACCGCGCCCACCGCCATTCGGGCGTTAATGGGCGCAGGGGACGAATTTGTTACAAAGACCGACCGCTCATCCTTGCGACTTTTGGGTACGGTGGGCGAGCCGATCAACCCCGAAGCCTGGGACTGGTATTATGAAGTGGTGGGCGAGGGGCGCTGCCCGATTGTTGATACCTGGTGGCAGACAGAAACCGGCGGCATCATGATTACCCCGCTGCCCGGTGCAACGGCGCTAAAACCCGGTTCCGCCACCCGGCCATTCTTTGGCATCAAACCCTTGCTGGTGGATGCCGATGGTAAGGAATTGCACGGGGCAGCGTCTGGCAATTTGTGCATTTCCGGCTCATGGCCCGGGCAAATGCGTAGCGTTTATGGCGATCACCAGCGTTTTGTTGATACCTATTTTATCACCTATCCCGGGCTTTATTTTACCGGTGATGGCTGCCGCCGGGATGAGGACGGTTATTACTGGATCACGGGCCGGGTTGATGATGTGCTGAACGTTTCGGGCCACCGTATGGGCACCGCCGAAGTGGAAAGCGCACTGGTTTCTCATCCGGCAGTAGCAGAAGCCGCCGTTGTCGGTTATCCTCATAAAATCAAGGGGCAAGGGATTTATGTTTATGTCTCGCTCATGGCAGGAAGTGAGCCATCGGACGAGTTGCGGGGCGAACTGCGCAAGCATGTGCGTACCGAGATTGGCCCCGTTGCCACGCCGGATTTGCTGCAATTTGCCCCCGGTCTACCCAAAACCAGATCCGGCAAAATTATGCGGCGCATTTTGCGCAAAATCGCTGAAAATGATTTTGATAATCTGGGCGACACTTCCACCCTGGCCGAACCCGCCGTTGTTGATGATTTGATCGCCAACCGAATGAACAGGTAGGGCTTATTTTCCACTAAGCGTCTTTATTACCGCCGCTTTCGCAAGGGTAAACTGGCCGCAATCTATTTTGATGCCTCAAGCTGGATACCGGCCTTCGCCGGGGTGACGACAGAGGGGATACCCATCAGGATCAACTATAATCGTGCAATTTGGATCACAGCCAGCGGCGTACCTGTTGGCAATAGGCGCGGTAGGCATCGCCAAAGCGTAGCGTGAGATAACGCTCTTCGGCCCTGATGACCATACGGTCAATAATCAGTGCGCCAAAGGGTATGGCAATCAGAGAAGCCGTCAGGCCAAGGCCCAGACAAAGCCCGCTCACCAGTAATAACATGCCCGCATACATGGGGTTTCGGGAAATTTTATAGGCACCTTCGGCAATCAACGCCTTATCGCCCTGCCAGGGCAAAGCAGAAGTTTTGGCGCGGCGAAACAACCCCAGCGTCCATATCTCCAGCGCGAAGCCGGCCAGCGCCATCATTGCGCCGATAAGTTGTAGCCAAAGCGGGGCCTCATACCCCAAAGCCGGAAATTTTCTGGCCAGCAGCCAGCCACCAAGACCGATCAGGGGGTAATACTCCCGTATTTTAAGGGTATTGATAAGTAGAATTTTCTCGTAATCAGGATTGAGGAGATTCATCCATGAAGAAGTCACGATATTCGGACAGCCAGATCATCGGCATTTTGAGGCAAGCAGAGGCGGGCACGCC
>JAJFFQ010000072.1 GCA_021776565.1 Robiginitomaculum sp. | reverse complement strand
AACAATAGCGGTAAGGCGATCATGTTCCCTGACCTCCTGCAACTGGCTTTCTTCGCGCTCTGCCTCAAGCGCCTTGTTCTGTATTGCATTGTCCTTGAAAACCTGCACGGCTTTAGACATCTCGCCTATCTCGTCTTTGCGATCCATTCCAAGTATCTCAACCGCATTGTCACCAGAGGCCAGTTTTTGCATCATTGCTGTTGCCTGACTTATGGGCCTTGAAATACTTCGACCACTAAAAAACCCGAACCCGGCGATCAATCCTGTACCAATAACGAGACCAAAAAGCATGTGGTTGCGCATTGAAATGACCGAGGCATAGGCTTCATCATGATCCTGCTCAGCAATAATGGCCCATTTGGAACCCAGAAACGTAACCGGTTTATAAGCTGCAATAACGGACATCCCGTGGTAATCCACCCCATCAATCAGGCCGGATTGGCCATTGATAGCGTTTCGTACCTGCGCAGTTTCTATGCTGGTCTTCAAAATTGTTGACTCGTTGCTAAAACGCGAATCACTGCGCATCAGAAAATCCGTACCCACAACATAAGTTTCGCCAGTTTCACCCAACCCGGCATGTTGATGCATCAGTGCGTCAAGTTTGCCGATGGGCATCTGGAAAACCAGTACACCTTGCAATTTGCCTTGTGTATCCAGCAATGGTGTGGAGATAAAACTGGCAGGCGCACCATGACTGGGCGCATAAGCCTTGAAATCAAAAAAGCTCTCATGTCCAGCTTGTGGATTATCCCGCGACGCGGCAAAAGCCTTGCCTAAATCGCTCGAGGCCCATTGCCCTGAAACCAGATTGGTTGCGTAATCAGCTTCCTTGAAAACCGTATAAACAAGATTGCCATCCGTATCGAACAGGAAAATATCATAATAACCACGGTCGCGAAGAAAGGTACGCAGATAGGGGTGATATGTCGCATGAGCGGCGCTATATGCAGAGCCATCCAATGCGGCGTCAAGGTTTTCTTTTTCGCCCAAAGGGTTAGGGTTTTCAGTTACATAGAGGCGTTGTAACGTCTCAGTCTGGCTAACACCCAATTCCTGCCAACCGTTGATAAAGGCATCCAGCGCCTCATGCACCAGAGGGTTCTGGGCCTGAACATTCAGGTCTCCCTCAATACTTTTCAACCAGTCTGTCAGTGCATATTCGCGATCCTCCAGGACGGCAGTCAATTTTGCGCTGACCTCCTCAGCAACAGCCTGTTTACTTTCAAAATAAGCAAAAATTGCGGTTGTGCTAACGGCCAGGAAGCCCACAGAAATAATCATGGCTGGAATTTTTACGGATAAGGGCCAGGAAAACGGATTCAAATTCATGATAACCTCTGCTGCAACGTATATGCGGCAAGGTATTTATCAAGAACATGACATTTAGGTTAACAAAGTTATTTTTAGCAATTCAGGTTTGCTGTCTGGCTTATCAGTATGGATGCCCTGGCCAGCCCCACTACTGTCCGGTTTAGCGATTATTTTTGTTTTCCTCCCCTGCCCTCATCCTGAGCTTGTCGAAGGAGCAGGGGAGGAAAAAGTTGGCGGTGCAAAAATCCTGTCCTGAAGAGCCTTTTTCACCATAACAGATTGTGTCTATTATTCTTTTGACCCAAGTTAAATCTAACCGGACAGTAGTGGGCCAGCCCTGACGGTTTCAAACAAAAAGGGCGGCCCGTTATGAGCCGCCCTTTATCTGTGTTTCTGAGCCGGTTGGCCAGAACGTGCATGATTACATCATGCCGCCCATGCCACCCATGCCGCCCATACCGCCCATGTCAGGCATACCGCCACCGCCAGCAGCATCCTTTTTAGGCGCTTCGGCAACGGCGGCTTCGGTGGTGATAATCAAACCAGCCACGGATGCCGCGTTTTGCAAGGCAGACCGCACAACCTTGACCGGGTCAATGATCCCGGCTTCGACCATGTCTACATAGACATCGTTTTGCGCGTCATAGCCAAATGCCGCGCTTTTGGCATCAAGAATTTGACCTACAACGATGGAGCCTTCGGCACCGGCATTCTCGGCAATTTGGCGAACCGGGGCTTGCAGGGCACGGCGAACAATATCGACGCCGGCTTTCTGGTCGTCATTGACACCTTCAAAGTCGATAAATTTTGACGCCCGCAGCAAAGCAGAACCGCCGCCCGGCACAATGCCTTCTTCAACCGCAGCGCGGGTTGCATTAAGCGCATCTTCGACGCGATCCTTGCGTTCCTTCACTTCGATCTCGGTGGCACCGCCAACCTTGATAACCGCAACACCGCCGGCCAGCTTGGCCAGACGTTCCTGCAGCTTTTCCTTGTCATAATCAGAAGATGTATCTTCGATCTGACGGCGGATTTGCGCAATGCGGCCTTCAATGTCTGCTTTATCGCCGGAACCATCAACAATGGTGGTGTCATCCTTGGTGATGGAAACTTTCTTGGCAGAACCCAGCATGTCCATGGTGACATTTTCAAGCTTGATGCCCAGATCTTCAGAGATCACCTGACCACCGGTGAGGATGGCGATGTCTTCGAGCATGGCTTTGCGACGATCGCCAAACCCCGGGGCTTTCACCGCCGCAATTTTCAAACCACCGCGCAGCTTGTTAACCACCAGGGTGGCCAGGGCTTCGCCTTCGATGTCCTCGGCAATGATGATGAGCGGACGCGAGGCCTGCACCACAGCTTCAAGGATGGGCAGCATGGCTTGCAGGTTTGAGAGTTTTTTCTCATGCAGCAGGATCAGCGGATCATCCATCAGGGAAATCATCTTGTCGGGATCGGTGATAAAATACGGAGACAAATAACCACGATCAAACTGCATGCCTTCAACAACATCCAGTTCGGTATCCAGTGATTTGGCTTCTTCAACGGTGATAACACCCTCATTGCCGACCTTTTCCATGGCCTTGGCAATCATGGCGCCGATTTCGGTTTCGCCATTGGCAGAGATCGAACCGACTTGCGAAATTTCTTCGTTGGTTTTGACCTTTTTGGCCTTGGCAACAATGTCCTTGACCACTTCGGTAACCGCAGCATCAATGCCGCGTTTGAGATCCATCGGGTTCATACCGGCGGCAACGCGTTTCATGCCTTCGGAAACAATGGATTGCGCCAATACGGTGGCGGTTGTGGTACCGTCACCGGCAACATCATTGGCCTTGGAGGCCACTTCGCGCAGCATTTGTGCGCCCATGTTTTCAAACTTGTCTTCCAGCTCGATCTCTTTGGCGACGGTGACGCCGTCCTTGGTGGTGCGCGGGGCACCAAAAGATTTGTCGAGAACAACATTGCGGCCCTTGGGGCCAAGGGTCACTCTTACCGCATTGGCAAGAATATCGACGCCGCGCATCAAGCGATCGCGCGCCGCAGCTTCAAAGAGAACTTCTTTAGCAGCCATTGGAATTTCCTAACGTAATTATAAGTGTGAATGATTTTGTGGGAAGCGTGACGCCTAACCCAAAATGCCCAGAATATCGGATTCTTTCATAATCAGCAGCTCATCGCCGTCGAGGGTAACCTCAGAGCCTGACCATTTGCCGAACAGGATGCGATCGCCAACCGCAACGTCGAGCTTTGTCACCTTGCCGTCGTCATCCCTGGTGCCAGCACCAACGGCAACAACTTCGCCTTCCTGGGGTTTTTCCTTGGCTGTATCGGGGATAATAATCCCGCCAGCCGTCTTTTCTTCTTCTTCGATCCGCTTAACGAGCACGCGGTCGTGCAAAGGACGGAATTTCATATCAATCGTCTCCGAATTATTCCAAAATTAAAATCGTGGTCAACACAACGGGCAAGACATTATTAGCACTCACCCTGCCCGGCTGCTAACGCACGAGGGAGGTAGGAAACAGAGGCTCAGGAGTCAAGGGATGGGTGTGGGAAAATTGCCACCTGATGCGCAAGGCAAGTAAAGCAATTTATAATTTATGTTTGTCATTACCTGACTGGTTCCGCTAATGACAGATAGAGAGTTGCTATACGGCTTCACAACTCCTTGCCCATCAGCACCAGTGGCACAGAAACACCATTGCTGGTGATCTCGTCCCAGGCGCGCACAGGTGCATAGCCACAAGCCTCATAGAGCGGCACACCGGCAGCGGTGGCGGCCAGCTCTACGCGGGTAAAGTTTTCCGCCCGCGCGGCGTTTTCGCACAAATCAAGGATCAAACGCCCCACGCCTTTGCGCCCATGATCCGGATCGGTATACATGGCCCGCACCCGCGCCGCTTCGTTCGCCGGGTCAAGCAAGCGTGGATTGCGCCCCGATGTATGATCGCCCCCAAACAATGTCTCGCGCCGTGACCAGCCGCCACAACCAGCCAACGCATCGCCGTCAAACACCATAAAATACGTGCCGTCGGCCACCAGGCGCGAATCAACACCCATAATTTCAAAACTGGCCTCAACCTGCGCCGGGGTGAGAAAATCCGGCAGAAAGCTGGTTATGGCGCGCTCCATCAACCGGTGCAAAGCGGGTAAATCTGCCTCCATGGCAAGACGATGAGTGAATAAGCATCGAAACATGGCCTTATGCTATTCCTTGCAAGAGCAAACGACCAGTTCGGAGAGTCAACACCGTTGCGGCAGATGGCTTGAAAGGCTGATGCCACCGGGGGCGCTCATGGGGTATGATTGTGGCTGATTGGAATGATCCATACTTCGAGGCCATACCAGTAGCGCGTACTGGTGTGGCACCTCTCCTTCGACAGGCTCAGGATGAGGTTGGATGTAGGCACCTCATGTTGAGCTTGTCGAAGCATGGTTCATGCCCAACTTGGGGACTGTTTAAAATTCTGTGTCATTCCAGTAGCTTTGATAAAAACAGGAATGATGATTATGACCAGATTACCAAGCAAGACCACTGATTTTAACTTTGATGAAGCTCTTCAATCCTTACAGGCTGGCCAGCCACTTTCC
>JAJFFQ010000071.1 GCA_021776565.1 Robiginitomaculum sp. | reverse complement strand
GTCCTGATCTCGTTGTAGTTTCCACTGGATTCTCCGGTCAAGCCTACGAGCGACGAAGGTGATTAGACATGATACGCAAACATAAACACCCCAAACTTATCCAACCGGGGGCGCTGATCGAGTATGATTATGGCTGGTTGGCAACCTCTGCCTCGTCATTGCCCGGCTTGTCCGGGTAATCCAGCAATTCCCGCACTCTCTCTTGCAACTTTGGAATGACCTCTGCCTCGAACCAGGGGTTTTTCTTTAACCAGATTTGATTGCGCGGGCTGGGGTGAGGCATGGGTAAAATATCCGGCCAGAAGGCGCGCCAGTTTTTAACTGTGGCGGTTAAGGTGCGCTCCCGGGCTTTGCCCAGATGCCAGTCTTGCGCATACTGGCCGATGGTCAGGCGCAGCTGGATATTGGGTAATTGGGCGTGTAACTTGTCCTGCCAGAGCGGCGCACACTCTTTACGCGGGGCCAAATCACCGGATTTGCCGGTTCCGGGATAACAAAACCCCATGGGGACAATGGCGAATTTTTCAGGGTCATAAAACGTCTGCCGATCAACGCCCAGCCACCCCCGCAGACGATCGCCGCTGGGGTCGTCAAAGGGAATGCCGCTCTCATGCACGCGCCGCCCTGGGGCTTGCCCGGCGATCAGAATTTTGGCGCTGGAACTGGCCTGAACCACCGGGCGCACCCCATGGAGCAAATGCGCCGCACATTCCGTGCAGGCACGAATTTGCGATAGTAATTCGGGGAGTTTACGGGGCATCACAATGCCAACATGTCTCCATAAACTCTGTAGATCCAATGGGGCTACCGGGCGGGGTTTTTGCCACTGGGATACCTTGCGTCTCTGATGTGCTGGCCCGGTTAAAATGCGACGAAATTTGTGCCGACAGCCAGGCATTGTGCGCGCTGCGCGGGCTGTTTTTGACCTTTCGCTGTGACTTCAAGCGGTTCTGAATACGGGCGAGTTTGGCATCTGTGGCGGTACGCACCGCGATTGATGCGTCCTTGTTGGCAGACAGGCCCATTAGTGCGCTAATAAACCGTGCTTGTAACACATGGGCAATGGCGGTGTGGCGAGATTGTGCGGGGTTTTTGAAAACCTGATTGTCGATGGCGTCCAGCATTTCAGTCAAACCCAGGGCGCTCGCATCACGGCGATGAAAGGCCACAAGGCGGGCCGCACGGGCCGGATGAAGAAGGGCACCAAGGGTCAGGCTTGCTGAACTTTGGGCGGCATTCAGCACATCAAAAACCGGGCCTGTCTTGCCGGTAAAATTTTCTCCACCGATGCCAAAACCACCAAACCCGCCCGCCGCCGGTACAAGCTGGTTAATCAGGGTATCAGGTAAATCCAGCAGGGCAGGGTCAAGAGTGCCAACAAGCGCGTTCATGGCGCTTCTTTGCTGCTTTGGTGCAATTGGCGAGGCTGGGCCGGAGATGTCGCCCATAATGCCATAGGTAAAGTTTAGCCCGCCAACCAGCTTTGCCGCCGCCGCAATCTGATAGCGATGATAGAGATATACGGGAACGATGATGGTATTCAGATCAGCAATGGGTTGGCCGGATTGCAGGGATCGTGTGCCAAAACTGTCAAGCGCGATTTTGCGCACGTCAAGGGTTTGTTTGAGGGCGGTAATTGCATCGCTACCATTATCCCAGACCGAACCATAAGGGTTGGCCGTGCCTACGGATCGTCCTTCACGATCAGCGACATAACGCAATCCAGCGTTATAGGCGTCTGCGACCATGGTATTGAGCCTGGCCTTTTTGTCAGTGCCAGGGGGGAATTGCGCGTATAACCATGTGGCAGCAAACGCGTCCCATGCGCCAACGCCAATTGCGTAAGCATCGGAAAAATCCAGCCTCCCATCGTCTGTGGGGCGAATGTACGGGGCCGGGTAATCCATCACCGAGGCACGGTCATTGCTGCTGGCGGCAAAATTATGGGCAAAGCCAAGTGTGTGCCCGACCTCATGGGCGGCAAGCTGCCTGATGCGGGCCAGGGCGATCTGAACCGGGTCATCCGGGGCGCCGGTGCCGGATTTGGCAATACCGGCCAGTCCTTCAAAAATCATCCGATCCTGACGCACACGCTGGGAACCTAAAATGACATTGGCTTTAATCATTTCGCCGGTGCGCGGGTCATAGATACCGCCGCCATATGACCAGCCCCTGGTCTGGCGGTGTGTCCACTGGATCATGTTATAGCGCACATCAAAGGGATGCGCGCCTTCGGGCAGAACCTCAACCCGGTAGGCGTCGTCAAACCCTGCGGCGGTAAAGGCATCCTTCCACCATGAGGCACCTTCGATCAGTGCATTTCTGATTTGTTCAGGCGCACCGGGATCCACATAAAAAATAATCGGTTTTTTCACCGGGCCTGAGGGCAGGTTTGCATCCTGTCTTTGCAGGCGAAAGCGGCGCGCAAGTTTTGTGACAATGGGTTTGTCCAACGCGCTGGAAAAATCATAATACGCCACTTCAATGGCACCGGTACGTGGATCAAATATGCGCGGCGTATAGCCCGCACCCGGTAGCCTGATGAATGAATGGTGTTGCACCAGGGTTATGGCCCGGCCATCGGCGGCCGTGACCCGTACTTCCCGGCCTGGCTCTGATGTGGTTAATGTCAAATACGCATCCAGTTCCACATTGTCAGGAAACACCAGTACCGCTTTGGCATCTGGCATGGATCGATCACTGGCAATGGAATATGCGCCGCCTTTGGGGTTGGACTTTATAGCGGCAACAGAGCCAAAATGATCCCGGGTGAGAAAACCCGACAGGTTGATTAACATCTCGCCGTTTTTGCCGGTGGCGATAATGTCTGTCGCCCATAAAAACGATCGGGCAAACGATTCCCTGACCGCACGCTTTTCCAGGGCACGATCCGCACTGGCGCGATAATCCCAATTTTCATGCTCGGCGATAATTTTGTTGCCAATCTGGCGAAAGCTTAAAATGATACCAGAATCAAACGCACCACGATCAAGGCCAATGGGGTTTGACCCCAGACCGGCGGTCAGGCCCGTTGCATAAATGGTGGTCAGGGAAACGCCATTGGCATCGGCAGCGGGCAGGGCAGCAAAAACCTTGTTGTCCTTGACGCTGACATAAAGGTCGATGAAGCCCTCGTGCCGCTCCAGCCCTTCAATGGATTTGTCAAAACCAGCTGCCCGTGCCGAGGCGTGCAGGCCAAGGGCGATTGTCATTGTGATTGCAAATATACGTAATATCCTGCTGGTCATGATGTCGTCCTGATTTCTATATCTCTGGCCAGCAGCTTAACAAAAAGCGGCCACTTGCCTAGGGCGTGATTGCGAGAGATGCGATTGGCCCCTACAATCGCGCCATGAATGGGTCATCTCGAAATTTAGTTTTAGACAAGGCAATGCTTTATCGGTTTGCCGACTTTGAATTTGATGCGGAACGGTTTGAGTTGCGCAAAAATGGCAAACCCATTGCCCTGAAACTGCAACCGGCGCGGCTGTTGAGTTTTTTGCTGCAAAATGCACCGCAAACCGTGACCCGTTCAGCACTGCAAAAACAAATTTGGGATAACGGCACTCTTGTAGAGTTTGAGCAGGGCTTGAATGCCTGTGTTAATCAGTTGCGCAACGCACTTGGGGATACGGCCAGCAATCCTGAATTCATCTCGACCCAGCCAAAACGAGGCTACAAATTTATCCACACTGTTGAACGTGCCCGGCCAAAGCAAACGGTTTCAAAACCAAAATTGGCAGCAATCATATCGGGCATTTTTGTTATGCTGGCGGTTATAATCTGGTATGTGTCTCACACCAACTCGCCCACTTCACCAACGCGTATTTATGTTGCTCCGATACAGATCGAAGGCGATGATCTTTCAACATTTGATGGTGTTGTTCAATACGCTTTGCGTCTTGGGACGATCCAGCATTTGATGGGAAAAGACCTGAACGTGCTGCAAACAATCAATGGTGATAGTCTGTGGAAAAATGAAAGCCAAGCCATTCCACAAACGACATTTGATTTCTCGCTCTATCTCACACTTGCCCGTTATGAGGAGGAATATCGTGTAGAGGCTATCATAATTGGTGCCGCCAATCGTGAGTTTGACCGGCAGGATTTTCAAACGCAACTGCTTGATCCTGCTAGCCTGACCCGGCTTTCAGAAAAAATATCAAACTGGGCTGGGTCTGTTTTTGGCGTTCGGCACACCCGTATTTCTCCTATTGCCCCTGATATTGCCCGAAACCCCGGGTATTTTGAGGCGATGTTAAAAGCCCGGCATGCCTTCAAAATTGGTAATGATCCGTCACTCAGGCGAAGCCTGACAGCGTTCAATGAGGCACTTGAAATCCACCCTGCGTCCAGCGAAGCAATGGGCGGTAAGGCACTGGCACTGGCGATACTTGCCGGGCGAACTGGTTTCGCAACCAATTCTACCTATACTGAAGCACTGGCACTGGCGAAAAGTATCCGCCAGAGCACCGGGCCAACTGTTGCATCGGAACTGACCCGTGGCTTTATCTTTCTCTATAGGGACTGGGATTTGAAACGGGCGCGCCAGGCGTTTGATCTGGCAGAAAGCCTGGCACCCGGTGATGCCCTGACCCATGCCTGGCGTGCCGCTGTGCTGGCGGCGCAGGGTGATAGCGCCTGGGCCGCCCGGCAATCTGACCTGGCGGTGCGACTTGACCCGCTGTCTATGGCCGTTTCATCAGATAGATGTTGGTATCTTGGCGCGGCGGGAAGATTTGATGAGGCGGTTACGGCTTGTCGTTGGGCGTTAGACCTGCAACCGGGCAGCTATACGGCGAGACTGGGTCTGGTCACAGCACTGGAACATTTAGGCCGTGTTGATGAAGCCCACCAGGAGCTGGTTCCTGTATGGAACACGTTAAGGGTCAATGCGGGTCTTGCCGCAATTGACCCTGCCAGTAAAACTGTTGGTTCTGAAGTCAAGATGGCAGATTTGCGTTCCATGTATTGCGATATTGCCGATCAGTTGACGGCACGGGTTGAGCAAGGGCAGTTTCCCTTGTTTCAATATGCCGCCTTTAATGCACAATGCGGGCGCGATGGCATTGCGTGGGACTATTTTGAAAAAGCCCGCACCAGCAAGGAATCCGGCATGTTGTTTTATGATATAGAGCCACGATTACAGGCGTTTCGTTCACGCCCACAGGCCAAAGAATTGTATGATATTAATGAGGTCTGGCCCTAAGTAAATACCACATAAAATTTTTTGTTGAGGTTTTAATGAGAAGGAATGATTTGAGATTACCTCAATAATGACGGCTCTGTTCATGCGCATCTGGGGTGCAAAATATGGAGACGTTAAACAATGCAAACAATTACCCAATTTTTGGCACTTGGGGCCATTTCCGGCGCGCTACTGGCTGGTTGTTCCAGCCTGGCTGCTGAAAAAAATATGGCAGCCATACCAGAAGCCACAAAATATTCCTACGATATTAAAGACCAGTGCTATTACACTTCGGCCTGTTACACTGTGCAGGTGGGGTCGCCGCAGATCAGTGTTGGCAGGATTGCGCCCTATCACGCCATTTGGTCGCAAGAGGCGCAGCGTGATGGCAAAATGGTTACAAATCCAAAAGCTTTCGAGGAAGTCCTGGAAATTGGCGAAGATGGAAATTGGAAACACACCCAGAAAATCTTCAATCGGTTAGGTGGTATCAGTATTGGGGTACGCACACTGGATCGCAAAAGTCTGCAACTGCTGGATTTGGCGCTGACATTTGAAAACATGCCGGCCGGAAGTCCATCACGGGTTTATTATGATGTGACAGGCGACAGCATGATTGCTGACATATTTTTTGCTGATGGCAGGAAAACCAAAGGCAAAACCCGCAAAATAGCCATGCCAATGTTTTCCGGACAGATCGGTGGCCTGACTCTTGCCGCCTTGCCGCTAAAAGAAGGTTATGTGGCAACTGTACCCATGGCCATTCCCAATCGTGGCGTTTACTGGATAGAGGCCAGTGTCGTCGGGCGTAAAAACATACCAACCGCAGATGGTGCCAGTGTTGAGGTGTGGGAGGTTGATGCGAACTGGCTGAACCTTGAAGATGGCGGCATTTATGGCCCGGGCCGCGATGGCGATGGCGGGGTTTATTATATTGCGGTGAAGCCGGGAAACGGCGTGCCGCCCGTTGTTGA
>JAJFFQ010000008.1 GCA_021776565.1 Robiginitomaculum sp. | reverse complement strand
CGGAAAGTGGCTGGCCAGCCTGTAAGGATTGAAGAGCTTCATCAAAGTTAAAATCAGTGGTCTTGCTTGGTAATCTGGTCATAATCATCATTCCTGTTTTTATCAAAGCTACTGGAATGACACAGAATTTTAAACAGTCTCCCCAAAAAAATATACGTCATCGCACTAACACCCCTTACTGCCCTGAAGAGAATGGAAAAATTGAACGATTCCATCGCACCCTGAACGAAAAACTCATCTATATCCACCTCTCTCCCAACCAGACACTCGCCGAGCTAGATTACCATCTCGCCCAGTTTCTCCTCTGGTACAACCATGACAAACGTCACCGTGGCCTCGGCATGAACGGCCTTACCCCCTTCCAGAAAATTACCCAACTCGCCCTAAACAAAAACGTAAACTTGACGCTGCAATGTAATAATGTTTGACAATTAATTAGAAAATAATATTCTTTACATATCACTTCGAAGCATGATCGATTGCGCTCAATTTTGACAGAAGAAAATTATTCTATTTCTTTTGAATCATGTTGTGACCTCCTGTCGGTAAAGACTAAACAGGAAATCAATGATCTAATACTTTCAACAACAAGGCAAGTAAACCCACCTTTTTTCGGAGCTTTCCAAATAGTAGGCGAAAAAATTGATTGGGTCCTTGGAATGGATGAGGAGTATTTTGTTAGCTCTGGCAAAAGAGGTGGGTATGAGCTTATACTATACAAAGAAGCTGAAAGTAATATTGGCAACCCTTAATAAAGACGATGTGAGTACCAATATAATGCCTACACAAGTTAGTATTCCTACAGCAACCCTCCAATAGGGGGTTTTATTTTCGTAACTTGCCCACAAGCCTCTTAACTCATCATGGGTGGAGCCCAAACCTTCACGTGAAACAAAATCTGGATCACGCTCAAGTGCCGTTTTTCCGGCATCCAAAAATTCTCCTATCTCTTTGTATTTCCTAATATGTCTCGGACAGGTAACTGAAAAAATAAAAACGCTAATGGAAAGCAAAAGTAAGCCGTAATACAATGTTCCTGTTGCCAATAAACTACAGAATTCGGATCCAAACACCACTGCCCATCTATTTTGAAAAAGAACAAGGTACCCAATCAACGGATAAATAAATCCAGACCATTTTATAGCTGGGTGCCATAAAATGGTGGAAAGCAGTTTCCACGTTAACTTATCGAGTAAATTCAACGATTTTCTCAAAGTTTTGTTTATTTCGCTTTTGGTAGGAGCTGGCATAAGTAAAATTCTTCATTTCAATTTTCTCTTTCGCAAGGCTGACTTTCTCCCTAAGGCTAGTCAGCCCTTCTTCTCCTGAAAGCTTAATCTGATTCAAGCCTATTGAAGAAATGAATCCGCCAACATCTGTAAATATATCTGATACCGGCGACCCACACCTAAATTCATTATGCTGCCTTGCAGAATGACCGATTGATCTAAATAGTTGATCTTCTTCGTCCATTAGTACTGTTAACGTTATTATTACTGCTTCAAAAATGTCAGCCAGATGGCTAGGCACTACCGTAAGGTCAGGCATTAGCTGGCTATAATATGAGGGAAAATAATCGGTTTTCGAATATCCTGTGTGCTGTTGTAATGACTCTATTTGAGAAAAGGCCCATTGAATGTAGCAAGTCGATTTTACGAGCTTGCCAATATAGCCATGGCCTGCCCACGACAGGCTAAATTCCCTTTTTAGATTTACTCGCCCATTCTCCTCCAACTGCTGCCAATCATCAACACCGCTGTAAACCAATCTCCGGTCCGGCCTGGTCATTGCTTTTAGCAATCCAATTCTATCAACCTCATTTATTTTCAATTTTTTAGATATAGTCATGTATTTTTCGAAATTTACACCTTTTTTAGCATCCCAATTTCTTTCTCGAATGTAATACAATAGCCAAAGAGGAAAGAGATTTACTCCTTCCAAATCTAAGGAAAAGAGATTTGTAGGCGAAAAATTCTGATTTGCCCCACCCTCCCTCAGTTCGGAGTTAAGCAATAAAATACTCGTTAGATGGAATCTAGACTGTCGACCTGAACCCGAAAATCGTTCTCCTAGGTTTTTATCGACATCTTGTATTTTTTGTCTTTTTAAACTTTGAAGTTCTTTTATTCTCTGCGGATTACCTTTTCTGTCTTTGTAGTGCAAAATACAAGTTATTAGTGCGTTATGATAGGTATTGACATCCTCAATTTCTGGCTGGTCAGCATCTAATCTCTCTATTTTTTTTCCACTTTGGTTTGCAACTCTTCTAACCAAGCTCTATCTACACCCATTCTCAATAAAACTCTAAATTTGCTCAATACAATTGCATCAATAACATTGGGGTGAGGCACCCTTGTTGTTACCGTTAATTTAGCCAAATTGATTGCGCTGTTTACTCTTTTGACATGTGTGATTGGAAGTCCAGACCCGATAGAACTAGCCTCACTTATTTCGCATTTGTAAAAAAGTTCAATTGTATTTGCTATTGATTCTGTGTCCGAACCATCATCAATTCCAGAACTAATTATCTTAAGAACTGAGCTCACATAATGTTCGGCATAATTATTTGCAATTAGCCTTGCTAAGTCCTTTCTAACAGAAAAAATTTGTTGCTCTGTTGATACGCGCGGATTAAGTGCTTCTGACACCAACCAATCGCTGGAAAGTTTAAAGGCCAAACGGATATTACTTCCAGCAATACCAAACAACATTGCACTAAAATCACAATGGTTGTCTGACATAATAATCAATAATTCTACGAGACGTGAAAGGTAGAGTATTTCACGTTCTTCATAACGGTTCTTATTAAATTTTTCTGAGAATATTTCGTCTATAATTCGATCGGAAATCACATCTCGAGGATCTGCACTTTCGAATTGACGCGGATTTTGCACAATTTTACTACCCATTGTTTCGTTGTAGGATGACAGTCTCATTGGGAAAATGACCCTAAGGGTAGGAAAATTTTTCCCTCTTTTTCTTGCAAACACCTTTAAATCACTATGAAGAGCCTGCAGGTCAAGCTCGATAAATTGATCAGCATTGTCTAAAAATATACACAATGGAAATTCTTGAAATAGAAAGTCATCGTCGTGTATTTGAGGCTCTATGATATTTCCCAACACATCGATTGTTCTTGCATCGGAAATCAAGCCAAATAACGATAGCACATACGAAATAGAAATATCACTTTCTTCTTCTAAAAATGTTTCAAATTCACAAAGGCGCTGAAACTGGGTTTCATTATTTTTTTCCCACTTACTCCTGACAAGTCGATGGAATCTTTTTGAAACCCTCTTGTCAGTAGGTAATACCCCCCTTTATAGAGGGCATCGCAAGTAGAACGATTATGCGGCCATGGACATGTCCATGGCCGATTTCTGTTTTGGCGTGATGCCGCCGATGGCCATATTGGGTCTTTCATTGTTGTATGTCCAGAGCCAGTCGGTGGCCGCTTCCTGTACCTGGTCGATGGTTTCAAAGATATACTGGTTCAGAAAGTCATAGCGCACGGTCCGGTTATAGCGTTCGACATAGGCGTTTTGCTGCGGCTTGCCGGGCTGGATGAAGCGCAGACCGATGCCGCGCCCCTCAGCCCATTCCTTTAGCAACTGGCTGATATATTCAGGGCCGTTGTCGCACCGTATCTCCAAGGGTTGACCCCGCCACTCAATGATCCGGTCAAGCGCCCTGATCACCCGCAAGGCGGGTAGTGAAAAGTCGATCTCAATGCCAAGCCCCTCGCGGTTGTAATCATCGATCACATTAAAAGCCCGAAAGCTGCGCCCATCAGCTAGCTGATCGTGCATGAAGTCCATCGACCAGACATCGTTCTTGACTTCTGGTACGGCTAAGGGTTCCGGCTTGTCTCGATACAGCCGTCTCTTTGGTTTGATGCGCAAATTAAGCTCCAACTCCCGGTAGATCCGGTACACACGCTTGTGGTTCCAGCCAAACCCTTTTACATTACGCAGATACAAAAAGCACAACTTGAAACCCCAATTACGCTTAGCTGCGGTCAATCCCAACAGCCAGTCCGCGATGAGGGCATTTTCATCACTTAGCCTTGGCAAATAGCGGTAACACGTCTCACTGATCGTGAAGGCCGTGCACGCCGCTCGGATGCTCAGCCGTCCCTTCGAGACTGCGCCCTTGGCCATCTCGCGTCGTCGGGACGGCCTTACCACTTTTTTGCCATGGCCTCCTTGATCACATCGTTTTGAAGCTGAACGTCCGCGTACATCTTCTTCAGGCGCGCATTTTCCGCTTCCAGTTCTTTCATCCGCCCCATCAAGGATGCGTCCATGCCGCCATATTTGGCCCGCCATTTGTAAAAACTGGCACTGCTCATGCCATGCTCGCGGCACAGCTCCGGCACCGGCGTGCCCGCCTCTGCTTGCCTCAAAATGCCGATGATCTGGCTGTCCGAATATCGTGACTTCTTCATGGATGAATCTCCTCAATCCTGATTACGAGAAAATTCTACTTATCAATACCCTTAAAATACGGGAGTATTACCG
>JAJFFQ010000070.1 GCA_021776565.1 Robiginitomaculum sp. | reverse complement strand
GTCCTGATCTCGTTGTAGTTTCCACTGGATTCTCCGGTCAAGCCTACGAGCGACGAAGGTGATTAGACATGATACGCAAACATAAACACCCCAAACTTATCCAACCGGGGGCGCTGATCGAGTATGATTATGGCTGGTTGGTGTGATCCATACGTCGACAAGCTCAGGACGAGGAAGGAATTGTATGAAAAGCCCCTCATCCTGAGGAGGCCCGCAAGGGCCGTCTCGAAGGACAAAGCATGGAGAGATATGAGGTGTCGTTCTGACTATAATGTCTCGGTAGTGCTGGGTGGTATAACAAGCCTTTGGGGGATGCATTTTGGCGGTGAGAATTCATATAATGCCTGTCTGCCGCTCGGGCTAATCATGCGAATTTGCCCACCAAGACACAGGCCAGATGGTGTAATGCCGATGGCGTCGCCCTCGGTGCGCCAGTCGTCAGGCAAGGGCAAACGCCAGATGTTTTCAATGCCGGTTTTAGATGCATCTGCCGTGTCGGTAACAATGATGGCGCTTTGGCCCATGAGCAGGGCTTTGGCGCGAAAGTTTCGCATTTCGGCTGCTGCGGCTTTGGAAAGCGATGAAAACCGCGCACTTTCCATGCTGGTTGAGAGAGAGGCAATTGCGATGGAAACAACAAGGCTGATGATGGCCAGTGTCACCATCACTTCCATAAGTGAAAAACCTTTGGTGTTTTGGTGCCTGGCGGCAAGCCTGATCCGCCCGAACCAATTGTCTTTACATGGCGATGTCGGCATTAAGACCCTTCCCGCCAACCGTGTTATCTGCGCCATAGGAAATGACTTTCGGGCTGGCCTGTCCCCCACGGTCATCGATTCCGGGCAAGTCATAATGATAGGCATTGCCCCAGCCATCGGCAGGAAGGTCACCTTCAAGATAAGGGCCGAACCATTGGGCCTGCATGGCCGGGTCGCTTGGCATTTTTGACAAAACCTCCAGCCCTTCTTCAGCAGTCGGGAAACGCCCAAAATCAATACGAAAGCTGTTCAGTGCCAGTTTTATGGTTTTGGCTTGTGCTTTGGTGGCAACAACATTTGCGCGATCCAATTGGGAAAACAGGCGCGGTGCCACCAGTGAGATAATCGTTCCCATAATGGCCAACACAACCAGAATTTCCAAAAGCGAATATCCATCCTGATGGCGTTTTTCTTCCTGGCTGCGGGTTTTGTGTGTGCTCAAAGGCGTTTTGTGTGCGTGTGTCATATGTCAAACTCATACAGGCTGGTCATTGCAAGAACAATGCTCAACACAATGGTGCCCACAATCAGGGCGATGGCGAGAATGGCCGCAGGTTCGGCAATGGCGGTAAGGCCTTTTGCGCGCTCCCGGGTTTCTTTCTCTTTGGTGTCTGCGATAAACAATAGCATATCTGCGAGCGCACCGGAATTGCGCCCTGTGCGAATAAGGTCAATGGATAGCGCATCCATAGCCGGAAGGTGTTCTTCCAGCACCTCATCAATGTTGCGTCCGGCCCGAATTTCGCTTCTGGCACCATCCAGTCCGTTTTTCAGTTCCCTTGAGCGCAGACCCGATGATCCAAGGCGTAATGCGGTAAGAATATCGGCACCGTTATCAATGGCGATGCCCATTGTGCGCGCCCAGCCACCGATTTCAGATTGTACAAGAAAATCGCCAACCACAGGTAATTTTTCTGTAAAACTACGGAACCACTCACGTACGGCTTTGTTCCTGAAGATAAAAACCAGGCCAGCAATGAGAGCACCTGTTGCCCCCAGTAGTAGCGGAAAGTTTGCCTTCATCCATACGCCGGTGGAGATAACAATGTTGGAAATGGCCGGCAAACTGTCGCGATTATCACCGATAAGGGCGTCAAAGCGTGGCACCACAAACAGAAACATCAATATAACAATCAATCCGCCGACACTGGCCAAAAATGCAGGATAGGACAGGGCGCCCCTGATTTCCGACCGCATATTATCTTCAAACTCCATGCGTTCTGATGCGTCTGCCAGAGCTTTGGCCAGGGTGCCGGTGGCCTCGCCCAGTTCGGCCAGCCGGGGAACATAACGCGGCAGGTCTTTCATATGGGTCTCAAGCGATGCAGACAGTCTTTGCCCGGCGCGCAAATCGGCTCGTATAGCACTGGCATTGGTTGCCAATACTGGATTGGCATTGGACTTGGCCAGGCTTTTCATGGCCTCCAGAAGACCAACGCCGGCCCGTAGCAGGGTTGCCAGTTGACGAATAAAAACAGACTGATCCTTGCGGGTAATTTTGCGCGCCCGCAAAAAGTTCAAAAGCGGTGTTTCGTTCCGTTCCACTAATGAGAACGGCGAAAGTTGCCGCTTTTCAATAGAGGCATAGGCGGTATCCTGATCGGCGGCTTCAATTACACCACTGACCGTCGAACCGTTTCGCCTTAGCGCCTTATACTGAAATTTTGGCATAGCCTCTCACTTGTAAAACTGGCCTTGAAATTACACCGGGCAATATTTGGTTTTCAATGGTGTTTCTCATGATTGCGGGGGTTCTGGTGCACCAAGACGTTCGCGCACAACATAGGCCGGTTTTTTTGAGGTAATATCAAGGATGCGGATAAAGTATTGCCCGGTAATGCCGATTGCTGCCAGATTAAGACCACCAATAAGCAGGATGGCAACCATCAGGGAACTCCACCCGGTCTGGGTAGGAATACCAAACAGTTTGCGGGCAATGACCGCCAGTGCCAATGCGAAACTAAGGCCGGCAACAACAAAGCCGATCCGTGTAAACACTTGCATCAACACATTGGAATTGCCCACTAACAGGTCGGTAAATTGCGCCCAGCGTCGCCCAAAGGTGTATCGCGAACGTCCGTGCGCACTTTCATGGTGCCCGGTTTGCACCGCGACCACATCGCTGGTTACTTGCCGGATGAGCGCAGGAATAAAAGGCCGGTTGGTTTTGATGTCGAGCATCCCGTCAACCACATGCCGCCTGATAAGTTTAAGGGGAGAAAGTTTCACCTGATAACCCAGCACAGCGCGATCAAATCCGGCTTTGATCCAGCTGGTTGAGCGTTGTAATAATGTATGTTGCTTGCGCGCATGGCTGGCGGTGACCATATCGTGCTCGCCTTTGGCAATCAGCAGCGGAATATCCTCCGGGCTTTGTTGCAAATCGTCATCAATGGTAATGATCCAGTCACCCCGACTGGCTTGCAGTCCGCAAAGTATAGCGCCCGGCTTGCCAAAATTACGCGTCAGTCTGACAACCATAACCGCATCTTCTTTGGCAAGCTCTCGTAACATGGTGTGCGTGCCTTTACGCTCTGAACCATCATCAACCAGTATAATTTCAACGGATGCCTTAATGGTTTTGGCAAACACATTTTGCAATCGAAGCACCAGTTCACGCAGACTTTCGCCGGTGTTGTAAACGGGTACGATAACGCTATAGCGCGGTTTTGTGGTTGGGGCGGTCATAGCGCAGTACTCCGGGATATTACCCGTTCTATGATCTCATGACGGTGTTTACGTTGATCCGCTTCTCGTGCTGATGGCGTCGATACATCTTCACCGGGTGATAATTCGGCTTCAAGTGTTTGCGCAAGAGATTTGGCGCATGTTTGATCCAGCGATCCCGCGTCAGTTTGCAAGCTATAGCCAAACTCTTGCATCAGGCTTACGCACCGTAGCTCTACATAGTGGATGTCGGTTTTTGTCAGGATGGTTTTATATTTCTCTGCATTTTTGGTGAGCACCGGCTTTGCCAGATTTTCCCAAGCCTGGGTGCGTTTGGCATTGCGCCGGGTTCTTTGATCCAGATGAAAATTTAACATGGCGGGATCATAGGCAATACCAAGGTGTTTGCACAAGGCGCGGGAGGTTTCCTGTGTCGTTTTGATGAGGTCTTCATAGCGCACCAGCATGATCCGCCCAGATGGCTTGAGTTGACGATAGGCGTCAAGGCTGGCCTGTTGATCTTCCAGCCAGACATCAATGGCGCGTTTTACACCGCCCGGTACGGCGCGGGTTTTCACCCAGCTTGCTGCAACATCGCGGGGGTCGCGAACCTGATAGACAAACTGGCAATCGGGCCAGTTTGACATCAGAAACGGGACAAAAAGATAAGTATGGTTTTCCTTGACAAAGCTGATGTATTCACCGGTGCGCCGCTCCCCGGCGTAAAGATGTTCAAAGGCTTGCGCTATGGTTTTATCCGGGCAGGCTGCATCAATGATGGTGGCATCTGTTGTACTTTCCCACTCTCCGATCATCCATTTTTTTGCCTCCGTCAGGTCGGCAAGAAAGGCGTGCCAGTTTTCATCATCCTGCAAAGGTTGATAGCGCCAGGCGTTCAAGCCAAACAGGCGAAACAAGTGAGACGGCGGGGGGCCGGAAACTTCGCCATGCCCGTTCATGATGGAGGTAATTAAATTACTTCCGGAACGCTCCGAGCAAAACAGGAAGGCAAATGACATAGGCGTCTCTCTGGCTATTACTGCGGACTATAGAAGTCACGGGCAAGCGAGACAACGTGTTCTGCCTGCTCAATACTAAAGTGTACATCATTGAAAAAGTTGAGAACGCTTTTGTGCAAGGCGTGCGCCCTGGGGCAGGGATGCCCGCCAAACAGCAATGATGCGGGGTAATAATGCGCCGAGGCAAATAACCCGTTCCTGAACAACAGCGCCAGAAACTCGTCGCGCCTGTGCGCCAGAACAGTATAGCGCCAGATATGCTGATTTGGTGCTAACGGGTTTATGCCGTCCAGACCGCGTAATCCGTCATCATAAACCTGGTTGAGCATTTTTTTATGCACTATAACATCTGGCAATGTTTTGCTGATCCGGGCTTTCAGATCAGGCCAGTCAGCGCCTGGATTGCCGCAAATCCATGGGGCGATATTTTCGTTTGAAAACACATCACCGGATTGCATGGCGTCCTTATAACGTGCGGTCATGGCTGTATAGGCCAAAGCAGCGTCTTGGGCGCTCATAGCGGGCGGTGGGGCATAGGCCGGTTGGCCATAGAGCACACCATACCCACCGCCGCCAAGATCCAGCACTTTGCCGTAACCTGTACTGAAAATCACGGCACTGGCGTCATTGTTTGGGCGTGTATCCAGATCAATGTCCGGTGTGCTAAGGCATTGGTCATCAACCAGTATGGTGCTGCCGGGCAAGGCTTGTCTCAAGGTTTGCAAATCTGTTGCACCATGGGCGGCGAAACCATAGCTGCGCACATAGATCAACCCGGCGACTGGTGGGCTATCTGGCTCAGCAATCCGTTGACAGGCTTGTTCAACATCCATGCAAAGGCTTGCAGGATTTATATCTATAAACTCGAACGCAGTGCCGGCTTGCATCAAGGCCAGGGGAACGGCAGGGCAGACATTGGCGGGCAATAACCAAATGCCCTTCTGGTTTGCGCCAGCAAGACCGTAAATGATCGCAGAGGCGCGAGATGCGGTAATAATGTTACGCTTCATAGCCGCCCCAATACTTTGCGAAGGCTTGTATAATTATCCTCAAAAAGGAATAGCACCGGGTCAAAGGCACAATCATTTCCCAGCAAGCACTGCCAGCGATTGCACTCCTCCTCGCGCCGATGGTCATCATAGGCATAGTGGGCAAGGGTCTTACGGCCCAGATGATCCTTTTTCGGCCCGGCAATAAGGCGTGTTTCAACGTCCTCTATACTCATGTGCGGTTGATAGCCCAGCAGGGTCATCTCGCTAAAACACAAAGCCTCGATAAAGCTGCGCTCATCATCAGATAAAACATCGCTATGGCGCCCGATGGCATTGGGGGAAACGCCCTTGAATGCATCAAAAGAGCTGTTGCCCTGCCACTCCTTGCCGTCCTGAGCCTGTAATTTGATGTCATCAAACTTTGCCTCGATACCCAACCAGTCACACCAGGTCTGCACATGCGCGCCCGGATATTGCACAAGGTCTTCATAGCGGACGGTCAGCACGTTTTTATGGTTTGCATAGTGCGTGAAAAACGCCGCTGATTTGCGCCATTGCCGGGTCATGAACAAGAGTGGACGAGCGTCGCCCGCATGCCTGTCTGCCCGTCCATAATATAGTGAAGCGGCACTATCGCGCGGGTCACGCACAATAATGATTGCTTTCATGCCCCGCCCAATAAAAAAGGGAATAAATTCCTCTGCCCCGATTTCTTTCCAGGCAATGACACTGGTTTGTTGTTTTGGCTTTTGGGCAAAATGCTCAAAATAATGTGCAGCAAAACCGGCAAGATCACCGCCTTGCCAGTCGGTAAGGGCGCTTGTGGGTGTTTGTGGTTTGAAATACTGGCCCGAATAGTCCTGCATGGCCTGTAAGGCGTCGTTCACTTGCTCACTATCTAACGGGTGTTTTCCCAGATAGGTGCAAAACGCATTTTTCCCACAGGCATTTTCAAATTGCAGGTCATTCAGGGGCACGGCCCATGTGTGCTCTGGCACGCCACAGGATTGTAAAAATGCGCTTTTTAGCCGGGTTAGCAACAAGGGCAAGGGTTGTGAAAAACAATCAATACCGGCCATGTTCCACAGTATCTTGTCGATCAGGGTTGTACCTGAACGCGGGGCGCCGGTGATAAAAAGGCGTTGCGTATTCATGACAATAATTTATCCGAAACCGGCGAAGACAAAAGAATATCCCTCGCATCCGAACCATGGTTCATCAAAAGATCAAGGATTGCCATATGGCTTTCAAAACCCGGATAACATTGTTGATAGACCGGGTGTTTATAGTCCTGAAAAACCAGATCAATGCCCTTTGCGCGTAAATCTGCCGGATCGAGATAGGATTGTGCTGCCTGGCCGGTATAAAAAACATCCGCCTGGGCGTAATTGCATAACTCTATAATGCGGGCCACCGGATCAGTGGCTTTGCCCGGTATTTTTGATGCACGAAGCGTTGGAGTTTTGATCTGCAGCATGGCGGCGAAATCTTTGGTCAACCCGATGGTCAGATCTGCAAGACAGTCTGGCGATCTACCAAATGCGCATTCAAGAATGGAGAAAATCTTGTCAAAGAATGGTGCGCGCCCATAATTTTGTGCAATGGACAAGAGATGCGTGCGCGTCCAGTTCTTGTGGTTGCTGATGGTTATGTCGCACAGTCGGCTTTTCAGGTCGGCCTTTTGAACCGGGATGGTTAGCCAGCACCAACCGTCTTTGGTGCGGATGCGGTTTCTGTTGCGCCAATCCTGTTTGGTGTATTGAACATCGTCAAGAAAAATGAACGTATCGCACAATGCCATTTGCTCGAAATAGCCTAACCAGGGCAGGTAAACAGGCTGCATTATGGCAAGGCTGGTCATTGATCTGCCTGTGCATTTTTTGTGGCCTTTGGCATAAACAGGCTGATGATAAGGCCCAAGGAGGCGGCGCTGACCACGGCCATACGAAGCAAAATGGCCGCACTGACGCTAAGGGCGGCGGGTGTGCCAAACAGCGAAGCAACACCGGCAATGGCACCTTCACGTAAACCCAGCCCGCCAAAGGCCAATGGCAACAAGGTGACCAGGGTACCGGTAACGCTGGCCAGCAGTGGCACAAAGTAAGATATGGCCAGATGCAGGGCGACAAATATCAACCAAAGAGACACGCCGCGCAGCAGAATAACCAGTAAGCTAAGCAGCCAAATCCGTGGAGAGAGACTTTTTAACGCCTGTGTACCATGGGCCAGTTTTCCCTGGATGGAGGGAGAAACATGGCGAGGCAGAACCTTGAAAATAATCCATAAAAGGCTAATCGTGACTAACCCCAGCGCGAGTACCCCATAGCTCACCTGCTTGGCAAAACCCTGCAGGGCATCGCTTTTTGTGATGATGAGGAACAGTGCGGCCAGCAGGGCAATGAGCGCCGTCATGGCAATACCCGCCAATCTGGCCGCAAGAAGGTGAGCAGCAGGTTCCGAGAGGCTGCCCGCACCTTTGGCATAGCCAATGGCCCGATACGCATCACCGGTTAAAAACCCAAATCCCAGTTGAGAGAAAAACGCACCGCGCAATGCCAGGCGTAAATGCTGGTGATAAGGTAGACCTTGCACCGGTGCCATCCAGTGCAGCCGCAACGCATCAAGGCAAAATACACTGCCCCGAACCAGGGTGGCCAGCGCCAGCAGAGCTATATTTGCACCAATGGCGGCACGAAAGGCCGCACGCACATCCACCAGAGTAAATATGAAATATAACAGTGCCGTACTGACTGCCAGCTTTAGCGCCAGCAATAAAAATCGTCCCGCAGGGGTTTCAGGGTTCAAACTCATCCAAATTATTCATTTCACGAGAGCAGGTTTTTTGAGTAAACAGGAGAAAGGGTGCAGGAAATATGGTGTATTTTCAAGACGTTTCGACGCATTTAATTAAAAAACCGGCCTCGCCCTGGGTGCTTTTGGCAGGTCATGCCTGATCGACAACAAGCCTAGGAAAGGCCACCAGCCTTCCCTGTATTTGTTGCCTTCCATTCAAAACCTTCCAAAAGCATGAAATTAAACAATTTGGATGAGTTTGAACCCTAAGAAATCGGGACACTTTACTCACTCCGCCGTTGGGTTCGTTTTGTTGCGGGATCGGGGCGCTAAAATGACAATATCGGTTTTGATATAGGGGGCAAATGCCGTTGTGGCGACTTCATAATCGCGTTCCAGTACCAGCCCTCTTGCGATAATGGGGGCAGGGTCGAGACGATATTCATAATCCGGTGCATCAAGTATCCATGCCCGGGCCAGTTCTTCCTCGCTCATCCGCTCTATGATGGTTGTCAGAAAGGCATTTGAGCCGGAATAGGCGCTTAATAACCAGGCGGTATAGGCGGGCCGGGCGTTCAGATGGTATTGCACCATTGGCATACGCCCGGAAAGATCGATAAGAATTGGTCGTTTCCCTTCTGACCCCATACGGGGTGCGATTGTACTTAAGCGGTCAAAGAATTCCTTGGTTGCCGGATCCGTTTTTATGGTGCTGCGCCCACCATTTATGCGCGTTGGCTGGGTTTGCGCGTCCAGGGATGTTTCCAGACGGTAAGGGTTTTCCATGATATTTGTGCGCACGGCCCACGTCGGTAGAAATAACGCCGCGATCATGGCCAGTGACCATATTTGGCCACTGCCTTTGGCAAGATGCAAGGCGACAAGAACGCAGGCAAGAAACGTAAATACTGCCGCCATGGCGGCATTGGTGATCCATAACCCGGTACCAAAAACCGAGAAGCTGTGTGTGGTGAGCAGCAAGAGTGTGCAAATGCCGCTCAGGCGCCAATACTGTTTTCGCAGCGTGGGTGTTGTAGTACCTAAACCCGCCAGCATCGTAACAAAAATAGCCACCAGCCCGAGGTTCAGATAAAAATAGCTGATGAGTTCAAGGGGGGTGACTGAAAGCTGCCCTGTTTGTTCCCAGAACAGCAATTGTATCCAGACCAACCCTGATGCACCGATAATGGCACCAATCATGCGCAACCACAGGGTTTTGGTAAACCGTTCAGCGACACCGGGTGCGGCAAGTGCGCCGCCAAATCCCGCCATCAATAGTCCCCATGGTGCAGTGCCAAGTGCAATATCTATTTCTTCGCGGGCATAGGTGTAACTCAAGCTCACTAGCCGGTGAATTCCCAAAACTTCACGCTTTTGTATGCCGCCACGCATACGATCCAGTGTGATATTTATTGGCTCAATAAAGACTTGCACCAACATAAAAAATAGCGCGGCACCAAGCAGGCTAAACATCAACAGTTGCGAAAGTCGCCGCCAGGATGGTTTGGCAAGCAGAAAAAACAAACCAGCACTAATGACGATTAACGAAATGGCTGTAACCGGGCGGGTAACGGCAAGGCCAAAACCGGCAAAACCGGCCATGATTGCGGCGTTGCGAAAATGCCAGCTCTGCAAATTTTCAATCCGGGTTGCGGCAAAGGCGGCCCCCAGCACAATCAGCATCAGGATCAGGCCAATTGAGTTATAGGATGGGTCGGGTAGCCAGTAATAATAGTAAAGTGTGCTTGCCCCTGCACCGGTAAGGATAAGCACCCAGTTCTGATCCCGTGAGAGATTCTTTTGGCCAAGCGTGCTTTGCCCGGCTTGTAAAAATAACGCCACACTACTGCCCATGAGCAGTCCGAACACCATCAGGCGATTGACCAGAATGTTATCTGGCAAAGGCAACAATTTCCAGACCAGAGGAAATTGTGTGCTCATCATTTCTATGTCGGCCCAATGATAAAGGCTGACGTAATAATGACCCGTATCAGAGACATCCAGACCACGATCCAGCACCAGTAAAACACTGACAGGCAGGATCAGAAAAATCGCACCGATTCCAACGCTCAGCAGCAGTTTTGGCCAATGGTTGGGGGCATGAGTGAGGTCTGGGGCTTTCACGCTCCGCCCAGCCCGTTTTCACACAAAAAATCCTTCAAGGTTTCGATCACCAACTTCATTTCATCATCGCTCATGGTGCTATAAAGTGGCAGCCGCAGAAGTGTTTGCGTCGCATCTATGGTATGGGGTAATTCGCCAGAGGCGCGCCCAAATGTCTTGCCAGCCGGGGTCAAATGCAGGGGTACATAATGCGGCGCGGTCATGACCCCTTTTGAGCGCATGTAAATATCACAGGCATCACGCAAGGCGCGATTGGCAAAACGAATACCGTAAATATGTGCATTATGGGTGGCGGCCTTGGGAATGTGTGGCGTGCGCAAGGAATTGATCTGCCCAAAATGCTGGTCATATTCGCGCCAGATACGCATCCGGGCGCTGGTCAGTTCTTTGATCCGTTGCAATTGTCCCAAAAGCACGGCGGCGGCCAGCTCGCTTAACAAATAAGATGAACCCAGCACCCGCCATTCGTACTTGTTAACGTGACCGCGCAGAAAATCAGCGCGGTCTGTGCCTTTGTCGCGGATAAATTCCGCCGGTTTAATCATATCCGGCGTGTTGACCAGCAAAGCACCGCCTTCACCGCAGGTTACGTTTTTTGTGTGATGAAAACTCAAGGCACCCATGGCACCAAAGCTGCCCAATGCCTTGTCGTTCCAGCGTGCCCCGACCGCTTGGGCAGCATCTTCCAGAAGCACCAGGTCATGTTCGGCACATAACGCCAAAAAGGCCTCCATCTCACAACCAACACCGGCATAGTGAACCAGCATTATGGCTCTGGTGCGCGGAGTGATGGCCAAGCGTGCTGCCTCAACATCCAAATTCATGGTTAGCGGGTCAATATCGGCAAAAACAGGCGTCGCACCGCGCAAGGCAAAGGCGTTTGCCGTGGATACAAAAGTGAACGCAGGCACGATCACCTCATGACCTGACCCCAGTTCCAGGGCCAGCGCCATCATTTCCAGTGCTGCGGTGCATGAGGGGGTGATAAGCACACGCTCTGCACCAGTTCCTGTTTGCAATAGCTCTTCGCAGGCCTGAGTTTGTGGGCCGCCACCTTCCAGCCGTCCCCCGGCAATGGCGTCCTCAAAGGCGAGGCGTTCGCGTTGCCCATAGTCTGGCCGACAAAAGGGAACACGGATCGGCGGCATTGTGGACGCAGGCTTTTCCATACGCCGTCATAAACAGCACACCCTCGCGGGTCAAAAGAATTGTGTCGGAATAACGCTGTATTGGAAGTTTGTTTTGGCAGAAAGGTTCCAAATTTATCTAACCAGGGGCGATAATGGGGTATGATTGTGCTCTTGCCCATTTTTCAATAGTGTAATGTTGGCCTGTTGGATCGGGAAACAGATATGACAAATACAGATAATGAAAAACTTGCTCCCGACCTGCAAACCCGGCGCTGTCACAAATGCGGCAACACCAAAATGATTTCAACCAGTCGCAAACTGAGCGGGTTTAG
The DNA here is from genome assembly GCA_021776565.1 of Robiginitomaculum sp. Lineage (GTDB taxonomy): Bacteria > Pseudomonadota > Alphaproteobacteria > Caulobacterales > Maricaulaceae > Robiginitomaculum_B. The sequence goes on along the minus strand of JAJFFQ010000070.1, from coordinate 81,918 downwards.
TACAGAAAGTATTTTTGCTTGTCCTGATTGTGACCATGAAGTCACTTTGGCATCGGGTGGTTCCGGCGGTGTCAATTTTGCGGGCGCCATTATCGTTATCGGCGTTATCGCTTTTATTATGTGGTTAGGAAAAGGTTTTTCCAATACTGAGCTGATTGTTCTTGCTGTTTTGTCTGTTCTCTTTTTTGCCGTACCTATTCTTGAGGCTGTAAAACGCGGTCGTTACCCGATAACGGGCGTTCGCGAACCCGATGAACAAGAAAAAACCAATACATATTCTGGCCCGTCTGACCCCATCCAAAAGGGAATTACCTGGCTGGACAGCTTTGGATTTGTCAAAGGGTTTTTTGGCTTGTTTGTTTTAATTATCCTGTGGTTCTTGTTTTGGGGTATTCTCGGGTTTGTTAAAGATACATTTTTCTAGGGTCATGCCCATCGACCCAGAATTATGTTATGTTGTTCAGTGAAGTGACCAATTTGCCGCACATTCAATATCTTGTTTTGATTGTTCATTCTATGGCAGATTATGGGCAGGGACAAACCATGGAGAAAGATTATGAGAAATCCATATCTATTTTTGTTAGCAGCAATGTTCGTATTATTTTTCATTTTACCGACGCAGGCATTGGCAGATTCAAAATGCAGGTGCTTGGGAGCCGGAAAGTTGGCCTGGAGTGATGATGAACCAACCAGTAGCAGACGAATTGAAGATGGTTGCACAACGATAGATGAACGGGACGCCTGGAACGCGGGAATTTCAGACGAAAGATATGATTGGGATAGAGGTCGTGAAAAATGGTGTTCGTCAGGCAACAACTCATCTTCCAATAACAACTCAAGCCCATCGGGCGTATATCGCGCCGACTGGATGGTCTGGCTGTATGATGGGCAGACCATTGACGGTTGCTCTTACGGCTCAACTCTGCATCGCGGTTATTGTTTTGAACAATGCCCGCAAGGTTATCATGGCTATCATTTAACCCGTGGTGATGTTTGTGTCAGGTGCCCGAGCGGGGCTTCACGTGTTGCTATGCAAGGCGACGGGCAGGTTTATTGTTACCAGTAGCGGGTAGGTTATCTTCTTTCCCCCTTATCCCGTGTCATTACCCGACTCGTTCGGGCAATCCAGATGAGAGGTGAAAACTGGATCACCCGGATAAACCGGGTGATGACAGCATGTGGGTGGTTTCTGATGCACCACACCCCCAACCTACCTAACCGGACTCACCGTTCAATAAACGCCACATTAGCCTTGTACAGCCAATAGAGATCAGATTTTGAACTGATGGCATAAGGTGTGTGGATCGAGAGCACCGGCACGCCAAAATCGACCACATCCATATTATAGCGTGACAGCTCACCGCCCAGCGTGCCGCCGCCACCTCGACCGACCTTGTAGGTGGCGGTTTGCCAGGGAATACCCGCATCATCCATCATAGCGCGTATCCAGGCGGTATATTCAGAATTGGCATTATTGCCCTTGCCATAAATTTTCAAATTAACGCCGTGGCTGTGGCGCGGGGCATTGCCGCCTTCCCATGCCGATGGCCATAAGGGGTTGATGCCGGGGTTAACATCGGTGGAGATAACCCTGCTGGCTTTCAGGGCGCGTTTAAGGTGTGGTTCGCGATAGCGATCCCCCATCTGGGCCAGTAATAAATCAGCGTAAAGATCAAAGAAGTAAGTCGAGTGAGCGCCGGTATTATTGCGATTACCAACCTCCTCATTATCGGCCAATAAAACAAAAGCGGTTTTTTGTGGCGGTTTCGCCTCCAGTATGGCCCGTATGGAGGCATAGGCCGAGAGGCGATCATCCTGCCCATAGGCGGCAATCAGTGAACGATCAAAGCCCACATCGCGCGGTGCAAAGGCCGGCACCAGGGCCAGTTCCGCAGACACCAGATCGTCAAGGCCAATGTCATAAGTTTCGCGCAAATAGGATGTTACCAGTGCCTTGGCGCCGTTTTTGTCATCCTTTTCGCGATGTCCGGCAATGGGATCCAGTTCTTCGGCGGCGATTACATCGCGGTTTTTACGTCCCCGTAAACTCACATCCACATGGGGTGACAGGCCCGGTATGATAAAGACCGGATCGTCGCCGCGCAGACCCACAGAAATATGAATACGCTTGCCATCCTTGCGATCCACATGGCCGAGCAATGCCAGCGGGATATTTGTCCATTGATAGTTTTTGATACCACCATGATAGTTCGTCTGCAAAAGCGCAAAACCGGATTTGCCATAAACGGGCCGCCCTTTTAGCTCCAGCCGGGGGCTGTCTATGTGAGAGGCAGAAATGTGCGCACCGGTTTGAAGTGCATCCTTGCCCAGAATAAACAGCGTCATTGAACGATCACGGTTCACATCATAGTATTTGGCACCAGCCTTGACACTGGCCCCCAGATGCCATGGCTTGAAACCGGCGGCCCTGGCCAGTTTTACCGTTTGGGTAACCGTAGTGGTTTCTGTGCGGGCCTTGTCGATAAAACGTTTATAATCTTTGGCAAATGCCTCCACCTCAATTTCCTGCTCCTGGCTCATGCCCACCCAGTTACTGGGGCAGGACTTGGCTTCGCAAGGAGGGATGGCTTGCGCGGTGCCGGCAACAAGACCGGTGGCAAGGCCCAGAACCGCAACAAGAGAGCGGTATTTATTTTGTGAAAATTTCATGATGGCGTCCTTAGGTTTAGGCATATTTTAGAAAACATGATGAAGACGGGTCGCCATGCTGGCAAGGGTACTGCGCATTACCAATTTGAAACCTTGAAGCGTGTGCCGGGCGTTGCCATTTTTGTTCAGGTGCCGTTATGTTTTATCTGTCATACTGGTACAGAATCATATTTGCCCTTAATCTGCAGGGCGCTTTAACGAGATGAGTTTGTTTATGAGTAATGCCCCCCAGACCCTGCCGGTTTTGCCTTTGCGCGATATTGTGGTGTTCCCGCACATGATCGTACCGCTTTTTGCTGGTCGCGAAAAATCAATCAAGGCACTGGAACAGGTCATGGATGGGGAGAAGACCATCTTGCTTCTGACCCAGCATGAGCCTTCAATTGATGATCCAATCGCCACCGATCTTTATGAAGTCGGTTGTATCGCCAAGGTGTTACAGCTATTGAAACTGCCCGATGGCACACTGAAAGTTCTGGTTGAAGGGGTTGAGCGGGTATCGGTCAGCCAGATTGTCGAACAGGAAAATTATCTCGAAGCAGAGGCGTGTTCATTTGCCAGTGATGACGCCCCAAATGCCGAGACAGGCGCGTTGATGCGTGCTGTTGCCGAAAACTTTGAGAACTATGTAAAGCTGAACAAAAAAATCGCCCCGGATGTTGTGGCATCGTTGAGCGAAATTGAAAACCCAAGTAAGCTGGCCGATACCATTGCCGCACATTTGGCGGTCAAATTGCCTGAAAAGCAAAAACTGCTGGAGACGGCAGATGTTACTGATCGCCTGGAAATGACATTTGCCGCTATGGAAGGCGAGATCAGCGTATTACAGGTGGAGAAAAAAATCCGCCGCCGGGTCAAGCGTCAGATGGAAAAATCCCAGCGTGAGTATTATCTGAACGAGCAGATGAAAGCTATTCAGCGCGAATTGGGTGATGGTGATGAATCCCGTGATGAAATCGACGAACTGGCCGAAAAGGTCAAAAAAACCAGGCTGTCCAAGGAAGCCAGGGTGAAAGCCGAAGCGGAGATGAAAAAGCTTCGACAGATGAGTCCCATGTCGGCAGAATCAACCGTGGTTCGCAATTATCTTGACTGGATGACATCGATCCCTTGGGGCAAGAAACGCCGGGCCAAAATTGAATTAAACAAGGCGGAAACGATCCTTGATGAGGATCATTATGGCCTGGAAAAGGTCAAGGAACGAATTCTGGAACATTTGGCCGTGCAGGCACGAACCAAAAAACTGCGCGGGCCGATCCTGTGTCTTGTTGGCCCGCCCGGGGTTGGTAAAACCTCGCTCGGCAAGTCAATTGCCCGGGCAACAGGGCGCAATTTTGTGCGCGTGTCCCTGGGCGGTGTGCGCGATGAGGCGGAAATACGCGGCCATCGGCGCACTTATATTGGCTCCATGCCGGGGCGGATTATCCAGTCCATGAAAAAGGCCAAATCCAACAATCCGCTTTTCCTGCTGGATGAGATCGACAAGCTGGGCGCGGATTATCGCGGCGATCCGGCGGCAGCCCTTCTTGAGGTTCTTGACCCTGAGCAAAACTCGACTTTTAACGACCATTATCTGGAAGTGGACTATGACCTTTCCAATGTCATGTTCATCACCACTGCCAACACGCTGAACATGCCGCGTCCGTTAATGGATCGCATGGAAATTATCCGTATTCCGGGCTACACCGAAGATGAAAAAGTTCAAATTTCCATTCGGCATTTGATCCCCAAACAGCTTGAAAACCACGCCTTGAAGGATGGTGAATTCACCCTGGATGAGGCGGCCTTGCGTGACCTTATTCGCTATTACACCCGCGAAGCCGGTGTGCGTAATCTGGAGCGCGAGCTGGCCAATCTGGCCCGCAAGGGTGTGCGCGACCTGGAAAGCGGCAAAGCCACATCAATTCATGTTACGTCAAATAATCTTGGCGATTATGCCGGGGTGCGCAAATGCAGCTTTGGTGAAACCGACAAGGAAGACCAGATCGGTGTGGTCACCGGTTTGGCGTGGACGGAAACTGGCGGTGATTTGCTGACTATTGAAGCGGTGAAAATGCCGGGACGCGGACGTATGACCGTAACCGGAAATTTGCGCGATGTGATGAAGGAAAGTATTTCGGCGGCCAACTCGTATGTGCATTCGCGGGCGGCAAATTTTGGTATCAAGGCCAATGAGTTCAGAAAATCTGACATCCATGTGCACGTTCCCGAAGGCGCAACACCCAAGGATGGCCCCTCGGCCGGGGTTGCCATGGCACTGGCCATTGTCTCGGTGCTTTCGGGCATTCCGGTGCGCAAGGATATTGCCATGACCGGCGAGATTACCCTGCGTGGTCGCGTGCTGGAAATTGGCGGGTTAAAAGAAAAATTGCTGGCGGCTTTGCGCGGCGGTGTCAAAACCGTGCTGATCCCCGCCGATAATGCCAAAGACCTGGCAGAAATACCTGATAACGTAAAAAATAATCTGGACATTATTCCGGTGCAAACCGTGGCTCAGGTTCTTGAAAAGGCACTGACAGCACCGCTGGAGCCGGTTGAGTGGAACGAGGACGATGAACTTGCGCTTTCCGGGTCGCTGGATAAAAATGATGGCACAGATACGCTAAGCACACATTAGTGAAGCCTGACCCTTGGTCGAGGACTCATAAACAAGATTCAACATTTGGGTACAGATACCTAATTTTCACGTAATACTTGCTATTTGTAGAGGCGATAGTAAATTTCCCCTTTCTGTGGGGGAAGAAACTATGCATCTGCAATTTTTCATAAGTTTTATTTTTTTTGGGTTTGTCTTGCCATGCTGGGCGCAAGGCGCGGGGACAATTCCAATTGAGGCATTCGCTCAACTGCCCAGTGCTGCGTCAATGCGTTTGTCGCCCGAAGGCGACTATATTGCCATGACTGCGCCACATGAAGGCAAAACCCATTTGATTATACAGCGACTTGACGGGGAAAATACTGTTGCAATTCCGCCCGGTGGTGATGCGGATTTTGCCTGGTTTCGCTGGGCCAATAATAACAGACTTGTTTTTTCATATGCATTTACGTCCAAGCGTGGGCTGGTTCTGGTTCGCGAAACACGACTGTATGGTGTTGATCGTGATGGTCAAAACTTTGGCCCGCTTGTATTGCCAAAAAAAATGCGCAAGACGATCAGCCGTGTGGCAAGATCAACTGTGACCACGCAAATTCAGGATGACGTAATCGATTGGTTGCCTGAGGATGCTGAACATTTTCTGCTGGCCATTGATTCAGACATGGATGGCAAGGATGAGGTGCGTAAAATAAACGTCAACACCGGAAAATTCAAAGAAATTAGCGCAGGGTTCAGAGGTATTCAGAACTACCAGACCGACCAAAGCCATAATCTACGGCTTGGCTGGGGTTATGATCCGGTAAAGCGGACGCAATTCAATTATATATATTTCAACCCTGAAACCAGTAGCTGGGCCAGTGTTGAGCGTAGCGAATGGGGCAACAGGAATTTGTTTCCAATTGCGTTTTCAGATGACCCGCAAATCGCCTTTGCAGGCGGGCCGGATAAAGCGGGAAGATTTGGGATATATAAAGTTAATCTTTCAAAAGGCACCGTTCTTGAAACTGTGTTTTCAAATGATAAAGTTGATTACGATCACCTCATTTATGACCCGGCTACAAAAACACCCGTTGGCGTTCAGTTCACGGTGGACAAGACAGAATTTTTCTATTGGGACAAGGATTTTGAGAAACTTCAGGCGAATATAGATAAAGCCTTGCCAGATACTGTTAACCGGATCGTGAGCCGCATACCTGAGCAGAAAAAATACCTGATATTTTCAACCAGTGATGTTGAACCGGGCGTTTATTATTTTCTGGATATGAAACAAAAAAAGATGGAGTTTATATCTGAAACCATGCCGGGGTTAAGCCCGGACAATTTGGCGACCACCACCCCCATTCACTATGAAGCCCGTGATGGTCTTGAAATACCCGCTTATATAACCCTGCCCCGATCCGGGCCGAGGAAAAACCTTCCCTTTGTGATATTTCCCCATGGGGGGCCAAAGGCACGGGACGCAAAGAGGTTTGATTATTTTTCACAGTTTTTTGCCTCGCGGGGCTATGGCGTGTTGCAACCCAATTTTCGTGGCTCGGATGGTTATGGTCAAAAATTTGCCAATCTGGGAAAGCGTCAATGGGGCGGCACCATGCAGGATGATGTTACCGACGGTGTTCAATACCTTATTGACCAGGGCATCGCTGATCCGGCCCGCATTTGTATTGTTGGTGCATCCTATGGTGGGTATGCGGCCATGATGGGGGCCATCAAAACCCCAGACCTTTATCAATGTGCGGCTAGTATAAACGGTGTGTTGAACCTGATGATTTTGATTAGCGATGACAAGGATTATATTGGTGGCAAGGCATGGATTAAATCAATGGGACTTACCGGGGAGAAGGCGACAACGGTCTCGCCAATTCACCAGGCCCAAAAAATTAAAATACCCGCCCTGATTATCCAGGCGAAGGATGATTTTCGGGTACCCTACAAGCACGCTGTCGGTATGGTGGATAAACTGAAGCAATATGACAAGGACGTGCAAATGGTTACGCTCAAAACCGGCGATCATAATCTGGACACAGCTGAATCCAGAATTCAAACTTTGCAAGCACTGGAAACGTTTCTTAATCAACACCTGAACAAGAAATAGTTTTGTTAGATACAGATAAGGCTGTCCTGAATCCCTTTCGGATAATGTGTAGATAATCAGGGGATAATCCTTGGTCTGTAAGGGTTTTCGAGTGAAAAGCCCGTTTTATCCCTGATTTTTAGCCTTTTTCTGGCTTTTTTTGTTCAAACCCCCGTCAAACTCTTTGCAAAATAAGGGTTTTGCGGCAAGACTACCGATATCACGCCGCTGATTCGGCGCAATCCTAATGGGGAAACACCATGAACAAGAGTGAACTAGCAGAAGCCGTAGCCGCAAAACTCGGCGGCACCAAAGCCCAGGGCGCAGACGTCGTTAATGCATTCGTCAGTGTCGTCGAAGAGTCTCTCGCCGCTGGCGGTGATGTCCGTATTCCGGGCTTTGGCTCCTTTACCGTTGCCCATCGTGCTGCCGGCAAGGCCCGCAACCCGCGCACTGGTGAACTGGTAGACCGTCCAGCTTCCAAACGTCCAAAATTCAAGGCAGGCAAATCCTTCAAGGATTGCGTCAACTGCTAAGCAGATATATTTTGCTGTTAAAAGGGCTGGCATTTGCTGGCCCTTTTTCAGTTTTACCCTTGCCCGCCGCATGGTTTTGGGCATAGTCCACAACCGAACTGGGGGCGATTAGCTCAGTTGGGAGAGCGCCACGTTTACACCGTGGATGTCGGGAGTTCGAGCCTCTCATCGCCCACCATTTTTCTTGCGCTATCGCGGTGCTGGCGCCCGCTATATGAGCGCGTTTGGCTTTGCGCTACCGCGATGCTGACGCTCGCTACTTGAGGACAGTTCCGGTTCGAGGTTGCTCCTCTAACCTCCACCACTTTTCCTTGTGCTATCACCACACCAGTAACGCGTACTGGTGTGGTTATTTGAGTGCGGGATTAAGTGTGCAGAGACGCTTGACGTGCAAGCGCGCGCACCGTATCTGACGGCCTTCCTTGCCAGTGGCACGGGAAACATGAAATCGGCGGGTGTAGCTCAGTTGGTTAGAGTGCCGGCCTGTCACGCCGGAGGTCGCGGGTTCGAGTCCCGTCACTCGCGCCATTTCATGCAAATAAAAAAGGCATGGGCTTTAGGGTCCATGCCTTTTTATTTGTCGTCTCCACTATTTTTCCGGGTTCAACCCTTTGGCGGCGTCATATTTTTTTTGCAACAATGTTGATAGAATATACACTTTCACTTTTAGCACCGGCAGAAACGCTGATGCTGGCCCTTTTTCCATAGCCGGTCACCATGGAAGGGCTTGCGATTATTTTCTCGCCATCGCTGTCGTTATATTTAATTGTAATAGCGATATAGAGTTGATCATTCTCAACAGGTTTGGTGGTGAACTCCAGGATATAGGCCGAGGTTTCGCTCTGTGCATGGCGTATGGTTATAGGTTTCCCATAGTCAGCAGTAATGGTGTTGTTCAGCTTTATTACAGCAATCTCATCGGACAGTATTTCAAACGCGCCGCTGTTTTTTTGTTTGGTTATTTTTACATCACCAGAACCTTTGGTAATGAAACCGCCAATTGATAATTCTATATCACCGGCCAGGCTGGGCGTGATAGCTGAAAACATGATGGCGATGCTGGCGGTTATGGCCGCCAGAATGCCTACAGTTCGTTTGCGCGGTATTGAAAACCATTTTCTCGTGACCGAATAAGGCTTGGCCGCCGCCACCTTAAAGTCTAAATACTGGTCGATCAGAACACGTATGACATCACTCATTGATTGTCCTTCGCGCTGTGATTTTTCCAATAAAGCACGCTTGGTTTCGAATGGTAATCTCACTTCAATGGTTTCAGTTTTCTTGCCGGGTTGGTGCCCGTTCTTATCGTTCATTTGAATTCACCTTATTTATGCGTTCATCTGTGGAGTTAACGACGCAAAGGCGGTGAATTCAAATAATTTCGTGTCCGGACAATTCGGTATTATATGCCTAATAATGCATAAATAGGGTATGTTTGGGGTGTTTAGGCTGAGAAATAATCTCTTATTGTCATCACCCGGCTTGTCCGGGTGGTCCAGTTTTCATCTCTATTTCTGGATTACCCGAACCAGTCGGGTAATGACACGATCAGGGTTGCCGGAAAGGTATTAGCCCTCAAATAGCAAAGCGGCAAGGAAGATAAAGCGTGCTCAAAAGCTACGGTTTACCGTCGCGATAGCACAACTAAAGTTACTTATCCGGCATCCAGAGCAGAGTCACAACTGGCTCCCGGGTCTGTCACCCGGAAACCCTGAGACGGTGTGTTTTTTCTTATTTTCGCTTTGCCGCCGCCTGTTTGCGGATGGTTTCGCTCACGCGCACATCAAAGGCATCATCGGGTGATTCTGCGGCGCGTTTTTCCGCTTCTTCTTTCAGGAAGGCATCGCGTTTTTTGACCAGAGTTTCCATGTCGGCGTTTAGCTTCTGGCGTTCTGCGACCAGGGTATCCAGGCGGGTTTGTTGTTCGTCTTTGCTCAGGCCTTTGAATTCCTCGGGAAGTTCATCAACCTTGAGAGCCTCCAGAGTAATTTTACCATCCTCATAGTCCTCGATCAGTTCATGACCACCGGTAATGACCTTGTTTTTTTTGCCCGCCTTGAAGCGATAACTGGCCATGTCAGAGGCCACCGGTGCGGCGGCAGCAAGGGCGCTGCCGCGTTTCTTTGCAACCATGGCCTGTTCTGAACGGGAACCATAGCTCAGTATAGTGGCATTCATGGATTGCTGCATTTTGTCTATCCGGTCGTCATAGGGGGTATGAACCTGTTTCATGCCACCATTTTGAGGGATGGCAAGATATTCGCCATTACCCAGATCGGCAATCTCATGCCAGACTTTTGCAGTGTCATTATGGCGTCCGGCCTGAACGGTGTTGACGATAATGTCGGCATCACGGGCATCACGTAAGCTGATGGCATAGGGAACGTCATTTTGATAATCCATGTGTGGCGGGGCATCGCCAACCAGAAACACCAGCCGCAATGTGTTCGGGTTTCTGTCCCATTGCAGGTCGGTAATGCCCTCGTCCAATGCCTGATTGACCGATTCGGGCCGGTCACCACCGCCTTGTGCCCGAAATTCCAGCAAATGACCGTAAATGCCACTCAAATCAGTGGTAAGGTCAAATGTTTTGGTGATGTAGGCATCCCCGCGATCACGATAACCGATGAGGGCAAAGCGGATATTGCCCTGCTGTCCCTGGCGGGTATCGGCAATATCATTGGCGATTGACCAGATTTTTTGTTTGGCACCTTCGATCAGGCCCGACATGGAGCCTGTGGTGTCAAGCACAAAGGCGACGTCAACATCATACGACGGGGCAATACTTGTCGCGCTGGCGGGCATTATCGGGGAGAATGTCAGGGTGCACAGAACTGTGCCTAATAACAGGTGTTTCATAGGTTTGACCTCTTTTTGCGTCCCCCGCATGGCCTAGAGACTTCGCGCAAGATTTTGCCGGAAATGGGGCAGGGGCGTGACCATATCAAGTTGTACTGACAAGTAACCCGCAAGGGGAATAATTACATTTCAAGACAAGCATACCAGTAGGTTACGCAAGTGTCATGGTTCAGTAAGTTTCCCTTCAACTGACAGGACATAATATTGAAAAACAATAAACTCTGGGAGCTAATTTATGGATGAGTCGGGCAATCTCCAGCGTAAGTACTCGCTGGCACTTTTGGTTATAATTTGCCTGTCTGTTGTCATGCCGTCACCTTTAGCAAACGCAGCGACGGCACCAAACTTAATCGCTGAACCCGAAAAACAGTCACGATTTGGTTTTCCAAGCCCCCAAGGCCCGAAGCAACTTGTCGAATATGCGTTTCTTATCGGTGACTGGACTGTATCCTTAACCTGGACAGCGCCCGATGGTTTATCCGGCACATATGGGGCCACATGGCACAATGTCTGGGGGGTTAATGGCCTGGCGGTTGTGCAGGAATGGCGCGGGCCGTTTCTGGCCGGTCAGGAAATCAGGTTTTATAGCCGAGGGGCCGGTCATTGGGTGGGAACAAATACCTACCCCGGCAGTGGTGGTATAAAACTGGTGACCGCAAAACGTATTGGTAAAACAATGGTTGTCCTGGCCGAACCGGTGGACAGTAAACGTGGCCAATTTATCAACCGGGAAACCTATTTCAACATTACAACCAACCGCTTTGAAATGAAGTCAGATCGCTCATATGACAATGGTACAACCTGGGAAAAGGGTGCCTATTCCATGATTGCGACCCGCACCTCCTCTGGCAATCTCGCTTTAAACTGAAAAAAGTGGTCGGGCGCGGCAAATCGCCTCGCTTAGGTGATTGCCATTTCATGCACACAGTTCTAGCTTCGCGGGCAAGAGCGGGGGCTTGAGAGTATTTGAGTCGCCGTCCAATGTTTGTGCCATGTGCTTAATCGCCGGAGCCTTTTTATGAGCGCACTCTTGCTCGATTACCTGCCCATACTGATTTTTTTGGCCATAGCCGCCGTGATTGCACTGGTGTTTATGGTCTTGCCGGTGATTTTGGCACCCAAAAATCCGGACGCTGAGAAAGTCTCAACTTACGAATGTGGCTTTGAGGCTTTTGACGATGCGCGGATGAAATTTGACGTAAAATTTTATCTGGTGGCTATTCTGTTCATTGTCTTTGATCTTGAAGTGGTTTTTCTGTTTCCATGGGCGGTAAACCTCAAGGCGCTGGGGCCATATGCTTTTTGGACGATGATGGTGTTTTTGGGCGAACTGGTTATCGGGTTTGCCTATGCGTGGCGCCGCGGCGCGCTGGAATGGGATTAGCCTGATGAGTAATGATCGCAATGTTCCCGCCCTTGGTGCTGCTCGTGTGGCGACGCCGCTTTATGATCCCAAAAAACATGACCCGTTTCATGACGGGGTGACGGACGCGCTTATGGACAAGGGTTTTGTCATTGCCAGCGCGGACGAACTGATTACCTGGGCGCGCACCGGCTCGCTCATGTGGATGACATTTGGCCTTGCCTGTTGCGCCGTAGAGATGATGCAGGCGGCCATGCCGCGCTATGACGTGGAACGTTTTGGGTTTGCGCCGCGCGCCTCTCCGCGCCAGTCCGATGTTATGATTGTGGCTGGTACGCTGACCAACAAGATGGCTCCGGCCTTGCGTAAAGTCTACGACCAGATGCCCGAGCCGCGCTATGTTATCTCCATGGGGAGCTGTGCCAATGGCGGCGGTTATTACCATTATTCCTATTCGGTGGTGCGCGGCTGTGACCGCATTGTGCCGGTGGATATTTATGTACCCGGTTGCCCGCCAACCGCCGAGGCGCTGGTTTATGGCATTTTGCAATTGCAGAAGAAAATCCGCCGCGTGGGGGACATTATTCGATGAGTAAGTCCTTAAGCGATATGCAGGACTATCTTCTTGAGACGCTGGATACGGCGCTAACCGGCAGTGAGATCAGTTTTGGTGATCTGACGCTGTATGCACATGCCGAACAGATTGTCAAAATCCTTATATTCCTGCGTGATGACAGCCAGTGCCGCTTTGAAACGCTGATTGATATATGCGGTGTGGATAATCCTGGGCGGCAAAAACGCTTTGATGTGGTTTATCATTTATTGTCCATGCGCGAAAATATTCGTGTACGGATCAAGGTCAAGGTTGAGGAAGGTATGGCCGTTCCCAGCGTTGTTGATGTGTACCCAGCAGCAAACTGGAATGAACGCGAAGCCTTTGACATGTACGGTATTTTGTTTTCAGGCCACCCGGATTTGAGGCGTATCCTTACGGATTATGGTTTTGAGGGGCATCCCTTGCGCAAGGACTTTCCGCTTTCTGGTCATGTGCAGTGTCGCTATGACGAGGAACAGCGCCGGGTGGTATACGAGCCGGTGTCCCTGACCCAGGAATTTCGCAATTTCGACAATCTTAGCCCCTGGGAAGGCGCAAAATACGTAGCCGAGCAAGATGCGGATGGAGAAGGGGGATGAGTAATGAGCCAAGCGACACTTTTTGATTCTATTGTGTGGGTTGAACGCAGGTTTGATGCTTGGCTGGATCGCTTTTTTGAACAGGCCGCACGTTTTCTGTTCGCTGGTCTGCGCTTTATGGCGGGAGCATCAATCGTGCTCATGATTTCATTTTATACGGGGTATGGCCTGGTTAAAATAGCCTTTGTCATTCGCGATAATGGGTTGGCAGGATTGCTGTCTTTGTTTGGGGTGTCTTGATGAAAAACAGAGGCATCATGCTCATTCGTCATTCCGGCGAAGGCCGGAATCCAGGGCAGAGTCACCACTGGATTCCGGTTTCCACCGGAATGACGATACCACATGTTGTCATTACCCGATTTATTCGGGTAATCCAGTTTTTCATCCTGCTGGGTTACCGGGACAAGCCCGGTAATGACACGTCTTGTAATGCGGGCTGCGCTTTCGTGATGGAGGCGCGTTAATGGCCGAGACAGCAACAGAGAAGCGCAATTTCACCATAAATTTCGGCCCGCAGCACCCGGCGGCGCACGGGGTATTGCGTCTTGTTGTCGAGCTGGACGGCGAAGTGGTTGAGCGGGTGGATCCGCATATAGGGCTACTTCATCGCGGTACTGAAAAGCTGATCGAGCATAAAACCTATTTGCAGGCCATGCCGTATTTCGATCGGCTGGATTATGTGGCGCCGATGAACCAGGAGCATGCTTTTTGCCTCGCCATTGAAAAACTGACCGGGGTGGAGGTGCCGCGTCGGGCGCAGTTTATTCGTGTTCTTTACTCGGAAATTGGTCGGCTGTTGTCGCATCTTCTCAATGTCACCACTCAGGCCATGGATGTGGGTGCGCTGACGCCGCCGCTCTGGGGCTTTGAAGAACGCGAAAAATTGATGGTATTTTATGAGCGCGCCTCTGGCTCGCGCATGCACGCGGCGTATTTTCGCCCGGGCGGCGTGCATCAGGATTTGCCGCCGGAATTACTGGAAGACATTGGCAAGTTTTGCGAAACCTTCCCGCAAGTTTTAGACGACATCGAAACTTTGCTGACCGACAATCGCATATTCAAACAACGTAATGCCGATATTGGCGTGGTTAGCCAGCAGGACGCGCTGGAATGGGGTTTTTCCGGGGTCATGGTTCGTGGCTCAGGGATGAAATGGGATTTGCGCCGTGCCCAGCCCTATGAGGTCTATTCAGAACTTGAATTTGACATCGCCATTGGCAAGCATGGCGATTGTTATGACCGCTATCTGGTGCGCATGGCGGAAATGCGCGAATCAGTAAAAATCATGCGCCAATGCCTGGATAAAATGCCAAAAGGCCCGGTGATGGAAACCAGCGGCAAGGTGGCACCACCAAAACGGGCTGAGATGAAGCAGTCCATGGAAGCCATGATCCATCATTTCAAACTTTACACCGAGGGATTTCATGTCCCCGAAGGCGAGGTTTATTGCGCCGTTGAAGCACCCAAGGGCGAATTTGGCGTCTACCTCATCTCTGATGGCACCAACAAGCCGTATCGCTGTAAAATAAAGGCCCCGGGGTTTATGCATTTGCAAGCTATGGATTACCTCAATAAAGGCCACATGCTGGCCGACATTGCTGCCATTATTGGTTCGCTTGATGTGGTATTCGGGGAGATTGACCGATGAGTTCCCGCCATCTCGCAACCGAGCAACCTGACAGCTTTTCCTTCTCCAAAGGGGGCGAAAAAGAAGCCAAATTCTGGATTGCCAAATACCCCAAGGGCAAGGAGCGTTCGGCGGTTATTCCGCTTCTGTGGATTGCGCAAAAGGATAATGGTGGCTGGCTGTCGGAGCCGGCCATGCGCAGCGTGGGTGATCGTCTTGGTATGGCGCATATTCGTGTGCTGGAGGTGGCCACGTTTTACACCATGTTCAAGCTGGCGCCGGTGGGCAAGCACCTCATCCAGGTTTGCGGTACCACACCGTGCATGTTGCGTGGCTCAGGTGAGATCATCAAGGTGTGCAAAAACCGCATTGGCGAGAAAAACACTATATCTGCCGATGGCAAGTTCACCTGGGAAGAGGTGGAATGCCTGGGTGCCTGCGTAAACGCGCCCATGGTGCAAATCTCAAATGCCACCGGTGATGCCTATTATGAGGATCTGGATAGGGCCAGTATGGAAAAATTGCTGGACGATCTGGCGGCTGACCGCGCGATCAAGGCTGGCCCGCAAAATGGCCGCCACACGTCAGAGCCATTAGGCGGCGCGCAGACCTTGACCGACAAGTCATTGTATAATGGGTCACGCGCCAAGAAGATAAAAATCCCCAATGCGCCAAAGGCAGCCAAAAAAGTTTCTAAAAAGAAAGAGGCGAAATAATGTTATTGCTTCCTTCATCTCGTCATTCCGGCGTAGGCCGGAATCCAGAGCAGAGTCACCACTGGATACCGACTTTCGTCGGTATGACGAAAACTTTTTTTGTCATTGCCCGACTGGTTCGGGCAATCCAGACCGGCATTTCGGTTAAACTGGATTACCGGGACAAGCCCGGTAATGACACTATTGTTGTTTGTTCTATGTCTTACGCTGAAAATGGCGGAGGTGTTTTATAATGGCTGAAACTCCTTCAAAAATGCCAAAACCCATGAGCGACAACCAGATTTTGGTGGCGCTGATAACCTTGGCGGAAATGCTGGTTCTTGGCGGCTTGGCCGTGGGATATTTTATAACCAAAGTGGATACCTGGATACATGTTGGCGTCGGGGTTCTGGTCATTGCCGGATTGGCCGTGGGCTTTCTAAGCTGGCAGGACAGCAAAAAGAAGGGTGCAGGCAATGCTTGAGGACAAGGATCGCATTTTCACCAATCTTTATGGTTTGCAAGACCCCGGTCTTGAGGCCGCCAAAAAACGTGGTGCCTGGAATGGCACGGCGGCATTTATGGCGCTTGGTGATGACTGGATTGTCACGCAGATCAAGGAAAGCGGTTTGCGCGGTCGCGGCGGTGCTGGTTTCCCCACCGGTCTGAAATGGTCGTTTATGCCCAAAGAAATCGGTGAGCGCCCGCACTATCTGGTGGTCAATGCCGACGAAAGCGAGCCTGGCACCTGCAAGGATCGCGATTTGATGCGCCATGATCCGCATTTGCTCATTGAAGGCTGCCTGATTGCCTCTTTCGCCATGCGCGCCAACGCCTGTTATATTTATTTGCGCGGTGAATATATTGACGAGCGCATAGCCCTGCAAAAGGCCATTGATGAAGCCTATGCGGCCAAGCTGATCGGTAAAAATGCCTGCGGTTCCGGTTATGACTTTGATCTATACCTGCACCATGGTGCCGGGGCGTATATTTGCGGCGAGGAAACCGCATTACTGGAGAGCCTGGAGGGAAAGAAAGGCCAACCACGCCTGAAACCGCCGTTTCCAGCCAATGCCGGGCTTTATGGATGCCCCACGACCGTCAATAATGTCGAGAGTATCGCCGTCACGCCGACGATCTTGCGTCGTGGCTCTGGCTGGTTCTCCTCTTTTGGTCGCCCGGGTAATGCCGGCACCAAAGTGTTTTGCATTTCCGGCCATGTAAATACGCCGTGCAATGTCGAAGAAGAAATGTCCATTCCCTTGAAAACGCTGATTGAACGCCACGCTGGCGGGGTTGTTGGCGGCTGGGATAATCTCAAGGCTATCATTCCGGGTGGCTCGTCCGTGCCGTGTCTGCCACGCGACATTTGTGATGACGTTTTGATGGATTTTGATGCCCTTAAGGAGCACAAATCTGGCTTGGGTACGGCGGCCGTGATCGTTATGGACCAGAGCACCGATATGGTGCGGGCCATCACCCGGCTGGCCTATTTTTACAAGCACGAAAGCTGCGGCCAGTGTACACCGTGCCGTGAGGGAACGGGGTGGATGTGGCGGGTGCTGACCCGCATGTGCGAAGGCAAGGCCGACATGGCTGAGATCGACATGTTGCTGGATGTCAGTCAGGAAATTGAGGGCCACACCATTTGCGCCCTTGGCGATGCCGCCGCCTGGCCGGTGCAGGGTCTGATCCGGCATTTCCGGCACG
Organism: Robiginitomaculum sp.; assembly: GCA_021776565.1. GTDB lineage: Bacteria > Pseudomonadota > Alphaproteobacteria > Caulobacterales > Maricaulaceae > Robiginitomaculum_B. The sequence goes on along the minus strand of JAJFFQ010000070.1, from coordinate 64,594 downwards.
AGATTGAAGACAAAATCAATACGTATCGCGCGGACAAATCTGTCCATGCAATGGCGGCGGAGTAGGGGGTTATGGAGTACGGTGAATGTAATTTGTGTCGATATTGGCAGAAAGAAGGTCATAGAGGGCATTGCAAGAGATATGCCCCCCGACCGAATTACGACGCACACCCTAGTACCTATGATAGTATTAAATGGCCCCTCACTTCAGGTATTGAAGGTTGTTGGGAATGGGTGAAAAAAGCATGAGCCAGTTAGTGAGGATATGCCCTTCTTCTATCCTCCCCCGTTTACGGGGGAGGTGGGCGCGGATGCGTTCGGAGGGGGGGCTTTTGCTGACCCACACTGAAAGTGAATCATACATGATTTCCCCCCACCACCCCTGCGGGGCACCTCCCCCGCAAGCAGGGGAGGACAAAGTGTTCTCGGTGAGGTTGATGATTTCCGCCGGAATGACGAAACCACTTGCTGTCATTGCCCGATTGGTTCGGGCAATCCAGATTAACGCTGGACTGGATTACCGGAACAAGTCCGGTAATGACACTCCTGGAGTGATTGTCTGATGACCAACCTGCGCAAAGTCAATGTAGACGGCAAGGAAATTGAGGTTCCGGGTCATTACACGTTAATGCAGGCGTGTGAGGAAGCCGGTGCGGAAATTCCACGCTTTTGCTATCACGAGCGCCTGTCGGTTGCCGGCAATTGTCGCATGTGTCTGGTCGAATGGGTGGGGGCGCCCAAGCCCATGGCGTCGTGCGCCATGTCGATCAATGATCTGCGCCCCAACCGCGATGGTACGCCCGCAAATATCCGCACAGACAGTGCCGTGGTCAAGCGCGCCCGCGAAGGGGTGATGGAATTTTTGCTGATAAATCATCCGCTGGATTGCCCTATTTGCGATCAGGGCGGCGAGTGTGATTTGCAGGATCAAGCGGTTGCCTATGGGCGTTCGCGCACCCGTTATGACGAAGGCAAGCGCGCGGTAGAAGAGAAAAATATGGGGCCATTGGTCAAGACCAATATGACCCGGTGTATCCAGTGTACGCGCTGTGTGCGTTTTATATCCGAAGTTGCCGGTGTTGAAGAACTTGGCCTGGTGAACCGTGGTGAAAGTGCAGAAATAACAACATATTTGCAGGCAAATTTAACATCGGAATTATCCGGTAATGTGATTGATTTATGCCCGGTTGGGGCGCTGACCTCCCGGCCATATGCGTTTAATGCGCGGCCCTGGGAGCTGCGCAAAACCGAGAGCGTGGATGTGATGGACGCGGTGGGCAGCAATATTCGCATAGATGCGCGCGGCGCAGAGGTAATGCGCATACTGCCGCGCAATAATGATGACGTGAACGAGGAATGGATTTCCGACAAAACACGTTTTGTCTGGGATGGTCTGAAACGCCAGCGTCTGGATAAACCCTTTGTGCGTGAGAATGGCAAACTGCGCGAGGCCAGTTGGGCCGAAGCCCTGGAACTGGTGGCGCAAAAGCTAAAGGGTGACCCGCAGCGCATCGCCGCCATTGCCGGCGATCTGTGCGACATGGAAAGCATGAAGGCGCTTAAAGACCTGATGGGGTCTTTGGGGGTTTCATCACTGGATTGCCGCCAGGATGGCGCAGCAATTGGCGGCCAAGGGGACGGACAGGGCCGCGAAGGCTATCTGTTTAATTCTGGCATTGCCGGGATAGATGAGGCAGACGCGATTTTGCTCATCGGCACCAATCCGCGCATGGAGGCACCGATCATCAATGCGCGCATAAGAGGTGCCTGGCTGCATGATGATGCCAAAATTGCCGTGATCGGCGAAGCGACTGATCTGACCTACCCATATGAGCATTTGGGCGATGATCCGGCGGCGCTGGTGGCCTTGGCAAAAAAACGCGGTGGTTTTGCCAAAATTCTGCGCGATGCCAAACGACCCATGCTGATTGTCGGTATGGGCGCTTTGGCCCGGCCCGACGGGGCGCAGGTGCTGCGTGAGGTCGGTGAACTGGCGGCAAAATTGAACATTGTTCGTGAAGACTGGAACGGTTTTAACGTGCTGCACAATGCGGCGTCGCGTGTAGGTGGCCTGGATATAGGCTTTATTCCCCACAATGGGGGCCGCGATCTGGCCGGTATTGTGGACGGCGCAGCAAAAGGCGAGGTGGACACGGTTTATTTACTGGGAGCCGATGAAATTGACATGAAGGCTCTGGGCGAGGCTTTTGTGATTTATCAGGGCAGTCATGGGGATGCCGGGGCGCACCGCGCCGATGTCGTTCTGCCGGGCGCCGCCTATACGGAAAAGAACGCACTTTATACCAACACCGAAGGACGGATGCAGGACGGGTTTCGCGCGGTATTTCCCAAGGGCGATGCCCGCGAGGACTGGGCCATCATTCGTGCCTTGTCTGACCAGATAGGGCGCACCTTGCCGTATGATAATCTGGAAGGTTTACGCGGCACGCTACAGCGGCCTGATGCAGTGGCGTTTGACCCGGCCAGGCTGGGCAAGGCTGGCAAGGTTAGTGATGCACCCTTTGTCTCGCCCATTACCGACTATTACCTGACCAACCCGATTGCCCGTGCCAGCGCCATTATGGCCGAATGTGCGATGGGTGCGGTCGGTATGCGAGAGGCGGCGGAGTGATGGATATGAGAAAATCAGTGTCAAAATCTCACATCATTGTCATTGCCCGGTTTATCCGGGCAATCCAGTTCTTTTTCAATCTGGATTACCGGAACAAGCCCGGTAATGACACTGATGGAGTGTTTGCCTGATGGCTGAGTTTTTCTCCATGCTTTTTGATACCTCCACCGCGCTGGGATGGTTTGTTGTGACCCTCCTCAAAGTCCTTGGGTTTGTGGTTGTGCTATTGGTGTCTCTGGCCTTTATTCTGCTGGCAGATCGCAAAATCTGGGCGGCGGTACAAATGCGCAAAGGCCCCAACGTGGTGGGCGCGTTTGGCTTGTTGCAATCCTTTGCCGATTTTTTGAAATTTGCCTTCAAGGAAGTCATTATTCCCGCCGGGACTGACAAGGCTATTTTCATTCTGGCGCCATTTTTGTCGCTGGTTATGGCCTTTATCGCCTGGTCGGTGGTGCCGGTGGCTCCGGGCTGGGTCATCTCGGATATGAATGTTGGCATATTGTATTTGCTGGCGATTTCATCCCTTGGCGTTTACGGTATTATTCTTGGCGGCTGGGCGTCAAACTCAAAGTATTCCTTTTTGGGCGCGTTGCGCTCGACGGCGCAAATGGTGTCTTATGAGGTCTCCCTTGGCTTTGTAATCGTTACTGTGCTGCTGCTGGCTGGATCAATGAATTTAAGTGAAATTGTCGAGGCACAGGCGGGCGGTTTCTGGCACTGGTATGGCCTTGCCTTATCGCCGATTACGCTGGTGATGTTGCCGATGATGGTGGTGTTTTTTATCTCAGGCCTGGCTGAAACAAATCGCCCGCCGTTTGACCTGCCCGAGGCCGAATCCGAGTTGGTGGCCGGCTATCAGGTTGAATACTCATCGACGCTCTACCTTCTCTTTATGATCGGCGAGTATCTGAATATTGTGCTGATGTGCGCCATGGTCACCATTTTATTTTTGGGTGGCTGGCACGCCCCGTTTGATTTTGCCCCGTTTACCTGGGTGCCGCCATTTATATGGTTCTCTATCAAGCTGCTGTTCATTTTCTTCCTGTTTGCCATGGTGAAGGCCATTGTGCCGCGTTATCGCTATGACCAGTTGATGCGACTGGGCTGGAAAGTGTTTTTGCCGCTATCCATGGGCGCGGTTGTGCTGGTTTCCGCCTGGGTTGTCTTTGCGCAGGGAGGGGCATGAGATGAGCGCAATTATTCGCTTTGTTCGCAGTGCATTTTTACTGGATTTTCTTGGCGCGTTTGCGTTGGCCATGCGGTATTTCTTCCGCCCCAAACCGACGCTGAATTATCCCTTTGAAAAAGGCCCGCTTAGTCCGAGGTTTCGTGGCCAGCACGTGCTTCGCCGCTATGACAGCGGTGAGGAACGCTGCATTGCCTGTAAGTTGTGCGAGGCCATTTGCCCGGCTCAGGCGATCACCATTGAGGCCGAACCGCGCTCCGATGGCTCGCGCCGCACCACGCGCTATGACATCGACATGACCAAGTGTATTTATTGCGGGTTCTGTCAGGAAGCCTGCCCGGTTGATGCCATTGTCGAGGGGCCAAATTTTGAATTTGCCACCGAAACCCGCGAAGAGCTGTTCTACGACAAGGATCGGCTTTTGGATAATGGTGACCGGTGGGAGCGTGAAATCGCACAAAACCTGAAACTTGATGAGCCGTATCGGTGATGGGGCCAGTGTTGAGGCATAGGAGAGCATAATGGAACTGTCAGTTCTTCTACCCGCTATGGCGTTTTACGTCTTTGCTGGTGCGGCAATTGCGTTTGCGTTTGGTGTTGTTGCCGCGCGCAATCCGGTGCGCTCGGTATTGTTTCTCATCATGACATTTTTCTCAGCTGCCGGGTTGTTTGTGCTTCTGGGGGCAGAGTTTTTGGCGATGATCCTGGTCATGGTTTATGTGGGCGCGGTTGCGGTGCTGTTCCTGTTTGTGGTGATGATGCTCGACATTGATTTTGTGGAAATGAGGCAGGGTTTTGCCGACTACCTGCCCCTTGGCGGCTTGCTGGCGTTTATCCTGACGGTCGAACTGATTGTGCTGGGAGCAAGCTGGAGCGTCAGCAGCAAGGCAGAGGGGTTAAGGCAAGCGCCAATCAGCGGCGACCAGGATAATCTGAGTGCGTTTGCCCAGGTGCTCTACACCGATTATGCGTTCTTTTTGGAGGCGGCGGGTCTGGTGCTTCTGGTGGCTATGATCGGCGCGATAGTGCTGACCAATTTTCACAAAAAAGGCATTAAACGACAAAACATTCCTGCGCAAATTGCCCGCAAGGCCGAGGACGGCGTGGAACTTGTTGACATCAAACCTGGCCAGGGGCTTTAGGAGGATATGATGGATATTGGACTGGGACATTATCTGGCCGTTGCGGCTATCATGTTTTCCATCGGGGTTTTCGGTATTTTTGTGAATCGGAAAAATGTTATCATCATCCTGATGTCAATCGAGTTGATCCTGCTGTCGGTTAATATCAATTTTGTGGCATTTTCCGTAGCCCTGCATGACCTTGGCGGGCAGGTTTTTGCACTCTTTGTGTTGACCGTTGCCGCCGCAGAGGCCGCCGTCGGGCTGGCCATTCTGGTAGTTTATTTTCGTAATCGCGGCACGATCGCCGTTGAAGACATCAATCTGATGAAGGGTTGAGCTGGCCATGTATCTTCTCATCGTATTCGGGCCGTTGTTTGGCGCACTGATTGCCGGACTTTTTGGGCGCCTCATTGGCGACCGGCTGGCGCAATTGGTCACCACCGGGTTTTTGATCCTGTCGGCGGCGCTTTCCATTTTTGCCTTCAAGCTGGTGGCCTATGATGGCCATGAGCAATTGATTCACGTGATGAACTGGTTTGAGGTCGGGGATTTTCAAGCCGCCTGGGCGTTGCGTATTGATACGCTTACCGCTGTGATGTTGGTCGTGGTGACCTTTGTGTCCAGCCTCGTGCATGTGTATTCCTGGGGTTATATGGCCGACGATCCGCACAAGGCGCGCTTTTTTGCCTATCTGTCGTTTTTCACTTTTGCTATGTTGATGCTGGTCACCGCCAATAACTTCCTGCAAATGTTTTTTGGCTGGGAAGGGGTGGGGCTTGCGTCTTATCTGTTGATCGGGTTCTGGTATAAAAAGCCCACGGCCAATGCAGCAGCGATCAAGGCGTTTGTAACCAACCGGGTTGGCGACTTTGGCTTTGCCCTTGGTATTTTAACGGTTTTTGCGGTTTTTGGCGCGCTGGATTTTGACACCGTATTTGGCGCTGCCCATGACAAGGCCGAACTGGTCATTCCTTTTTTATGGATGAAGATTAACGCGATAGAATTGATCGCCTTCCTGCTGTTCATCGGTGCCATGGGCAAATCGGCACAGTTCTTCCTGCATGTCTGGCTACCGGACGCCATGGAAGGCCCGACGCCGGTTTCGGCGCTGATCCATGCGGCGACCATGGTTACCGCCGGGGTATTTCTGGTGGCCCGCTGCGCGCCGCTCTTTGACCTGGCCCCTCATGCCAGTCTGTTCGTTACCGTCATCGGGGCCATGACTGCATTTTTTGCCGCCACCGTCGGTCTGGTGCAAAACGATATCAAGCGGGTGATCGCCTATTCCACCTGTTCACAGCTTGGCTATATGTTCATGGCAGGTGGGCTTGGTCTTTATGACGCGGCTATGTTTCATCTGTTCACCCATGCGTTCTTCAAGGCGCTGCTGTTCCTCGGCGCTGGTTCGGTGATTATCGGTCTGCATCATGAGCAGGACATGCGCAAAATGGGCGGTCTTGCCAAAAAGATGCCGCTGACCTGGGTTTTCATGATTATAGGCACCATTGCGCTGACCGGATTGGGTATCCCGGGTACGGATATTGGCTTTGCCGGGTTCTTTTCCAAAGATGCCATTATCGAGGGCGCGTGGGAAGCTGGAACTGCGGGAACCGCATTTGGCTTTGAGGCCTTCTGGGTTGGTATTGTCGCCGCTTTGATGACGTCGTTTTATTCATGGCGGGTGATTTTCATGACGTTTCACGGCACCTATCGCGGGGATCAACATACGTTTGACCATGCGCACGAATCTCCGCGTTCCATGCTGGTGCCTTTGGCGCTTCTCTCTGCCGGTGCCATTTTTGCGGGCGTGCTGTTTACCGGTGATTTCATTGGCGATAAACAAGGAGCGTTCTGGCGCGGTTCAACCGTGATTGAGGCTGAGGTTCTGGCTGATGTTACTTCCCATGAGGCACCCGAACACGCAGCCCCAATTGCCCATGAAGAGGCCACTGCCCAGGAAGACCATGCCAGCGGTGGTCATTATGTGCCGACCTGGGTGGCCTGGTCACCTTTCGTGGTGACGCTGATTGGCTTTGCCATTGCCTGGTTCATGTATATTACCCGCGAAGGTCTTGGTGCCCGGATGGCGGCCAAAAGCCGCTTCGTGCACCCGTTCCTTTATAACAAATGGTATTTTGACGAAATTTATGACGTCCTGCTGGTTCGAGGTGCACGCAAACTTGGCGATCTGTTCTGGAAAGGCGGCGATCAGCGCCTTATCGATGGGTTTGGCCCTGACGGTTTTGCAGCAACAACTTTGGCCAGTGCAAAACGTATCGCCAAACTGCAAACCGGATATCTATACCATTATGCCTTTGTAATGCTGCTTGGTCTTGTGGGCTTTGTCACCTGGATACTGGTATCCGGCGGGGCAGGGGGGCACTGACATGAACGCACTACCGCACATTTTATCGCTGATTACGTTTTTGCCCTTGCTCGGCGCGCTTATTTTGTTGATTTTTCGGGCCAGTGCCCGGGGCGAGGACGCTGATATTATTGACCGCAATGCCCCCAGTGTTGCGCTGGCCACCAGCCTTATCACTTTTGGCCTGTCCATCTGGGCGCTGTTGGATTTTGACAGAGCCAATCCCGGATTTCAATTTGTTGAAAAGGCAGACTGGTTCGGCGGTATGTCCTACCATCTGGGTGTGGACGGGATTTCCCTGTCGCTGATTATATTGACCACCTTCCTGATGCCGCTTTGCTTTATTGCCAGCTGGGGCGTGGTGAAAAAACGTGTCACCGAATACATGGTGGCCTTCCTGATCCTGGAAACGCTGATGATCGGGGTGTTTTCATCCCTCGACATTGTTCTCTTTTATATTTTCTTTGAGGCTGGCCTGATCCCCATGTTCCTCATCATCGGGGTCTGGGGCGGGGTGGATCGTGTCTATGCGGCCTTCAAGTTTTTCCTCTACACCTTGCTTGGCTCGGTATTGATGCTGGTTGCGGTGGTGGCGATGATCCTTACCGCAGGTACAACCGACATGGTGGCCTTGTTGGACTTTGATTTTCCAGTGGGGATGCAAACCTGGTTATGGCTGGGTTTCTTTGCCTCATTTGCGGTAAAAATGCCCATGTGGCCGGTGCATACATGGCTGCCCGATGCGCACGTTCAGGCACCGACGGCGGGGTCGGTCATATTGGCCGGAGTGTTGTTGAAAATGGGCGGCTACGGGTTTATCCGTTTTTCATTGCCCATGTTTCCCGATGCCTCGCAGTATTTTGCACCGTTTGTTTTCACGCTTTCGGTTATTGCCATTATCTATACCTCACTGGTGGCGTTCCGGCAGACGGATATGAAAAAGCTGATCGCCTATTCCTCTGTTGCCCATATGGGGTTTGTCACCATAGGCATTTTCTCGATGAATGTTATCGGCGTGCAGGGTGCCATGTTTCAGATGATTAGCCATGGTATTGTCTCTGGCGCATTATTTTTGGTTGTTGGTGTTATATATGACCGGATGCACACGCGGGAAATTGCCGCCTATGGCGGGCTGGCGCAACGTATGCCTGTATACGCCACTGTCTTTATGCTGTTCACCATGGCTAATGTTGGCCTTCCCGGCACATCGGGTTTTATTGGTGAGTTTTTGACCATGATGGGTGGGTATCAGGTTAGCACCTGGATTGCCTTTGGTGCGGCCACGGGGGTGATCCTGTCTGCAGTTTATGCCCTGACGCTCTATAAACGGGTGATCTACGGCGACATTACCAATCCGAAACTGGTTGACATCACTGATATGGTAAGGCGCGAGGTAATTACCTTTTCACCGCTTGTTCTGGCCACCATTATTTTCGGGATATGGCCCTCACTTGTTACTGATCTGACCGGCCCGGCTGTGGAGGTGCTTGTCGAGCAGATCACCATGGCAGCGGATCAGGTGGAGAGCATGAAATGACACCTTTTATGTCCAGTCTTTTCCTTATTGGCCCGGAAATCGCCCTGACCTTTGCTGCCCTTGCCTTGCTTGTTGGCGGTGCTGTTCGCGGTGAACGGGCGGGCAGTTTTATCAATACCATTAGCATTGCTGTGCTGCTTTTTGCGGCAATTTGGGGGTTAAAATCTGCGGGTGCTGCACCGGCTGAAGCTTTCGGTGGTGCGCTTGTTCTGGATCGTCTGGCTTTGTTTGCCAAAACCGGCATTTTGCTGTCGGCGGCACTGGTGCTGGCTATTGGCACCGGGTTTTTGAAGCTCGAAAAAATAGTAAAATACGAATATGCCATCCTGGTATTGCTGGCCACACTGGGGATGATGGTCATGGTTTCGGCCAATGATCTCTTGTCGCTTTATGTGGGGCTGGAATTACAAAGCCTGTCGCTTTATGTGCTGGCCGCCTTTAACCGTAGCTCTTTACGGGCCTCGGAAGCGGGACTGAAATACTTTGTCCTGGGCGCGCTGTCCTCGGGGCTTTTGCTTTATGGCATATCTCTGGTTTATGGGTTTGTCGGCACCACCCGCTTTGAAGGTATTGCTGAGGCCGCGCATATGGATGCGTCTGTGGGGTTGGTCATAGGCGTTGTTTTTGTTTTGAGCGGTCTGGCCTTCAAAATTTCTGCGGTGCCGTTTCATATGTGGACGCCCGATGTGTATCAGGGCGCACCGACGCCGGTGACGGCATTTTTTGCCTCCGCGCCCAAGTTTGCTGCTATTGCTCTTATTGCCCGACTTCTCATGGGGCCGTTTGCTGATATGGCGGATCAATGGCAACAGGTCGTTGTGGCGCTCAGCGTGCTTTCCATGACAGTGGGATATTTTGGCGCGATTATGCAGCGCAATATCAAGCGCCTGATGGCCTATTCCTCCATTGCCAATATGGGTTATGCGATGATTGCTCTGGCGGCGGGCAGCCAGCGCGGGCTGGAAGCTTTGCTATTTTATATGGGCCTGTATCTCATCACCACTTTGGGCATGTTTGCCTGTATTTTGGCTATGCGCCAAAGCGAGGGCATGGTTGAAAATATTGATGACCTGGCGGGATTGTCACAATCGCGGCCAGGGCTGGCGTTGAGTTTCAGCCTATTATTATTTTCCATTGCCGGGCTGCCGCCACTGGCTGGTTTTTTTGGCAAGTTGTATATTTTTCTGGCCGCCGTCGAGGGTGGTCTTTTATGGCTGGCCATTTATGGCGCGGTGTTAAGCGTGGTTGGTGCGTTTTACTATTTGCGTATTGTCAAAATCATGTGGTTTGATGAACCTGCACCGGCATTTGTCTCCTCGTCCATTGTCTTGCCGCTTACTGCCGGCATTGCCGCGTTTATGATGCTGCCCGGCGCATTGTGGTTGCTGCCGGCACTGGAACGATGGTCACAAGCCGCTGCGTCCAGCCTTTTCTAAGTGTCATTATCCATTCCGACAAAACACTATCCGGTTCTGGATAGCACCAATGAAGAAGCCAAGCGGTTAGGCCTTGCTGGAGAGCAAGGGCCGCTGTGGATTATCACAGATCAACAAACAGCCGGGCGCGGGCGGCGCGGGCGGCACTGGCAAAGTCCGGTGGGCAATCTTGCCTGCACGGGCCTTTATCATTGGCCCGGGCCGTTGACTGGCTCGGCACAGCTTGGCTTTGCGGCAGCGTTATCAGTGTCTGAAACCCTTGATCCGTGGATTGGCGGTGCGCAAAAACTTAGTATAAAATGGCCCAATGATGTCTTACTGGGCGGGGCAAAAATTGCCGGCATTTTACTCGAATCCGGTGCGGCACCGGGCGGCGGTCACTGGCTGGCGGTGGGCATTGGTATCAACCTCAAAAATGCGCCGGTGGATTTGCCTTATCCCGCGACCTGCCTTGGCGATCATCTGACAAATGCAAAGCCAGCGCCTTCATTGCAAGAGATATTTGAAAGTGTCATCACCGCTTTTGAGAGCTGGCGCATACAATTGCGCGATGAAGGTTTTGCTCCGCTCCGGCTTGCCTGGCTGGCGCGTGCGCACGGCCTTGGCCAGCCCATGCGCACCAGTTCTGGTCGGGCGGGCGTATTTGAAGACCTGTCTACAAATGGCGCATTGGTCTTGCGTCCGGTAACGGGGCAGTCCATTGAGATCAGCGCAGGTGAAGTTTTTTTTGCTGGTTAGGGTTCAATCATCTGAATGAGTTTGAACCCAAGGAAGGGATAACCCATGTTGCTGGCGATTGATTGCGGCAATACCAATGCATTATTTGCTGTTCATGATGGCAAGGGCTGGCGGGCGCAATGGCGCACAGCAACGGCAACATCACGCACGGCGGATGAATATGCCGTCTGGTTGCACCAGTTACTGGGCATGGAAAATCTGACCCTGGCCGATATGGATGCGTGCGTCATCTCAACGGTGGTGCCACAATCGCTGTTCCATTTTCGCAATCTTTCACGACGGTATTTGAAATGTGAGCCTATGGTGGTAGGCGAGGATGATCTTGATCTTGGCGTTGTTCCCGTGATTGACAACCCGCGAGAGGTCGGGGCCGACCGGCTGGTTAATGCTGTGGGGGCCAGAAGCTTTATCAAGGGCGCGCTTTTGCTGGTGGATTCGGGCACGGCGACCACATTTGACCTTGTCTCGTCCACGGGCGAGTTTCTGGGTGGGGCTATTGCGCCGGGAATGTATCTGGCATTACAGGCCTTGCATGATGCGGCGGCAAAATTGCCTCGTGTGGCCATCGTCAAGCCCAAAACCACCATTGGTACCAATACAGTGAATGCCATGCAATCGGGCATTTTCTGGGGTTATGTAGGTCTGATTGATGGTCTGGTTCGCCGGATTAAAAGTGAATACACAGAAGTCTTGACGGTGGTTGGCACTGGCGGTGTATCGCCACTGTTTTCCGGGTCATCAGAAACCATAGACCGTTTTGATTCTGACTTGACCATTCGTGGATTGTTGGAAATTTTTGAACGTAATCGGGGTTAAGTTTTGAGTTCTTCAAAAACTAAAAATCGACTTGTTTTTGTGCCGCTTGGCGGCTCTGGCGAGATCGGTATGAATTTGAATTTATACGGGTTCGGGCCAGAGGGGCGCGAGCAGTGGATCATTGTTGATCTGGGCGTTACCTTCGGCGATGCAAATACGCCGGGCGTTGAGGTTATCATGCCCGACCCAACCTTTATCGCCGCGCGTGCAGATGATCTGCTGGGCATTGTGCTGACCCATGCCCATGAGGATCATATGGGGGCGGTGGCGTCGCTATGGCCGCAATTGCAAGCGCCGGTTTATGCGACACCGTTTACCGCTTATCTGGTGCGTGATCGTTTGGCCGAGGCCGGTTTGCTGGATCAGGTTTCCTTGCATGAAGTGCCGCTTGGCGGGCGCATCAAGCTTGGTTCGTTTGATATTGAACTGGTGACGCTGACCCATTCCATCCCTGAGCCTAACGGATTGCTGATCCGCACACCGGCGGGTATGGTGCTGCATACCGGGGACTGGAAAATTGACCCTGAGCCTCTGATCGGAACACCAACGGATGTGGATGCGTTAATCGCGGCGGGCGAGGAAGGGATTCTCGCCATGGTCTGTGATTCCACTAATGTTTTAACCGAAGGCGAAGCTGGCTCGGAAGCCGGGGTGCGTAGCGAGCTTATCAAACTGGTGGGTGAACAGAACGGTCGTGTGGCCGTGGCTGCCTTTGCCTCAAATGTGGCGCGTTTGCAAAGTGCGGTTGAAGCGGCGGAGCATAATGACCGCACGGTTTGTCTTGTGGGTCGTTCCATGCACCGGATGATGGGTGCCGCCCGCCATGTGGGACTGTTTGAATGGGCCAAGCCTTTTATTGACGAAGAAGAGGCCGCTGCATTGCCTAAAAACAAGGTGCTATACCTATGCACTGGCAGTCAGGGTGAGCCGCGTGCAGCCTTGTCGCGTATTGCCAGTGGATCACATCGTCATGTGAAGCTGAGTAATGGCGACAGTGTTTTATTTTCTTCGCGGGTAATACCAGGCAATGAGAAATCAATTTTTGCCTTGCAAAATGCGCTGGTCAGTGCGGGCGTGAGCGTTATTGGCGAAAAAGATCGCCATATCCACGTTTCCGGCCATCCTTGCCGGGATGAGCTGCGCCAGATGTATGCCTGGGCGCGGCCCCGTATTGCTATTCCTGTGCATGGGGAGCGGCGGCATTTAATCGAACATGCCAAACTGGCGAGAGAATTACAGGTGCCTCACGGCTTTGCCCCGCGTAACGGTGATATGATTTTGCTCTGCGATGCCGGGGCCGAACTGGTGGACGAAGTGCCATCCGGTCGCCTTCACCGGGATGGCAATATATTGACCCCTGCAGATCATGGCGCACTGCGTGAGCGTAAGAAACTTGGCCATAGCGGGGTTATCAGCGTGGCCCTGGCCGTGGATGGTGCGGGTCATTTGCGATCCGGGCCGGAAGCCAACCTTTTTGGGCTTGCCGAGCCAAAAGAAGGGTTTGACCAGGTCATTGATGCCTTATGTGATACAGCGCAAAACGCGGTTGAAAATATGCCCAAACGGAACCGTGGTGATGAGCGAGCAATAGAAAATGCGGTGTTGCAGGCGGTGCGGCGGCTGGCTCCTAAAATTTGGGGTAAACGACCTCATGTAGAAGTGATCGTATTGCCGCTGTAAAGCCAGGAGATAGATGATGATTGGCAGATTAAACCATGTTGGCATTGCCACTCAGGACGTGGAAAAGGCGGCGCTGCTCTGGCAGACATTTTATGGTGCCACTCAGGTTCATGAAGCCTTTGATATGCCGGAACAGGGCGTGCGGGTAAAATTTGTTGATCTGCCCAATAGCCAGATTGAATTGATTGAACCGTTGGGCGATCATTCACCATTAACAGCATTTCTTGCCAAAAGCCCGGCCGGCGGGCAGCATCATATCTGCTTTGAAGTTGAGGATATATTGGTTGCACGGGATGATATGCGCGCCAAAGGCGCACGGGTGCTGGGTACGGGTGAGCCGCGCATAGGCGCCCACGGTACACCGGTAATTTTTGTCCACCCAAAGGATAGTGGCGGCGTATTGGTGGAATTGATGCAAACGCCCATGGAGGAAAGTTTATGAGCATCACAACAGGTATTGTGACCTTTATTATCGTCTGGTGGACATCTTTGTTTCTGGTCTTGCCATTCGGGGTGAAAGGCCAATGGGAAGAGGGTGAGGTCAAGGATGGTTCAGAACCTGGTGCGCCGGTAAAGCCATACATTTTACGAAAATTTGCCATCACCACGGGAATCGCAATGGTTTTGTGGGTCATTGTTTATATTATTATCGTTACAAATGCAGTGGGAGTGATCTCTTTTGACTGGTTATTTGGCGCACCAGAAACGCCATAAATGGAAATAATTTGCGTAATTTTGGATAATGACAATAGAATTTGCACGTAATAGTGAAATAATACGGTAAAATAGAATTATTTTTGCTTTTGCGGTTGCGCATGTCCGTGTGGTCAGTCATTATGCGTGTGTCGGGGACGATTGCTCGATCACCGATAATGCTTTGATGGCGTTTCCTTACCTATTCGGCCAGAGCCTTCAGCTCTGGTCGATTTTTTTATGGGTGTATGACAGAGCATGCAGTGGACAGGGCAAGGCGGGTCAGTCTATCACCAAAGGTGATATTTTCTGACTGGATGTCCTGATGCGCGTTACCCGTTATTTTTTACCGACCTTGAAAGAAACACCATCAGAGGCGCAAATCGCCTCGCATCGCCTTATGCTGCGTGCTGGTATGGTTCATCAGGAAGCGGCGGGGATATATTCCTGGTTGCCGCTGGGTTTCAAGGTTTTGAAGAACATTGAACAGATCGTGCGCGAAGAACAAAACCGTGCCGGTGCGGTGGAAATGCTGATGCCGACCATTCAACCCGCCGAGTTATGGCGGCAAAGCGATCGTTATGATGCCTATGGCAAGGAAATGCTACGCATTACCGACCGGCACAAGCGCGAAATGCTCTATGGGCCGACAAATGAAGAAATGCTGACAGCAATTTTTCGCAACTTTTGCAAGTCTTACAAGGAATTGCCCAAGCTGCTTTATCATATTCAATGGAAGTTTCGCGATGAAGTGCGGCCACGTTTCGGGGTCATGCGCGGGCGTGAATTTTTGATGAAAGATTGCTATTCTTTTGACATTGATGAGCGGTCCGCGCGCCGTTCCTATAACCGTATGTTCATTGCCTATCTGAACACCTTTGCACGCATGGGGTTGCAGGCGGTGCCAATGCGGGCTGAAACCGGGCCTATTGGCGGCGATCTGTCGCACGAATTTATCATTTTGGCGGAAACCGGCGAGTCAGCCGTTTATTGCCACAAGGATCTGGTGGACATGCCGCCGCCGGGGCTTGATATGGACTTTGAGGGCGATCTGCAGTCTTTGGTAGATGAGCGCACGGCGCTCTATGCCGCCACCGAAGACGTGCATGATAAAGATGCCTTTATGGCTGTTCCCGAAGATAAACGTCTTAGCGCGCGCGGTATCGAGGTCGGCCAGGTTTTTTATTTTGGCACCAAGTATTCCGAGGCCATGCGCGCCAGTGTTACGCACCCCGATGGTAGCGATCATCCTGTGCATATGGGGTCTTATGGTGTGGGTGTTTCGCGCATTGCTGGGGCTATTATTGAGGCCAGTCATGATGAAAACGGCATTGTCTGGCCTCTGGCTGTGGCTCCGTTCAAAATGGGTATCATTAATTTGCGACAGGGCGATGAGGCCACGGATGCGGCCTGTGAGCGTGCCCATCATGAACTGGAGGCAGCCGGGCTGGAGCCGCTATATGACGATAGTGAAAGCCGCGCCGGAGCCAAGTTTTCACGCATGGATTTGATCGGCCTGCCCTGGCAGCTTATCATTGGCCCTCGTGGCTTGAAGGAAGGAACGGTCGAGTTAAAAGAGCGTGCCAGTGGCCAACGCCAGAGCCTGTCTCTTGATGCGGGATTAAATCTTCTGCGCAGTAAATGCGCGAGTTCTGCATGAGAGGGCAGGTATCCCTTTCCCGGCGTGGTGCCGCCCCGTTTTCTGCCTTCGAGCGGACAATAGCCTGGCGATATTTACGGGCCAAAAAAGCCGAAGGTGGCGTGTCGCTGATTACAACCATTTCTTTTTTGGGCATTATGCTGGCGGTTGCCGTCATGATTATTGTGATGTCTGTGATGAATGGTTATCGCAACAAAATCTTTGAAATCATGATGGGCACGCAGGGGCATATTTTTGTCTATACATCCCAGTTGGAGCCAGATCAGGTTGAACCCATGCGCCAACGACTGGCCAGGGTGCCTCATGTGCGTTCTGCGCGTTCCATGGTGGTGGGGCAGGCGGCGGCGCTATCGAACCGGGGCGGGGATGCCAGCCTTGCAATTGTGTTCGGGATAAAGCCCGAAGCCATTCGGGAAATTCCACTGGTTGCCGAAAAACTGGTCGAGGGAGGCTTTGATACGTTTGGGGAAGGGCGCAATGGCGGTAATGAGATTGCCATTGGTGCACAGATGGCCCGCAAGTTTGAGATCAGCGTTGGCGATGATCTGAAACTGTTGTCTTTCAGCTCTAGCAATATAACGCCGTTTGGCTCAACGCCGCGCTCCAAGCTCTATCGTGTTGGTGCCATATTCGAGATGGGTCTGGCAGACTATGATGGTGCCTTTATTTATATGCCATTGGAACAGGCGCAGCTTTTTTTCAGTCGGGGGGATCGCCCGGATTACATAGAAATACGTGTTGATGATCCGTTTAACACGCTGCCCATTCGTCTGGACATTGCCGAAGCAGCGGCAGTGCCGGTACTGATTGATGACTGGAAAGACAAGAACAAGGCCTATGTCACCGCGCTAAAGGTCGAGCGCACATTGATGCGCATGATCCTGATGCTGATTATTGCCATTGCAGTGATGAACATTATTTCAGGGCTGGTGATGCTGGTCAAAAACAAGGGGCGTGATATTGCAATTTTACGCACCATGGGGGCCAGCCGGGGTGCCGCCATGCGTATTTTCATTATGGCCGGAGCGGCGATTGGCGGTTTTGGCACCCTTGCCGGACTAATCCTGGGTATTGTGTTCTCTGTTTATATTGATCCCATACAGGATGTTATTCAGTGGGTGTTTGCCATCTTTAATCCCGGTGAACGTCTGTTTGATGCGCAAGTGTACGATCTGGCGCGTCTGCCGGCCAAGGTTGAATGGGGTGAGGTTCTGGTCATTGCCGGGTTTGGTTTTGTGATGTCCATTCTGGTGACCTTGCCGCCATCATGGCGCGCCTCACGCCTGGATCCGGTGGAGGCGCTTCGCTATGAGTGAGCACCCGGGTGAGACCAATGGCGGGGCAGGGGCCGTGTTGCGTCTTGAAAACATCACCCGTCAATATCCGTCGGGCGATGGTGTTTTGAATGTTCTTTCTGGCGTTGATCTTGAGGTTAATGCCGGGGAGTTTGTTGGTCTCATCGGGCCGTCCGGTTCTGGCAAGTCAACGCTCTTGCATGCCGCCGGGCTTTTGGAAAAACCCGATGCTGGCAAGGTGTGGATTGACGGGCAGGATTGTCTATCATTAGGTGATAGTGAACGCACGGCGGTGCGGCGTAATGCCATTGGCTTTGTCTATCAATTTCACCATCTGCTACCGGAATTTACCGCTCTGGATAATGTTGCCATGCCTTTGCGTATTGCGGGCGAGGGTCAACGCTATGCCCGGCGTGAAGCTGAACGGCTTTTGGTCATTATGGGGTTGGCTGACCGGTTAACACACCAGCCCTCACAACTTTCAGGCGGTGAACAACAGCGCGTGGCCATTGCCCGGGCGCTGGTCAACAAACCACGCATTTTGCTGGCCGATGAACCCACGGGAAACCTTGACCCCAATACCTCGGCGGCGGTGTTTCAAAGCCTGTTCGATCTGGTTCGTATAGAGCGCGTGGCGGCGCTGGTGGCCACTCATAACGACGCTCTGCAATCCTATATGGATCGGGTGCTGGTTATGTCAGAGGGCAAGGCTGTTCCGCAACACAGGCACGCATAACGCGTCTGGGTCATTGTTTATGGTCTACCCTCTGGCTTGAGCGAAGGCCACTACTGTCCGGTTTAGCGATCTCTTTTATTTTCCTCCTCCGTTTTTTGTGAAGGAGAAAAAACTAGCGGGGCGTCCATAGATGACAGTTTACAAAATACACTTATTTACTGTTATCGTTTTATAAGCCTCTCACGCCAACCATCCTCGTGTCATGCCGGGCTTGACCCGGCATCCAGAGCAGAGGCGCAACTGGATACCGATTTGCATCGGGGTTCCGCCGTGTTGAATAGCTCTACTCCCCGAACGTATCCACCCGGGGACGCGGATCAGGTGCGATTATCGCTTTGATAGTTATAACAACATGGTGCTGGGCGAGCACTCGGGCACTTGACAATGAGAACAAAGCATGAAAGAACAAAATAGGAACATAAATATGGAGAGATAAAATGCGTGATATTTTAAGGGAAGCTGCGGCTTTGTCTGTGCTGGTAAGTCTGACATTGCTGGTTGGTGCATGGTCTATGGTTCTCGGCGGTTAGGAAATGCTCTAGGCTTTGGACAGAATCGCGACAGGGCTAACAGGGCTTAAGAGGGTGATACAGCATGGGTGCAGATACATTGCCTTTTGTGCATTTGCGCTGCCGTTCGGCGTATTCACTGCTTGAAGGTGCTATCGAGGTGGCGGGTTTGCGTGATTTGGCACTTCGTTATCAGATGCCAGCCCTTGCCCTGACGGACATAAACAATCTTTTTGGTGCTTTGGAATTTTCGCAAACCCTTGCTGAGGCCGGGGTGCAACCGCTTATCGGTGTAACCCTGGCATTGGGCGAGGCCGATGGGCAAAATGCAAGCGGCAGCACCATCGCCGGGACAATTGCCCTGATTGCCCAAAGCGCAGAAGGTTATCAAAATTTGATGGCGTTAAGTTCCATGGCGTTTCTTGATGTTGATCCGTCGGAATTACCGCATGTGTCCTGGGAAAATGTGTGCAAACATGCACAAGGGTTGATGGCGCTCACCGGCGGGTTTGACGGGATGGTCAACCGCTTGCTTCATAATGGGCAGGTTAATCGGGCTACCCAACGCCTTGATGATATGGCCGCCGCTTTTGGCGATAATTTATTCGTAGAAATTCAGCGTCATGGCCGTGACGAAGAAGCCTTAAGCGAGCCGGTCTTGCTTGACTGGGCCGACCGTCATGGAATGGCTATGGTCGCCAGCAATGAGCCATATTTTGCCAACCCCGAGATGCACAAGGCGCATGATGCGCTGATGTGTATATCGCAAAGCACCTATTTATCTGTTCCTGACCGGGTGCGTGTCACTCCGGAGCATTATTTCAAAACTGGCAAGCAAATGGCGGAACTGTTCAGTGATTTGCCTGAGCTGGTTAGTAATACGGCACTGGTGGCGATGCGTTGTCATTATCGCCCGCTTCTTCATGACCCCATTTTACCCAATTTCACCAGCGGTGATGCCAAGGATGAGGCGGAGGAACTGGCCAACCAGGCACGCAATGGTCTCAAGCAACGTCTTGCCAATATCGAGCTGGCCGCACCAGAAGACGAGTATTGGCAACGCCTTGAACATGAACTTGGTATCATCAACCAGATGGGCTTTCCGGGATATTTTCTGATCGTGGCCGATTTTATAAAATGGGCCAATCAGCAAGATATTCCCGTGGGGCCGGGGCGTGGCTCAGGCGCAGGTTCAGTGGTGGCCTGGGCGCTGACCATTACCGGTCTTGATCCATTGCGTTTCGGGCTTTTGTTTGAACGGTTCCTCAACCCTGAACGGGTTTCAATGCCTGACTTTGACATCGATTTTTGTCAGGAGCGGCGCGGTGAAGTCATAGACTATGTGCGCCAAAAATACGGCAAGGACAGGGTTGCGCAAATCATCACCTTTGGCACGCTGCAAGCGCGCGCTGTTTTGCGCGATGTTGGCCGGGTTATGCAATTGCCATTGGGTCTGGTTGACCGTTTGGCAAAAATGGTGCCAAGCAATCCGGCAAACCCGGTCACTTTGAAAGAGGCCATTGCCTCAGAGCCGGATATACAAAGCGCCCGTGATGAAGATGAGGATGTCGCGCAATTGCTTGGCACCGCCCTTGAGCTGGAAGGGCTTTATCGGAACACCTCCACTCATGCGGCGGGGGTGGTGATCGGGGATCGCCCACTGGTTCAGCTTACGCCGCTTTACCGTGATCCCAGGTCGGACGTTCCGGCAACACAGTTCAACATGAAATGGGCTGAAAAAGGCGGGCTGGTCAAATTTGATTTTCTTGGCCTGAAAACCCTTACTGTGATTGACCGCGCCGTAACATATCTTGCAAAACGAGACATAGAGGTCGAGATTGACCGCTTGCCTCTGGATGATGAAAAAACCTATGCTATGCTGTCTGAGGCTGAAACCGTTGGTATTTTCCAATTGGAAAGCCCCGGTATGCGCGATGTATTGCGCAAGGCTCGCCCGGATTGCTTTGAAGATATTGTTGCTATTGTTGCTCTGTACCGTCCTGGCCCTATGGAAAATATTCCAAAATATGTGGCGTGCAAACACGGACGCGAAGAACCAATGTTTTTGCATGATATGGTAACGCCGATTACCGCAGAAACCTATGGCGTTATTATCTACCAGGAACAGGTTATGCAGATCGCCCAGGTGTTGGCGGGGTATTCTCTTGGTGAGGCAGATCTTCTGCGTCGAGCTATGGGTAAGAAAATCAAGAGCGAGATGAGCGCCCAACGCAAGCGATTTGTTGCCGGAGCGATAAAAAACAACGTTGAAGAAGCCAAGGCGGATCACATTTTTGATCTGGTGGACAAGTTTGCAGGTTATGGCTTCAATAAATCACATTCAGCAGCTTATGCGCTGGTTTCCTACCAGACGGCATGGCTTAAATCTCATTATCCGGTTGAATTGCTGGCCGCCCTTATGAGTCTGGATATTGCTAATACCGATAAACTGGCAGTTTTTGTTGCGGATGCACGCCGTCAGGGCATTGAAGTGTGTGGCCCGGACATAAATCAAAGCTCATCAGACTTTAGTGTGCAGGATGGCAAAATTTACTATGCGCTGGGGGCGATACGCAATGTTGGCAGCAGTGCGATGGCGCATGTTGTGCAGGAGCGCCAGACAAACGGGGCATTCCGTGATCTTTTTGACTTTGCCATGCGGGTTGATCCACAGGCCTTGAATAAACGTGCGCTTGAAAATCTGGCAAGGGCAGGTGCTTTTGACGAGTTTGAGCCAAATCGTCACAAGGCCTTTCAGTCTGCAAGTTTTCTTCTGGCTCATGCTGCACACGCGGCACGTGAGCGCGAGTCAGCACAAGTATCCCTGTTTGGGGACGGTGCACCTGATATTGGCCGTGCGGATCTGCCTGACCCGGAAAACTGGGAGGTAGAGGAGGTTTTGCGAGAAGAGTTGACGGCCATCGGGTTTTACTTTTCTGGACATCCTGTTGATGCCTACGCACAGAGTGTAAAACCTCTGGGCGTTACATCTGTGAGCAACATTGCCGTAAAAACGGGCCGCTCTGGCACTAATCTGCGCTTGGCAGTGGTTGTGCGGGCTAAGCGCGAACGTACCAATCAACGTGGTGGGCGTTTTGCCTTTGTAACATTTTCTGACGCCAGTGGTGAGTGTGAAGTTATGGCGCCGGCAGAAGTTTTGAATGAAGCTGGAATGGCGTTAAAACCCGGATCAGTGGTGCTTGCCACGATCCGTGCCGATCAAGCGGGTGGGGATGCACGGTATAAAGTTGTAAAGATAGAGCCTCTGGAGACTGTGGTCGCGGCAAAGACCGGAAATTTACGCGTAATTTTAGAGGACAGCGATCAGGTCGCATCTGTGAAGGCTTGCCTTGAGGCATTAAGGTCACGCGAAAATATACCCCTGCGGCGCTTGAGTTTGGTTTTTGAAACAAAAACCGGTTGTGAGGTAGAGGTGCAGGCAGAGGGGCAGTGGCCGGCGGATATGGCGGCCAGACGGGCGCTAAAATCATTGGCTGGTGTTCGTGATGCGCAGGAAATTTCTGTGTAACGTTTATTCCCTTTTTTTGAGTGCAAATTGCCTGAGAGGCGCACTTGCCAAGACTCTACGCTGTGCCTATAAGGCGCGCACCACGCACACAGGGGCGGGGAGCGCGGACGCATCCGCACTCATCCATCCGGTGCCGCTTTTGCGGACTGCCCTTGTGGAGGCGAACCGGAAAAGGAAAAGATATGGCTCTACCCGAGGTGAGCATGCGTCAGCTATTGGAAGCTGGCGTGCATTTTGGACACCAGAAACATCGCTGGAATCCACGCATGGAACCCTATATATTCGGGGTTCGTTCCAACATCCATATTCTGGATTTATCGCAAACCGTACCTCTTTTGCATCAGGCACTTGTTAAAGTGCGTGAGGTTGCTGCAAAGGGTGGACGCATTTTGTTTGTTGGCACAAAACGTCAGGCCAGTGATGTTGTGGCGGCATCGGCCAAACGGTGTGCCCAGTATTACATCAACCATCGCTGGTTAGGTGGTACGTTGACCAACTGGACGACCATCTCCCGTTCGATCAAGCGATTGCGGGATCTGGAAGGTCTACTGGCCGAAGATGCCCAAACAGGTCTGACCAAGAAAGAATTGATGAAGCTCACCAGAGAGCAGGACAAGCTTGAACGCTCGCTTGGTGGCATTAAGGATATGGGCAGTGTTCCAGATCTGATGTTTGTCATTGATACGACCAAGGAGGTTATTGCGCTTTGTGAAGCGCGCAAACTACATATTCCTGTGGTTGCCGTTATTGACACTAACTCTGATCCTGAAGATGCGGATTTTCCCATTCCTGGTAATGATGATGCGACGCGCGCTATCGCGCTTTATTGTGATTTAATCGCTGACGCTATTTTGGATGGTATGGCCGATGCGCAGGCTGGTCTGGGCGTTGATCTTGGCGCTGCTGAAGACCCTGTAGAGCTTGCATTGAAAACTGCGGAACCCAAAGCCAAGGCAGAGCCTAAAGCCAAGGCAGAACCCAAAGCCAAGGCAGAACCCAAAGCCAAGGCAGAACCCAAAGCCAAGGCAGAACCTAAAGCCAAGGCAGAACCTAAAGCCAAGGCAGAACCTAAAGCCAAGGCAGAACCTAAAGCCAAGGCAGAACCCAAAGCCAAGGCAGAGCCTAAAGCCAAGGCAGAACCTAAAGCCAAGGCAGAGCCTAAAGCCAAGGCAGCTAAAGACAGCAGTAAAAAGAAATAAATTGTGTCGTCATTCACTGGCCTGGATCTGGCCAATGAAACAGCAATAATATGAGGAGTTCAGCAATGGCTGAAATTACCGCAGCACTCGTCCGTGAGCTTCGTGAAGCAACGGGCGTAGGTATGATGGATTGTAAAAAAGCGTTGACCGAAACCGGCGGGGATGTTGCCGCTGCTACGGACTGGTTGCGTAAAAAGGGACTTTCAAAAGCAGCAAAAAAGGCAAGCCGCGTCGCCTCGGAAGGTGTGGTAGCGGTTTCTGCTGGCGTTAATGCTGGTGCCATGATCGAATTGAACTCTGAAACAGACTTTGTCTCGCGTAATGGAGATTTTCAGGCGTTTGCCAAATTGCTTGCAGATTTTGCCATTAACGAAAATGGTAAGGTTGATGCCATATTGGCAACAAAACTTGATAGTGGAGACAACGTCGAGACGGCCTTGACCACTATGATTGCGACAATTGGCGAAAATATGAATTTGCGCCGTGCAATTGCCCTGTCTGTATCAAACGGTGTTGTTGCCCGTTATGTTCATAACGCTGTGGCAACGGATATTGGGCGTATTGGTGTGCTGATCGCACTAGAATCTTCTGGCGATAAAGAAAAATTGACGGAACTGGGGCGAAAAATTGCCATGCACGTGGCCGCAACCTCTCCTCTGGCTCTATCGATTGTGGAACTGGATCAGGGTGTTATTGCCCGCGAACGCGATGTATTCACTGAACAGGCCCGTGCGTCGGGTAAGCCTGATAACATCATTGAGAAAATGGTCGAAGGGCGCCTTCGCAAGTTTTACGCTGAAGTTGTGCTTCTCAATCAGGCATTTGTAATGAACCCAGACCAGACAGTGTCACAATTGATTGAGGCTGCGGCTGAAGATTTTGAGACATCTGTTACCTTGACCGGATTTGCCCGCATGGGTCTGGGTGAAGGCATTGAAAAAAAGACAGAAGACTTTGCAGCAGAAGTTGCTGCAGTTGCTGGCGGGACCTGAGCGTTGCCTCCAGCAGCCCTGTAATTCACAAATGTTCCTGGTCAATACATTCAGGGCAATTTGAGCGATTTCTAAATCAAGAGAATTGCTCTAGTGTGCCTGAAATATGAGTCGCAGGAGCGTGCTTGTGCCTGAAACAAAATCAGTAGCCCCAAAAAAAGGAAAACCCGTGTCCTACACGCGGGTTTTGCTCAAAGTCTCTGGTGAGGCGCTGATGGGGGATTTGGCCTATGGCATAGATCAAAAAGCAGTTCTGCGCATTGCTAGCGAAGTTGCAGATGCAGCCAGTGCCGGGGTGCAGATGTGCCTGGTCATTGGCGGCGGTAATATTTTTCGTGGCCTTTCCGCTGCAGAGCAAGGCATGGAGCGGGCTACCGCCGATTATATGGGCATGTTGGCTACGGTCATGAACGCTCTTGCCATGCAAAATGCACTTGAAAACATTGGTGTGGAAACCAGGGTTCAGTCTGCAATTCCAATGATGTCTGTGTGTGAGCCTTATATTCGCCGCCGGGCTATCCGCCATCTTGAACGCAACCGTACGGTTATTTTTGCTGCCGGAACTGGTAATCCATTCTTTACCACAGACACAGGCGCGGCCTTGCGTGCGGCGGAAATGGGCTGCGATGCACTTCTTAAAGGTACGCAGGTTGACGGGGTTTATAGTGCTGACCCCAAAAAAGACCCTGATGCAACCCGGTATGAGCAATTGAGTTATCATGATGTACTGGCGCAGGATTTGCGGGTGATGGATGCTGCGGCGGTTAGCATGATGCGGGATAATCAAATTCCTGTTATAGTTTTTTCTATACAGGAACCGGGCAGATTGCGTGAGGTGCTTGCCGGCACCGGTGTTTGTACAAAAATCAGCGATACAGAATAATAAAGGTAATGGGCTATGGCAGAGTTTGAACTAAAAGATTTGAAACGCCGTATGGATGGTGCGTTGGCGGCCCTGAAACATGAGTTTGGTGGTTTGCGTACAGGTAGAGCTAGTGCAGGGTTGTTGGATTCTGTTCAGGTAGAGGCGTATGGTGCGTTAACACCATTAAACCAGATCGGCACGGTTTCTGTACCAGAATCGCGGATGATTTCTGTTCAGATATGGGATAAAACTCTGGTGCAGGCAGCAGACAAGGCCATCCGCAATGCCGGTTTGGGGGTAAATCCAGTTATGGATGGGCAAAACCTGCGCATTCCTATCCCTCCCCTGAATGAGGAGCGCCGGGTGGAACTAACCAAGCTTGCCGGGCGATATTCTGAACAGGCCCGGATTGCTGTGCGTAATGTGCGGCGCGATGGTATGGATACGCTTAAAGTATTGGAAAAAAACAATGAATTAAGCGAGGATGAACACAAAAGGGACGGTGCATTGGTGCAATCGGCCACCGATGAAGCAATTGCCAATATAGACCAGGTGCTTGCGGCCAAAGAAGAAGAAATCATGCAGGTATAAGGCATAAACTCATAAACAGGATCAATATGGTATGAGGAAATTTATCCAGATAACAGGAACAAGGCCGCTGGAAACCCCATGGTTTTCAAGGTATTGCGACGTATTAGCTGGGGAAATTGACCATATGGCAACCCACGCGCAACCCGCGTCAATCTGCTACGGCGAAGGCTTTAACCGTGCTACCAGCACGCTTTTCATCCTTCTTCTGGCATATTCTAACGGTTTAGCGCACCATACCGACCCTGTTTATGAGTCTATGACCTAGGGCATGTCAGTTCAGACTGCCCAGGCAATACCCAAGCCACCAGAGCATGTTGCTATCATAATGGATGGTAACGGACGTTGGGCGGCCGCCCGGCGAAAGCCGCGCAGCTTTGGTCATCGTCAAGGCGTTATGGCCGTTCGTCGATGTGTTGAGGCGGCCGGTAATCTGGGTATCCGCTATTTAACGATTTACAGTTTTTCAACCGAGAACTGGAGGCGCCCAAAGAGTGAGATCAAGGCCTTATTTGATCTTATGCGCAATTTTGTAGAAAAAGATGTCGAACGGCTTCGGAACAACGGGGTGCGGGTTCGTATTCTTGGCGAACGGGCAAATCTTGCAGCAGATATGATTAAATTAATCGAGGATGTGGAGCGTCAGACACAGGACAATGAACGCCTGTTTTTGAATATAGCGTTTAACTATGGTGGGCGTGATGAACTGACCCGCGCCTTTGCGGGATTGGCCGCGAAGGTCAAATCAGGCGCTCTGGCGTTGGAAAAAATATCAGAGTCGGATATTTCAAGCCAGCTGGACACAGCCTTTATGCCTGACCCGGATATTGTTCTGCGTACCAGTGGGGAACAGAGGTTAAGCAATTTTCTCCTTTGGCAGAGTGCTTATTCCGAATTTGTGGTACTGGATGTTTTGTGGCCTGATTTTACACAAGAGCATTTTGAAGAGGCATTGCAGATATATGCGCGTCGAGAGCGTCGCCAGGGGGGAGCAGACGTATGACTGCCGGACGCCAAAAAAACATTAGGTTTAGAGGACGTGATTTTTGGGTTCGTGTAATTTCGGCCCTGATCCTGATCCCCATTGTTCTGGTGTGTGCCATTAAAGGTGGGGTGTTGTTCACCTTGTTGGCCGCTGTACTGATGGCGGCGATGGCTCGTGAATGGGTCAGAATGTCGGATCAAAATGCAAAAATTGGCTCTTATGCATTTGTCATGCTGGGGTTGATGGTGCCGATATTTTTTGCTTGGGCAGAAAACTGGGGCTGGGCAGTATTGGCCCTTGTTGTTGTCACCTTGATTTCGGCACTGGAACGTGCCGGACGTGGAAAACCCTGGCGGGCTGTCGGTGGATTTCTCTATATTGGGTTGGCTGTGCTGGCTGTGCTATATCTACGATCCGGGTCGGATGGCTTGTCCCAACTTCTTTATCTGTTCGCTGTGGTCTGGGCGGCAGATTCTGCGGCCTATCTTTTTGGCTCGCAGGTGCGTGGCCCCAAACTTTGGCCCGCCATTAGTCCCAATAAAACCTGGTCAGGCTTTGCTGCGGGGTTGGTGGCCGGAACATTGGCGGGTAGTGTGACAGCGCGTTTAGGTGGTTTTGATGGCGGGCTTGGGCTTGAGGTTTTGTCAGCTGTTTTAGCCATTATTTCAGTAGGTGGAGATTTGCTAAGTTCATGGTTAAAACGTCGCTTTGGGGTAAAAGACACCGGTACATCCATTCCCGGACATGGCGGCGTGCTTGATCGGTTGGACGCCATGTTGGCAGCGGCAATGGCATTGGCAGTCTTTGTTTTGGTTTTTCCAGGTGTGATATTTTAATATGGCGCAGATTAGCAAAGCGCGCCGCATCAGTGTCCTGGGTGCTACGGGATCAGTTGGCCGCTCTACCCTGGATATTATTGCCGATCAGCGGGCGCGTCATGGCGAAGACAGCCTGCAAATAATTGCCCTTGCTGCCCGGCGTAACGTGAGTGATCTGGCCGATATGGCTCGTGAATTTCGCCCGGACTTTGTTGCCATTGCTGATGAGCATTTGGGTGCTGACTTACGTGATGCTCTTGCAGGAACCGGCATAGAATGTGGTGCTGGGCAGACGGCGGTAGAAGACGCCGCAGCCAGAGAGGCAGACTGGACTATGGCCGCAATTATGGGTGCGGCAGGGTTGCGTTCAACATTGCAAGTGGCCAGTCGGGGCGGCGCGATTGCCATTGCCAATAAGGAATCGCTGGTCTGCGCGGGTGCTCTGCTTATGAAAACCTGCAAACGTGCCGGTGCGACATTATTGCCGGTGGATTCTGAGCATAACGCAATTTTTCAGGTGTTGGACACAAACCAGCGTGATGCTTTGGTACGAATTGTGCTTACCGCATCTGGTGGCCCGTTTCGTACATGGACACTGGATCAAATGAAGACAGCGACACCCGCGCAAGCCATTGCCCATCCCGTTTGGTCTATGGGTGCAAAAATATCAGTAGATTCAGCAACCCTGATGAACAAGGGGCTGGAATTAATAGAGGCTCGCCATCTTTTTGACGCAAGTCCAAGTCAACTTGAGGTTCTTATTCACCCGCAATCAGTGGTGCATGGTCTTGTGGAATATATTGATGGATCTTTATTGGCGCAAATGGGGCCAGCAGATATGAGAGTCCCTATTGCCTCTGCATTTGCCTGGCCAGATCGTATCGCAACGCCATGCGAACGCCTGGACATTGCGAACCTGTCCCGCCTTGATTTTGAAGCCCCGGATACAAACCGTTTTCCTGCGCTTGCGCTGGCCAGAAACGCCATGGAAACAGGTGATATTGCCTGCACGGCATTGAATGCCGCTAATGAAGTTGCGGTTGAGGCCTTTTTGGCAGGAAAGATCGGTTTTCTGGATATTGCCGCATTGGTCGCCAATGTTCTGGATGACGGACATCCTGATAACGGTCATTGGAACGGGGCACCAGAGACATATGAAGACGTGTTTGCACTGGACAATTTGGCGCGTGACAAAGCCAAAGAACACTTGACGAGAACGTATCAATAACACACAACACTTTGAACTAAAAGGTTTTATTTATGCAGGCCATTCTTCAGACACCAGGGTTTATTCTCTCCTTTGTATTTGTTTTCACGTTAATCGTGTTTGTGCATGAAATGGGGCATTTTCTTGCGGCGCGCATACTGGGTGCCAGAGTGGATGTATTTTCCATAGGGTTCGGGAAACGAATTTTTCAACGGCGTGACCGTTATGGCACGATCTGGCAGCTCTCTCTGTTTCCTATTGGCGGGTTTGTGAAGTTTGCTGGTGATGCGGGTGCCGCTAGCGCCCCGGATGCTGAGGCTATCGAGGTAGCAGCGGCACAGTCCGGTGGTCATGGTGATGTATTTCACCTTCTTCCTCTTTGGCGCAGGGCGATTATCGTTGCCGCAGGGCCATTGATGAATTTCTTTTTTGCAATCGTTATTTTTGCCATACTGCTCATGTCATTTGGCAGCACGACTATTCCTGCACGCATTGCCAGTGTTGAACTTGAGTCTCCGGCGGCTCGGGCAGGGTTTTTGGCTAATGATCTGATTGTTGAGGCCGATGGACGCAAGGTCAAAACCTTCACCGATGTTGCGGCCATTGTGTCTATTGCCGCCAACGAGCCAGTTAAATTTGTGGTGGAGCGTAACGGCCAATTCGTGAATTTGTTGGCGATTCCGGGGTTGGTGGAGCAAACAGACCCGCTTGGGAATACTATCCGCATTGGCTATCTGGGGATCAGGGCGGCAACCGATATCGTCAACCAGAACCGATATGGCCTTTTCGCCGCAACGGCGGCGGGTACGACCAAAACATGGAACAGTATAACCGATCAGCTTAAATTTATGGGTCGGCTGATCCGGGGGCGCGGGTCTGTGGATATGCTTGGCGGGCCTTTGCGTATTTTTGCCTATACGGGTGCTGTGGGTACTGCCCCTGCACCAGCGGCCGATGTGCAAAGTGCGCCGGTTTCTTTTGCCATGCGCGTGGTCAATCTTATCAATCTGGCTGCTTTATTGTCTGTGGCCATCGGTTTGGTGAATTTATTACCCGTTCCTGTACTTGATGGCGGGCACTTGTTGTACTACGCATTTGAAGCCGTAGTAGGCAAGCCGTTGAGTGAAAACATGCAACTTGTCGGGTTTAAGGTTGGGTTGGCACTGATTTTAAGCCTGATGGTATTTGCCACACTCAATGATTTGCGATATTTCGGCCTGTTTGAGAGTATCGGTCGGCTATTTTTCTAAGGTTTTTTATGATGTATTTGCCGCATATTGGCCCACGCTTGTTAGCAGCCCTGTTTGTTACAGGGCTTTGTTTTGTGCATATTTCCGCACAAGCACAAACGCCTGTCGCCCCTTCAGGAGCCGCCCCGGCTGCTGTTGCCTCGCGCATAACCCAAATCATGATTGAGGGTAACCAGCGCCTTGAGCCAGGGACTGTGCAATCCTATTTGCTTTTGGGGCCAGGCGATATTTATGATCCGGTACGGGTTGATCTTTCCATAAAAACGCTTTTTGCAACGGGACTTTTTGCCGATGTAACAATTCGCCTGGAACGTGGAACCCTGATTGTTTCCGTGGTGGAAAACCCCATCATCAACCGGGTGATATTCGAGAACAACCGGGCCTTGAAAGAAGACAAGCTGCGCGATGAAGTTGAAGCACAGCCACGGGCGATTTTTACGCGCGCCCGGGTGCAGGCGGACGTGCAACGCATCATCGCCCTCTATCGTCAGGCGGGGCATTTTGCGGCAACGGTTACACCAAAAGTTGCTGAGCAGCCCCAAAACCGAGTTGATCTTATATTTGAGATGTCTGAAGGCCCGGTAACTAATGTCAGACGGATAAATTTTGTTGGTAACCTGGTTTATTCAGATTCTGAGTTGAGGCGCATCGTCGCAACAAAAGAATCTCGCTGGTACAAGTTCCTGACCTCAAATGATAATTATGACCCTGACCGGCTTGAGTTTGATCGTGAACAATTACGTAAATATTATGGGGACAAAGGCTATGCCGACTTTCGGGTAATTTCGTCGGTGGCGGAATTGACGCCGGATCAGAAAGATTTTTTCATCACATTTACGGTGGATGAAGGGATCAAATATAAATTTGGCGAGATGACAGTTGAGTCCGAGCTGGATGCGCTGGATGCAGATTTGCTGGAAGCTTTTGTCAGCATTAAAGAAGGTTCATTGTATAAAAACCAACGTATTGATGACGCTGTAGATGCCCTGACTTTTGCTTCGGGCGCTTCGGGGTATGCGTTTGTTGATGTGCGCCCCCAGCGAAAACGTAATCGAGATACCCGAACCGTAGACATCAATTTTGTTGTTAATGAAGGCCCGCGTGTTTATGTGGAGCGCATTGATGTGGTGGGCAATACACAAACCCTGGATCGTGTTATCCGCCGGGAAGTCCAACTTGTTGAAGGCGATGCATTTAACCGGGTTTTGCTTGACCGGTCTCGCAATTTGATCCGCAGTTTGGGGTTTTTCAAAGAAGTTGAAATTACCGAAAAACCAGGCTCAAAACCAGACCGGGCCATTGTTGAAGTCAAGATAGAAGAGCAACCAACGGGGGAGCTTTCTTTTGGGCTTGGCTTTTCTTCAGTTAATTCGTTCCTGATTGATATTTCGGTTACCCAGCGCAATTTTCGTGGCCGTGGGCAGTTTTTGCGCTTTGCTGTTTCGGCCAGTTCACGCCAGCAGAGTATCGATATGCGCTTTACCGAACCGCGGTTTTTGGGGCGCAATCTTTCGGCGGGGCTGGAAGCATTTAATATCAGATCTGATTTTCTTCGTGAAGCCAGTTTCAGAACCAATTCTCTGGGTGGTAGCGTGCGAATTGGTTTTCCAACAACGTCAAACTCACGCCTGTTTTTGCGTTATACCGCCCGTAGTGACAAAATTACCGCCCCGGAAGTTTCGGCAATTGATGTCTTTGGTAACCCCCTGCGGGATGCCAATGGTAATTTAGTCCGAACCTGTACCGCTTCTTTGCAAATCTGTTCACAGATCGGACGGCGGTTAACCTCTCTGGTTGGCTTTACGATGGTTTGGGACAAGCGTAATGACCCAATTGATCCGACACGCGGCTTTAACGTTTCTTTCGATCAGGAATTCGCCGGTGTTGGTGGTGATGTGCGCTATGTACGTTCCTCGCTGGTTGGGGATGCCTATCACGGGATTATCAAGAACTTTGTTCTTAGCGCCCATGTAAATGCTGGCTATATTACCGGTTGGGGTGGCAAGGATGTACGGATCAATGACCGTTTCTTCAAAGGTGGTTTATCGTTCCGCGGGTTTGATATTGCCGGGATAGGGCCACGTATTGTCGAGCTTGTTGACGATGGCAATGGCGGCACAACGGATTTCCCACGTGATGCATTGGGCGGCAAGGCCTTTGTTATTGGCGCTTTGGAATTATCTTTGCCGACTGGCTTGCCAGAGCAATACGGAATTAAAGGGGCACTATTTACCGAATGGGGAACACTGGGATTACTCGATACAGCGGATAAACTGGTCACCGATGCGACACGGTTTGCTGTTCGAGATAATCTTGCCATTCGCGGGACTGCCGGGGTTTCCGTTTTTTGGGATTCTCCGTTTGGCCCTGTACGGTTTGACTTCTCACGTATAATAAAAAGCGAAGTCTATGATGACATTACAAAATTCAGATTTAGTCAGGTAACAAGGTTTTAATCATGAAAATTCTATCCACTAGCCTATCACTTGCATTTTTGGGCATGTTTTTAATGACACCCGCGATTGCACAAACGCCCTCTGGTGGGACAAAAGTTGCTGTTATTAGCCAGGAACTTTCTTTGGCCAAATCCAAAGTAGGCATTTATGTCGCTGACCAGCTTTTGGCGTTGGACAAACAAATCGATACCGAGTTTGAAGCAGAGTTGGCTCCGCTGCGTACACAAGCGCAGCAACTTAACGCTGAAGTGTCTGCCTTGTCTCCGGAAACGCTGCGCACCCGTACTGACCTGCAACGCCGTGGTCAGGAAATTCGCCAAAAACTGGCTGTGCTTGGTGACTGGAAACAGCGCCAGATGGAGGCAACCCGCCAACAGGCTATCGCGCCCGCCCTTAAGGCCTACGAATCGGCGGTTAATACCGTTATCAAGGAAGGCAATATCCAGATACTGCTTCCGGGCGAGGCAACGTTGTTTCGCACCAGCGCCGTGGATGTTACCGAAGCCGTTGTCGCCAAAATTGACGCTGCAATGACATCCACACCGGTTAATCGGGTTCGGGTGCCACGCATTGCGCCTCCACAGCAACAAGGCCAGGCTCCCGGCAGATAATCAAACCTGGAGGTACGTACCCGTGGTGAGTGATCCACGCTTTTACCAATTACATGCGCCTGTTATCCTTGGCGAACTTGTAGGCGCGGTAAATGCAAAATTGGCTCACGGCAGTCCGGATCACCAGTTGGAGGGTGTAGCCGCGCTTGGGTCTGCCACCCGGGCAGATATAACATTTGCGCGCAGTTCAAAAGTTCTGAAAGAAATATCACAGCTTGATGCAGGTTTGTGTTTTTGCTCACCAGATATGGTCGAGCCGCTAAAATCCCTAGGGGTTCTGGCAATTGCCGTGTGTGATTGTCCTGTTGCTGCCTTTAACATGGCAGCAAGTCTACTTGTACAGCCACGACAAAACAATTTTCATGATGAGGCAATTTCGTCCGATGCAATACTGGCCGAGGGGGTGCTGATCGGCCCCGGCGCCTGCATTGGTGACGGGGTGCAGGTCGGCAAGAATACCATTATTGGCCCTGGGGCTGTTATTGGTACCGGATGTATCATTGGGCATCATTGCCACATCGGCGCTAACGCGGTGATCGGCTTCTCAATTATCGGGGACAGGGTTGATATACGTCCTGGTGCAGTTTTGGGTGAAGCAGGCCTTGGAATTGTCATGAGTGAACAAGGCATGTTGGAAGTCACTCATTTTGGCCATGTAAGAATTGCCGATGATGTCAGGGTTGGCTCTATTACGACGATTGACCGTGCTGTTTTTGGGGAAACCTTTATCGGCGAGCGAACCAAAATTGATAACCAGGTACAAGTTGCCCATAATGTGACAATAGGCTCAGACTGTGTGTTGGCGGCCTTTGCCGGTGTGTCTGGCAGTACAACCCTTGGTAAAGGCATTATGATGGGCGGGCGCGCCACAATCATTGACCATATCAGAATTGGAGACGAGGTGCGTATTGGCGCCGGGGCTTTGGTAACAAAGGATATTGGTGCCGGGGAAATATGGAGTGGGTATCCGGCCCGCCCCTTGCGCCAATTCTTAAG
This sequence comes from Robiginitomaculum sp., assembly GCA_021776565.1. Classification (GTDB taxonomy): domain Bacteria; phylum Pseudomonadota; class Alphaproteobacteria; order Caulobacterales; family Maricaulaceae; genus Robiginitomaculum_B. Next base: position 30,692 of record JAJFFQ010000070.1, on the reverse strand, counting down.
AGAGCAGGTTTCGTTAGAGAAACTGGCTGCTGCTAAAGGCAATAAACAAAATGGCAAATGATGAACGCATCATCTCTGGTAATAGTATCGCCATGGACGAAGTATATCATTATCTTCCGCACCGTTTTCCCTTTTTGATGATCGATAGTGCTTGTAACTATATTGAGGGCAAGAGCCTTACCGGGCTAAAGACTGTTACAATTGATGAGCCGTATTTTGAAGGACATTTTCCTGGTAACCCGATCATGCCGGGTGTCTTGTTGATTGAAGCAATGGGCCAAACCGGGGCTTTGTTGTCTGCCAAGATGCTTGATCTGAAACCGGGTAAGCAAACCATTATGTTTCTGGGCGTTGAAAAAGGACGGTTTCGTCGCCCCGTGGTGCCGGGGAATATATTGCATATTCCTGTGAAACTTCTCAAAGTACGCAGGAACATTCATTTCTACCAAGGCGAGGTTCATGTCGATGGTGAGCTTTGCGCCCAGTGTACATTCAGCGCCATAGCCATACCGAGCAATACATGAGCGAAACACTTGTCCATTCCAGTGCAATTGTCGAACAGGGTGCTGAGTTGGGTATTGGCGTTCATGTTGGCCCGTTCAGCATTATCAAATCCGGAGCAATCTTGCATGACGGTGTTCAAGTGCATGGACAGGTTCATATTGGTGCTGGCGTCACGTTGGGTAATGAATGTGAAGTGTTCCCCCAATGCGTGCTGGGACTGGCACCGCAGGATACAAAATACAGGGGCGAGAAAACCAGGCTGGTCATTGGTAGGCGAAACACAATACGCGAGCATGTTACAATGCATATCGGCACTGTGACGGGGGATGGTGTTACCCGTATCGGAGATGAGGGATATTTTATGGTGGGGTCGCATATTGCCCATGACTGTGTTGTGGGTAGCCATGTGGTGTTTGCCAATGCCGTGGCCATTGGTGGATTTGTTGAGGTGGGAGATGCCGCCAATCTCGGTGGTATGGTCGGTGTGCATCAATTTACCCGCATCGGACACAATGCCTTTATCGGGGCGCTGTCCTATGTATCTCGCGATGTCATTCCTTATGGCATGGTGGTGGAAAACCCGGCCCGTTTGAACGGACTAAACGTTATCGGGATGCAGCGCGCAGGTGTGTCGCGTGCGAATATTCATTGCGCCCGGGCTGCCTATAAAGTGTTGTTTGAAGAGGGAGCCGGGTTATTTGAAGAACGGCTCAACATTGTTGAAGCCAGCTATCAGGATAGTGCGCAGGTCATGGATATGGTTACATTTATAAAAACCGGTTCAAAGCGCGCATTGTGTTTGCCAGATGCAGGTGGATCGTAAAGTGCCAATATGGGAGCATCTGGGTATTGTTGCCGGTGGTGGTCTTTTGCCCCTTATTCTTGCCCGGGAAGCCAGCACGAATGGTAAAGCCGTTAACGTTGCCTGTTTTCATGAATTTACCGATCAGAACTGGGATGGTTTTCAAACACGGAATTTCACCCCGGAGGAAATTGCACCAATACTTTCATATTTTCAGGAAACCGGTGTTGATACGGTTGTGTTTGGCGGGCAAGTGTCGCGGCCAGATTTTGGAGTTTATAACCCTGAAGGGCTGAAACCGTTGGATCGCTCAGGGCTACTTGCTGCGGCGCGTCAGGGAGATGACCCTCTTTTGCGGAGCATTATTACCTTGTTTGAAGGTTCGGGCTTTACGGTTCTTGGTACGGCAGATATTGCCCCAAAACACATGATGCCAATGGGATACATCAGTAATTGCAAAGTACCAGAATACGCACTGGATGATGCCAGATTTGCCAGTGAAATAGCACAAAAAATTGGTGCTCTGGATATAGGGCAGGGGGCTGTGGTATGTGATGGAGTAGTTTTGGCCGTTGAGGCGCAAGAGGGAACAGCGCGTATGTTGGCCCGTTGTGCAGAATTGCCTACTGAATTGCGTGGCACCAAAGAGCACCGACGCGGCGTGTTCGCAAAAACTGCAAAACCAGGGCAGGATCGTCGCATTGACCTGCCGGTGCTGGGGGTTAGCACCATTGAGGATGTGGCGCACGCAGGCCTTGCCGGACTTGTTCTGGAGGCAGGCGCGGTTATTTTACTGGAAGTGGAGGCCATCAAGGAGGCTGCGGATCGGTTAGGACTTTTTATTCTTGGCGTGGAGGCAGATTGATCGATCATGCGCAAGGAAAACGGGCAGTGCGCACCTGTGCGAATATTTCTGGTTGCTGGTGAAGCAAGCGGGGATCAGCTGGCGGCTGATATTATTGAGCCGTTGCGTGAAAAGTTTGGCGGCAATGTTGAATTTGCCGGCATTGGCGGCCCGGCAATGGCGGCGCGAGGTATTGATAGCCCTATCCATATGTCTAAACTTTCAGTGCTGGGCTTTATTGAAGGGTTATTAGCCTGGCGGCGGATTGTTAAACTAGCCCAACACACGGCCAGATACGCCAATGACTGGAATTCAGATATTATTGTTCTGGTTGATAGCTGGGGGTTTACATTGCGGGTGGCCCGGGCAATTCGTGCTATGCATCCAGAGGCGATACTGGTCAAATATGTGGCCCCCCAGGTTTGGGCCTCCAGGCCGGAGCGAGCAAAAACACTCGCCCAAGCTATGGATCATTTGCTGACTATTCATTCGTTTGATGCATCATATTTTGAAAAAGAAGGCTTGGACGTTACCTTTGTTGGCAACCCGGTGCTTTCAAAGTGGGTCAAAGGCGACGGTATCTGTTTGCGAAAGAGCCTGGGCATTGCCGAGGAAGCAAAAGTTTTGTTAGTTCTTTTTGGTAGCCGAAGTTCGGAGTTTTTGCGTTTGCATGAATCATTTGCCGGGGCAGTCAGGGCGTTGCGTCAACGTCACCCAGACCTGGTGGTGTTGTGCCCCCTCTCGCGCGCTATTGCCACCCAGGTGCGTGCTGCAGCGGCAGATGATCCACGTCTGCAGGATATGGTTTTTCTGGATGAAGAGAAAAATACCGATGCATTTGATGCTGCTGATCTGGCACTTGCCTGTTCCGGTACGGTTACTACTGAACTGGCGGCTGCGGGTGTCCCCATGGTTGTTGGTTATCGGTTTGGCGCATTTTCCTGGTGGTTGCTCAAAACGTTTTTCCTGAAAACACGTTTTGTTAGTCTGGTGAATGTGGCATCAGAAAAAATGATTGTACCTGAATTTTTGCAAAATGATTGCCGGGTGGATGTGTTATGCGCGGCGCTGGAAAATCTGCTTGTGAGCAGTGAGGAACGTGAGGCGCAAACAAGCGCGCTCGCAAGCGCCGTACAAAAAATGGGTACGGGCGGGCCGCCTACATCACAGCGTGTTGCCCTGGCAATACATTCGCTTTGGCAAAATAGTGCGCGCTAACGCTTGTCCATCGACGTATAATTGCGCAGCGGTGCACCGGTATAAATTTGACGGGGGCGTCCGATTTTCTGCGATGGGTCACTTAACATTTCTGACCATTGGGCGATCCACCCAACCGTACGGGCCAGTGCAAACAGAACGGTAAACATATCGCTTGGGAAGCCCATGGCCTTCAATGTGATGCCGGAATAAAAATCAATGTTGGGATAGAGTTTTCTTTCAACAAAATACTCATCACTAAGGGCGATGCGTTCAAGTTCCAGGGCAATTTTAAGAATGGGGTCATCACGATGGCCCGTGATATCAAGCACTTCATGACATGTGCGTTGCATGATTTTGGCCCGTGGATCATAATTTTTATACACCCTGTGGCCAAAGCCCATAAGGCGGAACGGATCATTTTTATCTTTTGCGCGCTTGATAAATTCAGGGATACGATCAACGGAGCCAATTTCATAGAGCATACGCAATGCCGCCTCATTGGCCCCGCCATGGGCTGGCCCCCATAAACAGGCAACCCCTGCGGCGATACAAGCAAAGGGATTAGCTCCTGATGAGCCGGCAAGTCGCACGGTCGAGGTTGAGGCGTTTTGTTCATGATCTGCATGAAGAATAAAAATGCGATCCATAGCGCGGGCAAGAACGGGGTTTACCACATAATCTTCTGCGGGAACGGCAAAGCACATATGCAGGAAGTTTTCTGCATAGCCGTAATCATTACGTGGGCCGATAAAGGGTTGACCGATAGAATACTTGTACGCTCGCGCGGCAATGGTGGGCATTTTGGCGACCATACGATGGCTGGCCACAGTGCGTTGATGGGGATCATTTATATCGGTGGAGTCATGATAAAATGCTGACAAGGCACCGACGGCACCACAAACTATAGCCATGGGGTGCGCATCATGGCGAAAGCCGTTGAAAAACGTATCAAACTGGGTGTGCAACATGGTATGGTGGGTGATGGAGTGGGTAAAATTCGTCATTTCTGTTGGGTTGGGCAAATGGCCATAAAGCAAAAGATAGGACACTTCGAGAAAGCTTGACTGTTCGGCCAATTGATTGATGGGATAACCACGATAGAGCAGGGTGCCTTCACCACCGTCTATGTAGGTAATCTGGGATTCGCAACTGGCCGTAGAGGTAAAACCGGGATCAAATGTGAACATGCCGGAATGTTTATAAAGGGCGCGTATGTCGATCACGTCTGGGCCAACCGTGCCGGAATAAACGGGTAGTTCAAAGGCCTCACCTGTGGATGTGCTTAGTTTTGCGTCGCTGGTTTTTTTAATTTTAATATCCATCGTCTCTTACCTCATCTCATTGTTTGGCATGGGATACGCCATTATTTTTTTGCGCCTTGTGTCAGGCAATGTTTGCCGCAAGGACGTCATCCAGGCGGGCCAGGGTTTCTTTCTTGCCCAACAGGGCGCATACGGCCCCCAAATCAGGTGCGGACGCTCCCCCGGTCAGTGCCGCCCGCAGGGGTTGGCCTACTTTACCAAAGCCAACACCCTCAACCCCTGCAAACGCTTGCAGTTCCCGTTCAAGTGTTTCAACCTGCCAGTCTGCTTGGCTTTCCAAAACTTCACGCAATCGCGCCAATCTTGGCAGAGCATCACCTTTGAGCGGTTTTTCCACCTTCCCGCTTAAAGGAATCGGTCGCTCCCGCACAAGAAAGTAACTCTGTTCGGCAAGATCGGAAATGGTTTTGGCTCTTTTTTTTATAATTTCCATGGCTTTGCGCACTCTTTGTTGTGCCTGAGTATCCATGGGCCAGGTTTTGGCCTTGCGTATATAGGCAAGAACCAAGTCTGCGAGACGATCATTATCAGCATTGTGCAAATAATGGGCATTGATGCTGGCCATTTTATCAAAGTCCAGCCGTGCCGGGGCTTTGTTGATGCCGCCAAGGTCAAACACTTGGGTCAGCTCATCCGTTGAGGCAATTTCCATATCACCATGTGCCCAGCCCAGCCGCACCAGATAGTTGCGCATGGCCTCGGGCAAATATCCCATATCCCGATAGGCCTCTACGCCCAATGCGCCATGGCGTTTGGAAAGCTTTTTCCCGTCTGGCCCATGAATCAGGGGGATATGGGCAAAATCCGGTAAAGGCCAGTCGAGCGCCGCGTAAATCAGGCTCTGACGTGCTGCATTGACCAAATGGTCATCGCCGCGAATGATATGGCTGATCTGCATGTCATGGTCATCGACGACCACCGCCAGCATATAGGTGGGTGAGCCATCAGCACGAAGCAAAATCAGATCATCAAGTTCTGCATTATCAAACACCACCTTACCTTGTACCCGATCTTCAATAATGGTTTGCCCGCTTTGTGGTGATTTAAGACGGATTACATAAGAGCTGTTTTCGAGGGATACATCAGGCTTGCGTTCTCGCCAGGGTGAGTGAAATGCGCGGCCTTGCTTTCGCGCTGCATCGCGTTCGACAATAATTTCGTCCGGGGTCATATAACAACGATAAGCGCCACTGGATTGTAATAACCGGTGTGCAACTTTTGCATGGTGTTTGGCGTGCTGGCTTTGATAAACCACATCGTCATCGTGATTTAACCCCAGCCAATTCAGCCCGTCCAGAATGGCTGCCGTGGCTTCGGGCGTGGATCGAGCACGGTCTGTATCCTCAACGCGCAACAAAAATTTGCCATTGTTGGCACGGGCAAACAACCAGTTAAAAAGCGCGGTGCGGGCACCACCAATATGTAAATAACCGGTAGGAGAGGGGGCAAAACGGGTGATGACATCAGGCATGGCGGAACCGGTAAAGAAAAACGGGCAGGAATCAATTCTCATGATACCATGCACGCCAGATGACAAACAGCAAGGAAGTACAGTCACTACAAGCGGTTTCAGGCATAGGTGCTATCACCACCAATGTTCTGGCGGGTGTATGGCACAAAAGGTTTGACCGGGCCGGGTGGGTAAGGTTTTGGCATTTGGCCGCAGTGACACCAACACGCGGCGCTTTTTCACTGTGGGCACCCTGGTTTTTCTGTACCGGTGCGGCGGCATATTTTTTCCCATTAACCGAACCTTCTGCATTTTTTCCATTTGCAATTATCGTCTTGTGTCTTGTGTGTGGTGCCTTGTTATTGCGCCAGAACAGAATTCGCACTGTCTGGCTTGTTTTTGCACTGGGGCTTGCCGCATCTTTTGCTGCCGGGTGGGGGACGGCACAATGGCGGGGTCATGCACGCGCTGCGCCTGTGCTCACCACGCAAAGCAAGGTGTATAAAGGTGAAGGGCTGGTGTTGGCAGTGGACAAGGAACGCGGCCACCGGGCGCGTTACTTGATCGCACCGCAAATTTTGGGCCGATTAAAGCCTGAGCAAATACCAAAACGAATTCGGGTAAGCGGGTTTTTGAAAGATGCAGAGCCGGGCGACCAAGTGCGCTTTACGGCGGCTTTACAGGCACCTCCTGCGCCAAAATTCAATGGTGCTTATAATTTTTCCCGGGCCGCGTGGTTCCAGCAAATTGGTGGCACAGGCTTTTCTTATGGTCATATCCATCCCACTGCAGATGAAAACGGTATTACAGACAAAACAAAACTCAGACTGACTAAAATTCGCCGCGCTTTGGCGCTTAGAATACGTGATGATCTGGGAGGACAAAAAGGCGCGGTTGCGGCGGCTTTGGTTACCGGGGACCGCAGCGTCATAACTGAGCAAACAGCTGAGGATTTACGTGCTGCCGGGCTGGCTCACATGCTGGCTATTTCCGGGCTTCACATGGGTCTTGTTGCAGGGCTTGTTTTTGCGGCCAGCACCATGGTTCTGGCCGCAATTCCTGCTATAGGCAGACGATATGATGCACGAAAACCTGCGGCCATCATAGGGCTTTTTGCGGCGGTTGGATATTTGTTGCTCTCGGGCGGTAGTGCGCCAACCCAGCGCGCTTTTGTGATGACGGCTGTGGTGTTTATTGCCGTACTATTTAATCGCCGGGCGCTATCAATACGCACAATTTCATTATCGGCACTTGTGGTTGTGGCGCTGGCCCCGGAAAGCGTGGTTTCGCCCGGTTTTCAAATGTCCTTTGCTGCGGCTCTTTCGCTTATTGCATTTTATGAATGGGCCAGAGGGCGATTTCGGGTTTTGCCTCTTGTATCCAGGTCGTGGACGCTGACATTACTCATGCGCGCTGTGGCCATATTGGCGGCTCTGGCCCTGACCAGTTTTATTGCCGGGCTAGCGACCGGGCCGTTTGCAGCGTTTTATTTCCACAGAACCGCAACTTATGGCCTTCTCGCCAATATCGCCGCCATGCCTGTTTTCACCTTTATCGTTATGCCGTCTTTGCTGGCCGGGACATTACTTGATGCCATTGGTGCCGGTGCGCCATTCTTTACCATTGCCGGTTGGGGGTTAGACATCATTATGAACATTGCTCATGGAATTGCTCAATTACCCGGCGCTTTGGTTCGTCTACCTGCGGCATCATCGATTGTTTTGGGCCTCATTGCCTTGGGGCTTTTGTCTGTGTGTCTGTTGCAAAAGTTCAGGCGAGCGTGGGGGTTAGTACCCATCATTTTTGGTATGGTATTATGGATCAATACTCCACAGCTGGATGGCATTATCACCAAAGATGGCGGTGCATTGCGTATTCAAGTGAACGGAACAACAAAGGTGCTTGGCTTTGGTACGTTTTCCCGTTTTGAAGTAGAACAATTCGCCAGCGTTCTTGCTATAAATCCAGACGATGCAGTGCGCCTAAAAAAAGCAGCCAAACAAATTCCTTGTGATGTAAGTGGCTGCACAGCCAGATTAAATGATGGTCGTCTTGTGGTTATCAATCGGGAACTGGATCAATTGTCCGAAGATTGCCGTTTTGCCGATCTGGTGTTTCTTGAACGTATCCCGACGGTTCGTAACGCGCAAAATTGCCCGAGTAGAAAGCTTATCGCTCTGACAAAGAAAGAAGGGCAAACGACGCTATTATATTTGAACGGTCATACGAAAATGCGCCCGGGGCCAATTCGCACCCGTCTATGGTCAAAACCCTGATAAGGTCAAAGCTAATGGTAACGCCGTACCAGTCCAACCAATGTGCCTTGCACCTTGACCCGATCCGGCCCGAAAATTCGCGTCTCATATTCAGGATTTGCGGCTTCGAGTGCAACAGAGCCATTTTTCTTGCGTAGTCGTTTTAGTGTAGCTTCTTCATCGTCGACAAGCGCCACGATAATGTCACCGTTTTGCGCGGTGTCGGCACGGCGAATAATGACTGTATCGCCATCCAGTATCCCCGCATCAATCATGGAATCACCTGCGATGGTAAGTGCAAAGTGCTCACCGCGCCCGATCATGTCCGCAGGGGCCGCCACACGGGCGGTTTCGTGCGATATGGCTTCAATAGGGGTGCCCGCGGCAATGCTGCCCAAGAGCGGCACATCAACGCTGTTGGCTGGTTCAGGCAAGCTAGAGGTAAAATCCGGTTTAAAATTTGTAATTTCAGCACTGGTTTGTTCTTTGATCTGCATATCCTCGGGCAGTTTGACCACCTCAAGTGCCCGCGCACGATGGGCAAGGCGGCGGATAAACCCGCGCTCCTCCAGTGCCGTAATCAAGCGGTGGATACCGGATTTTGAGGCAAGACCAAGGGCATCTTTCATTTCGTCAAAAGAGGGGGAAATCCCGGTCTCTGACAGGCGTTTATTTATAAAAAGCAAGAGGTCGTGTTGTTTTGCGGTTAACATAGTATCACCGGGGTTGTGGCGGAACAAAAAACGAATCTGTGATGAATGTTCTATAGATGTTCTTTTGTGCCGTCAAGTAGGCTGACCTAACAGTCTTCGCGTTGCGGCCTCTACGTCATCCTGACGCATCAGGCTTTCCCCTACCAGCACGGCACGCGCTCCGGCGGATTTCACTCGGGCAATATCATCGGGGGTGCCGATGCCGCTTTCAGAAACCAGAAACGATGTTGTCGGGGCATGAACGGCAAGAACTTCTGTCATCCCAAGTGAAGTTTCAAAAGTGGAAAGATTACGGTTATTGATACCAATAAGAGAAGTGGGCAAGGTCAGTGCGGCGTGCATTTCTTTGGCATTATGAACCTCGACAAGTACATCCATGCCAAGGTCTTTGGCTTGCCCGGCCAATGCGCTGGCCTGGGTGGTTTGTAGCGCCGCCATGATGAGCAATATGCAATCGGCTCCCATCACCCGGGATTGTGCCACCTGCCATGGGTCAATGATAAAATCCTTGCGTAAAACCGGCAGGGTGGACGCAGTGCGCGCTTCGTCCAAAAAGCTGTTCTGCCCCTGGAAATACTGCTGATCCGTCAGCACAGACAGGCAGGCAGCTCCCCCGTTTTCATAGGCTTTGGCAAGGTCTGCGGGAACAAAGTCCTTGCGGATAAGTCCTTTGGACGGGCTGGCGCGCTTGATCTCGGCAATCAGGGCAATGCTGACGCCTTTTGGTGGATTGTTCAGTGTGCGCAAGAAGCCTCGGGCCGGGGCGCAGTCTCGTGCGCGGGCCAGAAGGTCATGTTGCGGTGTTTCTGTAATACCTTTGGCAATTTCCTCACGCTTGCTGGTCAGAATACGGTTTAGAACGCTCATGCCTCGTCCTCATTGGACAGACAAACCAGATCGTCAAGCGCCTGTGCTGCCGCGCCGTTATCCAGTGCAGTTTCGCAAAGTGTGATGCCGCCGCAAACATCTGGTGCGCGCCCCGCAACATAAACCGCAGCCCCGGCATTGAGCAGTGCAATATCGCGAAACGGGCCTTTTTTGCCATCCAGCAATGCGCGTATGGCGTTGGCGTTCTGCGCTGGCTCGCCGCCAACCAGGTCGCTTTGCACTGCGCGGGCAATACCAAAATCTTCGGGCGTGATTTCAAAGCTGGTTATCTTGCCATTTTCAAGTGCGCTTACTCTTGTGGGGCCGGTTGTGGTAATTTCATCCAGCCCGTCACTACCATGAACCACCCAGGCGCGTTTTGCACCAAGCTCTGCCAGGGCACCGGCCATAGGCTCTGTCCAGCGTGCATCAAAGACACCCAATAACTGACGGCGAACCCCCGCCGGGTTGGACAGGGGGCCGACCAGATTAAAGATCGAGCGTATGCCCAGCGCCCGGCGCGCTTGGGCCACATGACGCATGGCAACATGAAGGGAGGGGGCAAACATGAAGCCGATATTGGCTCCGGCCATACAGGCCTCAACCTGTTTGGGGCTGATTTGCATGCGAACGCCCAGCTCTTCCAGCACTTCGGCAGAGCCGGATTTGGAGCTTAGGGCTTTATTGCCATGTTTGGCCACACAAACACCGGCACCGGCGACAATCAAGGCGGCGGCAGTGGAGATATTATAGGTGCCTTTGGCATCGCCGCCGGTGCCACAGGTATCTATGGCACCTTTTGGGGCGCTTACCGGGCTAAGCCGTGTTCGCAGGGCAAGGGCGCCTTCGGTGATGATCTGGATGCTTTGCCCGGTGACCCGCAACCCCATCAGGAAAGCCCCGATTTGCGCATCATCAACCTCACCATCCATGATTTGCGAAAATGCTTCGCGGGCCATGCCAGCGTCCAGTGCCTGGCCAGATGCCAGTCTTTGCAAAATTGGCGTAAACTTGCTCATGCGGCACGTGCCGATGAAGTGGTGCAAAGGTTCATAAAGTTTTGCAATAATTGATGACCATGGGCAGAGGCAATGGATTCTGGGTGAAATTGCACCCCATGTACGGGGCGGGTTTTATGGCTTAGCCCCATAATCTCACCATCCTCTGTTTGCGCGGTAATGCGTACGCATGAAGGAACACTGTTTCGATCAACCGCAAGGCTGTGATAACGTGCCGCCTCAAACTTGTCTGGAATACCGGCAAAAACACCGCTGCCATCATGGATGATCGGGCTGGTCTTGCCATGCATGATGCTTTTGGCACTGACGACCTTGCCGCCATATACCTGGCCAATGGCCTGATGACCTAGACATACGCCCAATATAGGTAATGTACCCGGCGCGCGGCGTAAAAGCTCAAGGCAGATACCGGCGCGATCCGGATCGCAGGGGCCAGGGGAGAGAATAATACCTTCGGCCCCCAGCGACAGAACCTCGTCTACCCCAAGGGCATCATTACGATGCACCCTGGTTTGCGCGCCCAGTTCTTGTACATAATGCACAAGATTATAGGTGAAACTGTCATAATTATCGATGATAAGCAGCATGGGGTGGTCGTTCCGTTTTTTTGCAATCTACGGGCTGGCATAGCGTCCGGCAATGGGTTTGACGCGGATGTTACCGCACCATCGCCTATCTCACCTGGGTAAAAGCATTTATCAGAATTTTTGCACCACGAAGGCCATAAGGGTAACTCCACGGGCATAAGTATGCCGCCAGTGTCGTTTTTCTAGTGCAATGACCCCATACTTTGTTCTTAGGGCAGGCTCTATGTGCCAAACTTTAGATTCAGATGACTATACCGCCAACGCAGCCGTTACCGCGTCAACTACGGCTTCAAACGGTAATAATGAGGATTGATGCCGTTGCGGATACTCTTTGACGGCGACAAGGATATTCAGATCAGAAAATCGCCCCGTTGGCGGCGGTGTGCCGTCTTTGACCATGGAACGAAACGCATCTCGTGCCTGGGTTAGTTCGGCCAGATCAGCACCTATTACATCCTTACCTAAAATGGCCGAAGCAGCCTGACCCAGAGCGCAGGCCTTGACCTGCTGGGCAAACTCAACCACGCGCCCGGTCTCATCCAGTTTGACTTGCACACTGACACGGGAACCACATAGCCTTGCCGATTTTTCGGCACTGCCGTGCGGGTTTTCCAGCGTGCCAAGATGGGGGATGCCAGCGGCCAGCGTGAGTATGGCGGTGTTATAAAGCACGTGTTCCATGAATGAGGATATAAGCCCTGCCTAGCTGCGTCGCCAGATGCTGCCCTCATTCTTGTCTTCGATGACGATATTCATTTCGCTCAACACATCGCGGATACGATCGGCCTCGCCCCAGTCCTTGTCGGCCCGTGCCTGCACCCGGGCGGCAACCAGCGCATCAATGGCGGCCGCATCAAGGTCTTTGTCGCCAAGGCCTTTATTGCTCTTGAACCAGGTCTCCGGGTCTTCCTCAAACAGGCCTAACAATGCACCAATAGCCAGCATCTCGCCTTTCAGCGTTGCTTTCTCGTCCGTCTTGTCGGCCTTATTGGCCTGGGTCGCCAGGGTGGACAGTTTGGCAAACGCTTTTGGTGTATTCAGATCATCATGCAGCGCCGACAAAAAACTCTCCGGAACAGGCACATCGGCAGCCGTCACGTCGCTCAGGCGACGCAAGGTGCCATAATAGCGATCCAGTGTGGTTTTGGATTGCTCGAGCAATGCAGTGCTCCAGTCCAGCGGCGCACGATAATGGGCACTAAGCAGGGCGAAGCGCAGCACTTCGCCGGGCCATTCCTTGATAAGATCATGGATCAGTTTCACATTACCCAGACTTTTGGACATTTTTCCGCCAACCAGGTCAAGAAAACCATTATGCAGCCAGTAATTGGCCAGGCGTTTGCCATCATGGGAGCACATGGACTGGGCACGTTCATTTTCATGGTGCGGGAAGATCAGGTCTTGCCCGCCCGCATGAATATCAATACGGGTGCCAAGCACGGCCTCGATCATGGCAGAACATTCCAGATGCCAGCCGGGCCGACCACGACCCCAGGGGCTTTTCCAGCCTGGATCATTCTCATCGGCTGGTTTCCACAGCACAAAATCTGCCGGGTTATGTTTGTATGAGGCCACTTCTACACGCGCACCGGCGATCATGTCTTTCAGTTTGCGGTTTGACAGTTGGCCATAGCCATCAAAGCTGGTGACATCAAACAGGACATGGCCCTCTGCCTCATAGGCATGACCGGCCTCGATAAGGCGCTCCACCAGAGCAATCATATGCCCCATATGGCCGGTTGCCATTGGCTCAAAATCCGGTTTAAGCACATTCAGTGCCGCCGTGTCTTCACGGTAAATTTTAGTGAATTTATCGGTGATAACCCCGATGGAAACGCCACCCTCTTTGGCGGCAGCATTTATTTTGTCGTCTACATCGGTGATATTGCGTGCATAAGCCACATGCTCGGTACCGTAAGTCTGGCGCAATAACCGATAGAGCACATCAAATACCACAGCCGGGCGGGCATTGCCGATATGGGCATAGGAATACACGGTAGGGCCACACAGATACATGGTCACGCGCTTATCATCGGCGGGATGGAAGTCGCGTTTTTGGCGGCTGTATGTATCGTAAAGTTGCAAGGCCATGGTTCGGGATTTCTCGATTATCTTGAATATGGCGCACTCAATACGCATTTGCGCCAAATGTGCAATGGGGCAGAACAGGGTAATTATTATGCGCGATCACGAAACCCTGAACGCTTTAGGGTTGCAGGTGTTCGTTTCATTCCCTAACTTGTTATTGTCATATGACATCACTCAACGGGTGGGCGTTAAGACCGGATGATCCGGCTCGACCTCCTCCCCCGAACCATACGGGGTTTCTCATGGATGCTTTCAATACCAAACGTGCGGCACTGATCGCCGTAAACGATACACCAGCCCGGCCATCACGGTGTGAAGCCGAGGCAGCGGTACGCACCTTGCTGGCCTGGGCCGGGGATGATCCGGCCCGCGAAGGACTTTTGGACACACCAAAGCGTGTAACACGCGCCTTTGGTGAATGGTTTGCCGGTTATGATGGCGATCCGGCAGAAGTTTTATCACGCACATTCGAGGAAGTTTCGGGCTATGATGACATCGTCATGTTGCGCAATATTGAGGTGCAAAGCCATTGCGAGCATCATATGGCCCCCTTTATCGGCTCTGCCCATGTGGCCTATCTGCCTGTGGATCGGGTGGTTGGCCTGTCCAAAATTGCCCGCGTGGTTGAAATGTATTCAAAACGCTTGCAAACTCAGGAAAACCTGACCGCGCAGATCGCCAAAGCCATTACAGACCAGCTAAAACCACGCGGAGTTGCGGTCATGATTGCCGCCGAGCACCAGTGCATGTCCACACGTGGCGTGCATCATGCTGGTGTTGATACTGTGACCACGCGTTTTGAGGGTGCCTTTAAGGATTGTGCGGAATTGCGGGAGCGTTTTCTACGCCTGGCCGAGCGAGCACAGCAGTAACCCATGGCAATTTTTGAACTTGATGGAATGGCCGCTAAAACGCCGCCAGAAGGGCAATACTGGGTTGCGCCTAATGCCAGCCTCATCGGCAAAATAGAACTAAAGACCGAAGCCTCTGTCTGGTTCAATGTGGTGGCACGCGGTGATAATGAACTTATCAGCATTGGCGCACGGTCAAATGTGCAGGACGGCAGTGTTCTGCATACCGATATGGGTTTTCCCTTGAGCATAGGCGCCGATGTGACCATCGGCCATATGGCTATGCTTCATGGTTGCACCATTGGTAACAATACGCTGATCGGTATCGGTGCTACGGTATTAAACGGGGCGCAAATTGGCAATAACTCGCTGGTCGGTGCCCATGCTTTGGTTACTGAAGGCAAGGTGTTTGCCGACAATTCACTCATCATAGGTTCGCCAGCAAAAGTGGTCAGGACATTAAGCGAGGACGAAGTAGCCATGCTAAGCGCATCAGCGGCGCATTATGTGCAAAACTGGAAACGCTATGCGGCGGGTCTGAAACAAAAATAATTACAATTTTCCCAACCTGTTTTTTATTCGCTATCCTGCCAGAACTGGCGGATACGGCCATCGGCATCTTGTCCGATGTTGAACCAGGCGGAATTGCCCTTGCTGGCATCGGCAATGAAAAGCACATCATCGTGTCCCAGTACTTGCGACATGGCGTTGCGTAATGTGTCTGCATGTGCGGGGGCGGTTAGCAGCCAGACATTGCTCATGGCTTCAATGGCTACGCCAAACCCGCTTAACACGTCTACAAAGGCACTGCGCGATTCATCGGTAACTTTGGCGAAAATAACGAAGCGGCGCGAAGGGGATGGTGCGGTAAAATTTGTCGTCCCGGCGTTGGAATGTGTAAAATATACGGCCAGGGTTTCATCGTCACTGGCGGCAAAAAACTCACCGCCTTCATCCATGCTGACCTGTGAGCGGGCGCTTAAACGTCCTTCAGTAGCAAAGACCTGCATCCGCTCGGGCGTATAGGGGCCATAAACAGCCTCCCTGACTTTGATAAACCATTTTGGATCAGAGATCATTGCACATTGTCTCCCTTGATTGCTTTTGAACGTAACATGGAAGGTAGCTTGAACACCACGTCCTCCTTTGCACTGACAAGATTGTTTACGGTGATGTTGAAGCGTAATTTTAGCGCACTCAGCAAGTCAGAAACCAATGTCTCTGGTGCTGAAGCCCCGGCAGATATACCCAGCGTGCTTACCGTATCCAGCCAGTTTATCTCAATATCGTCGGCACTTTCGATCAGACGGGCCTGCCCCGCACCGGCGCGCTTTGCCACTTCTACCAGGCGCATGGAATTGGATGAATTGGGCGCACCAATTACCAGCACCAGTTCACAATCAGGGGCAATGGCTTTGACCGCCGCCTGCCGGTTGGTGGTCGCATAGCAAATATCTTCGCGGTGTGGTTCGGCAATATCTGGGAACCTTGCCTTTAAGGCCTTAACGGTGTCGGCGGTATCATCAACGCTCAAGGTGGTTTGGGTCACAAAGGCCAGATTATCCGGGTCACCGGGGTTAAATCGCTCTACGTCCTTGCAGGTTTCGATCAGTGTTGTCGCCTCATTGGGCAATTGCCCCATTGTACCCACCACTTCGGGGTGCCCCCGATGACCGATCAGCAACACATGCCGCCCGGCAGCAAAATGGCGCTCGGCCTCCACATGCACTTTTGACACCAGCGGGCAGGTTGCGTCCACATAGATCAGGTTTCGCCGTCTTGCCTCCTGCGGGACGGATTTCGGCACGCCATGGGCCGAAAATACCACCGGACGATCATCGGGACATTCATCAAGTTCATCAACAAACACAGCACCCAGGCGTTCCAGATGCTCGACCACATGCCGGTTATGGACGATCTCATGGCGGACATATACCGGAACACCGAATTTTTCGATGGCCCGCTCTACGATCTGGATAGCCCGATCCACGCCTGCGCAAAATCCGCGTGGAGCAGCCAGCAAAATTGTGAGCGATTTCCCAGGGTCAGGCCTCATTAATGTCATCCATTCTGCAAGTGCAGGTTTTATGCCTGAACAGGAGAAAGGATACAGGAAATGTGGTTCATTTTCAAAGCCTTTCGACGTATTCAGGTGCAAAATATGCCTTGCCCTTCGGGTTTGTCAGGTCAGCACAATCTGCATCGCAAAGTGTCCTTGAAATAGGGGTAAACCTGTCCCTCGTCCACTTTGCTTGCATCTTATACTGACCTGACAAACAAAATTGCATTAAATTAACGAGGCCTGACCCTAGTCTCAAACATATTTTTCAGACATCTTTCGTTGCTGTTTGCCGCGCAAGGCGATACATCAACGCGGGTCTATCAAACTATGCGCGCTGGTCAACGGCCAG
The DNA here is from genome assembly GCA_021776565.1 of Robiginitomaculum sp. Lineage (GTDB taxonomy): Bacteria > Pseudomonadota > Alphaproteobacteria > Caulobacterales > Maricaulaceae > Robiginitomaculum_B. The sequence continues at coordinate 13,779 of JAJFFQ010000070.1, read as the reverse complement.
TGTCTTGCTCTATCGGATAAAAAAACCTTATGTCACCATCGCGAAATTTTCTTGTCCTTGCTGTTCTCCCTCTTGTTCTGGCGGGGTGTAAAACAGTAGGTAATGTTTTTGAAGAAAAGCAGAATATCGGGCCATGCCCGGCGGCTTTGGTGTTGTGGGATGCCGCCCGCAAGGTCGAGATACATGGCTCTGAAAAATATGAGAATGTTGGCTTTACCGGCGAGCTTTTGGGTGTTCGTTCACTATGCAAGTATTTTGGTGACCGGCCTTTAACTGCGGATTTGAAAATTGACATGGCTTTCGGGCGTGGCCCTGCAGCCGAGGGAGATACCAAAGAATATCAGTATTTTATTTCCGTAGTTCGTAAAGACATGGCAGTTATCGACAAGCAGGTGTTTACAACCACAGTTCGTTTCAAGCGCGGCGAACAAATTGTGCAGCGCACGGAAAAATTTGGAAAAATTACCATTCCCCGGGCCAAGGACAATACATCAGGCACCAATTTTGAAATTATTGTTGGCTTTGAGTTGACACCGGCAGAGCTGGCATTTGCCCGCTCTGGCAAACGCTTTCGCATCAATTAAGGGCAAAGGCGATGACCGCGCTTGTCCAACAACTCAGTATTCTTCTGGGTGGCAAATTTGCCGACAAAGGCTTGCCAGCATCTTTGGGGCAAGTGCAGGTTTCTGACCGACCAGATTTGGCGCCTTTTCAATGTAATGGGGCGCTTGGTGCTGCCAAGCTTGCCAAACAATCTCCCCGCGATATTGCAAAAGAAATAGCCGAAGCGATAAAGGGCGATCCGCTAATTGCCCAAACCAGTATTGCCGGGCCGGGGTTTTTGAACATTGTGCCCTCTGATACCGCTTATGAAGCGCAAGCCAATGCCCTGGTCAGTGACACCCGTTGCGGGGCAACAAAAACCGATACGCCGAAAAAAATCATTGTTGATTTTGGCGGGCCAAATGTAGCCAAGCCCATGCACGTTGGTCATTTGCGCTCCTCGGTTATTGGGGATGCGCTGCAACGCATGGCGCGTTTTGCTGGCCATGATGTAGTCAGTGACATCCATTTGGGTGATTGGGGGCTGCAAATGGGCCATCTGATTACCGAATTACTGGACGAAAAACCTGACCTTCCATATTTTGACAAGGACTATACCGGCCATTGGCCCGAGGTGCCGCCGGTATCCTTGAATGATCTTTCACGATTATATCCGCAGGCGGCAGCCAAGGCCAAAGCTAATGAAATGCGTATGTATCGCTCACGCAGGGCCACCAAGGCGCTGCAAGCCGGGCAGCCTGGGTATCGGGCTTTGTTGCGGCATTTCATTGCTGTTTCCAGGGCAGGCCTTGAGGCGGATTTTGATGCGCTGGGGGTGCATTTTGATCTGTGGAAGGGCGAGTCTGATGTGAATGACCTGATCCCGGCCATGATCGAGGATTTCAAGGCACGCGGCGTGACCCAGGACAGCGAAGGCGCGCTTATCATTTCGGTCGCTCGCAAGGATGACAAAAAAAAGCAACCACCGCTCATCCTGCTTTCTTCTGAAGGTTCGGCACTTTATGGCACAACAGATCTGGCGACCATTCTGGATCGCAAGACCAACATCAATCCCGACCTTACGCTTTATGTGGTCGATCAGCGTCAGGGCCAGCATTTCGAGCAGGTGTTTCGTGCCGCAGACAAGGCCGGATTGATGGGTGAGGATATGCTGGAGCATATCGGATTTGGCACGGTGAATGGCAAGGATGGCAAGCCGTTCAAAACCCGGGAAGGCGGGGTGATGCGCCTTTCTGATCTGCTGTCTATGGCTAACAAGGCCGCGCGAAACCGTATGGATGAAGCCGGAATTGGTGAGGGACTGGACGAAAAGACCCTTGCTGATATTGCCCGCAAAATAGGGCTGGCGGCAATCAAGTTTGCCGATCTGCGCAATCAACGCCTGACCAATTATGTTTTTGATATGGATCGTTTTACCGCCTTTGAAGGCAAAACCGGGCCATACCTTCTGTATGCGGCGGTGCGTATCAAATCCATATTGCGCAAGGCCCAGGATCAAGGTTTACAAAACGGCGCGATCATTCCGCAAAAGGGCGAGGAAAAGATGCTTGTTCTGGCCCTTGATGGCTTTGATATGGCACTTAACAATGCCTGGGAAAAACGCGCACCACACATTTTGTGCGAGCATGTATTCGAGCTGGCGCAAAATTTCTCGCGCTTCTATGCCGCCTGTCCCATTTTGCCTGAAAAGGACGAGGCCCGGCGCTCCTCACGGCTTGCACTGGCAGAACTGACCCTGCGCCAACTGGAAACCGGGCTTGGCCTGTTGGGTTTGGACACGCCTGACCGGATGTAAAGCTTTGGGTTCAAAGTACAAACTATTTGAAAGCCGTATCTGTAATTTGTACTCCCTCTCCCAGCGGCTAGAGGGAGAAAATACGCTTTTGCCCTATCCCTTACGGGTGATATTGACCTGGTGCGGGTAGGGGATGGAAATGCCGTTGGCGTCAAAGGTTTCTTTCACATTTTTCATGGCATCATGATAAATGCCCCAATAATTGCCGCTGGCGCACCAGACCTTGGTGACAATATCAACCGAAGAGCCGCCATGGGCGCTGACCCCGGTGAACACATCCGGTTTTTTGTGAACCCGAGTATCGGCGCGTAAGGTTTGCTGGATAAGTTCCATGGCTTTGCCAATATCATCGCTGTAATCAATCGAGAACGTAAAATCCACCCGGCGTGTACCATTGGCCGAATAATTGGTGATAACATCGCCCCAGGCACTGCCGTTGGGAACAATGATTTTTTTGTTATCACCGGTGGCCAGAACGGTGGTGAACAAGGTGATGTCCTTGACCGACCCGGCTTGTCCGGCAATTTCAACAAAATCTCCAAGGGCGTAGGGCCTAAACAGGATAATCATCACACCGGCGGCCAGATTGGACAGGGTGCCTTGCAAGGCCAGACCAATGGCCAGGGTGGCCGCACCCAGGGCGGCAACCAAGCTGGTCGTTTCTACACCAAAGCGTTCCAGCACGGCAATCAGCACAATCGCCATAATGCCGTAATAGGTTATGGAGGCGAAAAAATTACCCAACGTGTCGTCAATACGCTCGCTTTTCAACGCCGTAGAGCGGATAGCCCGGCGGACGGTTCCAGCAACTATGAGACCGATGATGAAAATGATGCCAGCTAGCATGACGCTGGTCCCGGCATCAATCGCCTGTTCCGTTAGCGCGGTTATGGTTTCAGCATTCAGCAGTTCATCGGTATTCATTGTAAGTGTCCCAGTGCGATTCTAAAGCGAGCGATGTGTAGCAGAGAATTGGATGAGGTATAGCTATTATTTTATCGAAGACTCTGCCGTTATTGAGGCGTATTCAGTTTTTAATAAATCATGCCGCAGGTGGATTGGTTTTGGGATTGCCTTTTGGGGCGATCGCGGGCAGATGATAGTTCTGCCGAGTTTATGGGTGGGTTGAGCGAGTTTGCTTCAAAAGAGGGGAATGGAACAATGACTGCCTCAATCAAGGACATGGCAAATGCTATTCGCGCGCTTTCGATGGATGCGGTGCAACGCGCCAATTCCGGCCATCCAGGCATGCCTATGGGTATGGCCGATGTGGCTAGCATATTGTTTGCCAGATTTTTGAAATATGATCCTGAAAACCCGGACTGGGCTGATCGTGACCGCTTTGTACTTTCGGCGGGGCATGGCTCCATGCTGCTTTATTCGCTTCTCTATCTGACCGGTTACAAAGACTGGTCACTGGATGACATAAAGGCGTTTCGCACCCTTGGTTCAAAAACCGCTGGTCACCCCGAATATGGCCATGCACCGGGTATTGAAATGACCACCGGGCCATTGGGGCAGGGGCTGGCGACCGCTGTGGGCATGGCCTTTGCCGAGCGTATGTTAAACGCCCGTTATGGTGATGATCTGGTGGATCATGCCACCTATGTTATCGCCGGTGATGGTTGTCTGATGGAAGGCATCAGCCACGAGGCGGCTGGCCTTGCGGCCCGGCATAATCTGTCCAAACTGATTGTGCTGTGGGATGATAATGACATCACCATTGATGGTGCTACTGAAATTTCAACATGCGAGGATACCTGTGCACGCTTTGAGGCTTGCGGCTGGTCTGTACGTCGGGTTGATGGTCATGACGCGGATGCCATCGAGGCAGCAATTGCTGCAGAACGCTCAACCGGCAAGCCCTCCCTGATTGCGTGCAAAACTGTGATTGGCTTTGGTGCGCCGAACAAGCAGGGCACATCCGGGGCGCACGGCGCCCCGCTGGGCGATGAGGAAATTGCACTGGCACGTGAGGCGCTGGGCTGGCCCCACGCACCCTTTGAAATCCCGGATGATATTATGGATGCCTGGCGCGAGGTCGGTATGCGCGGTGGTGTTGCCCGTAAAGACTGGCAGGAACGGTTGGGTCGGAACAAGCTGGCCAGTCATTTTACCCATGATATTTCCGGTGCTTTGCCGAATGATTTTGACGCAAGGATAGATGCAATCAAGCAAGGTTTTATCAACGAGCCAAAAAAAAATGCCACCCGGATCACCTCTAAAATGACGCTGGATGGTCTGACCAAAGCGGTACCGAACATGGTCGGGGGATCGGCAGACCTGACCGGCTCAAACGGTACACTGGCCGTTGATATGACACTGCTGACGCCAGATGATGCGTCCGGCAATTACATTGAATACGGCGTGCGCGAATTTGGTATGGCGGCGGCGATGAATGGCTTTGCCCTGCATGGCGGGTTTGTTCCCTATGGCGGTACATTTCTGGTTTTTGCAGATTATATGCGTCCGGCCATTCGGCTCTCAGCACTAATGGGGTTGCGGGTTATTTATGTGATGACACACGATTCCATTGGTCTTGGTGAAGATGGCCCGACGCACCAGCCAGTGGAAACCCTGGCCAGTTTGCGCGCCATTCCCAACACATATGTTTTTCGCCCCGCGGATGGTGTGGAAACGGCAGAGTGCTGGGCGTTGGCTCTAAAGGCTCATAAGACGCCCTCAATCATCAGCCTGACGCGTCAGGGACTAACCCCGGTGCGCCGTGAACACACTGACGAGAACCTTTGTGCCAAGGGTGCTTATGTGTTGCGCGAGCCAGAGGGGGCGCGTGATATAACCTTGCTGGCGACTGGCTCAGAAGTAGAGATCGCTATGGCTGCTGCGGATGTATTAGCCCTGGAAGGTGTGCGTGCGGCAGTGGTGTCCATGCCGTGTTTCGAGTTGTTTGAACGCCAAAGCAAAGTCTATCAAACGGAGGTGCTGGGCAGTGCGCCCCGCATTGGTATTGAGGCGGCAATATCGCAAGGTTGGGATTGCTGGCTGGGCGAAAATGGCGTCTTTATTGGTATGGAGGGTTTTGGTGCTTCGGCCCCGGCCCCGGCTTTATACCAGCATTTTGGCATTACCGCCGATGCCGTTATGGCGGCTACAAAACAAATGATTGGTAGGGCATAATTGTTGTGTTTAAGACAGATTCATTTTGTATTACCGGGCTTGTCCCGGTAATCCAGAAAGGCATACCAGTTAAAACTGGATTACCCGAACGAGTCGGGTAATGACAATGGGAGAAGACAAAGCTAAAAAAATGACCAAAGACATCATCATCGCGCCGTCCATCCTGTCTGCTGATTTTGCCCGCCTCGGCGAAGAAGTGGCGGCGGTGGACGCGGCGGGCGCGGACTGGATTCATATTGATGTGATGGACGGTCATTTTGTCCCCAACATCACCATTGGCCCGGATGTTGTGGCGGCATTGCGCCCACACTCAAAAAAAATCTTTGACGTGCATTTAATGATAGAGCCTTTCGAGCCATACCTGGAAGCTTTTGCCAAAGCCGGGGCGGACTATATCACCATACATGCCGAGGCCGGAGTGCATCTGGATCGTGGCCTTCAGGTCATCAAAGGCCTTGGCAAAAAGGCAGGGGTTTCGCTCAACCCGGCCACACCTGTTAGTGTTATAGAGAACGTGCTGGACAAGCTGGATTTGGTTCTGGTGATGAGCGTCAATCCGGGTTTTGGCGGGCAGAGCTTTATTGCGCAATCGGTAGAGAAAGTTCGTGATTTGAAGGCCATGATCGGCGAACGTGACATTATCATAGAACTTGATGGTGGTATCAATCCTGAAACTGCCCCGGCGGTGGTGGCCGCAGGGGCCAGTGCACTGGTTGCCGGTTCAGCCGTTTTCGCTGGCGGTACACCTGCGCATTACGCCGCAAACATCAAGGCAATCCGGGATAGTGTGAGGTAGAAATGACGAATAAAACGGTAGCAAACAGCGATGATGTTGGGGTATTTCTGAACACCATAACGCCGGATCAAAAACGGGACGATTGCATAGCTATCGCCACAATGATGGGTGAACTTAGCGGTGAGCCGGCGAAAATGTGGGGCAAGTCTATCGTAGGTTTCGGAACCTACCATTATAAATATGAAAGCGGACGGGAAGGCGACATGATGCGTATTGGGTTTTTGCCCGGCGCACAAAAAATTTCCCTTTATATTATAACAGGTTTCGAGGCGCATAAGCGTTTTCTTGAAAAACTGGGAAAGTACAAAACCGGCAAATCATGCCTGTATATCAATAAACTGGCCGATATTGACTTGAGCGTTCTTCGTGAAATGATTATTCACGATTTGCAAATTATGCAAGATAAATATCCGAAAACCTAAAGCGCGATGGCTGCGGCGAACTTTTCCCCTCCCGCTGGGAGGGGATCAAGGGGAGGGGTCTGTAATAAAGCGTGGGCGTGCTGCCCGGCTCTTCCCCCGTTCCTCATCAACTCATTTATTTTTGCGCGATGTGGTCTCTGATTTTGGCATTAAAGACAACTTCGTATTGTCATTACCGGGCATGTCCCGGTAATCCAGTCTTGCTTTATAACACCGTTCTGGATTACCCGAACCAGTCGGGTAATGACAAGCTGAGATGACAAAAGCAACCAACCCGTTCCTCATCCTAACCTTCTCCCTTAGGGAGAAGGGATTAGCCTCGCCCTTCTCCTCCCCAAGGAGAGGGGGTTTGTTTGCCAATGGCTGTTACTTAATTGCCATAGTCCGAGCCACCGCCACCACCGCCTGATGAGGGGGGCGGGCCAGGCACTAACGGTGGTGCTGATGCTGGTGGTGCCGGTGGCGGTATGACGGCATCGGTGGTTTTTTTCTTGTAACTGGCAAGTAAATTGGCGAGCGCGGTTCTCTTTTTGCCGGTATCATTCCGTTCAAGCTCGACCGGTCCGGAAAGCAGGTATTCAAGGATTTTGGCCGCAACCTCATCAGGCACATTTATCTGGTCTAGCACGCCTTTTGCTGAACCTTCAAAATCACTGGACCCTGAATTGTTCAAGGCATTGATGATATGTTGCGAAACCAGTGCAACTGTATCCTCGTCCGGGGTCAGCTCATTATTCTGGACTGGAGCATTTGGATTAAGCGCCTGCGCCCCTTCAAACGTCTTGGCGATCTGCCGGGTGAACATGGTGTCGACATTTACATTGGTCAGGTCAATATTGACCTCCCCCAATGGCGGAAGAGGGTCAGCTTGCTGTTCCTCCTGCTCGAGAACATTGCCACCACTTGACTTGGATTCTGTCGTTTTGACCGGGTATTTGTTGACCAGATTATTTATTGCGATTGCGGCATTGCCATCATTTTCGTAATTCGTGGAGGCAAATTGCATAACCATGGCAATGGCATCGTCGGATATGTCAGAATTGTTCAATATTTGTTGCAAGCTGCTCTGGAAATCATCGACAGAACTACTCCATACCAAAGCGCTCGAAGCTCCGGCATTGATTCCCGCCATTACTCCAAGAAATTTTTGACCATCTACTGTATTCAGTTTGAGGATCAGCGTATTCATTTGATCCGCGATCCGCACAATTTTCTTCTCGGCCTCGGACAGGTCTTTATTCCGGATTTCTGCCAATTCAGCAAATGTTATACCCGTTCCATCTGCTACCGCCTTTTGAAAGGCGGTATTCGCTTCGTCATTGTAAAGTGCCTGACGCGCTCGAATAGTTGCCAAATTGACTTGGCTTAGATCCAGGCTTTGCTGGGCCATGGCCGGTGCGGAAACCGTTAAAAGCGCTGCCGCCGGGGTCAATGCGACCGCGCTGGCCAAAGCCAAGGATTTGAAGGTGTGTGAAATGATCATACGTGTCCCCTTGATATGGATACTTGATTGGGCATGGTCTGAGCTTGATGTTTGGTTACCAAAGCAAAGAAATACCAATGCAAGTACTGCGTGTCGTACCCACTATTGGGTATATCAGCGGGTTATTTGTCTTTTTGGCTGTTTTTTATGGCTTTTAGCACCCGTTCCCAATGGCTGTAGATCAGAAAGTGACCGGCGCCTTCAACCATTTCAAGATGAGTGCCCGGCACTTCATCGGCAAAGGCTTTGGATTGTTCAACTTTGACGATCCCGTCCGAAGCCCCATGCAGAATATGGAACTTGTGTTTTGATTGCCGGGCTTCTTCGGTAAAATCGGTGATTGTCAAAAAACAATCCTGCCGAAAGGCGGCAGCGCCTTGTTTGAGGCCCAGCCGGTTTCCCTCCACCAGTAAATTCATGGTTTCCGGGTTTTCCAGCGCCAACATCTCGGCTTCGCCTTCTTGGCATAGGGATCGGGTCAGCTCTTCGGCCTTGTCATCATCATACAACATGACCAGCGTTCGGGTGATCAGCGGCAGTAATTGCGGAACGTGTTTGGTGATCCGCATGATCAGTCGCTGCCGCCGGGGGACTTGCGACAGCCATTCATCACGCCAGATCGGGGCGCGGGTTACGGCAAACAGACCGGACACACGTTTGGGATATAATCTGGCAAACCGCAGCGCGTAGACTGAGCCAATGACCACACCGAGAAGGTTAGCTTTGGCAATTTTCAATTCATCCAGCAATTCATACATATCAGCCGCAACAGAGTTCAGCAGGGCATTTCCGCTGAGGTTGGGAAGTGGATCAGACTCACCAATTCCGGGCCTGTACGGACAGATAAAGCGCAAATTCATCCGCTTTGCGGCCCAAATGGCCGCTGTCGGCAATACCGAACCATACGGCATGTTGTGGAGCAGCATTACGGGATGGCCATTTGGGTTGCCCTGTTCCAGATAGACCATTTTGCGCCCATCTCTCAAAATGATTTGATGTTCTGATCTGGGCAGGTTGGATGTCTCATCGGAAGTGGTTGTCGATTGTGAAAACTGGGAAGAAACCAGAATTCCAGCTGAAACGCCGCATAGCAAGCGGACAATGGCCGCAATATCGCGGGCGTTGGTTTTCTTCTTGATCCGTTTGATGTGGGTCCGGATGGTGGCAATCGAAGTTTTTCGACTTTTGGCAATCTCTGGAATTTGCCTGCCACTGGCCAACAGGACTGCAATTTTGGTTTCAGTATCGGTCATGTCATAGATGTTCTGAAAAACATTGGATTTTTCCGGATCAAATCCCAGATCAATAATGGTGAAAAAGAACTGGTCTCCAGAGCCAATATCCGAATCGGTGTCGATTTTTTTGACTAAAACACAAGTGTTTATACTTGCTTGCGGGTTCAAATACCCCGGTTCAATCAAGACATCGCCTTGGGTATTTCTGACCATGAACCGGCGTGCTCTTTCAAGGCTAGCGGTGTGGGTGCAAAATGCGGACAATGTGCCGGGCAGGCAGTTCTTGTCGGTTTTGGCCAACTGGTTCCCGGCCAAAATGGCCTCTGTCTGGTCACAAATAATTGCCGGATTGGGTGTTGCATCCAACAGTTTTTGTAAATCTGGTGTATCATTTTTTTTACGGCCCATCCGCAACTGAATGGTTCGCGCCCGGGCCAGATGATCAAGCAGTTTCGGTGCAAATGCCAAATCCAGCGATGCATTTCCATCGTCCGTATCCGGCAAAGAATGTACCGGTGCATTTGTTTGATCCAACGGAGGATTTCCAAAAATCACCCCGTCAAAGGTCTCAAGTATCTCGTCAAGATCGTCAGCGGCCAAGGTGGCCGTATACACAGCAGATATAAGTTTATCCCTGTCTTCCTGTCGCATTCCTGCGGCCCCCTAGCCGGTGTTGTGTTCTGGTGGCGTATGCGCAGCAGCCAGTCTGTCGTGTATACTGTGAGACTCCAGCTGAGTGAAGAGGCAAGATTGACTGCGATCAATCCCGAGTTAACTCATAAAGTGCGATGGCGGCGGCGGTGGAAACGTTCAGGCTTTCCATATCGGTAGAAATAGGGATACGCGCCAGTTGATCGCAATGTTTGGCCACATTGGGGCGCAGGCCTTTGCCTTCTGACCCCATGACCAGACAAAGGCGGTTGGTATCCAGCGCATCGCTGATCGAGGTTCTGGTGTCCCCGGCCAGTCCCACACTGTGCCAGCCGGCCTGCCCAAGTTGTTCCAGTGTGCGGGCCAGATTGACCACACGAAAAAGCGGCACGGTTTCCAGCGCCCCGGCGGCGGCCTTGGCCAATACGCCGCCAAGGGGCGGGGTTTTGCGATCCTGCACGATAACACCCCTGGCGCCAAAAGCGGCAGCAGAGCGCAGGATTGCACCGATATTGCGCGGGTCAGTCACCCCGTCCAGCATCAGAAAAACGCCCTCTGTGCTGTTCAGGGCATCATCCAGTCGTGACTCTGGCAGGGGCCAGGCCTGCAAGGCCAGCCCCTGATGCGCCGCGCCTTCGGGCAAAAGCTGGTCAATTTCATGGGGACTGACAGGAATTGCCTCTCTGCCAACGGGTAAATGAGAGGCAGCATTTTTACTGGCATAAAGTTTAAGGGATTTGCGTGCCGGATTACGCAGTGCCGCCAAAACGGCGTGGGTACCCCACAGCCATACGGTGCTATCACTGGCATTGGTGCCATCATTTTTGTGTGCTGGGTTTTGCCTGGTTCGGTTACGCTTCACGAGTATGCCTTGTCTGAAATCTGGCCCCTTACTTTTTATTCATGAGGCATCCATTCGCGCGTTAGAGCAGGTCATCAATACAGTGTCCATGTTAAACCAAGGAGACGGGCTATGAAAATCAAGACACTAATGGGTGCAATTGTTGTGGCGGGTATTATGCTGCCAGCAAGTTCCGCTATGGCTGAAGACACATTTACATCACGCAGCCTGTATCTAAAGAATGTAACGGGAACTGTGAACATTCGCACAATAAATGGGTCAAAAATCAAGGTTGATATTGATGAAGGGGCAGGCGTTGTTGATGCGCCTAGTGTTGCACTTATCAATGATGTGGTGACAGTCACCGGTGAAAAATTTCGTTCCGGTAATTGCACACATAAACGCAACAGCAAGGACTATTCTACCGTTGATGCGCGTGATGTGGCAAAACAGAATGAGCAGATTCTTTTGGCCGTGAGTAATGGCAAAACCCGGAAATATAATCGTGAAAACATGCGCCCGCTGGCAGATTATCCCAGCCTGACTATTTCAGTGCCAAAAGATACGACCCTGGAAATTTCAGGTGGTCGTGTATTTGGTGAAGTCGGTGATGTAGGTGAGGCCGATATGCAATTTAATGGTTGCGGCGCATTTTCCCTGGGTGATGTTGCCGGTGATCTGGAAGCACAGCTCAATGGGTCAGGTGATTTTTTCATCGGCAATGTTGGCGGCAAGCTGGACGGTCAGGTGAATGGTTCTGGCGATATGATTGTAGGGCAGGTGTCTGGTTTAGCAAAAGCCCAGGTCAATGGCTCTGGTGATCTCAATGTTGATAAAGTGGGCAATAACCTTAACGCACAGGTGAACGGCTCTGGCGATATAATGGTGAAGTCCATAAACGGGGCGGTTGTTACCCAAATCAATGGTTCAGGCGATATAAATATTGAAAGCGGTAAAGCGTCATCATTGCGTGCGCAAATTATTGGCTCTGGCGATGTGACCTTTAACGGGCATGCCAATGATGTCAGTGGTCAGGTTATGGGGTCTGGCGAAGTTACCGTGGCCTCTTATGATGGCGAGATGAATATCAGGAACCATAATAAACGTGGTTATAGTCATAAAAACAAATGGAAAAACCATAAGAAAAACAAGCACGCTGATCGCGATTAACGGATATGGCGCCCAAAAAACCCGGGTGCCTTATCCGGGTGCCTTAATGTATGAAATTTGTCAAAAAGGACGTTGCCACCCTTGAAGACTATGGGTATACATCGCGGTTCAGGATTCTGTTTAAGTCTTCGCTGTTTCTGTCCTTTTGTTTCGGGCAGGGGGCGGAGGCTGTTTTTTTGATGGGAGAATAACGCACATCTTTACCGTGATGTGAGGCGGGCCTCTGCACTGGATTTTATTGCGGAGGGGTGGTCGAGTGGTTAAAGGCACCAGACTGTAAATCTGGCCGCGTGAGCGTACGCTGGTTCGAATCCAGCCCCCTCCACCATCTCATATGACAGGTAAGGCAAATGGCGCAGGCGCGGCGGGTATAGCTCAATGGTAGAGTCACAGCCTTCCAAGCTGAAGATGCGGGTTCGATTCCCGCTACCCGCTCCAGCGCCACCTGTCTTACGGTAAAGTCTCTTAAACTTTGTTCATCTTGCATCCATTGGCACGTTCGCTTGCATCTGGATTGTGTAGAGAACACAAAAATGGAGACGTGTTATGAATGCTATGAAAATATCTGGAAAACTTTTTGGAACAACCATTATCGCGGGCCTTGCGCTTGTTGCTGGTTCTGCGCTCTCGGCAGAGCGTTATGACTCGCGTGAATTAGTGCTGGAACGGGTAACCGGTAATGTGCATATTCGCACTAGGGATGTTTCTGAGATTACGATTGATGTAGATGAAGGTGCAGACCTTATAGATGCGCCTAAAGTGTCTATACGAAATGGTGTGGTTCGGGTGCGCGGTCAAAGATTTCGCAATTCCAATTGCTCGTCCCGTAATGGCAAGGTGAAAATGTCCGTTGGACGCAGTCGCTTTGGCATTGGAATTGGTAAAAAATATCCGCTGGAAGATTTTCCAACGGTTACGGTCACAGTACCAATTGGCACCAGCCTGGAAATCAGTGGTGGCCGGGTTTTCGGCGAAGCGGGTGATCTGGGTGAGGCCGATTTGCAAATCAATGGTTGCGGCAAGTTTGCAATCGATGATGTTGTCGGTGATCTGGATGCCCAGGTTAATGGATCAGGCGATTTTGAAGCTGGCAATGTTGGTGGCGATCTTGATGCGCAAATCAATGGTTCTGGCGACATGATTATCGGCGATGTTGCCGGTGGTGCCAAAACGCAAGTCAATGGCTCTGGCGACATCATTGTTGGCGAAGTTTCCTCCGGGCTGGATGTTCAGGTTAATGGCTCTGGGGACATTGAAATCACCTCTGCCAATGGCAAAATTGAAGCCGGTATCAATGGCTCTGGCGACATTGTGATTAACGGTGGAACAGCAACGCCGTTTAGCGCCCGTATCGCCGGTTCTGGTGATGTGGCTTTTCAAGGCCACGCAAATGGAGTAAGTGCGCGCGTAATTGGTTCGGGTGATATCACCCTGACCTCTTATGAAGGCGAATTTCACGCCAGCAAACGCGGTGTGCATGTAAGACACGATTAAGAAATGAAGCGCCCGGGGGACTCTCGGGTGCTCCACAATATGGGAAGTTGAAATGGCTAAAGAGAAGTTTGAGCGGAACAAGCCGCACGTTAATGTTGGTACGATTGGTCATGTTGACCATGGCAAGACGACGTTGACGGCGGCGATTACCAAGTATTTTGGTGAGTTCAAGGCGTATGATGCGATTGAT
>JAJFFQ010000069.1 GCA_021776565.1 Robiginitomaculum sp. | reverse complement strand
GCGATCCAGCGCCTGAATTTGGGACTTCTCATCCACACACAACACGATAGCCCGGTTGGGCGGTGACATATACAGGCCAACAATGTCCCGTACCTTGTCAACAAACAAGGGATCAGTGGACAGCTTGAAGGTCTGAACGCGGTGCGGCTGCAAACCAAAAGCGTTCCAGATGCGCCGGATGGTAGTGTGCGACAGTCCGACCTCTTTGGCCATGGAGCGGATCGACCAATGGGTGGCATCCTTGGGCGTTGATGCAAGCGTACGCTCAATCACCTGCGCCACTTGCGCATCGGACACCGTGCGCGGCCGCCCCGGACGGTATTCGTCCGACAGGCCCTGCACACGGCCCTTCACAAACCGCCGTCGCCACTTGCCAATTGTATGCTCATGCACGCCCATCGTGTTGGCCACGTCCTTGCTGGCCAAACCATCGGCGCAGAGAAGGATCATCCGGCAACGATCCGATAATGAACGCGGCGCACGGTGCCTTCTTACCTGACTTTCCAGAAAAATACGCTCCGAAGAACTCAAAACAATCACATCCGCAACACGACCCATCAAAACCTCCAAATCAATATCACCATAATGATATCAATTACAGTTCCAGATGACTAGGGCCAGACCTCATTACTATCTTACAATTTTGTTTGTCAGGTCAGTATAAGATGCAAGCAAAGTGGACGATGGACAGGTTTATCCCTATTCAAGGACAGTTTGCGATGCAGATTGTACTGAGATGACATACCGTAACGGCAAGGCATGTTTTATGCCTGAATACGTCGAAAGGCATTGAAAATGAACCACATTTCCTGCATCCTTTCTCCTGTTCAATCAAAAAACTTGCTCTTGCAGAATGGATGATGTTAATGAGGCCTGACCCTAATCCCACCTTGTCAGATGATAATATTGAAATGCACCTTTCCAACGCTCTTGGTGTTCAGGATCAGGGGCCCAATATCGCCCTTGCAGAAAAGATCGTTCTTACAAACAACGAAAATGCGGTTGCTGCATTAATTGATATTCTAGGAAATGGGAAAACCCCGGCGCGTACTGATGCCATCAAAGTTCTATACGAAATCGGCGCGCGCGACCCATCGCTCATTGCCAGTTTTACAAATAAATTTTTAGTACCGCTTACAGGCAATAATAACCGTCTGGTGTGGGGGTGCCTCACCGCTTTACACGAAATTTGCAAACTTCGCCCTGATGCCATTTATCCGCACTTGAACGCTATCATACTCGCTGCTGATGCAGGTTCGGTCATTGCAAAAGATCAGGCGATCAATATTTTGGTCATTCTGGCGTCTCACGTTAGCTATGCTAAAGACGCCATGCCAATGCTTTTTGAGCGCCTGTCCTCCAGTGCCAATAACCAGTTTCCCATGTATGCAAAAAGATGTTTTCCTATCATGCAAACTAAAGAGCAAAAAAATACTTTCTTACGTATTCTCAACCTTCGTTTGCAAAGCCCTCTGACTCCAGCCAAGAAAAAACGTATTCAGGCCTTACTCAAAAAATTAACCTAATATTGATTAGCGCAAATCGCCCTCACGTTTTTGCAGCCACGCGATCATCAAAGCGTTTAGCTCATGCGGTTTTTCCCATTGTGTCCAATGGCCACAGCCGGGAATAACGTGTTTTTCAAGATCAGGCACGCGCGCCTCCATACCGTCCATAAAGGCTGGGGGCAGGAACGGATCAAGCGCCGCGCCAATCATCAAGGCTGGCTGGCGCACTGTTAAATCAACGTCCTCCATGCGTTGCCAGTTTTTGGTGACATTGCGATAATAATTGATACCGCCATGAAACCCGGAACGGGCATAGGCCTCTGCGTAAAGTTCGCGCTCTTTGGCTGGAACAGCGATCTCGTTTTCGTCGCGTCCGGTAAACCCAGCAAAGCGGTTCAGCAGATGCGTGGCGCTGGCGGGCATCTGCCTGACGATCTTTGCTGGCGGGCGAGCAAAGATAAATTCAAAAAACGCGGCTTCGCGACCTTCCAGCGCCATTTCTGGTGCACCTTTTTCCTGAAAGCGTACAAAATAATGATTGTTCCCGTAACGACGGCGCAGCATTTCCATGGGACAAATTGGCGGACGTGGCAAATGCGGTGTATTGACACCGATGACACCGGCTACCCGGCCTGGCACCAGGAGCGCCGCCGACCAGCCAATCAACCCGCCCCAGTCATGGCCAACCCAGATCGCTTTTTTGATGGCCAGCGCATCCAGAAGGCCGGTCATGTCGGCCAGCAAGGTATCTATTCCATACGTTGATACATCTCTGGGTGCCTCCGAAGCGCCAAATCCGCGCATATCGGGTGCGATAACCCGAAAACCTGCCTCGGCCAGAGGGCCGACCTGGTTGAGCCATGAACGTGCCAGTTCTGGCCACCCATGCAGAAGCAGGACGGGCAGGCCTTCCTTTGGCCCCGCTTCATGAACCGAGAGAGTAATGCCATTGGTTATCATACGATTGGGAACAGGAAAATCAGTCATGCAGAAAACCTAGCGGTAATATTTTTGCAAGGCAATGTTGTGTATATGAAACAAACTCGTTAAACATTGCATATGGCCATTGCAAGACCCATTGACCGACGTTTGTTTTTACTGCTGGATCGGGCCAGAAACCGATTGTTCAAGCGCGCCAATCGCAAATTATTACAGATAGCAAATATAACTGTGGCGCAGGGCGCCACACTGTTTTTCCTCAGCCGACATGATGGCTGTTTACTCTCTGATCTGGCCGATGGTTTAGATCTGAACAATTCTGCGATTACCGGCCTTGCGGCTCGTATGGAAACCGGTGGATTGATCGAGCGTAAAGCGTGCCCCGAGGATGGCCGCGCCATGCGTGCACACCTCACGGCAAAAGGTAATGCCACCCATGAACAAGTCAAGCACGTCTTGCGCGATTTTAATGCTGAAATCGAGGCGGGGTTTACCCCCGAAGACATGAATGTTGTGTACCGGTTTTTAAGGCATACTGCCGATTTATAGCACATGTGGATTAAATAATTGGTTTGGGAGACTATTTTGACCAAAGAAAACATAATTGTGACGGATAAGGCAGGGGTTCGCCTGATAACAATGAACCGGCCAGCCAAAAAAAACGCCATCAATCAGGATATGTATGCGGCCATGGCTGATGCTCTAAACGGTGCACAAACCGAAGAAGATATTCGCGTGGTCATGTTCACAGGCTCCGGGGATAGCTTTTCAGCTGGCAATGATATGATGGATTTTCTAAACCCCGATGCCCGCATGGGTGATGCTGATCTGCCGGTTGAACGTTTTCTGCAGGCCATTCTCACTGCAAAGAAACCTCTTATTGCGGCGGTTAATGGTCTGGCCGTCGGCATTGGCACCACCATGTTGCTCCATTGTGATCTGGTTTATGCCAGCGACACGGCGCGGTTTTCTGTGCCGTTTATTAACCTTGGCCTGATGCCGGAGGCTGCCTCGTCACTATTGCTACCTTTTGCGGTGGGGCCAAAAAATGCAGCAGAAATGTTGATGTTTGGTGATTTTCATGATGCTCAGGCCGCGCTGGACATGCAGCTTGTCAACCAGGTGTTTGCTGCGGACACATTGATGGATGAAGCTCTGGAGCGCGCCCGCGCACTGGCTGCCAAGCCACCGGCGGCACTATTGTTGATTAAAAACCTGCTTAAACGTGAGCCGGAAACCCCGGCGATGCGCATGGCTCGCGAAAGCGCACTATTTGGTGAATGCCTACAAAGCGCCGAATGCAAGGAAGCCGCCAGTGCGTTCTTTGAAAAGCGCGCCCCAGATTTTACAAAAATATAAAGTTAAACAATTTGAATATGTTTGAACCCTAAAAGTGCTGCCATGAAAACCGTGCTTTTGATCTCTTCGCAAGCCGCATCCAGTCGCGTCGGTGCCTCTGCCGCTGCTTTTGCGCTGGAACGGTTGGGTATTGAGGTTATTACCTTACCCACTGTTTTGGTTGGCCGACACCCTGGATGGGGAGACCCGGGACTGGTCGAAATTGATGCTGACGGTTTGTCACGCCTGTTTTTGGCGGTGCAGGCGCAAGGTGTGCTTGACCATGTGGATGCGGTTATTACCGGGTATTTTCGCTCCTCGCGCCAGATAACCGCTGCCGCCGCCATGATAGATTATACCCGCAAAGCCAAAAGTGATGTGCTGGTCGTTGTTGATCCAGTGATGGGGGACGAGCCGGACGGGCTTTATGTACCCGATGCCGTTGCCGAGGCTGTTATTCGCGATCTGGTGCCGCGGGCCGATATTATAACTCCCAACGCCTGGGAACTTGCCCATATTTCTGACCAGCCGGTATTTGATGAAAGTTCGGCCGTTGATGCGGCCCGCAACACCGGTTGCCCCATGGTGGTGGCCAGCTCCACACCATCGGCGGCATTGTGTGCCACGCTGACCATTGAAAAAGACGAGACCTGGTGTGTCACCACGCCTAGCTATAACAATGCGCCGCGCGGCACCGGCGATTTGCTAACCGCGCTGTTCACCGCACACTTGTTGAATGGCAAGTCGGTACGCCTTGCCCTTGAAACTTCGGTTTCATCAATTGATATGGTGCTTAGTGAAGCCCAGCGCCTGAACACGCCAGAATTGCCGCTGATTGCCACGCAAGACCGGCTGGTCAGTCCGCGTACCGGTGTTTCGGCGCGGCCACCCTTGCAATCACGTCGCCATGCGCGCTGGGTTGCTGGTGTTGATGGTTGCCCCGATGGCTGGATTGCGGTGATGCTTGATGTGACCGGGCAACATGCTCCGGTCATGCGGCCCTTACGCAGCTTTTGGGATGTTCTTATTACCCCTGAACGCCCGGAAATTGTGGCGGTGGACATGCCCATTGGTTTTATGGACAAGGCGGTTCGCGGTGGTCGTTCCTGTGAGCGTGCAGCCCGGGAACGATTGGGTGCGCGCAAAAGCTCGGTTTTTTCTACCCCCTGCCGACGGGCGCTCTATACCACCAGTTATGATGCCGCCTGTGCCGCCAATGCCAAAAGCGCCGACCATGCCCCTAAACTGTCACAGCAGGTTTACGGATTGTTTGATAAAATGCGCGAGATTGATGCGCGCATAACGGCGCAATTACAGTCACGCATTTTCGAGACACACCCTGAACTTTGTTTCACCTTGATACGCGAAGGCGCGCCCTGCGAACATTCAAAGAAAACCCAGGAGGGTGAGACAGAGCGCATAGACGCGCTAAAGACGGTTGGGTTTGCTGCTGATTTTCTGAAAACAGAGACGTTCACCCCACTGGCCGCCACCCGCGATGATTTTGTGGATGCCTGTGCCTGTGCCTGGTCGGCCCAGCGTATTTTGTTTAATGCCGCAGAAGTGCTGCCCAAAGAACCTGCCCGAGATGCCAATGGCCTGGAGATGGCGATACGGGGGTAGGAGTTTCCTTATGGCTCAAATTCAGGATAAAAATTCCAGACCGCAGGGTTGGGCATAATCCGGTGTGGGTTGGTTCCGACCAGATAAGCGCGCTGCGTATTGCCCAATTGAATTAACTCACCCTCGCTTGAAATATTAAATGTGCTGCCCGCATCTTGGAGTTGACCGTTATTACCAATGCTTTGTTGCCCGCTAACAAGAATTTTGGCGCCTTTGACCACATAAATTGTCAGTGGGCCAAGGTTTCTCCACTTGTTGTTGCACTTCTCGGTTGCTTCCAAATAAAGGCTTTCATTTTCAACGCCATAAAACCCCTTAAACCCGTTGTATTGAAGTTTGAGTTTTGATGTCTGGAATGTAATGCTGTTTTGGCCTGGCTTGATCCCGGTATCTCTGTTGTGAAACCTGCGGCGATAAGTAACCAGGCCCGTATCCGAAATGTCGATGCTGTAGGCAAATTGTCCTCCATACCAAAATTGATACTTGTCCTTTGCAGGTTTGATTTTGATCGTGCAATCGCCCCTGACAAGTCCTCTTTCGTAATACCCGGCGCATTTTTCCGCTTGTTTCTTGATCTCTTTGTTGGCCGCGCCTGTAATATCCCAGAAGTGCCAGGCCATGCAGGATTTATTGGTTGTAACATTGATCTGGATAGTGCCATCGGCCCTTTCCGGCCTACCGGCAAAACCCGTACCAGCAATTGTCAGCGCCAGTCCCAGCGCAATACCTCCAAAACCGATATTCAATTTTCCAATTGTCATGATAATCCTCGCGCTTCTGTTGCAACCACAGGATACAGATAATATCAAATTTCAACAAGAAGGCGAAAATAATCAAGTTAAAACGCAATGCGCTCTCAACCATCATCCATTTTCAGGGCGGCGATGAAGGCGGACTGGGGTATCTCCACCTTGCCAAATGCGCGCATTTTTTTCTTGCCCGCCTTTTGCTTGTCCAGCAGTTTACGTTTACGACTGGCATCGCCGCCATAACATTTCGCCGTCACATCCTTACGCATGGCGGCAATGGTTTCACGGGCGATGACGCGGCCGCCAAGGGCCGCCTGTATGGGTATTTTGAACAAATGGCGCGGGATCAGGTCTTTCAGTTTTTCACACATGATCCGGCCACGGGATTCGGCGCGGTTACGGTGCACCAGCATCGACAAAGCATCCACAGGCTCTGCATTAACCAGGATCGACATTTTCACCAGATCACCGTCCCGGTAGCCGATCATGGAATAATCAAAGCTGGCGTAACCCTTGGTCAGGGATTTCAGCCGGTCGTAAAAATCAAACACCACTTCGTTAAGTGGTAGTTCGTATTCAATCATGGCCCGGCTGCCCACATAGGTTAGCCCGGTTTGCACGCCTCGCCGATCCTGACAAAGCTTTAGCACCGCACCAACATAATCGTCGGGGGTTAGTATGGTGGCTTTGATCCATGGCTCGGCAATGCTGGCAATGCGCACCGGGTCAGGCATATCAGCAGGGTTATGCAGATCCATGCTGGAGCCGTCGTTCAGGGCAATTTGATAAACCACGCTGGGGGCGGTGGCGATAAGATCAAGATTAAATTCGCGCTCAAGGCGTTCCTGGACGATCTCCAGATGAAGAAGTCCCAAGAAGCCGCAACGAAATCCAAACCCCAACGCCGCCGAGGTTTCCATCTCATAGGAGAAACTGGCATCATTCAGACGTAATTTACCCACCGCCGCACGCAAGTCTTCAAAGTCTGCGGCATCGACGGGGAAAATGCCGCAAAACACCACCGGCTGCACCGGGCGAAAGCCCTTTAACGCTGTCTCTGTCGGGCGTTTTTCCTCAGTAATAGTATCGCCTATTGCGGCGTCGGCGACCTCCTTGATCGAGGCGGTGAGAAAGCCGATCTCCCCTGGCCCCAGTGCCGCAATTTCTTCAACTTTTGGGCGAAAAACGCCAACCCGGTCGATGGTATAGGTTGATCCATTGGACATCATCTTGATGCGCATAGCTTTTTTGGCGGTGCCTTCAATTACCCGGAACAACACCACCACGCCCAAATAGACATCATACCAGGCATCGACCAGAAGGGCTTTAAGGGGGGCGCCTGGATCGCCGTTTTTGGGCGCGGGAAGGTGTTCCACAATGGCTTCGAGCACCTCATCTATCCCTTGCCCGGTCTTGGCGGAAACCTTTATGGCATCAGAGGCATCAAGACCAATAACATCCTCAATCTGCCTTCTGATGCGCTCTGGTTCTGCGGCGGGCAGGTCAATTTTGTTAAGGATCGAGACAATTTCATGATCGTGTTCCAGCGCCTGGTAAACATTAGCCAGGGTTTGCGCCTCGACCCCCTGAGACGCATCAACCACCAGCAATGAACCTTCACATGCCGAAAGAGAGCGCGAAACCTCATAGGCAAAGTCCACATGACCCGGCGTATCCATCAGGTTCAGCACATAATCCTGTCCGTTTTTGGCCGTATATTCCAGCCGCACCGTTTGTGCCTTGATGGTAATGCCGCGCTCGCGCTCAATATCCATACTATCGAGCACCTGTTCTTTCATCTCACGCGCGCTCAAGCCACCGGTCTGCTGGATCAGGCGATCAGCAAGGGTGGATTTGCCATGATCGATATGGGCAACAATGGAAAAATTGCGAATATGGTCAGGATTAACACTCATGAGCGGGGACTTAGCACCGCGCAACCCACGCGCCAAGCGCCCTTTCCATGTGAGACAAAACAGGTCATGCTACGCTCTTGATCCTGGAGGTTTCAATGGTTCGTATTTTAATCAGTACTCTTGCTTTTTTGGTCATGATCGGGTTTTGCAACGTCCAGGCTCAGAACACTGATACCTCTGGTAAAACCACCTATGACCGATCAGAAGTTACTCATGCGGTTTCTGACTTCTTTGGTGTTACCTCAGAGGCTGCCGGTTCCGCGGTGGAAAGTATTTTTGCCAAACAGGGTCGCCCTATTGGCTATATTTATGGCGGTGAGGGGGCGGGTGCTGTTGGTGTGGGCTTACGCTATGGCAAAGGCACAATGGTCTTGAAAGATGGCACCAGTAAAACTGTTTACTGGCAGGGGCCATCCATTGGCTTTGACCTTGGCGGCAATGCTTCCAAGGTATTTACGCTGATTTATGGCCTGACCGATTCAGAGCAAATTTATAAGCGATTTCCCGGCGTGGATGGCTCGGCCTATCTGATCGCCGGTATGGGTATAAATTACCAGATGGGACATGGCATGACGCTAGTGCCCATGCGTTCCGGCGGCGGGTTGCGCCTGGGGGCCAATGTCGGGTATCTGAAATACAGCCGTAAACGCAAAATCCTGCCGTTTTAGCCAAGCGGCAGAACCGTCAGTTGCGGCCATAATGCTTTCATGCGCGTGGTTTTTTCGGCGTATGATTTTGTTGAAATTTCTGTACCGTCTCCTCTGGGGCGAATAACAAACCCGAACACATCATCCAGCCCAAAGGGCGCATGGATTTTCAGGCTGTCATTATCCAATGGTTCTGTTGCCACCGCATTGCATGGCGACATATACTGTTCCAGCGACCCGGCGGCGTGAGTTAGTGGCAAATAAGGCAGGCCAAAATGGTCTTCATACCATAAATGCACCCGGGCCTGATTGCGCACTTCCACCTCTACCCCCAGATCGGCAAAGGCGCGGGCGCATTCCTTGATAACAACATCTTCGGCCTCGTAAGATAAATCGCTGTCATCAAAATAAGCCAGATCATAATCACGAATACCACGTGTTGGTGGGTGCCTAAGCAAGCCATTCCACACGCTTTGATAAAGGCACCCGGACACTAACATGCCCTGTGGCAAAGGCAGTTTGGGAATGCGGTGGAGAATTTCTACATTCACCGGATTGGCGCGGATCAGGTCTATAAAGGCGCGTTCCTGTTCCGCCGGTTCTATTTTAGCAAAACGTAGATACGTCGGAGTGTTATTCACAGGCCCATCCTGTCCCATTTGGCGGTCACGGCGGCGATGACATCCGCGTCCATGTTTATCTTGCGACCCCATTCGCGGGTAGTTTCACCGGGCCATTTATTGGTCGCATCAAGGCCCATCTTGCTGCCCAGGCCGGAAACTGGCGAGGCAAAATCAAGATAGTCTATCGGGGTGTTTTCCACGGTGACACAATCACGGGCCGGATCCATGCGGGTTGAAATGGCCCACATCACGTCTTTCCAGTCGCGGGCGTCTACATCGTCATCAACCACGATCAGCCATTTGGTATAGGTGAATTGTCGCAAATATGACCATGCGCCCATCATCACCCGTTTGGCATGGCCGGCATAGGCCTTCTTCATGGCGATCACGGCAATGCGATAGGAGCAGGCTTCGGGCGGCAGCCAGAAGTCGGTAATCTCGGGAAATTGTTGTTGCAGGAGAGGGATAAACACCTCGTTTAACGCCTCGCCCAGCACGCTTGGCTCATCCGGTGGGCGGCCAGTATAGGTAGAAAGATAGATCGGGTCTTCGCGCATGGTAATGGCGCTAATCTCAAAAACCGGGAATTCTTCTACCGAATTATAATAACCTGTATGGTCGCCATAGGGGCCTTCGGGGGCGGTCTCATCGGGCAAAATATGACCTTCGATGACAATCTCCGCTTCGGCGGGAACATGCAGATCAATGGTTTTGCATTTGACCAGTTCTGCCTTTTGACCCCGCAAAAGACCTGCGAACTGGTATTCGGACAAGGTGTCAGGCACCGGCGTTACTGCGGCCAGAATGGTACCCGGATCGGCACCAATAACGGCGGCAAGAGGCATGGGTTTTCCGGGGTTTACCGCCAGATGCCGCGCAAATTGTTGCGCTCCGCCGCGATGGGCCAGCCAGCGCATAATGGTTTTGTGTGGCCCCAGTTTTTGCATCCGGTATATGCCAAGGTTTGTGTTGTCTTGTGCCACTTTTCCCGGGCCGCGTGTGACCACCAATGGCCAGGTGATAAGTGGTGCCGGCTCGCCCGGCCAGCAAGTTTGAATGGGCAAGCGATCCAGCGATGCGTCCGTGCCTTTGAGCACAATATCCTGACAGGGTGCCTTGCGCACAATTTTGGGGCGCATGGCCATGACCGTCTTGATAAGGGGGGCCAGTTTTAATGCCTCGCCCACGCCGCGCGGCGGCTCTGGCTGTCGCATAAAGGCCAGTAGTTCGCCCACTTCGCGCAAATCCTGCGCCGTGGTGCGGGTCTTGCCGCCCATGGTCACGCCCCTTGCCACGCGTTCAACCGTGCCAAACAGATTGATGAGAACCGGCATCTCGGCCACCAGTCCGTTTTCATTGGTTACGTTTTCAAACAGCACCGCCGGGCCGGCCTTGTGGATAAGACGGTGGCCAATTTCGGTCAGTTCCAGATTGGTTGAAACCGGTTCGGACACACGCCGGTACAGGCCGTCAGGCTCTAGCGAGGCAAGATAATCACGCAAGGAAGAATAGGTCATGACCCTTGCTAACGCGACGTGCCTTGTCTGTCACCATTTGTTATATGTAACGGTGCTTTGATGACAAAGGCACAAATCTTGTGCTGAGCGCAGTATTGGCCAGATGTGCTGCGTTTCTGTGTGGAGTTAATCGCAAGACAGCGGGATATTAATGAGACCTGAGCACTAAATAAAAAATATTTAGTCTTCCAGTCCTGCCATCACCTCTTCGGAAATGTCGAAATTGGCATAGACGTTTTGCACGTCGTCTGAATCTTCCAGTGCGTCCATGAGTTTGAGCAATGTGCCGGCTTTATCGGCACCCACATCAATGGTGTTTTGCGGTTTCCAGATCATATTGGCAGACGTCGGCTCGCCATAAACTTTTTCCATTGCGCTGGCGACGTCGTGCAAATCTTCACGGGCGCAATAGATAATATGGGTTTCTTCGTCCGAGACCACGTCTTCCGCGCCTGCTTCCAAAGCCGCTTCAAACATGGCTTCTTCATCGGCGGTATCGGTGGCATATTGCACTTCACCAACCTGGTCGAACATAAAGGCGACCGAACCGGTTTCACCCAAATTGCCACCGTTTTTGGCAAAGGCGCTGCGCACTTCAGAGGCAGCGCGGTTTTTATTGTCGGTGGAAACCTCAACGATAATACCTATACCCGCCGGGCCAAAACCCTCATAGCGCATTTCATCATAATTGGCCGCATCAGCGCCGGTGGCTTTATCGATAGCGCGCTGGATATTGTCTTTGGGTACCGACTGGGATCTGGCATTGTTCATGGCCAGACGCAGACGCGGATTACCATCCGGGTCACCGCCGCCCATTTTTGCCGCAATGGCAATTTCCTTGGACAGTTTGGAAAATAACTTTGAGCGCGCCTTGTCCTGGCGGCCTTTGCGGTGCTGAATGTTTGCCCATTTTGAGTGTCCGGCCATGGCAGCCTCCATCCTTTAAATAATTTTTTCAGTATTAAAGGACTATGCGCAAACTTGAAACCGGCTCTGGCAGATAAACGCAATGCGGGCCGTTTTATTAGCGATACCGTGCACTTTCATCCCGTTGCCACAACACCATGCCAAGAATGGCAAACACAATTGTGTAGATCAACAACCCAACCAAGCTGTCACTCGGTAAAGGCCGTTTGTCCATCACCGCCCAGGCTAATTCGCCCAATTGCCGTGTTGGTGTGTAGGGTGAGATTAGCGCGACCGGCCCGGGCAGGCTGTTCGGTGGCACCCAAAGACCACCAAAAAAGGAAAGCGGTAAATATAATAAATTGGCGATGGGTACGGCGGCTCTGGCAGGAAAGGCATATCCCAATGTTACACCCATCACCACAAAGGGAATACTACCCATCAATAGCACCAGCAAAAAAAGCAACATCTGTAATATATTCACTTCAATTTTTGTGGCGAAGAACATCAAACTCCAGAGAAGCCCGAGGGCCAGTACAATAAAAAACAATGCCGAGCACACTTGCCCGATCAATGGATGAAAAGGAGAGGCCGGCAGAGTACGGGCATATTGCTGCCAACGGTCTTCGCGGCTTTGGGCAACAGAAATGCCAAACTGGAAAAAAGCGATCCCGATGACAGCAAAGGCACTCCACGATCCCATCATAAAAGGCGCAAACTCAGGCATTTTTTGAGCAGGTTGCAGGCCAAAAAATGAAAACAAAAGGGTGGGAAACAATACCAGAGGTATCCAGTAGGCCGGGGTTCTTAGCAGGGGCACAAGTGTGGTGCGAATATGGGCATGCATGATGCGCATTATTGATCCTCCAACAGGGTGGATATTGCCATTTCCAGTGACGCAGACTGCACTTCCAAATCCTTGAAATTTGCATCAGAGTTGACAAGTTCTCGCACGGCATCATCTGCATTTTGTGCCAAAAATATATGCATATCCCCATCGGTTTTGTGCCAGCGCGCATGGGTCAGTTTGGGTGCGGTTTTGGCACGAAAGGTAATGATACGCGCTGGTACAAGGTTTTTTATATCGGCAACACTGCCTTCCTTGATGATACGCCCTTTATTGATAAGGATAATGCGGTCGGCTAAAACCTCGGCTTCTTCAAGATAGTGCGTGGTCAGCAACATACTGCCGCCATTTTTGCGATAGGTTTGAAAATAATCCCAAAGTGCGCTGCGGGCTTGCGTATCAAGACCTGTGGTGGGTTCATCCATAAATACCATTTCCGGCTTGCCCACAAAGGCCAGGGCCACCGCAAGCTGGCGTTGTTGACCACCACTCATTTCAAGAGCGCGCTTGTTGACAAGAGCTTTAAGATTAAATGCGCCAATAATGTCTGCCTGTCTCATTGCCTCTGGATAATGTGCGCGGGCAAAGCGGATCAATTCATTCACCGTCAAGCCGTGAGGGAAACTGGCATCCTGCGGTGTAACACCAATACGGCGCTTGGCACGTATCTCATGTGGAGATGCACCAAACAACAAGGCCTTGCCCTTTTGTGATCTGCGTAACCCAAGCAAAATATTGATAGCGGTGGATTTGCCTGCACCATTAGGGCCAAGAAAGGCCACGGTTTCACCAGCTTTCAGCGTAAAATTTACATCCAATAGCGCCCGCACCTTGCCAAAGGATTTTGAGACATTTTGCAATTCTGCCAGGGTCATGCATACTCGCTGTTTATGAAAATAAAGAACTTTGAAATACAAAGTATAATAAATCAACCTAAAAAGCAAGAGTGTTTTTCTACTACGCTTTTGGGATGATTTCGAGAGTTAGAGTTCAGCATCATTCACTTTTCCAAGTGCGCTCTTTTAACGCCTTGTTTTACAATAACTTTCAGAACAACACTAATCGTCATTCCGATACAAACCGGTATCCAGTCCTTAAAACTATATACGGCGTAAAAACTAGGATCCAGACTCATTCAAATGGTTTAATTTCATGCTTTTAAGGGATGCTGAATGGAAGAAAGCCAATGCAGCAAAGGCTAATGCCCTTTGCAAGGCTGGTTTTCGACAGGCGAGGCTTCCCAAAAGCACCTGTAAGGCGAGGTCTCTTTTTCGCTTAAAGGCGTCAAAAGGTCTTGAAAATACACCATATTTCCTGCGCCCTTTCTCCTGTTTAACCCAAAA
>JAJFFQ010000068.1 GCA_021776565.1 Robiginitomaculum sp. | reverse complement strand
GGTGAATGTCTCGGTGGGCAAAGGCACCGCTTGTGTTGTTGTGTCTTTGACAAACCCGCCAAGCACACCACCGGCGTTCTCAAACACAGATATGTTCTTGTTCGTTGTTCCGTCATTGATGGAAAAGAGAGTTTTGTTCACCGCTTGCGCGCCAGCAGGGACTATGAACTCAACAAGCATTGTCCCCTCGGTTGTGTTAAATCCGGCAAAGGGAAGCGCGCCGGATGGCACCAGCGAGATGGTATCGGCGGCGCGGGTGACACTGGTGGCTGTGGTTTTGATGTAGGATGATGGGGCTGGCCCTTCTTCCAGTTGCGCGCCCCAAATTAAAATATCGCAAGTGTCATTTACGGCGGGGCTTTGTCCTCCTCGCAGTCCCACTTGAATATTGTCGGTTGTGAAAGCAAGCGCCAAAGCTGTATCTGTGATGCGCTGCCAGTCGCTTGTGACCGTGACGGATTTGGTCACGACACCCAACGCCGAAGAGAACCAGACTTGCTGATTAGCCCCTGTATTCGATTTAATAAATATCCCAGCGGAACTATCATGAGGGTTGGTCAGCCCTGAAAGGGATATGAATGTATTTGACAGGTCGCTTGTCGTTGTTCCTCCGTTAAGATCGCATTGCAGCCGATCTGCTGTCATCGTGCCATCTGGTGCAATCCCTGCATTAGCAATCACGACGGCCAGCGCGCCTGTCCCTCCAGACGTTTTAACCCAAACTGCGTTGGTGAAATCCTGACTGTGCAGAACAAGATTGGTGCGGCTTTCTTCGACCAGCAGGCCAAGGTCTGTGATGCGCGGTTTGTTTGCCGGGAAAAGCTCCAGAAACCCGTTGCTGTGGGAGGCAAAGTTCGCCGTAGGACGGGTGGTAGGACTGAATTGCTCAAAACTTACATCTACACCGTTCTGCATGGCACGATCGCGGGTGTAATCCACCGCCATGCTGGCCCCGGCAAGCCACCAGGTGGCCCGATTGGCCGTATGGGTAATGCCCAGTCCCAACCCGATCATCAGACCAGCCCGCGCATATTGGTTGCCGTTGTGCCGGTGAGCATAATTTTTTTGATCCGCAACGGTAAAATCACCCCTGCTGGTACAGCTTTGAAAGTCACCATACCGCCGCCTTGCATAATCAATGCGATATCGCCGCCTGAGCCAGTATAGAGCGCCCGGGTAATTTGCGTTAAATCCGCTGCATCATCCGGTATAATGTCAAACGCATTAGTGGCCGGGCCAGACATACCTGTTGCTGTGTAGGGAAAGTTGTCAGTCATAATAACTACCTTTGGTTTTATTGATAAAGATCAGGAGAGCGGAGCGTCAAACATGAAGAAATGTATGGCGATGCGCACTTTGCCGCCGGTAAAATCAGCGATGTTTGCGCTGAGGCGCACAGGAGTATTTGCGTAATAAGCGGTGGGGCCGGTCACCCCGGAATTGGTGCTATGCAGTGCCACATTCAAAGAGCCACCATATTTGCCGGTCTCGCCAACAATACCGCAGTCATAACTGCTGGCCCCTGTTATGGCCTCGGTCGTGCGGGTGGTGACCGCAAACACAATAGCCCGATCCGGGATAACAATTGTGCTATCTATAAAAGGCCCGGTCAGGGATATTTCTTCTTCAATTATCTCTGCACGTGTCAGAGCACCAAAAAGCGAAGTGTTCAGAATAAAATTCTGCCCGTGGGGCGGCATTTGCCAAGCCAATCCATCAAAATATACCACCAGGGCTTCGGTGCTGATCCAGGCTTGCCACCCTGTCTGCGGCATATAAAACGCCCAGGCACCATCCTGCCAGGCGGCGATCTGCGCATCCTTTCCCGTCCAGGCTCCATCGGCACCACTGGCAATAATATACCGCTGCCCCTCAAGAGGTGACACGGGCGGTGTCCCAAGTGTTCTGTCGATAACCGTTAGCTGTACCAGCGCGTCAAGCGCACGGATGGCCTCGTTATGGGTGACGTGTTTTTGTGCTTGCGCTTCAAGAATATAGGGTAGTTGCAGATTTGGGGTTTCGCTCATCGTTGCCGTGCCTTTACGGTCTTGAATTGAACCGCAAGAATAGGCGAAGGCGCGCACCCTCGGATTAGTTTTGGTTATCCCCGTTCCACAAACTGGGTGAGTTTGTCACGCACAAAGCTCTTAATTTTTGCCAAGACGCCGTTCACGCAAGGCCCGTTCCGAAATGTCAAAGAACGGGATATTGTCCACATCAATAGGCCCATACGAATAGGGCAACATGATAATATCCGCAGAAATACCAAGATTGCGGGCGATCCGTTTCAACAATTGATCCAGTGTTGCCAGCCTGAATTTGTACAGAATGAAAGGTGAAATGCCAAAGGCCTTGATAATGCGCATGGGGCGTTTGCCAAATTGGCCACCACCTTCAAATATGCGCACGGCGGTCAGTGCCTTGTCAGAACGAAACGCATAAAGATTGCACGAAGAATAGCCCCCGTCTTTCAGGCGATGATAGGCAAGGCCAACCTCTGGAAAATCCGCAATAACGGTTTCTGCCGTGGTAAACCCTGCCGCCGCATCGCCGCTTAAGGCATTAAATTGCCCGACAAAATCTTGCAGAATTTCTGCGGTATGCAGCGCATTGTCCCCGGTCGTGATGACCATGGGAAAGGCGTTTTCCATCATTTGTGCCGCGGCCAGCACGCTATCAGCCAGATTGCCCCGCACCGGTGTTATGCGAATAATCCCCCCCTCCAGCCAGTTTTTTAGTGCCGGAACGGTGCGCAACAATTCCTCGCTTTCTATGGAAATATAAATCTGCCCGAGCACGTCAGAATCCAGTATGGCCCGCACCACCCGTTCCAGCATGACCACCCCATCAATGGGCGCAAGACATTTATGTGATGTGCCTTTTAGCCGGGCCACCGGATCATCAGCGCCAGAGCGACTGGCAGCAAGTACCAGTACGGCGGGTTTATTGGCAGACGGCGTGGTTTTACTCATGATGGCTCCGTAAACCTTTGCGCGAGATAAGTGGTCATCTCTTTGATGTCTTGCAGTGCGGAAAAATTGACAAGGGAGGTTTTCAGACCCTGCAAATCTCTATCGCTCATATAGGACGCTGCGCAGCGATCAAATTTGGCCCAGTATTGCTCATCTGAAAACGGTGCTGTCTTGCTGCCCAACGGCATGGTGCGCACGGTTTCAAGCACGCAATCGTCGTTCAATGTGATCTTCACCTCAGTCGGGCACGCGCCCTCCAGCGCATCAATCCCATGCAAATGAACAAGGGGATAAAGTGCGCGCACTTCGGGCCGCATCACAGCATTTTGTGTAAAGTCGCCCAAATGAAAATCACCGTATCGCAAAGCCGTGGCAAGGGCGTATTCAAAGGAAAATTTTGCCTGCAAGGGGTCTTGCGGGTCATGATACATCAAATTATTCACATGCACTTGTGGCAAGGTGACATCAATGCGGGCCACGTCATCAGCGCCAAATCCATGCTCTGCGCGCAGCATAAGAAGCCCATCCAGAGCGCGGTGCGATGCGCCGCAATTGGGAAACCGCTTGACCCGAAAAGCGTGCTCCAAAATCAGTAAAGGGTCACCAACTGCATGAGTGTCAAACCTCATGGTATGACCATGATCCGCATTGGTGAGCGTGTCGCGCAGGTGCTCATAATCTGGCCCGACCATCAAATGGTTCATGCCGGTTTTGCCAGCCAACGTCTCCATGCCGGCGCTCAAACCTTCGCGGGCAAAACATGCGGCCATAATTCCTGCCTTGGCCGCCAGCCCCGCGTGCAACGGTTTAGCCATGGTGCCAAACTGCGACATGAACCCGGCGGCCATGCTGGTTGAAAGCGACAGTGCAAAGCCAGCGCGTTCCTCATCCAGGCCAAGCAGGCGGGCGCAGGCCGCCGCCGCGCCCACAGCCCCCAGCGTTGCCGTGGCGTGCCAGCCGCGATCACGATGATAGGGGTTCACCCCCTGCCCCACCTTGCCAATAATTTGCAACCCGCAGATATAAGCATCAATACATGACGCGCCGCCAATGTTCTCCTGTTCAGCAAGGGCCAGTATGGCCGGATAGATAACCGTACTGGCGTGAGATTTTGAAGGATCAAAGTTATCATCAAAATCAAGGGCATGACCGGCTGTGCCATTGACCAGCGCCGCCCAGGGTGCGGCAAGACGACCGCTTTGCCCCGCCGCAGCACATGCCCCCTCACCCCAGTTGCTGACCACACGTGCGGCTATACGTGTTGCCGGCTCCAGCGCCCCCGGTATGGTGACGCCGATCTGGTCGATCAGTTCACGCCAGGCAGAATGACGGGCAGCCTCCGGCCAGTGATCCGGCGTCTTAGCCAGCCAGCACCCATAAGATTGAACGGGATTGTTGTGCACGAGAGGCTCCGAAACAGAAGAAGCGGCATGAATTGCGCGCAAACTGTCAAACCCGGCCCTGACACGCAAGGAAAAGCTGCATAAGGGGAAGTTTTTCCTGCCCTTTCACCGTACTGGCGCAAGGCCTTTGCGTTTACGTGCCTTTGGAGTATGGGTAAAGATGTTAATCTCGGGGATTTTGGAATACTAATGGTGCCGATCTACGCTTTGCCCGACCATCAGGTCGTAGGACAGCTTTTGCCGGGTCGCTTTGATACGCTGGTGCCGGATGAGCAAGCGGTCAGACATATTCGCTCCATCTCTGGTCTCATCCCTGCGGCTATTGAACCAGCCAGACAACCCGGGCAAGCCAGCAAAGTCTATTGGGTGGATATTGGCACCCACGCTTATCAGGACTGGCAACACCTGTTCACGATTGAAAGACTGGCACAGGCCGGTTTAATTCCCTTTGCGTTTGCCTCATCTCTTGATGTTCTGGCCATAGACGATCTGATCCCTGATCCCTTGATACCCACCGGGTTCATTTTCCACACCTCGCGCTGTGGCTCAACGCTGCTTGGCAAGGCACTGGCACGAGCGCCCGAACATTGCGTGGTTAACCAGGGTGGCCCATTACAACGCGGCTTCTGGGCCTCTCAAACCAATGAATGGCAAAAAGAGATGCCCGTTGATGACCGTAGCATGACCATGTTTCGCAACCTGATATTTGCGCTGACCAGACCTCGCCTGGGCACCGAAAAATGCAGTTTTGTAAAGTTCATAAGCTGGAATACGCTTTACCTTGATTTTATCGCCCGAGCCTTTCCTGAGGTGCATAACCTGTTTCTTTTTCGTGACCCTGTGGAAGTCATTGCCTCTGTCATCAAGCAAACTACAGCAGTTTTGGTGGCCAGAGACTGGCCTCAGGCATCATTTTTGACCGGCAAAAGCATGATCGAGACGCAAAAAATGAGCGATGCAGCCTATCTGGCGCACTGTTATAATAATTATTTCAACACGATAGTGAGAAACCCCATGGCAAAGGTGAAAGCTTTAGAGTATCATAACCTTAGGCCCGATACATTGGGGGAGGTTTTGAAGTCGGGTTTTACCTTTACGCCGGATGAGCAGGTGATCGCTGATATGTGTACACAGTTTAGCTTCCATTCAAAGGATGATTCTGATACGAGCACGTTCCAAAGTGATGGTATTGCCAAACAGGCGGCCATTGCCAGCGAGGATAAAATACAAATAGAGCGCATTACAGAGGCGCTGCTTGGAGATTTACGAGCGGCACCAGACACTCTTTTTGGGGTTGAGTTATGTAGCCCCCTTGGGGCTACAAATTGAAAAGTGGATACAGTCTATGAGTGGTGTTGCAACGCCGACCCTTTTATCGGTTATTATTCCAAACCATAACTATGGCCAGTTTATTGGTGAAACAATTGCCAGCCTGGCACGCCAGGACTATTCCCCTATTGAAGTTGTCATTGTTGATGATGCCAGCACCGATAACTCGGTCGAGATCATCAAGGAACTAATCGAGACCTATAAAAGCAAACTTGACATTTCATTGATTGAAATGAAAAAAAACGCTGGCAAGGTCGCCGCCGTTAATCGCGCCATGGAAAAGGTGTCGGGCCAGTATTGCCTATTACTGGATTCGGATGACTATCTGATGGACAATCACATTGTGCGCTGCATGGCCGTTCTGGAACGGGCACGGGCAGAGGAACCTCATGTGGGCTTTGTCTATATGGATTGCCATTTGATCTCTGCCAGTGGCGAATTTCTTGAACGGGGCCGCTCTGCGCCCTTTGATGCCGAGTTGATCCGCACCTTAAGCTATATCCCCGAACCGGCCCTGGTGGTGATGGAAGCCATGAAACAATGCGCACCTTTTGATGAAACTGTGCGCAAAGGCACCAAACAGGATAAATGGTGCCGGATCATTGATAACGGCTGGACGGGGGCATACATCCCCGAAGCCCTGTTTTGCTATCGTATGCACAATAACAACCTTTCGGGTATCGGCACACGGGTACAGGAAGAAGTTGAAGGCGGAAAAACCGGCGAACGTATCCTGTCGGGCTATTGGCCGGTGGCTTCGCGTAAAACCGTTGAACGTTCAGCCTAGATCGAAATTTCGTAAAGGCACGAATTCAACCATTGAGTGCAAACGCTAACTTATCCCCTCCACTCGTCATTCCGTTGTAAAACGGAATCTATTGTGACTCTCATCTGGATTCCGGCTGCAGCCTGTCCTTACAAAATTGAGGGCCGGAATGACGAGTGGAGGGGATCGTACTCATGAGCAAAATGCCCGCACTGCAATGACACAGAACTCATGTCTCCAAAACTGCGCGGCAGCATCGCGATAGCACAAGCAAAATCCTGCCCTCAAGTAGCCGATAGGCGGTAGGGCGTTAATGATGGTGCCGCAGGGGAGAATTGAACTCCCGACCTCGTCATTACCAATTTGATTTGGGCGTTTTTCTGATGTTGTCTACAGTGCTCCAAAATTAGATAACATGTTGAAAATAATGCACTATTGTTATCTCTAGTTTCCTTGAGTGAGTTGTGAGTTGCCGTCGCTGTGCTTACTATGTGCTTGCTAGAAACTGGTGGCGACAAGACAAAAGGAAGCGTTATGAGAATTACAAAACGTTGTGTAGAGGCACAAAAACCATCTGACAAACCTGAGTATCTTTGGGATAGTGGCTTATCAGGATTTGGTGTCAAAACGCTGCCGTCAGGCAGAAAAACATACATCGTACAATATCGTGTGGGCGGTCGTGCTGGTCGTACCCGTCGAATATCACTTGGAGTTCATGGTAATGTGACAACCGAACTAGCTCGGGTCGAAGCCAAAAAACTGTTAGGGCAGGTTGCAATCGGGATTGATCCTCTTGCGGATAAAGATGCTGCTAAAAATGCAAAAACAGTCGAAGACATATTGAAAATTTTTCTTGCTGAGCATGTTGATGTGAAACTAAGGCCAGGTTCGATAGAAGCTTATCACAATGTCGCACAAAAAAAGTTGCCGCCGTCTTTTAAGAAAATGCCGATCAAGAAAGTTGTTCGCCAAGATGTAGCCCGTCTTCATCATGCTATGCATCACATGCCCTGTAGTGCGAATAAGACACTTGCCGTGCTATCCAAGTTTTTCAACTGGGCAGAAAAATATGGCTATCGTGACGACCATACAAACCCATGCAGACATGTGCAAAAATATAAGGAAACACCACGTCAGAGATTTTTATCACCTGAGGAACAACAACATCTTGGAGACGCCTTCAACAAAGCAGAGCATGAGAAATTGGCAACAATCTACGCCATTGATGCTCTTCGAGTGATATGTCTCACAGGAGCGCGTTTGAGAGAGATTTTACATCTCAAATGGGACTATGTTGATTTGGGGCGTGGTGTGCTAAATTTGCCAACGTCAAAGACTGGCCCGAAAACCATCTACCTCAATGAGGCTGCAATAGAAATCCTCCATAAAACCATAAGACAGGTTGAAAATCCCTTTGTCTTTTGCGGGCTAATACCTGGAAAGCCAATTCATGAAATTCAAAAGGCGTGGCAACGTATCCGAAGAATTGCTGGGCTTGAGGATGTCCGTATTCATGACCTCCGACACACATTTGCCAGCGTAGCAGTCATGAACGGGATGTCGTTGCCTATGATAGGAGCTTTGCTTGGACATTCACAACCACGTACAACGGCTAGGTATGCGCACATAGCGTCTGATCCTATGCGTGAGGCCGCAGAACGAATTGGGAAGCAAATTTCTCCGCATTTTTGAGACAGTTATTTACTGATACTCCCAAATAGATCATCCATTTCATCATCGACCACAACAGTGACGAATGCATCACGGGAAATATCTCCGCGCAATTCAGCCGGTAATTTTGATGCTGGGAAATTGTACACCGTGTTCATGTAGTGATTATAGCTGAAAATAAATACGAACAACATCTGCTCGCATCCTAATAGACGCCAAAATGGTAGAAAAGATGCCTATCTTGATTCTGTATGGGATGCAGAGTGAATAACAAGAATTGTCAATATTTGCCAATTATGCTAAACTATGAACATTAGCAGTTAGGAAAAGTTTTATGGCAACAGCAACAATGAACATATCGCTTCCTGAAGGTTTGCGCGATTTTGTAAAAGACCGTGTTGAGCAGGATCATCATGGCACTCCAAGCGCCTATTTACGCAACCTGATTATTCAGGACAAAAAGCGGGCTGCCGAAGAAAAATTGGAAGCCATGCTTCTCGAAGGACTAAACTCCGGTGAGGCGGTTGAGGTTGGTGATGACTATTGGGATAGGTTCAAGGATCGCTTAAAATCCCGAGTTCAGGCCAAATCCAAATAAATAATGACCTCTCGAATAACCCACAGTCCTTTGGTCGAGAGCGATCTTGATCAAATATCGGATTATTTCGCCAATGAGGGCCTTGATCTGGCGATCCGGTTTTCGGATGCCGTGGCCGATACAGAACAAGCTCTTTTGAAAATGCCGGAAATGGGCGTGCTGCGTCAATACAATGCCCCGGAACTATCGGGGGTGCGAATGATCTTGGTGAATGGTTTTCGCAACTATATGATTTTCTATCTGCCAACAGACTATGGGATTCATGTAGTTCGTGTGCTGCATGGAGCGCGGGATTTGGAAGCGCTATTTGAGTAGGGTCTTGAAACGGGCCACCAAATCTCTTGCATATTTTGGTGTAAATTCACTAAAGCGTCCTGCGCAAGTTTCTACCGAACTCTTCGTGACCCCGACCTCGGTTTGCATTTGTAAAAAGGCTTCTGTGTCTTGAGTGGCCATGGTTACTGCCACGGGGGGATTTTTTTTGGTTACAAGCACTGGCTCCTTTTGAACGGTATCAAGAAAGCGTTCAAACTCCTTGCTGACCTCCGTTGCTGGTATAGTTTTCATCAACGTTTTCAAGCTCAATTGACAACCCTGTTGGCCAGTAAATAATTTGAAGCATTGTATGCATTTTTCTGCTTCAATAAAAGTTGGGTTATGTTTTTACGAGACTATCACTTTACTACATTCTGGTCTACTTTCCAGTTCCAAGCTATTTGCACATCGAAATGTAAAATTATGGAAACTAACATCGACAAAAGCACAGGACTAAAAAACCTTAAAACAGTCTTGGAGGAGCGCCCGGAAAAGAGTTCTCATTGGAATGAGGCGCAAAACCGTTTCCACTTCATTGATGAGCTTATTGTCAAATGTTTGGGATGGAAAAAAAGTAATATCAATGTCGAAGTTCGCGGTGATGGCGGTATCACTGACTATGAGTTAGGGGCGCTTCCATATGCAATTCTAGAAGCAAAAAAAGAAACCCTACAATTTTCATTTCCGCCAAAAGCAGGCGTTGAAAAGACAACAAAACTTAGAAACATCTATGATTTTTGCTCCAACGCCAAAAGCGCTATTGACCAAGTAATTGATTACAGCACGAGAAGAGGCGTGCCATTGGCAATAGTATGCAATGGCCCTCAGATGATTATTTTTCAGACTATAGTTTCAGGGCAATCATTGTATGATATGGAATGTAGATATTTTGATGGCTTAAAGGACTACCAAAATAATTTTTCCAAATTGTGGGACTTTCTTTCTCCTGAAGGTCTCCAAGAGAGTGTGGCGCTATCTGCTTTAAACGTTACAAAATCTTCTGCAATACCTCTCCGTCCATCATCTTCTATTGCTAATATTAGGGAAGTTAAACATAGAAATAATTTCCAAGAAAATCTAAATTCAATATGCCAGATGCTGCTTCAATCGATTGCAAATCATGAAGAGGTGAAAAGTGATTTTTACAAAAACTGCTATGTAAATTTGGAAGCGAATAATAGGCACTTGCTATTAAGCAAAAACATTATTGAAAACAGATATTCGCGCGCAACAGCTCCCAACAAACCGAATGCAATTCGAGAGAAAATTAGAACAAAGTCCGATAACTCAGGACGATTTGAAGTTGACCATCATGTACTTATGGAGTCGATCACTACGGAACCGGTAGTGGTATTGGGGGATGTAGGGGTTGGGAAAACTTCCTTTTTTGAGAACATGTACCAAGATGCATTTGGGGGAAAAAGCGAGGAAGTATATTTTTTAACCATAGATCTTGGATCAGAAGCAAATCTTTCTGATGACCTAAAAATACACACAATAGAATCTGTGTTTTCCCAACTTCGTCAAAAATACAACATTGATGTGTATGAAGACACGTTTGTACGTTCAATCTACCATGATGAAATTGAACGTTTCTCCACAGGAATTTTTAGCAAACTAAGAAAGGCAGGTGGCACTTATGAGAGAGAGCTAGTTTCTCATTTAGCACAACTTACATCAAATAATGCAAACCACCTTCATGCAACCCTTGCTCATCTGGCAAAGGGGAGAAATAAGACGATAATTATTATTATCGATAATGCAGATCAGAGAACCTTTGATATCCAACAAAAAGCCTTTTTAATTGCAAAGGAAATTGCTAGCAAAAGATGTTCAATTGTATTTATTGCATTGCGGCCTTCAACTTTTTATTTGTCAAAAACAACAGGGGCGCTTTCAGGGTATAAGAGCAAATTCTTCACAATTAGCCCTCCACCGGCAGATCAAGTGATCGAAAAGAGGTTAGTTTATGCCTTACGAGTCATAACAGGTAGAATAAAGTTAAAAGCACTAAGAAACATCAGCTTACCTTTTAGTGATACAAAGAATTTTTTAACTCTGTTACTGCGCTCAATTCGTGATGACGAAAAAATAAAGGTTTTTCTAAATAACATAACTGGTGGAAATATGAGGGCAGTAATTGAGTTGGTCGCCGACTTTTGTGGAAGCCCTCATATTAATTCACAAAAAGCTGTCGATGCGGAAAAGGTCTCTGGTAATTATAAGATGCCGCTTCATCAGATAGCCAAGCATGCTTTGCTTCGAGATTACAAATATTTCAACCCGGAATCGTCCTTTGTTTCCATGAATTTATTTGATGTCGACTTTCCTGATCCTCGGAATCATTTTTTGTGTGGTATGGTAATACTCCCGTATTTTAAGGGTATTGATAAGTAGAATTTTCTCGTAATCAGGATTGAGGAGATTCATCCATGAAGAAGTCACGATATTCGGACAGCCAGATCATCGGCATTTTGAGGCAAGCAGAGGCGGGCACGCC
>JAJFFQ010000067.1 GCA_021776565.1 Robiginitomaculum sp. | reverse complement strand
GGGCACGTGGGTATTTCTGCACCACAAGTGGTAATATCACCAATGACATTATAATGAGATATCTCGATACCCACACAAAATCACCGTAGCGGGCTTACAGCCCAAGACGAACCTACCGGCATCCGCCGGTAGTGGTTCAGTTTTCCGAATTCAAACTGTTGTCGGGGAATGTTGGTTATCTGGATATCTCGTCATTTGCACTGGTGGATCTGGAAAACCCCGATGATCCGGTTTTGCGGGCCGCAGAGGCTGCCATGGCCATGTTGGCCAATGTAGATGCGGCTATTATTGATCTGCGCGAGTCCGGCGGTGGAACACCAGAAATGGAGCAGTTCATTGCCAGCTACTTCTTTGATGACACACCAAGGCTGCTGAGCGAAATGTACTGGGGCCTTGATGGAAAGACATATGAATTTTGGACGTTGGAGCATTTGAACGGCGTCAGAAAACCGGATATTCCGCTCTATATCCTCACCAGTGCACGTACGGCTTCAGCCGCAGAGGCTTTTCCCTATGATCTGAAGTCATATGGCAGGGGTATTATTGTAGGTGAACTGACCGCCGGGGGAGGCAATCCCGGCTCGTCCTTTACCGTCGGTCGCGGCTTTACTGTTTTTATCTCGGTCGGATCGGTCAAAAATGCAGTTACCGGAACAAACTGGGACGGTGTCGGGGTCATTCCGGACGTGAAAACCGGATATGAGCAGGCCTTGCCTGTGGCTCATAAAATGGCTTTGGAGCAGCTCCAAGAAACCAATTCTCAATCCTCCATGAAAACAATATGGGAATGGACACTGCAAAGGATGGCGGCACAGGAGCAACCCGTTTCTCTTGGCCGCCGCTACCAGCACAAAATCAGCGGAACCTATGGGACGCGCGAGGTCTCAATCGAAAATGGACAGCTGATTTACCGGCGGTCCGCACGACGACCAAAACGTAACCTCATTTCTCTGGGGGACAATAAATTTGCCATGGAAGGCTTTGATAAAATACGTCTGGAATTCGAGCAAGATAAAAAAGGTCACATTATTGCGCTTGGTGAAAAAACCTCGTCCGGGCGTAATGCAAGATACGCGAAAAAGTAATTATATTTGGGGCTAACTGTCACCCCATTGCCCATAGACCAGTGCTGCTGTGCGCTCCGGTGTAGACATATCGGAGGAGATGTTCATGCCTCCCGGCGCCCGGATTTCATCCTTGAAGTCTGCCGACATCTCGGAGCTGAGTGCCCAGTTCCAATAGCGCAAAACAGTTTGTGCCTTGTTTGAAGACAGGCTGTCATAGCATTTAATGATATTCAACATGCCAGGGTCGGGGTTTTCCTTGGTACCAACCGGGCGTTTTAAGGCGTGCCATAATTTGACCAGATACCCGCGTTTCAGCCCGGTTGACTTGCACAGAACGGCCAATGGCTCACCGCCATGATCGCTTATAATCTGGGCACCGGTGACCGGTTTAATCCCACTAAGATAGGAAATTTCCTCGACAAGACTGGCGTCAAGCCCAATTTCCAACGCCGTATCAATAGCATTTTCCAGACTGCTATAAACGCTTTTGTCGATGGCGGCGCGGTTGCGCTGGCGACGTTCAATAAACTGCATGGCCTTGCGCACCAGCGGGTCTTGCCAGTCGTCTTCGGCCATCATGGTAAAAATATCTGCGGCGGCATCCTGCATAATTTCTCGCCCAACGGCAAACCGCGTTAGAACATGGGCGCGTTCGGGTGATCCCGCCCACCAAAAAAGGGTGAACCCTTGCGCTGGACGTAATTCAGTACGTTTCAATAATAACGCGCATAGCGAGGGATATTCCCGGCTTAACTCAATCGCGTGATCCAGTGCATCCTGAGACAATTGCGCCGTACGATTATTGAGGACATGAGCCGCCACATCTGGCTCTCCAGGGGCCAACAGAGCTTCGCAAACCAACTCGCTCAGGTCTTTGCGGCGCGCAATAACCAGGCGGTGATCCAGCGTTGCCGTGCGGGCAGTTTCAACCAGCTGCACATCACTAACGGCCTCACTGTTTTCCAGAATAATGCGGGCAACATCTATTTCATCACGGGTTAAAAATCGCAAAAGCCCGGGGGCGACGTCGATCAGTGGGGCAATACGGCGCGCACATTGTTTACGCAATTCATCCGGGCTTTGTGCCAGAATACCGACCAGCAAATCACCAGACATATGCCGTTCCACCGGTGTAATCCGGCTAGACGGCAGGCAGACAATGTCCGCCAAACGCCGGGCAAGAATGGTGCGCGTATGCCCTGCGCTGGCTTTTGGTACTTCAACTGATGCAATGGCGTTAACGAGCGGCATGGTCTGATCTCACTGATTCACTGACCAGTCAAACATCAGGGTCTTAATCTTTAGTCAAAAAAACATAGTCAGTTATTATGTTAATTTGGCTTTGCCCTGCTCAGTCCTTTCCACGAACAACATACCCAGGCTGGCAAAAAAGAAACTCACCGCCATGATGAATAACATAGGGCTTTTCACATAACTGCCATCTTCGGCAAAGGCGACCGGTGCATTGATGCCCAGCCAGGGAGAGAGGTGGAAAGTCAGTGCTCCAGCCAGCAGGGCCAGGGCCAGAAGGGCGCCTAAAATGCGCGTGCGCGGCCACAGGATCATCAGCGCCGCCGTAACTTCGCCCAAACCGGTTATCATGCGCACGCCCGGCTCAAACAGGCCAATGCCTGATTGCTCTGCCATATATTGAAACACAGGATTATGAGCGCCAAATTTTTGTGCGCCCATCATAATAAAAAATCCGGCCAGAATAATGGCCAGTCCCCAACGCAATATTGTCATGAAATTTCTCTCTTTTATAAAGTGCGCCCACATTACCAGCGACCTGTACGCCAGATCAAGACACGATCCCCGCACGCTGATGTGTAGGCAGATCAGGCTTTCGTGAGCGCAACCTGTGCCTCGGCCTCAATGCGGGCAATCATGACATTAAGTCCATTGGCCCGTTGTGCAGACAGGTTTTCAGCCAGACCGATGGCATCAAACATGAACCGGGCGTTCAGGGCGACAATTTCAGTGGCTGGGCGATCCGAGACAAGCCTTATGAGTAAAGCGGCCAGTCCGCGAACAATATGGGCATCGCTGTCGGCGCGAAAGCGCAAGCACGGCGGTTTGCCGGGCAGGGTTTCACTGACCAGCCATGCCTGACTGACGCAACCCTTGACCTTGTTGGCTTCATTGCGCTCAGCTGGCTCCAATGGTTCAAGTGCCTTGCCCAGTTCAATGAGGTGGGCATAGCGTTCTTCCCAACCATCCAGAAAGTCAAATTCGTCAATAATGTCTGTTACGCGCGGATCGTCCATCAAGGCCAAAGTTTCCTGCAATAAACAAGTGCTCTACAGGCACATAAGCGCGTGGGTGCGTGCTGGCAAGGTCAGGTCAGTCGGTCTTGGGATTATTCTCTGGCGTCTCGGTAAGGGAGTGGGTCAGGGTTGAGGCAGCGACGCCCAGAATATCGCGGCCAGCGGCACCGGTTTTAAGGGCGGATTCACATATCTCGGGTTGTTTTTGACAAAAACTGGCACCCGCCGCCGCCGCGTCAAGCACGGTTGAAGCAGACACATTGGCAATCACTTTTGGTGTTTTTAATGCCGACGGATCCCGTGGCAGAAAAAGACAAACAATGCCAACCCAGAATATGGATTTTAAGATGAAGCCCAATTTATTCCCCGTATTCAATCGCATTGGTGCGATGTATGAGCCGAGTATGCGCAAACCGGCCCGATAATCAAGCAAAGCCTGTGAACGCCGTTAAGGAAGCGTTAGTGCAAGTATTTGTTTTTATGTAATTTTTGTTCAAATAAATAACGGATTTGATTAAAATGCAATCTAATGTGTTGCGGGCTGTGCTGCGCCGGTAAAGGCGGCAATGCACTGCCCTTTGTTGGCGGTTTTCCGGCTTTGATCCACCACACCAGCCATAAGCGCAAACTGGCGGGGATAGGAATTGGTTATTCCCGGCGATACCCTTACCGAGTTATTGTAGTACCCGCATTCGTATCTAATTACCTTGACAGGTGACGTGTTGTCTGATAGGCAACTTTTATGATTAAAGGTTTTGCGGATAAGCGAACCAAGCAGATATTTGACGGACATTTGGTCAAGAAAATGGATGCTGGTCTTCAAAAGAATGTTCTGCGCCGGTTGCGATATATCGAGGCCGCAGAAAACATTGAAGATTTAAGAGTTCCGCCGTCTAACAAACTTGAGAAAAAAGAAGGTGATTTGCAAGACCATTTTGCAATTTGGGTGAACAGGCAATGGCGGATCACTTTTAGATGGGTTGATGGTTTTGCCCATGACGTGAAGCTAATTGACTATCACTAGATAAGGAGTGATGACATGATTGAGATAGAACATCCCGGTGTGATGCTAAAAGAAGATTTTTTGGATGATCTGGGCATTAAACCCGGTGCCTTCGCCAAGGCTATTGGGGTTGATCGTGCTGCGATAAAAAAGATCATAGATGGTAAGCGAGCCATATCAGCAGATATGGCCCTGCGCTTTAGTTTGTTCTTTAATATGAG
This sequence comes from Robiginitomaculum sp., assembly GCA_021776565.1. GTDB lineage: Bacteria > Pseudomonadota > Alphaproteobacteria > Caulobacterales > Maricaulaceae > Robiginitomaculum_B. The sequence continues at coordinate 19,462 of JAJFFQ010000067.1, read as the reverse complement.
CAATGGGTTTTGGCTCAATTTGCAAAAGGACTATGAATTGCGCATCGCCAAACGGGATCGGTTTGACGAATTGCAAAAGACTGTTCAACCAATGGTGGGTGCTTAAGAGAGAAAGCTGAGGCACCTCAATGCCTCATCGTGAGCTTGTCTAAGAAGAGAGAATACCCCAGTTAAAACAGCGATATAACACTTTCAACGGCATCAGCAGCTTCATTTAGAAAGTTCACTACGTCCCTGCCCTTTATTGCTTCTGGCGCGTGATAATATACGCTATACATCAACTTTACAGGGGCGCCGTACAAAACATTGCTAGAGACCATATACCCATCACCCACCTCTTCTAACAAAACACCCGAACACACGCCAACATTACGATCTATCCTGCCATCAGGGCGAGTGACCTTGCCGATTGTGATAGTGCTGTTACCCTGCGCGTGTATGCTGTGCCCGGAACCAATCTTCGCCTGTACACTTTTATTTCTGCATTTCGATCTGATTAGCCCCCTATGCTTGCGTAACCTATCGGCCTCATGTAGTCCAAATAATACAGGATGACCTCCCCCATAAGGAGTTATATTTGCAATGGTGCGTTTGACGGTATCAGAAAATTTTTGCATTCTCTTCCGATCATCTTTTTCAAATGCCTCTAATGAACTAAAAATCGGAAAATACACGTTGCTTAAACTTTTGCCGTTATCGACAGCAAGACGGCACGCGAGAGCATCCAAGCAAGACCTAAGCTCATTGGCTATTGCGCCCGCTTTAACGGTTATCCCGGCAGGTAATTCTTGTGTCAGGAAGACCACAACATGATGAGTATCTTTGTTATCACCAGCAGGGGTTTGAACGTCTATCGCATTTTCAAAGAAAGAACGTACTTCAGCACCCAATTCAGATATTAGTACGCGGCAGGAATTAATACGATCCTGCAAAGGTATATAATCGTCTGACATAGCCAAATTCCTAAATAAGATTGCCAGTGGCAACTATTATTAAAATGAAACAGCGGCACCTTTGAGTGGAAGTTTGACTGGGGTGCGAAAAACATATTCCGGCCCAATCACTAAACCACAGACGATCTGTGCCGCCCGCTTTATAAACCTCGTGTACACCACACACCAAGGCGCTGCCCGGGGGTTAATACCCGAACCCAGCTTTGCGTTAGTTTCGTAACCCTTTTGATTGTCAATCCTCTAGTGGTTTAGAGGCTCTCCAATGGGCAGCTCAAAAATTTGGCCATAAAAACAACCTCCTTTCGAATTATTAATTTTACACGATTCGTACGAGAACATAATAGGGACATGCAGTTAGGAGTTACTCATAATATATACTGGATATTTCCTCTCCTATGAGAAAAAATAGCTACCCCGTGTTACTCCGGCGAAGGCCGGAGCCTATCTTGATGCCTCACTATGGATTGGCCGGACTCACAAACGAAGTGCAATGCAACCTAATGGGTTGCGGGTTGTGCTGCGCCGGTAAACGCGGCAATGCACTGCCCTGTGTCTTTAAGTTGATGGCGGGCAATACAAAAACTGTCCTCATAAACATAGCGCGTTGCGGCCACGCACTGGTTAAGGTGCAGCCGTGCCCAGTCCACACATTCAGCCAGAAAATCGGGGGTGTTACGTGGCGGCAGGACGCTCGGGTAGGGGGCCGCCGGATCCAGTATGTGCAAGGCGGCACTGGCCAATATGTCTTGCAACTGGCCTTGACGCGAAGGGGCAATTGTTGGCACGGGCAATGCGAATGTTGCTGGCGATGGGCTTGTGGCCATGGCGGCACCTGGGCCAATGGTTCGCACCATGCCGGCCAGCAAACCGGTGGTTGATGACAAGCCAGCAAGGGCCAGGCTGTCGGCGGAATTGACGAGGGTCATGGATGGTATTGGATCATAGGCACTCATCAAAGATTGCAAGAGATGCACAGGCGTACCACGGGGCGCATAGGGTGCATTTCTAAGTGCCGCCATCCTTAAGGCCTTGCCGCCACGTACTTTTAATGCCCATTTCAGGCGTTGCAGTGTGTAGGCGTGATCCTTGTAAATGCTACCAGCCAACAAGGTCGCTTGTCCGTCTTCTTTTATGGCTTTCAAAATCTGTTCGCGGGCCTGATGATAGCCGGGCATTTGCTCTACATAGGCGGGGTTGATGTGTATATTGGTTATGATCCCCTTGCGGTCATAGGTATTGCCCCATTTTTCAATCCCGGTAAAAAATGCAGGGGTTTGCATGGCGCGCAAGATAGCATGGGCATGGAAGGCTCTGGATAATTTTGGGCCATCAAAACTGGCTAAATCGCCCATAACCCGTTCCAGGTCTTCTGCGGATTTGGGCGGAATTCTCGTTGCCAGTTGCACGGTATTCAAAAAGCGTGCGTAAGGCCCGGCGGCGATGACCAATGTAGGCCAGCTTCTGGGCAATATCGTCAGAGGCACACCCCGCGGTATTGGTGTTTGAGCGGGTGTCAACGCACCTTTTCGTAATCCGTCTATGGTCTTTAAGGGGGCTGTATCGGCGGTTTCTGGCGACACAACAATTGGCCCGTTCTCTTGCGCCGCATGGCCCAAATCAACCAGGCAAAGCAGAAGTAAGGAAACACCGACAAAAAGAAAACGCAATCGGAGCATGAGTTGTCATAATTCCTGATTTAGGGTGCCATATTAAAACATCTGGCGAAATAAATGCAATTGTCCTGCCATAATGATAGCTTAGGAAGCGATCTTCACCAAGGGTGTTATGGTATGGCGTGTTTTGGGTAACATCTCTGTTATTATCACCATGTATAATAAATAATCTAATTAAAACAATATAATAAACTTATTTCCCGCCTTAAAATTGCCACAAGAGATTCAGTATTTATTAACGCAGAAAGCAAAGACTTGACCTATGACAGATGAGTCGATTTCTGCAATCAAACCGCGACGCATCCCGGTGAACGCGCTGGCCATGCCACTTTTGTGGGTCGGCGGTGTGCTGGTTTGTGCCGTATTGACGCTTTTTTTGAACGTTACTGCGGCGCGCTCGATGGTGTTGATGCTGGCACTGGTCGCCTGTGTGCCCGCGGTTTTAAGTGTTCTGGTTAGCCCATTTTTGGAAGAAGACTGGGCACAGGCCCTGGTGGTGCTGGCCTGGACGGCGCTGGCCGGTTTGGCGGTGGCCTCGGCTGGTGGTTTGTCTACACCCTTTGTGGTGCTTTTTATTCTGCCTGTTGCTGCCGCACATGGTCTTGGTGGGCCACGCCTGACCATGGAGGCTGCGGTATTGAGTATGTTTGCCGTGGCTTTAGTTGTGGCTATGACCACTGGCGGTTTATTGCCCTCTGCGCTCATCACTACCGATCCGGCAGGTTTAATAGGGCCATTAAGTGTTATTCTTACGCTAATTGCCAGTGCCAGTGCGCTTGTGGTGCGTCGCCAAGGCGGATGGGACGCACAGTCTTCGCGTATTCGATTGCTGCGTTTCGCGCCAGATCCACTGCTTTGCATTGATGCCCGGGGTCGTAACCTTGCTGCTTCGCCGGAGGCACGAAGTATTCTGGGCGGGGCAAGACGACTGGCCAGTGTTCTGAACCCCGCGCACCGTGCGCGTTTCAACAGTGCCGCTACACGGGTGTTGCGCTCTGGCCATGCCGAGGATGTAGAGGTGGAAATACCTTCGGGCGACGAGGGGAAAATTCGCCGCTTTGAGTTGCGCCTGGCACGTGACACCGGGGGTGTTCTTATGGTGTCCCTGAATGATATTACCGTGCGGGCAGAACGCGAGGAACGATTGATCGCAGAACGGGATACAGCCCTGGATGCAGCACGGCAGCGCTCGCAGTTTCTGGCCGGGATCAGCCATGAATTACGCACGCCGCTTAATGCGATCATAGGGTTTTCCGACATGATGAAAGCCCGGCTTTTTGGGCCTTTACCGGCAAAATATGCTGAATATGCAGACCTCATCTATGATAGCGGTCGTCATCTGGTCGACCTTGTTGGTGATGTGCTGGATATGTCAAAAATTGAGGCGGATCGCTATACCCTGACAAAGACCGGATTTGATGCCCGCGATGTGGTCAGCTCTAGCGTGAAGCTGATGCAACTTGGCGCAGAGGAAGCCGGGGTCAGTCTAAAATTTCGTTTACCAAATGGTGTTGTGCCGGTTCATGCTGACCGGAAGGCTGTGCGCCAGATATTGTTTAATCTGATCTCCAACGCGATCAAGTTTACCACATCCGAAGGTACGGTGACTGTCACCTTGAGCACCCAGGGCGGTGATGCGCTGATTACGGTTAGCGATAACGGTGTTGGCATGACCGCAGAAGATGCTGCCCGTTTAGGCAATCCCTATCAACAGGCGGCCAGTGCGCAGGTAACCGATGCCCGTGGCACCGGCCTTGGCATGGCGCTGGTCAAATCCCTGGCTGAATTACATGATGGTGCCATGAGTGTGCAAAGTGAACTGGGGTGCGGCACAAAGGTATGCGTTCGCTTGCCCGTGCTTGACGGCAGCGCCCTGGGGCTTGGTGAGCTGGCTCAGCTTGATGTGCGTGACCATATCCGTCGCGCCCAGGACGCTAGTGATGAGATCGAGCAAGGCACCAGAAAAATTGCTGGTGGTTGAGGTCTGGACCCTAGGGTTCAGACTTATTCAGATGATTGATTTCACGAGGAGAGGTTTATTGCTTAAACAGGAGGAAGGGCGCAGGAAATATGGTGTATTTTCAAGCCGTTTTGACGCCTTTAAGCGAAAAACAACCCTCGCTCTTCGAGTGCTTTTGGGAAGCCTCGCCTGTCGAAAACCAGCCTTGCAAAGGGCATTAGCCTTTGCTGCATTGACTTTCTTCCATTCAGCATCCCTTAAAAGCATGAAATTAAACCATTTGAATGAGTCTGAACCCTAGAATGCTGACACTTTACATTGGCAATAAAAATTATTCTTCATGGTCTATGCGGCCCTGGCTGGTGCTTAAAAAAGCGCAACTTCCCTTTGAAGAAAAGCTGATCCAGCTCTATGTGCCAGCCAGTAAGGAAAAACTGCTGAAACTTTCATCGGCAGGCACGGTGCCAGTATTGCAAGTCAAGGATGAGGTGATCCCCGATAGTCTGGCGATTGCTGAATGGGCGGCCAGATGCGTGCCAAATCTATGGCCGCAAAATGCGCATGACAAGCAACGCGCCCGGGCGTTGTGCCAACAAATGCAGGAAGATTTTGGCGCGTTCAGAAATGCCGCACCCATGAATTTGCGAAGGCGCACCAAAGGCAAATTGCCAGATGACGGCCTGCAAGCTGCAGCAAAACTGCAAACCACATTTGAAGACTGCCTGGCTCGCCACGACAAACCGTTTCTGTTTGGTGACTGGTCAATCGCCGATGCGTTTGCCACGCCCTATGCGGCGCGCTTTAACTCTTACGGGATCAACAGCAGCCTTAAAACGGACACCTATATCAGCGAACTGCTGGCCGATGATGATTATCTGGAATGGGAACTGGCCGCTCTGGCAGAGCCATGGACAATGCCGGATGTGGATGAGGTTTAACGGGAAACTTTTAGAATTAGAGGGCTAACTTTATTAGCTCCTCATCCTGAGGCGGCGCGTAGCGCCCTCGAAGGATCATCCAAGGAAAACGCTATGACCGCATGGGCTTATATGCTGCGATGTTCGGACGGGTCATATTATGTTGGTTCTCATTGCGGAGAATATATTGAGCAAAGAGTGCAAGAGCACCAGTTTGGTCAAGGCGGCACTTATACCAAACAGAGGCTTCCACTGGCATTGGTTTGGTGCCAACATTTTGATCAAATCACAGATGCCATTGCCACTGAACGGCAGATAAAAGGTTGGGGGCGGAAGAAAAAAGAGGCTCTGATGAATGATGATTGGACAAGCTTAATGACATTATCCAAAAGACGTAGTGGCGCAACCAAGGCTTGCCGGGCAAGTGATTTGCGGCAATAAAGTTTCGCTTTTTTTTGCGCATCCCGGGCAACCGAAGGTTTATCCAGGGTGACATGAGGTTGGTAATGAAAGCGTGAATGGTATAAACTGCGCAACAGTGTTATACATTATGCAACAAATAATGAAAACGAGGACGAAATGGCAAATGCGACGGTTGGACTTCGTCTTGATGCACAAACACAAGAGCGTCTGAAAAAACTGGGCGCGGCACGGGATCGCTCGCCGCATTATTTGATGAAACAGGCCGTTGAGCAGTTTTTAAGCCGTGAAGAAGAAATTGAGGCAGAAGATCAATTGTTGAATGACAGATGGGAAAAATTCGTCCTGACCGGTGAATCGTTTATCCATGAAGAGGCTGAAACAAGCATTACCAACATGATCCAGTCACGCCGATCCAGATGACGATTTTGCGTTGGAGCAAGGACGCTCTTGAAGATATGGAACGTCTTTATGATTTTACAGCGGCGCATAGTGCCGATGCGGCAGAAAAAGCGATTGCTGCCATTTTGTCGGCGGCCATAACATTAAGAAATTTTCCGCAAGCTGGTCGCTGCCGCCCATCAAACCGACACTTTCGAGAACTCCCGGTGCGGTTTGGCGCCAAAGGGTATGTCGTTCGCTATCGAATTTTTGAGGATGAGGTCATCATCATCCGTGTTTGGCATGCGCTGGAGGATCGACAGGTGTTATCACGTTAATCCCGCGCCGCATCCAGCACTTCGCGCAAGCGGGTGAGAAACGGCAGGGCAGTTGCAAACTCCTCTACCTCAACGGGTGCCAGCATTTCATACATCATCGGCGTTATGGAACCCACGGCGCGGGCGTGCATGGCCTTACCCTCTTTGGTGATGGAGACCAGCTTGGCGCGGCCATCTTCTGGATCACTAATAATGTTCACCAGATCGCGAGTGGACAACCGGTTCAAGGTGTTGGTCATGGCCCCTTTGGTCACCTGAAAGGCGTTGGCAAGGTGGGTCGGACTTTGTTGTCCGCCCTGGCTGATAAAATGGGTGAGAACGCCAAAATGTGCCATGCGCAACCCGTCGGGCAAGGCTCGCTCCAGTGCGCTTTGAACAAGCTGGTCAATAATGCCCAGCTCGGTAAAAAAATTAAATACTACGGCCTGGTTTTTACTGTCACTCATGTGGGCTTGATCTTTGCCTCTAGGGGCCATCGAGGTGACGGGCCAACCGCTTTGGCATAGCCGATCCGGGCCAGCATTTGAACCCGTTCCTGATTTTTTGTTCCCAGCAAGTCATGAATTCGCGCCAGCGCATTTTCCATTTCTCTGTATTCCTGCAAGGTCTGACTAAGGGGGTGTATGGCTAGCCCGGCGGCGGTTGTCTTGAGGCACAGCCGTAAATACGCCGCACCGGTGTTGATCTGGTCAAGACGCGTATTGGTTGGTGTGCTCAGCCAGACAAAAGCCGGCGCACTTTTTGCGCTTTTCGCATAGCCATCCCGGCCAGTGCGAAACATGGCCGAGCTTTGATCGGCGAGGCTGTCATGGTTAAGGATGCCCAGGCTGTGCAGTGCCTCCATCATTGCGCCTTCCAGAACCAGTCCATCGGGCTGCGCCCTGATCTGGCGAGAGCCTATCCGCATAGCTTCGACGCTCTCCATATAGGTGCGTTTGGTATCAAACTCGATATGAGCGGCCTCGGTCACCAAGTCGCGCAAGGCTTCAAGCTGATCTGGCCTGTTTGTGAAATTTGCAAAAATCCTGTTACCCAGCCCGCTGGTGATCGTTTTCAGAATTTTCTCGTCCGGTGTTTTGTCTTCGTAGAGATTGCGATTGGTTCGCCGGTCAAGACTATACGCGAACAGCGGATCAGCCTGGGATGATCTTGGTCGTGCCAGGGTAAGTTTGGCGATTGGCCGCTGATCCAGTTTTTTGTCATTAAAGCCTTCCGGGAATGGCTCTATGATCGCCTGACGGCCAAATTGTTGGGCGGCCATACGGAACTGCTCCAAAAAACAACCCAAACCAATAACAATCTGCCGACTATAGGGGTCGGTTTGTGGTAATAACCGTTCAAGATCACAATAGAGCATAGCCTCATTTTCTGACAAAAGGTCTACGATCCAGGGCTGGCGATTATGCGGGTTAGGGGCAAGCAGGGCGTATGAAAGAGCGCGGCGCATCGGGTCTTCATAATTACCGGCATTGTGCCATGGGTCTCTGGCGCTATCGTGGCTAAATGTACAGGCTGTGGTCGGCAGGATAATCGCTGAGCTACCGGCAATGCTCAGAAAATTTCGCCTGGAGAAAGACATGAAGCGGCTCCATTATGGTTTATCGTTAAACTAATGCCATAAAATTTAACGATAAACAAGTGTGTTACAAACGTCTGGGAAAGACCAGCGCACGGGCGCTTTACCCATATCTGGTGTACTATTTTGCGGCCTATCGAGCCAAGGCTGATGCCATATGGGAGATATTCCAGCAACGAGGTTGGAAACCAGAAAATATGGTGGCATAACCATAAAGTTTGACACGTAAAGTATTTCAGAAAATGAGTGAATATTCACTCATAATAATTGTCTTTTGAAAAGTAACGTAGAGAAAAAATGCAAAAAAGATCAATCGGGAAAAGCGTATTTATGGTCAATCCCATCGGCCTTGGCTCTATGGGGTTTTCGGAATTTTATGGCAAGCCAACCGATGAGGCCGAGGCCATTGCCACCATACATGCATCGCTGGAAATGGGCGTCGAGCATTTTGACAGTGCAGAAATGTACGGCATGGGTGCCAATGAAAAATTGCTGGGCAAGGCCTTGCAGGGCCGGATGCAGGATATTGTTGTTGCGACAAAATTTGGCATAGGTCGTGACCGGACAACCGGGGCCGTCACCGGCCTTGATGGCTCCGAAGCGGCATTGCGGCGCTCTTGTGAAGGCTCGCTAAAGGCATTGGGTGTCGAGGCTATTGATCTTTATTACCAGCACCGCATGGATCCAAACACACCTATAGAAGAAACCATGGAGGTTTTGGCGGCACTGGTTACAGAAGGAAAGATCAAGGCTATTGGGCTGTCTGAATGTTCTGCGCAAACCTTGCGCCGTGCCCATGTGGTGCATCCGGTGGCGGCGGTGCAGTCTGAATACTCATTGTTCAGTCGCGATATAGAGGATGATATTATCCCGGCCTGTATAGAATTGGGCGTGTCATTGGTGGCGTATTCGCCCTTGGGACGAGGCATGCTAACCGGTAATTATAACGCCAAAAACCTTGATCTGAGCAAGCATGACTATCGCCATACCAGCCCCCGCTTCAAGGGCGACAATTACACCGCTAACATCGCGCTGGTCGATGTGGTGAAAACCATTGCCAGCCAGCATGATGCCCACCCTGCGCAAGTGGCGCTTGCCTGGGTATTGGCGCAGGGGGAGCATGTTCTGGCTATACCTGGTACAACCAAACTTTCCAATCTACGCAGTAACATGCAAGCCGCCAGGGTGCATCTGGGTGATGAGGATATGGCGCAATTATCTGTGCTTTCCGCGCAAGTCAAAGGTGATCGTTATGGGGATATGAGTGCTGTTAACCGGTAACGATCTCTACCTATTGGCGATGTGCAATTCATCAAATGCCGAGACTAAACACCTAGCCCTCACTTGACCCTTTAGGCGTTGAAGGCGACAGTCGGCGTATGAGTATCATCCGCAGACTTCCGCCGCAGACCGTTAACCGCATCGCCGCTGGCGAGGTGGTTGAACGCCCGGCCAGTGTGGTCAAGGAACTGGTTGAAAATGCCCTGGATGCCGGGGCGCAGAGCATTGACATCAGCATAGAGGAAGGCGGCAAAGCGCGAATTCTTGTTGCCGATGATGGCCAGGGTATGAGCCGTGATGAGCTTGCCCTCTCGGTCGAGCGTCATGCCACGTCCAAACTGGCCCCTGCCGAGGATGGCAGTTGGGATTTGCTGGCCATCAACACCATGGGATTTCGCGGTGAGGCTTTGCCCTCCATAGGCTCTGTGGCGCGATTGTCTCTGACAACCCAGCGCACCGGCGAAGACGCGTGGGTGTTGAAACTGGATGGCGGCCAGCAAAGTCCACCAGAACCAGCCCCGCCCCTGGGCCTGTCTGGCACCCGCATTGATGTGCGCGATCTATTTTTCTTTGTGCCGGCGCGGCTAAAATTTCTGAAAACAGAGCGCGCCGAAAGCATGGCCATTGGTGATGTGGTCAAACGTTTGGCTATGGCCCGGCCCGATGTGGCTTTTACCCTGACCAGCAATGGCCGCACTTCTTTGCGCCTGATTGCCAGGGGTAATGACCCGCCAGCGCGCCTGGCCCGCCTTGATGATATATTGGGCAAGGACTTTGCCCAAAATGCCATTGCCATAGATCAGGAACGCGAAGGTGTTCAGGTCACCGGTTTTGCCGGTTTGCCGACCTACCATCAAGGTTCCGCACGGCATCAATACTTGTTCGTCAATGGTCGCCCGGTGCGCGACAAGCTGTTGCACGGTGCTGTGCGCGGAGCGTACTCGGATTTTCTGGCCCGGGACAGACATCCGGCTTTGGCGCTATTTGTTGATCTTGATCCGCACAAGGTCGACGTCAACGTACATCCGGCCAAGGCAGAGGTGCGCTTTGCCGATCCTGGTCTGGTGCGTGGGCTGATCGTTGGCGCGCTTCGTCATGGACTGGCTAATGCCGGTCATCGAGCATCGACGACCACTGCGGGCTTTGCGCTTGGTAAGGCGCAAGCAGAAGGCGCGCACGTGCAGTCTACTGTACCTTGGCCGCGCCAAAATGCCCCGCGATCCAGCTTTGCCGAAAATCAGCGTTTTGCCGATTTTGATGCCCCGTCAGCGCATCATGAAATGCCGGAAAATACCGTGATAGAGGAAACACAGCATTTGCCCCTGGGCGCGGCGCGGGCGCAGGTGCATGAAACTTACATTGTCACCCAGACAGAGGATGGCATTGTTATTGTCGATCAACACGCGGCCCATGAACGCCTTGTCTATGAGGATATGAAAAAGGCGCTATCGGCTTCGGGCGTGGTTGCGCAAGCCTTGCTGGTTCCGGAAATCGTTGAACTGGATGAGGCCAGCGCCGAGCGGGTGCTGGCCCGTGCAGGTGAATTTGCCGAACTGGGTTTGAGCATTGAGGCCTTTGGCAGCGGCGCAGTGGCTGTGCGCGAAACCCCGGCGTTGCTGGGCAATGTCGATGCCCAGCGTCTGGTGCGTGATCTGGCCGATGATCTGGCGCAATATGACACCGCTTTGAGCCTCAAAGAGCGCCTTGAGGAGGTCTGTTCGACCATGGCCTGTCATGGCAGTGTGCGTGCCGGGCGCAGGTTAAATGCTACCGAGATGAACGCGCTTCTGCGCCAGATGGAGGCCACCCCTCATTCAGGGCAATGCAATCATGGTCGCCCGACATACGTTGAGTTGAAACTCAAAGACATCGAAAAACTCTTCGGGCGTCGATGAGTTAAATTTGCCCTCATCCTGAGCTTGTCGAAGGATAGGGGGCGCCTGATAGTGATCCTTAGGGCAAGCTCAGGATGAGATATTAGAAAATTGTAGTCTGCGTGTCATTGCCGGACAGTAGTGGGCTTGTCCCGGTAATCCAGCAAAACCGGAATACCCCAACAAGTCCGGGATGACAGTCAGGGGATCGGTTGAGGCAAATCCCCCATTGCCCCATCCCAATCCCTTATGCTAAGTCATTGTCATCAGTGCGAACAAAGATTGCACTGACCAGAACGATCTTCGCGGGAGAGACCAGCTGCCCTAAAAGCTGGCGCCGAAGGAGCAACCGCCCCGGAAACTCTCAGGCACAAGGGACCGCGAAGGGATCGACACGCTGGAAAGCGGCGCCTACGAGTGCTGCACCGAAGGAGTAAGCCAGAGGCGCAATGATGCGGGTCGGGTGAATCTCTCAGGTACCAGGACAGCGGGGGCCTCCGGTGTTTTGCGCCGGGGCTATGCTATTCGGGGCAGTTAATGGAAAACGAAGGTCTGAAACGCACACCATTGGGATACCTGATGGAAGAATTGGGCGGCAAAATGGTGCCGTTTGCGGGCTATGCCATGCCGGTGCAGTTCCCGGACGGTGTGCTCAAAGAACATAAATGGACGCGGGAAAACTGTGGCCTGTTTGATGTCTCGCACATGGGGCAGGCCTTTGTTGTTGGCCCGGATCATGAAACCAGTGCGCGGGCGCTGGAAGCCATGATGCCCGGCGATTTTGCTTCGCTGAAACCCGGCCAGCAACGCTATTCCCTGCTACTTAACGAAGAGGGCGGGGTTATGGATGACCTGATGGTCACCCGATCCATCCATCCGCACTTTGAAGGCTGGTTGATGATCGTGGTCAACGCCGCTTTCAAAAAAGAAGACTTTGCCCAGATCGCTGCGCGCCTGCCAGAGGGTGTGCGGCTTGATCCGGCCCCGGATCGGGCGCTGATTGCCGTGCAAGGGCCAAAAACGGCTGAGGTTCTGGCCCCCTTGTGTGGTGAGTCTTGCGATGTGATTTTCATGCAATCCAGGGCGACCAAAATTGGCGATATAGACTGTCATATCAGTCGCTCTGGTTATACCGGTGAAGACGGCTTTGAAATATCCGTAAAGGCTGACAAGGCCAATGATCTGGCAAGGCTTTTATTGAAAAACAAGCTGGTAAAACCCATTGGTCTTGGGGCGCGAGACAGCTTGCGCCTTGAGGCAGGGCTATGCCTTTCCGGGCATGATTTTGATGAAAAACGTTCTCCCATTGAAGCCAGTCTGAGCTGGGCCATCCCTAAAATACGTCGCCAAAGCGGCGGTTTTCCCGGCGCAGCCCGCATTTTGGACGAGTTGGAAAATGGCACGGCACAAAAGCGCGTGGGGTTGAAGCCATTGGGTCGTGCGCCGGCGCGGGGCGGTACGAATATTCACCTGGATGGCGAGCATGTGGGCGAGATTACATCAGGTGGTTTTGGACCAACATTTAATGGCCCGGTTGCCATGGGTTATGTGCGCTCTGACCTGGCGGTGCCGGGAACAAAGCTGGACTTGATTGTGCGTGGCAAGATACATCCGGCTGAAGTGGTGAAATTGCCCTTCGTGCCACAGAATTATTATCGGGGTTAGGGAGAGTATTATGAGTAAAATGTATTTTACGGAAGAGCATGAATATTTGAAGGTTGATGGTGATACTGCCATTATCGGCATTTCCATTTATGCCGCCGGGCAGCTTGGCGATGTGGTGTTTGTAGAACTGCCCACCGTCGGCAAAACCGTTAAAAAAGGTGATGAGATTGCGGTGGTGGAGTCGGTTAAATCGGCTAGCGAAATTTACGCCCCGGTTTCGGGTGAAATCACCCACGCCAATGAAACTCTTGAGGATGAGCCGGAGACGGTCAATGCCGATGCGCAAGGGGCAGGCTGGTTTTTCAAAATGACCATTAGTGATGCCAGCGAGCTGGAAGGCTTGATGGATGAAGCAGCCTATGACGAGTTTACCAGGGAATAGTCATGAACCTGATTACAATCCTGTTTTGGTTTTTGGCGTTGGTGCATATTGTACCAGCCCTTGCCGGGATTACGCCCACAGCATTGTCCCGACTTTATGGGGTTAATCACGCGGATAAGGTTCTGCTCACTTTGCTACAACATCGTGCAATTTTATTTGGATTGTTAGGCGCAGGTCTCTTGGTTGCGCCATTTCTTAATAGTTTACGTTGGCCGATACTGATTGCGACGCTTATCAGCATGATCTCGTTTATTGTTATTGCTTTGGTTCATGGTCAATCAAAGGGGCCGATGGCCCGCATTGCTATTATTGATGCGGCGGCACTGTTGCCTGCTACTGCACTTGTTTACCTAATGACCAAGAGCTGAAAGGTTTTATGATGCGCTATTTGCCGCTGAACGAGGGCGACCGTACCGCCATGCTGGCCCGTATTGGCGTGTCATCCATTGATGATCTGTTTGCCGATATACCGGCAGAAACACGCCTGGATGATCTTATTGAAGGTTTGCCGAAACATGCTACCGAAATGTCAGTCGAGCGTGATTTTACTGCACTCTCCAGGCAATCTTTAAGTGCGGGGCAAGCGGCATTTTATTGTGGCGGCGGTGCCTATCGCCATCACGTTCCGGCCAGTGTTGACCATCTGATTCAACGTTCTGAATTTTTGACGGCCTATACGCCGTATCAACCGGAAATCGCGCAAGGCACCTTGCAGACATTGTTTGAGTTTCAGACGCAAGTGGCGCAGCTTACCGGCATGGGGGTGGCCAATGCCTCCATGTATGACGGCTCCACCGCATGTGCAGAGGCGGTGCGTATGGCGGCACGCATTACCCGGCGCAACAAATGCATACTGGCACCGGGATTGCACCCGCATTACGGGCAAACCGTGCACACCTCGGCAACTGGCAATAGCATTGAGGTTACTGCACTGCCCCCGGCCATGGGCCAGGATGCGCAAATGCTGGATGTGCTGGATGATGATACCGCGTGTATTGTGGTGCAAAATCCCAATGTCTTTGGTGAACTGGTTGACTTGCAACCACTGGCCGATGCTGCTCACGCAAAAGGGGCTTTACTGATTGCTGTAACCACCGAGATCGTCTCCCTCGGCCTTGTCAAAAGTCCCGGGGAAATGGGTGCCGACATTGTTGCCGCCGAGGGGCAGTCCATTGGTAACGGGCTAAACTTTGGCGGGCCTTATGTGGGGCTTTTGGCGTGTCGGGATGATCGTAAATTTATCCGTCAGGCACCGGGACGTTTTGCTGGTGAGACCGTGGATGCCAGCGGCAGACGCGGCTATGTGCTGACGCTTTCGACACGAGAGCAGCACATCCGCCGCGAAAAGGCGACATCGAACATTTGCACCAATTCCGGGCTTTGCACTCTGGCTTTTACCATTCATTTATCGCTGCTGGGCGAGCTGGGTTTGCGTAAACTTGCGGCGCTCAATCATGCACGTGCCTGTGCGCTGGCGGACAGGTTAGGTGCGATTGATGGTATTGAAATACTTAATACCGGTTTCTTTAATGAATTCACCCTGCGCCTACCGGGAAATGCTGCACAAATTGTTGAAACCATGGCGCAAAATGGCGTGCTGGGTGGCATCCCTGCATCCCGGATCTTTGGGGCGGGCAGGTTTGATGATTTGTTGATTGTTGCCATTACAGAAACCAATACAGATGAAGACGATACCGCTTTTGAAGCTGCATTGCGGGGGGCACTCTGATGGCGATAAATTCCACAGGCCGTCCGACAACACCTGCTGATAACCAAAGCATAGCGCAGGATGTGAAGACCTTTTCCGGCTCACGGGGTTTGTTGCAAGCCGAGCCTTTATTGTTCGAGGTTGGCGCGACGGATAAATGCGGCGTTGATCTTCCCCGCGTGCCAGAACACAAAACCCGTCTGGGCGGGTTGGAACGCAAGGACGCTATTGGTTTGCCCGGCCTGTCCGAGCCAGAAGCCATGCGCCATTATGTGCGGTTGTCACAGCGCAATTACGCCATTGATCTGGGGCTTTATCCGCTTGGATCGTGCACCATGAAGCACAATCCGCGCCTGAATGAAAAACTCGCACGATTGCCGGGTTTTGCCGATGTGCATCCCTTGCAACCGCAATCAACGGTGCAGGGCGCGCTGGCGCTAATGGGTGAGTTATCACGCTGGTTGTGTGCCATTACCGGCATGGAGGCTGTGGCCTTGTCGCCCAAAGCCGGAGCGCATGGGGAATGGTGCGGCATGATGTGTATCCGCGCCGCCCTGGCTGACCGGGGCGAGCTTGCCATTCGCCGCCGGGTGCTGGTACCAGAATCCGCTCATGGCACCAATCCGGCCACGGCGGCAGAGTGCGGCTTTGAGATTGACGAACTGCCCGCCGACGCCACAGGTCGGGTGGACATGCAGGTGTTTACCGACAAAATTGGCCCCGATGTGGCGGCGATTATGCTGACCAACCCCAATACCTGCGGCCTGTTTGAGCGCGACATTCGCGAAATTGCTGATCTGATCCACGAGGCAGGCGGGTATTTTTACTGTGATGGTGCCAATCTGAACGCCATTATGGGCAAAACCCGGGTGCGCGACCTGGGCGTTGATGCCATGCACATAAACCTGCATAAAACCTTCTCTACGCCTCATGGCGGCGGCGGACCAGGCGCCGGGCCGGTGGTGCTGTCCAAACGTCTGAGTGCCTATGCGCCCCTGCCATATCTGGTGCGCGATGGCGATCAATGGCAACTGATTGAAGATGACGCGCAATCGCAAGAAAAACCCTTTGGTCGCCTGTGCGCGTTTCATGGCCAGATGGGTATGTTCACCCGTGCGCTGGCCTATATGATGAGCCATGGAGCCGATGGTTTGCGACAGGTTTCTGAGGATGCGGTTCTGAATGCCAACTATTTGCTGGCGCGCTTGAGCGATGAAATGTCCCCGGCCTTTGATGGGGCATGTATGCACGAGGCGCTTTTTGATGATGAGTTTTTGAAAAATACAGGCGTTACCACGCTCGATTTTGCCAAAGCCATGATCGATGAAGGCTATCACCCCATGACCATGTATTTCCCCCTGGTGGTGCATGGCGCCTTACTGATAGAGCCAACGGAAACCGAATCAAGGGAAAGCCTGGATCGGTTCGCTGATACACTTCTGGCGCTGGCAAAGGCGGCCAAAGCGGGTGAGCAGGCGAAATTTACCAACGCTCCGGTTTTGGCACCCTTGCAACGTCTTGATGAGACACAGGCCGCAAGGCACCCGGTCTTGCGTTGGCGCGAGACATAAATAATATCAACATTGGTGCGCTTTTGGCTTCCCTTTTGCGCATTTTTAGGCGAGTTAATAAAGGGTTAACAATAACTCTTTGAAGGGGAAGCACATGGCCGAGACTCGCCTGGATGGAGAAAACCCGACAAGTATCGTGTTTGACCATTTGGTAGACGTGAAATCGCCTTCATCACAGCATCAGGATCGAGGTCTTGTTGCACAGGTAAGTGCGGGTGGTGACGCTGTTTCCATACCCCGGAACCAGCCCGGTTCCGCCCCACTGTGGTTTATTATCGCTGGCGGTATTGTCGCCATATTCTGGATGGCGGGCGTTGTTGCTTTTACCATTGGTCAAAGCGGTTTTGCCGGTCTGTTGGCCCTACCGGTTACGGGCGTTGCCAGCCTTTTGTTTGTCGCCCTGGGGCCGGCAATTTTTATACTTTTGGCTACTTTTCTGATCGCTGAACTGATCCGGTTTCGCGGCACGGCGCGCTATATTGGTGCCATGGCGGCGCGCTTTGCCGATCCGGCAAAGGCCACACGCGAGGACGCTCGCCTTATGGCAGAGGCGGTGCATTGCGAAATCACGCGGGTTAATGGTGCTGTTGAAGGGGCGTTGACACGGCTTGGGGCAATGGAAGAGGTGCTGGGTCACCATAGCGATGCGTTTAATGCCACTGAGGCCAGTGCCCGCGAGCGTACCGATGTACTGATAAATGATTTACGGCGCGAGCGTGAAGCGGTCGCTGATCTTGCCATCGTGCTTGACCAGAAGGCTGCCGATATTGCCTCTGCCATTGCCGAGCAATCCAAGATGGTTGTGGCCGCTGCTGATATTGCTAATGCCCATGCGCTTGATAGCACCAAGACACTTGACGACAGCGCCGAACGGTTAACTGTCTCTGCCCATGATGCAGCGCAGGGGGCCAAGGTTATTGCTGCCAAGCTGGACGATGCCAGTGGACGTTTATCGTCGAACACCATTGCCTTTAGTGATGCGCGCAAGTCTTTGGAAACCAGTGCGGAAGAGCTGGATGAGCTTAGGGAACGTGTCAGGACGAGCTTTGCCGCCAGTCGTGATGACGCCATGGCTCTGACCCAAATCACCAGAAAAAGCGTAGAAGAAATTCAGGGTGTGGCCCATGAAGGAGCTGGCATCATCACCAGTGCCTTTGATACTGTCTTGCAAAAATCACATGCCAAAGTGCAGGAGGTGCAGCGCGATACGCAAGCGGCAGCAGAACGTAACGCTCGCCAGGCCGAGGAGTTAACAGCGGCAGCCGGGGAGGCGCGCTCTGCGCTTGATGCCTATGCCGAAGTGATTGCCAAGCGGCTGGAACAGGCCAATGAGGCCAGTTTCTCAGCTGCATCCTGGGCCGATAAAACTTTTGAACGGCTTGAGGCGGCGACCCTGACCCTTGAAAACAAACTCTCTGCCCTGCCCGAAACCGCAGATGCCCAGGCGCGTGACTTGCAGGACAAGCTGCGCAAAGGCCTTGCCGGCCTGAATGAAGCGGCACGTACCGCCGCCGATGAAGCCGAGGAAATTGATGCCGGGTTTCAGGCGCGTATTCGCCAAAACTATGAATTATTGAGTGACTTTATGTTACGTATGGGGTCTGCCGCAGATCAGCGCGGTGGCGCGCTTGACATTCCCAGCCCGTTTTCAGCTATGGCACCACAAACGCAGCCATCCACAAACCAATCTGCTCAACCTGCCGTAACAGCGGTTGTACCAGGAGAAGAAACAGCAACAAAAGAGACGCCATCTGAGGATGAGAACAAGACGGCTTCCCCCAATAAAACCAGCTTTGCCCAAGCCCAGATCAATGCCCAGAATGAGGCACGCAGTCCAGCGAAAGGCGAGCCTAAGGAGCAAACAACAGATCAGGGAAAAGCCACCCAGGGCTGGCGCTGGAAAGATGTTTTGTCCGGCATGGATCGTGGTAAGGTAAACCCAAATACAAAGGCTGATGCTGGGCCAGCAGCATCGCGTTCAGTACCTGATGCGCCTGATGCACTTGACCGGTTGGTTACCCTTTTTCGCATACATGATATTGATCCGCAAAACCTGTTTTCTACACAAGTCTACCGTTCTGTTTCCCACGCCCGCCTTGTTGGTGGTAGCAAGGCCATGACCGATATTGTTCGCCTTGAAGCCAAGGTGCAGGTCAAGGCACTGGCCAGTGCTTTTGATGATGATGTGGATTTGCGTGAGGCGGCAATAAATTTTGTGACAGAGCTACGACAGAAAGTGGACGAAGCTGCCCAGAGGGAAAACAGGATGCACCTGGAAACTCATTTGCGCACCGGCGATGGCCCGGCCTATTTGCTGATAGAAGCGGCGCTGGGTTAAGCAGGCTAAAGCTTTAATCGACCCCATTGCACTGGCGGAATGTTACCATGCATTGTTTCAAGTCGTGGGCCGGATAACCAAAATGTTTGTTCATGCAACAGGGGAATGATGGCGGCATCTCCCAGAATGATGTTTTCTGCCTTCTGTGCCAACATGTCGCGTTTTGCCGGATCGGCCTCGGCTCTGGTTGCGGCAACGGCGCGGTCATAATCTGGATTGCTCCAGTTAAAATTGGCGGCAAAACCCTGGCTGGCAAAGGGTTCGATCATGCGCCAGCCTTCGTGTTTTAGTATCCTAATTTAAGGTTCAAACCCTCCGCCTTGAGGCGGAAGAGGCTTCAGCCGTTATGTGTCATAGTCTTTCTCCTTAAAATGAACATCGGCATTGCCGGTATATGTTCATTTTAAGGAGAAAGACTATGAGCT
>JAJFFQ010000066.1 GCA_021776565.1 Robiginitomaculum sp. | reverse complement strand
GCGTGCCCGCCTCTGCTTGCCTCAAAATGCCGATGATCTGGCTGTCCGAATATCGTGACTTCTTCATGGATGAATCTCCTCAATCCTGATTACGAGAAAATTCTACTTATCAATACCCTTAAAATACGGGAGTATTACCAGACCAGATCGAGAATTAACGGACGCTCAGGCCAAACGTTTGTGCAAAAACCATAATTTGGATGATGTACGAGCGTTAAAGGAAGAATTCGCAACAAACGCCATTATTTACAGAAATAACAAGCAATGGAATTCAGGGCCAACACCCGTCGTTATTAGAGACACGGCGCAAGCCATTGCCAAACACGCCGCCGCTTTAGAAGAAGAATTGGATGGG
This sequence comes from Robiginitomaculum sp., assembly GCA_021776565.1. Classification (GTDB taxonomy): domain Bacteria; phylum Pseudomonadota; class Alphaproteobacteria; order Caulobacterales; family Maricaulaceae; genus Robiginitomaculum_B. The sequence goes on along the minus strand of JAJFFQ010000066.1, from coordinate 23,420 downwards.
CTTGACGGTGTAACCTTGCGTAACATTCGGGATTTGAACATCAATCAATTGGGTGATGAGAATAATAGTCATGAAATCGACGCTCTTATTCGCCATGGGATTGTTCAGGAAATCATTGATGGTGACGGTGAAGCGGAATTGGACATTGACCTGATACATTTGGCTGTAAAGTTGATGGCATCGCAAGCGCAGGGAACGGTAAATCACCTAGAAAGTGTATTCAAAAAATATGGATCAAAAACGCCAAAGCCGTCATATAAATCCCGGCAAGAGCTGATGATGTTAGTGTTAAATTTGCGCACGTTTTGGAACAAGCAAACTGGCGAAGACATAACCTCGGGTTTTGATGAAATAGATGAATACGGCGAACCAGCAATTATTCCAACAAGCGTGAGCGCCAAATTTTTTGTTGATATATTGAAACTAATGATCCCCGGCATTAGCGCAAGCCAAGTTCGAGAAGTGATGAAAGATTGTAAGAAGACTTTTTATAAAAATGGAAAGTGGCGGCCTGAGTAGAATTTTCCCAAAGTAGAAATTTTGCCCTCCGTGCCAATATCAAAACTCTGTGATTTTATGTGATTCATGGAGTCAATTAAGCCTCCACAAGTTCAATGGAGGCCATTATGGTTGCCGCTAAAACAACAAACGAACAACGTCTGGTTACTGAAAAGCAGGCCGCAAAACTGCTTAGCGTTTCCCCTAGAACCTTACGAAATTGGCGAACACGCGGCGGAGGTCCGCGCTTTGTCAAAATTTCAGGGCGGTGCATACGTTATAGTATCGCAGACATCAATGAATGGACCAAGAAGCGCACCAAGCGCAGCACATCAGACCTTGGCATTCTACCCATCGAAATCTGAGTTTTTGCCTGTAAGGGCCTGACAGCACCTTACAGGATTTTTGAAGAGCAATGCTCTCTCAAAAGGGGCTGAAGTGTACTTCGGCCCCACCGGGGAGGTTTTGTCTGCTCTTCAAAAACTCAAGCTGTCCCTGCGCGGAGCGCACGACGTGCTTCGCGTTTTTTATTAACCGACATAAAGGAGAAAAATCATGTCTATTCAAATTGGGAATTTTAATGCCCAACAACCCAATGACGAACTGGCCGAACTATTAGGCCATATCAAAACCATGGAGTTTGAAGCCGACATAAAAATACGTCGTGGCGATCCATCAAATAATCCCGATGCTCCCACGCATTCCGTTTCGGCACGCTCCCCCAAAGGTAACTTTGTTCCAGTGGGTTCTGCTTGGACAAAGAAAATCGTCAACGGACCAAATGCCGGTGGCGAGTTCTTATCGGTCACACTGGATGATCCTAGTTTTGAGCATCCATTGAATTTTGCCGTTTTCCAAAAAGAAAATGGGCAATGGAACGCGGTCTGGCGACGTCGCCAAGCTGGCGCTGCTTAACTGGAGTATATTTTAAGAGGGGGGTCCCTGTAACACCCCCCTCTAGAAATACATTGAGCGTTATGGCCAACCCAATCATCCTACATTCTGGCTTTGATGGTCTTGATATATCCTACCAAACTCACGCCCCTCGCACATTCTTGGACGTTTTAGGCCCAGCGAAGGCCGTAGCCGCCGCCACACGCCAGATGACGCCAATCACGTATGCAGGGCATCCTATGTTAGTCGCAGAGAGCGGTAGTCGAGGCGGATACGCCTATACAATTGATACCGGCGCACTGGGGGCGACTTGGTTTTTCAAAGAGAACAAATCATCCGCAGACACATGGGGCGTGCGTGTATCGTCTAAGTCGCTTCCATTAGCCCTGAACGGCGCGGAACGTGTAAAGACGGCGCTTGATGCATTTCTGACAAGCCTTAGCTGTGAGTGGTCACAAGCAGGGTGCAGGGTTTCGCGTATCGATTACGCCATTGATTTATTACTTCCTGAGTTTGAATTAGAGCCAGGTTTATTTATTTGCCACTCTCGAAAAACAAAAACTTGGAATGAAAGAGAAATATATTCAAATTCTTCAAAAATTACGGGAATTCGCATTGGAAAAATGCCGGGTGCGCAAGTTGCTGTTTATGATAAGAAAAAAGATGTTTTAGATAAAAAGAAAAAAGAATGGTGGGAAATTTGGGAAAATAATTCAGGAATTAAATTAAATAAGCAATCTCCAATATGGCGTTTTGAGTTCCGACTTGGAAAAAATGCCATATCAAAACATAGCCCATTACGCTTATGGCAAGATGCACCGCAATGGGTACGTGCGGGATTACTCAAAACGGCCAATGATTGCAGACTTGTACAACCGGGCACGGACACAAATCGGTCACGATGGCCGTCCTCCTTGCTGTGGCAAATTTGCCAAGCCGAATTGGCAAAGTTGGTCTTTGAAAAGACACAAGAACCCGAACTTACTGATCGTATAATGGAGCTTCTTAAAAGTGAGCGCATGGAAGGGCTTGAACGGCAAGGCCTAGGCCTTCTGTTAACCTCAGCGGCGGGAAATGGTGTTGGGTTTGAACAAATTGCCTGAGTTTATCGATTATACGCGCCACCAGCACCTTGAGGCGCTACAAAACGATCCCGACGAGATGAACAAGAGGTTGGCGCAGAAGCGTGATATTTGGGCGGCGTTGTTTTTATAATATTGCAGAGGCTAGAAAAATTAGAGCATTATCGAATTAACTCAGCCGGGACATGACGACTTAACTTTGAGTTGGCGAGACTTGTTGCGCGTTGGGTCAGGCGTTAAAAGGTCGCATCGGCCAACATTGTCATCCTTTTGTTTTATATGTACAAATTTGGAGTTTATGGTGTGGAATATCGTCTCAACGCGATAAAACACTGCTATCAAGGCACGCATTTAGTGTGCCTTTGTTGACTAAGATCGTTAGATTTACTCATTCACTGCACGCACATCATGGACACCCCATATATCGAGGCGAGCATCTTTGCGGTTATCAACCATGAAGATGGTCTGATCCACAATAAATGTGCCGACGATCACGCCGTGCGTATCAAATCCCGTAAAGCTACCCGGTGCAGCATTATCATTTGCAGGTTGCAGGTTAAACGTAAGGGTGATGTCTTTTCTTTCCAGTTTGGCAAAACCATCTGGCCAGACATAAAGAACGCCGGGTTCCTGGATATGGTGTAACCCCGTTTGTTTACGCACCATGACTGCCCAGCGCCCAATGGGAAGGTCACCCGCAAATGCGATTGGCGCGTCAGCAGGTGCGGGCACGGTAACGGCTGCGCTGGTCACTGAACGGGTTATTCCAGCACTGTCTTTAATGCGCAAGAACACCCGCGCATTGGCAGGGTCCAATGGTATGCCATTGGTCGATTGATCTGTCACAAAAACGGCGAAGAAGCCGGGGTTGGCACCAATAATGGTGCTGACTTCCGAACCAAGCGGGGTAATACAGGCAGACGATGCATCCAGCTCACAAATCTGTAAAAGCAGCGGCAAGGAAGCGGCACCCGTATCAACCGTTACCGTAACGGCTGTATCTTTAGAGCCGGGGGCATCGCCTGTGCCGATATTAAGAGCCGAAGCGGTCATCAAACCAATGCTGCCGGTTGGCACATTGATTATCCCATCGCCCGTAGCCGTTGCACCAATAGAGAGAATATCCGGCACTTCCTGATTATCTATGGTCAGAAACACGGTATTGACCCCGGGGATTTCCCCAACATTGGCATTATCGCAAACAGCGTCCGGAAACACGTCAATTCCAGTGCTTACAGAGACGGGGGTGAAAGCCAGGATAAATGATCGTAACTGGTTTGGTGCAAGGTCAAAAGCGGTATCTGCCGGGCCTGTTGGAACATTGACTGCATCGGTTAGCTGATAACTTAATGTTACCGGAGAGCTTGCCGGAATGGTAATTCGGCAGCTCTGGGCCGTACTGGCACCGGCATTGATAACCGAAGCAAATACGGTGACCGGATCGCCAAGCGCAGCAGGATTGTTAGCCCCCGGTGCCTCGGCACCGGTGCTCACAGAGCCAGAGCGCGCTGTAGGCAACACAGATGAAAACAAGGTTGTGGCAACAGGAGCAACAAGCTCAAAACGGGCTTTTATGCTGCGTGCCTGATCGATTGTCACTACGCAGACTCCTGTATCATTACAATCGCCAGTCCAACCGGCGAACCTGGAGTCTGCACTCGCATTATGGTTTAGGGTGACACTTGTTCCTGTGTCATAGTCTTCCTCACAATCTGCACCGCAATCAATGCCTGCCGGCGCACTGGTCAGCACCCCTGAACCGGGGCCGGTTGTAGCCACCGTCAGGGTGAATTGAGGGATCGCTTGCACAATGCCTGTTGCCGCACTGGGCACACTCTCACTGGTGCCACCGCCATCGGTATAGCTGGCAACCACGTCTATGGTGCTGCCCACATCGGCCTGGGTCAGCAGCAGTGTGGCACTGGTTGCTCCGGCAATGGGTGTGCCGTTTCGTCGCCACTGAAAGCTGAACGCACCAAGACCGTCGGCATCGGCCACATCAGATGCATCGGCGGTCAGGGTCTCACCCTGTGTTGCTGTGCCGGTGACAACCACCGCGCCGGTGGGGGCATCATTGGCATTGGTCACAGTGCCAGTGGGTGCAGAGGTAACACTTTCTGCCGTTCCCCCGCCATCGGTATAGCTGGCAACCACGTCTATGGTGCTGCCAACATCAGCCTGGGTCAGCAGCAGTGTGGCACTGGTTGCTCCGGCAATGGGTGTGCCGCCCCTGCGCCATTGAAAGCTGAACGGTCCCAGACCATCCGCGTCGGCCACAGCCGATGTGTCAGCAGTGAGCGTCTGGCCTTGCGTCGCTGTGCCGGTGATATTAACCGCGCCTGTGGGGGCGTCGTTGGCATTGGTCACAGTGCCAGTGGGTGCAGAGGTAACACTTTCTGCCGTTCCCCCGCCATCGGTATAGCTGACAACCACATCAATGGTGCTGCCCACATCGGCCTGGGTCAGAACCAGTGTGGCACTGGTGGCTCCGGCTATGGGTGTGCCGTTTCGTCGCCACTGAAAGCTGAACGCACCAAGACCGTCGGCATCGGCCACATCAGATGCATCGGCGGTCAGGGTCTGCCCCTGTGTTGCTGTGCCGGTGACAACCACCGCGCCGGTGGGGGCATCATTGGCATTGGCAGGCGTTGCCACAAGGGACAGGGCAGCGTTGCCAACAGCACCGTTAAAACCATCAATTGCAATAAAATACGTCGTCCCTTGCACGGCGTTGAAATTAACAAAAGACGTAAGATCACCGGGAAAGTTCACATCATCATTATTGGCAATCGCACTCAAACCGGATACGTCCGGTCCGGTATAAACGCCCAATACCGTGTCAAAATTGCTGCCGGACAGAGAAACATCTACTGAACTGTCCTCCGGGGCTGACCAGTTGTACCAGATGGATGCGCCACCGGTATTTGCACCGCCGGAATGGTTGGGTTCCCCCGCTTCCTTGTCCGCCCCTACACTGCTTCCGGTAGCCGAAGCGGTAAGGCCCGTTAGTGGCAGGGCATCAATAAAATCATTATTGGGTATGGAATTTGCTGTCGCTGCGGCAGTACGCATTGCCGTGTCAGCGCCAACAGTAAAAGTAATCGTGCCATCATCCGAACCGTTTCCTCCACCAGCCAGATTGGCAGCATCAACAGAAACAACCAGTGTGTCGGATGCCCCGTTGGCCAGGGTGCCCCCGGCTTTGTCCAAGGCTATAAACGCCTTGTCGGCGGCAACGCTCCAGGTCATGCTGGCACCGGTATTATTGGTCAGGGTATAGGTTTGCGTTCCAAAACTGACCGAATCGCCGGACTCACCAAGGCTGAAAAACCCGTCCGGCGGCACAATGGCCAGATTGCCAATTCCGGCGCCACCGCCATTGCCAAGAAGGTTGTTGGCAAGGTCGGCACGAATCCGGGGTTTGTAGAGCAGGTTCCTCGTATCCAGTATTGGTTTGCCTGTTGCCTTTATGGCATCTTCAATCTGCTGAATACTTGCCCCGGGATTAGCAGAGCGCAAAAGGGCAAACAATCCTGCCACATGAGGCGTAGCCATGGAGGTGCCACTTAACGTCGCGCCATAGTTCACACCACCAACTCTTGGATAAGCAGCAAGAATACTTAGTCCGGGTGCCAAAACATCCACCAGAGGTGAAGAATTTGAAAACCCGACCACAGCATCCTGCTTGGACGTGGCACCGACAGTCACGGCGCTTGAAATACACCCGGGACTGCTGACCGAACCGGTGGAGCCATCATTACCCGCGGCAATGACTGTGGCGACACCGGCAGTTCGTAACTGATCAATCAGGCTTTTCATCGCCGCATTACCACCCGTGTCACAGGTGGACGATGACAGGCCACCACCGAGGCTCATGTTTGCGGCAGCAATTTTTAACAAAGCTGCATTGGTAAGTACAAAGTCCAGCCCCGCATTCTGGTCTGAACCAAATGAAAGAACGCATGGTGGAGTGCCATTGCAACTGCCCGCATCCGTGAACTTGCTGAACACCTGTATCGCCACCAGATCAGCACCCCTGGCCACGCCTTGAATGGTGGTGCCAGAGGATAATGTAAATTGGCCACCCATGGCGGTAGACGCAACATGGGTGCCGTGGTCACAGCCATCAAGACCCTCATTAATGCCATTGGTCGCCGGATCATCAACGACGCAATTGTCGCCAGCGGGCGCACCCAATTGCTGATTACTGCCGTCGGGACACAGGGATTCAGAGTTTTGACCGGCATCGGTTGTTGAAAAACAAGCCGATCCAGCCACTTTTCCACTCATCATGGCATGGTCGTGGGATGAGCCAGTATCAAGAACGGCCACGGCATAGTCCGAACCATCGCTACCCGACGTCCAAACCGTGGGAGCACCAGTCAGCACTGTGGAATCATTCAGGCCGGGGCGCATCAAAATGTCTGTATAAATGCCGGTTACCCGAGGGTCAGCAGCCAGCTGTTCCATCTCTGAGCGCGTTAGCATCATTGCCATCGACGGCACGTTTTCCAATCGGCGTACAACGGTTGGTCTATCATAGGGGGTGGATTTAGCTTTAATTTGGTATGACTCAAATTTATCGTCAAAGGCCTTTTGCAAAACACTCACTCGGTTTGAAGCAATAAGTGCTCGCCGTGCAGGAATTGTCGCACTACCTGCAGGTAGGTCTTGTTCTGGTATTTTATAATTAACGATCACTCGTACACGTTCACCAGCCTCTGCGTGTGTAGCCGTATTACCTTCGAGTGATATTTTATCAGATTGCGCTAAAGCCGCTGGTGAATGCAAGATCAAAATTAAAATAGAAGAAAATGTTATAGAAATTTTTAACAACCACACGACACGCATTAGTTTTCATCCCGATTTAGGCATTTTCATTAACTTATTAAGGCCGGTGTTGAGAAGTTTATGACTCCAACAACAATCAATCAATGTTTATGTTTATGAACAACGCCATTCCAGCCACATAAACATGTTTATATTATTTTGTTTTAACCTAATTTGTGGATGAATAATCTGTATCAAGGGCCAACATGGCCTCGAGTGTTTTTTACGGATTATATTTGTTGGTTTTATCTTTCTCAAAAAATCCAAAAAAATAGATAAAATTCAGATAATACAAAAAAAGCCTATTCACGTGCTTCCTATATGCTTCCAAATCAAATTTGGAAGAAAATATGTCGCTGCGAAATTTGCTATAACTAATTGTTTTTATTGCTAAAAATTGGTTGCGGGGGTAGGATTTGAACCTACGACCTTCAGGTTATGAGCCTGACGAGCTACCGGGCTGCTCCACCCCGCGTTAAACCATTGTTGGCTGCATAACAGCCCGGAGCAGATGTTTTGTCGCCTTGGGCGACGGGCAAGGCTGCTCCACCCCGCGTTAAACCATTGTTGGCTGCATAACAGCCCGGAGCAGATGTTTTGTCGCCTTGGGCGACGGGCGGGCTGCTCCACCCCGCGTTAAACCATTGTTGGCTGCATAACAGCCCGGAGCAGATGTTTTGTCGCCTTGGGCGACGGGCGGGCTGCTCCCCCCCGCGTTAAACCATTGTTGGCTGCATAACAGCCGCACAAAACACACCACGGCAAAGGTGCAATACCATCGCCAAGTGAGCGGTGGTTGTAGCGTTTTTTCACCCGATGTGAAGTCCCTAAATGCTCTTTTTCTGCACCTTTACGCACAGAAGCATAACGGTCAGATTAAAATCCGGTCAGTGTCCGTCGCCATGCCAATCCTTGTTAATCGTCCTGGAGGCGAGATAATAAAATACGGCGCTAATCACATAGACCCAAACAACAATCGACAGGGCCATTTGCAAGGCCTGGGCCTCATTACTGCCATCGGGCAGGGTGAAATGTGTGGAAAGCGCACCAGCCAGCACTGGCCCAATTCCCAACCCGATTATGTTAACCACAAAGAGGTTTATTGAAGAAGCAAAGGCGCGCATGCCTGGCTCCACAAGGTTTTGTATTGAGGCAAAAAGCGGAGCAAACCATACCCCCGCACCAATGGCTGGCAATATCCAGATCACCATGAGCCACCACGGATTTTGCATTTGCAATGCCAGAAAAAACATCGGCCCCATAATGATGGTTGAAGCCGCCGGTATCAGGCCATACCAGCGCAAATTTTTCTTGCCCATATGGTCAGCAAGCCAGCCACCAATGAATGTACCAAAGGCTGTTGGCAGCAGCCCGACTATACCAAATTTAAAGCCAACTTCCGCATAACTCATATCAAAGGTGCGTAAAAAATGCGGCACCATCCAGGCGTTCAGGGCATACCCACCCAGTGAGGTAAGCGAGCCGGCAATGCTAAACACCCAAAACGTACGATTGCTGGAAAGCGCTTTAATTACAGTGAGAAATGGCACTGGATTTGTTAATCTCTGCCGATCAAACGCTCCGCGTTTTGGTTCACGAATAATGACTTTTGCCAGTACGGCCACAAGTATCCCTGGCAAGCCAACAATAAAAAATGCCTGTCGCCAGCCAATGTTTTCAACCACCCATCCCCCCGCAATCAAACCAATCAAACCGCCAATAGGGATGCCAAGTGAATATATAGCAATGGCACGCGCCCGTTCAGGAGCGCGATAATAATCCGAAATCAATGAATGTGCGGGCGGCGTACACCCGGCTTCACCAAACCCGACACCTAGCCGAACAAAGAACATTTGCCAAAAATTCAATACAAGCCCGGACGCGGCGGTAAAGGCGCTCCAGATCGCCAGCGAAATACTAATAATGTTTACACGGTTAAAGCGGTCAGCCGCCCAGGCAATGGGCAGGCCTACAACGGTATAAAATACCGCAAAAGCCATCCCGTTTAATATGCCCATTTGCAAATCTGACAAGCCAAGTTCTTGCTTGATTGGTTCCTGCAGAACGCTAAAAATCAACCGGTCAATAAAATTGAAGGTGTAGATAACAAACAACGACCCAAGGACGATGTTGCGATAGAACCCACCACCTTTTGCTGCAATGCCTGAAACGCTCATGGAGACCCCTTGTTATGTGGTGGCCCCTTATTCCCGCAAATTTGCACTTGGCAAAGTTAAATCTGCACGCGCACTGTGCATTTTCTGTTTATAATGGTGCCGAACAAGACGCAAGGTATCGTTATGATGTTGAAAAACCAGACTATATTGATTACCGGTGCCTCACGTGGCCTTGGTGCTGCAATCGCAGAGGATTGCGTGCAAAACGGTGCAAACGTCATTCTGCACTATGGCGTCAACAAGAGCGCAGCCTGCGCCACGGCTGACCGACTTGGCAAACAGGTTCTTGGTTGTGTAGGCGAAGATTTACGCCAGCTTGGTGCCGGTATGCGCCTGTGGGACGCTGCTTCAAAAATCGCCAACCCGATAACGGCACTGGTAAATAATGCCGGCATTGATCCGCCCAGCCCCCTAACCGGTTCTATCGAGGACTGGAGACAATCCTGGAACGACAATCTGGCCGTTAACCTCATGGCCCCTGCTGAACTTAGCCGTTGCGCAGTGCAAACATTTCGAGCGCACGGTGGCGGCACCATAGTCAACATCGCCTCTCGTGCCGGTGAACGCGGCGATGACATCAACCACGATGCCTATGCGGCGGCCAAAGGCGGTTTGCTGGCCCAGACCCGCACGCTGGCCCGTGCATTGGCGGGGGAAAACATCCTGTGTTACGCCATTGCCCCCGGATGGATTGATACGGATATGGCTCCAAAAGGTGGCCCAAAACTAATCCTGGCTCTTGCTGAAACGCCACTGGGCCGCATGGCTGCACCAGAAGAGATCGCTGCTCTGACAAGCTTTCTTCTCTCAGGTGCCTGTCCTTCAGCCACCGGTGCAACATTTGATGTCAACGGTGCTTCATACGTTCGTTAACGCTCAAATTAGACGATTATAGTGGTGCCTGAGTGGGTGGGGATAAGTAATTTTCATGTGCTCATATAGCGGGCGTCAACACCGCGTTAGCACAAATAAAAATGTTTTATCCCCGACTTACACAGGGTCATCAAGGGACACCAAGGGTCAAATGAGTATCATTTAAGGAACAAATTAGCGATCATAAGGGTCAATAAGGGGCATTTAAGGGACGTTTAAGGGACAAATTAGCGCTGTAGCGCGCCACTTGAAATTAGAATCTTTGACACTTGAAACTAGAGCACTTTCGTAAGCCGTTTGAAGGCCTTTCAAATACCCGCTGAAAAGCTTTCAAAGCGGTGTGCCTTTATCGGCATTATACCCTGGCCACGGGTCAAAATCCGTGAGCAGCCTTGAGAGTGCGCCACGCGAGCGCCGCAGCCAGTGGGCAAACCCCGTTACCGCCACCTCTGCATCTGTCCAGCCAGGCGGTTGTCCCATCAGCAGGTCGAGGAAGCGCGGGTTGTAGCGCAGGATCGTGCTTGAGGAGCTGTCTCCATGCCGCAAGGTCAGTTGGATCGGGTGCGAACAGGGGTGCTTGGTCGCCGCGTCCATACCCTCCCATGCGCCAATTGCGCGCAGCGTTTCGATGAACAGCGTCCAGAGAACCGCCGTGACGCCTTGCGACACCTGACAATAAGAGCCGGTGCCGGGACGGCGCACGAACCGTATCCCTTTTTTGCTGATTTGCATGTCTGCCAGATTGCCGTTGCTGGATGCGGTTGGCGTGAGCCACCACGAACAGGCGTTCTCGCGCATGGCTCGCGCCCGTTTCAGCCGCGCTAAAGAGGCCCGCCTTAACCGTGTAGCCCAGCCCTGATAGTTCTCTTCCAACATCGGAAAATCCCAAAGAGAGGTGGCCGGGTACATTTTCAAGGAATACCCATTGGGGCTGGATAGTGTGGATGTGCCGGGCAATGAGCGGCCAGAGGTGGCGCGGGTCGTTCTTGCCTTCGCGCTTGCCCGCAAACGAGAACGGCTGGCAGGGATAACCGGCAGAGATGAGATGAACGCGCCCGCGCCATGGCGTGCCGTCAAAGCTGGCAAGGTCATCCCAGACAGGCGCGTGGTGCAGGGCCGCATCTTCCATCCGCGCCACGAGGGCGGCCGCAGCTGCGGCTTCCCACTCGACGAAACAAACAGTTCTGTATCCGGGTTGTGCAATTGCCAGCCCGATGTCCAGGCCGCCAAATCCGGCACACATGGAGATGCCATTGAGGGTTTGCGCTGCGGGTGCGCGAAAGGCAGGTAAAGCCACGTCATATTCCCTTTTCCTTTTGCTGCTCAAACTGGCGGTCGGATAAGGGCTCGGATGGCCTCAATGAATTGAATATGCCGCATCGGCGGCACTTGATTTCTATTCTGCCCTGAAGGGCGTTAACAGTGTGTTTGAAAAGCAGCGCATCGCATTTGGCGCAACGTATAGACTCCATGACCAGATTCATGTCCACATAAACCCGCCTGTGACACGGGCGGCGGGATTGAAGGCTGGCGCGCCAGCCGGATGTGGGCATTCACAGTGCCCGGTTCAGGGTGCGCTAACACCCTGCCCCCCGCCTTAATTGCGGAGGGAAAAAAGATGGAAGACAACAAAACGTTCTGGCCACGCCGATTTGCGACCATGACAGCGACTATTAACGGGGTGGCAATAATTATGGTCACGCAATTGTACGCAGGAAAAGACGAGGCCTTGAAGCATTTGGACGAGGCAAAATTGGTATTTCTATCCTTCATAATTGGCCTTTTGCTTTCTGGTTTACAGGGTTTTTTTGTATGGATCAGTGAAAGCGATGCCGGGCTGTTGCAAAAGAAGTTTACCGTCTTGCAAATCAAGCTACCTTCTTGTCGCAGATTGGTGCAAGCAGCATGGCTTTTAGTGGCTCTATCCTCCACACTTGCCTTTGTTAATGGCATTATGACGACAGCTAGGATTGCCGATGAAGGCGATCTAGCAACGCTCAATAGTAATCCTCCCATCCAAACGCCCGTTCAAATCGTGCCGGGGCATTAAACCGGTGCAGCGATAATGCTGGGTCTTTGTGGTGCGCTGGCCGGGCAGGCCATGGCGGTCAATCAGGCGTTGCCAGCCCATAGATTCCTCAACGCTGAGACGATAACGTGTGCAGGCCTCATCGAGGCTCAACAGGCCATTGCTAACGGCACCAACAACTTCGGCCTTGCGCCGGATAACCCAGCGGCGGGTGCCAGGTGCGGGTAAATCCGCGAGCGTCAATGGTCGGCCGTCAGGGGCAGCGATCATTGTCTTTGTCATTCTTCTGGCCATTCAAATGCCCGCTCGAACCGGGCAGGGTCATCAAAAAGGTGCAGCGCAAGGCCGCTCTTGTCATACATGCGGCCGTTGATTTCGGTAAGGATATGGCCGTCTGTGAGGTGCCAGCATTTGGCGTGGGGGAACTGACGCTTTAATTCCAGATGAAAGGTGAAGCAGTTTATGCCTTTGCCGTGGCGGGACAGTATCCATGCTGTGGCCCGCGCGACCATCTTCATGCTGACACTCTGCGCCTGGTCCTCGATGCGGGCGTAGTCCCCGGTATTTTTGGGCAGGTCATACATCAGGCTGGACACCGCACATGGCTGACACCATCCCTCGAGGCCGCACCAGTACGCGCTACTGGTGCGGCACCTCTGGATGAGGAAGCGGGATTGATGGTGTCAACAATCATGGTGCCACGCCTTCGGCTTCCACACGGCTGATAAAACCGGAGGATGACAAGTCATGCTCGACGCTATTGACGATCCAGCGCCCGTCAACACCGTCGCGAAAGCCGCCAAGTTCCAGCGGGGTTTCTGCCCGGATGCGGGCATCACCAGGCATTTCCAGTGATAGTGAGCCGCTTTTCTGTATGCCTCGTTTGAGCGCAGCATTTGCCGCCGCCAGTGCGGTTTGCTGATCGGCAAAAACCTCGCCGAGCAAGGTGACCGGATCACCATCACCGACAACCTCATAGACCGGTTCGGCCAAGCCATGGTTATACCAGCGCACCTTGACGCTGCCTTGCAGTGTACGATTGGCGGCAATGGCGCGCCAGCTGGTCAGATCGGCCGGTTTGAGGGTTATGATTTCCAGCGATGATCCTGACAGTTCGGTGCCTTTACCACGCGGCGCAAAAACCAGAGTGCCATCCTTGACACTGGCAATGGCTCCCCTGCCGTGGCCAAGACGAGTGAGAAAGTGCATGTCGCTTTCATTCTGGTCAAAGTGAAAGATGGTTGTGCCGCTATATTGCGTGGCCACCGCCGCGCCCAGGCCATGCTCACCGGCGATCTGGCTGACCAGTGCGCCAATGGTGATATTGTCCCAGGAGCGTTCTTTTTGCGCCTTCAAACTGGTCAACATATCGGCCGCACGGGCACGCAATGTCAGGGTCTTCGGCGGGCCGGAAAACACCGTTTCATCAAAGATAAACGCGCGCATATCGTGCAAGACGGTTTCCTCATATCCCAGTTTCAGGCGGAACGTCTCACCTACATCGGGTGGTATAATCGCCGGAGCGCGGTCATCGAGCACAATTTCCAGCTCGTCCGACTGAATACCGGCCTCATCGCGCAGGCGCAAAGTGCTCAGCCGGGCCTTAACGGCAGCTGCCATAACACCATCACCGCCAAAGATTTCAAAGGCCGGGGTGTATGAGGGTTTATTCATTTGCCCTGCCGCTTCGCTGCTTGAGGGCATTTTCCTTTGCCCTGTCGCTTCGCTGCTTGAGGGCGGTCATTCCCAAAACCTCTTAATGGTCTGTTCCGGTGCGGGCGGCTGCGGGGGCAGTGTCACCAGTGTGCCCACAGGCAAGACCGGGCCAAGGTCGCGCAAATGCGGGTTATCGGCCATCACCGCCTCGGTGACCGCGTCTGTGCGGCCATATTGCGCCAGGCACAGCATGTCCACGGTGTCGCCCTGTCGGGCCATTACTGCGGTCATTCTTCTTCTCCAGAGTGCGCCAGGGACAGGCGAAAATCCTGCTGCAAGGGCGCGCCCTTTTGCGCGATTTTGCTTTGGCGCTCTTCCAGTAAATGGATGGAAAACTTGCCCCAAACCAGTCCACGCCCATCGGTGAGCATTTGTGGCTTGCCTTTATCGCCCAGCGCCCTGAGCGCCTTGATCTGCTCAAGTCCGCCCTTGTAATGTGGCAATACCTTGCCTTCGATCTCTATGGTTTCAACGCCGGTGCCGACAAACTGCAGGGCCGGGCGGCGACCGATGCGCTCCTGCGCAGGCCAGCGCCACTCATTGGTGCGCACAAGTGTCTCATAGGCGGCGGTATCGACGCTAAAGCTGAAATCACCCAGGGTCATGAGAACATCAGCCATCATCCGGCCCCGTCATGCAGGGCGCGACGGGCCTCTTCTTTGGTCATGCGGGCAATGCGGTTTGCCAATGCGCGTTCATCCGTGCCGGGCGCAGCATGAATAACAAAGCTGTTTTTCTGATGAATGGTCACATTGCCCGGTGTTTGTGCGCCCTGGGCAATGGTGGCCGGGTCTGCCGGTCTTGGCTCTGGTGCGGGCAATGGTGTCAGGCGCGGGCGTTCAATTTTGTTTTCCGGGATTGTTGGGGCGGCAGTGGCCAGATCAGGAGCCGTCAGATCGGGCAAATCAGGCAGAACAATCTGTGGCGTGTTGACGGCAAGAACGTCAAACGCCGGTGCGGTGATCGCTGGCACTTCAACAGCCAGAGCCGGGATTTGCGGTGCGGTCAGCGCCAGATCAGGAGCTGGCTCTGCCGTAGTCAGCGCGGCCAGTGTTAACGAGGCAGAGGCAATGGCGGCGTCGAGTTGTTCAGGATTTTCCAGTGCCAGCGTCACCGCCGACAGCACCGGTAATGGTACCAGTGAGACAGCGCCAGCGCCCAATAACTTTCCAGCAATACCCAAAATGCCCTTGAGGAACTTTAACGGGCCAGCCATGAGAGATTTAAGCCTGGTGAACACCCGATCGGCAATGTCCAGAATGCCTTTGAAAAGGTTCTTGTAAAAGCTCAATAACGGTTTCCAGGCGCGTATGGCCAGCCCCAAAGGCGACCAGCTGAACAGGGTTTTGAAAACCTTCATAACAGGGGCGACCAGCTTGCCTATGCCGCCAAATATACCCTTGAAAAACCCCAGAACCGCCTGCCACCCCCTCATCAGCCCAATCTGCAGATTCAAACTCATCAGCTTGATTAAACCAAAGACGGCCCTGAACACCGGAATGATGGGCGCGATGGCTTTGCCAATACCACCAAACAGGCGCTTGAAGAACGGCGCGATCCTGCCCCAATTGGCAATGATAAGCGTGGCACCAATGGCAATGAGGCCAATAATAAATCCTATGGGGTTGGCCATGGCGGCAACGCCCAGCAGCCGCAGCCCGGTTATGGCCAGAGGAACTGATCGAAGTGCCAGAAACATGAGGCCTCGGCCAAGCGCCAGAACGCCGCGAAACGCCCCCGCGATCATCGCCCGCCCGGCAGTCCAGGCAGAGATAGCCAGGGCTTTCAGATTAAAGGCCGCAAGCCCGGATGAAATGCCCAGACCTTTAAGGGTGGCGTTCAGAATAAGCCCGGTGCCAACAACGGAAATAACGGCAGAGCCGAACGTACCGGCCACCAGAATGAGACCTCCAATTGCGCCAATAACCAGCGCAATGGCAGTGCCGAAGAAACCGGTATGGTCAATAAACCAGCTAAACCCCTTGGCCATCGCGGTGAAGGCTTTAATCATCGGCCCGGCAATTGGCAGGATGGCGCGGCCGACCGAGCGTTGCAACTCATCCATGGCCGAAGCAGCAGCGCGGGTGCCAAAGGTGTAATCCTCCATGGCATTGATAAATTTCTCGTCAATAAAGCCTTCGGCAGCCAGTGATTTAGCTGTCAGTTTTTTAACCTCTTCCAGTTCCGGCAACACAGCGCGCAGGAAGTTCTGCACCTGCAAATCGCCAAACAATTCGCCTATGCGAAACTGGTCACCCTCAGTGATTTGCTGGATTAAATCGAGCATGTGCATCAAGGGTGAAATGCCGCGATCAACGGCGATTTTCATTTCGTCTTCAAGGTTAACACCGAATTTGGAAAACCGCTTTACCGTTTCCGGCGAGGT
The DNA here is from genome assembly GCA_021776565.1 of Robiginitomaculum sp. GTDB lineage: Bacteria > Pseudomonadota > Alphaproteobacteria > Caulobacterales > Maricaulaceae > Robiginitomaculum_B. The sequence goes on along the minus strand of JAJFFQ010000066.1, from coordinate 6,935 downwards.
CAGCTTGGCCATAAAGTTTTCCATATTGCGCGCGGCAATATCCGGGGAGCCAGCGCCTTTGAGGGCAAATTGCAAAAGCGAACTGATCTCGGCCACAGCAGGCACGCCTTGAAGGTGCAGGGCGCGCGCCTGTGCGGTGAGTGCCGGGAACCATCGCGCCATGTTTTTTAGCTCAAACCCGCCCTCCTGTCCGGCCTTGCCCATGGCATCAAAAGCACGCTCCAGTTTCTGTGTTTCAACATCAAGATTATCTATAGCGGCAAAACCAGCCAGGGCCAGGTCGGTCAATGCGGCACCGGTTGCGGTGGCCGTGCGCCCAATTGCTGGCGACGCATCAAGGCTGCGCTGTAAATCAAGCCCCTTGCCCGCCAGCACTTCGACGCCATCAAGAAGATCAGAACCCAGTAGCGCGGTATCAGCACTCACGCCTTTAATGGTTTCGCGAATGCCTTTAAGCTGGTCGTTGGTCGCATCCACGACCCGCCCAAAGCTGCGCAGGCGGCTCTGAAATTCACCAGCCTCTTTGGTTGGCTTAACCAGCACACCGACCATTTTTCGCCCAGATGCGGTCATGCGATCAAAGGCCAGGCTGGCCGTGCCCAGCCGGGACAGGCGATTTTCAGCCTCCTCAAATGCACTGGCAAAACGCTTGCCTGCTCTGGCCCCGGCGAGACTGGCAGCCTTTACCCGGCCCAGCGCGGCCACGCTCTTGGCGGCCGGGCCGGTCAGGCGCTCGACAAGCTTGAGGATGATGCTTACATTAAAATCAGCCATAAGCACACCATTTGGACTTTAGCGAAAAGGGTATCCTCATGAACAGGGAAGAACGCGACAGACGCGGGTTGGAGGTTCGTAAAAGGGCCAATAAATCCTGGAAACCCGCATTTTTTGTGAGCACTATATTGGCCTTTTTGTTCTTACTTTTTGTACCAGAATATTCATGGGGAGAGCGCATTGTTGTTGCTCCTATATTGGGGTTTTTTATCGCCACCGTTCTGTGGTTTATCCGTCTTTTCTTTGGTGCACTTGGTGTGATTTCCCAGCAAATTGATGACAAAATGCTGGATGATTAACTCCGTTCCTTCATCCTCTGCCCGGCCGCATCGGCCCACCATTTCAGTTGCTCGTCATCCATGGCCAGAAAATCACGCCAGCCAAAGGGGTAAACCAGCGCAATCTGTTCCATCAGAACTCGTCGCCCGAGGATTCTGCGTTTCCCGTCAGCTCATTCATTTTACGTTGCAGGGCATTGAAATCCCTGGCCTTGAGGCGGCGTAAATCTTCGGCGCTATACTCACACATGTCAGCCATCACCCGCAGGGCAAAGGCCACCGGGTTTGCGCCGGCCTTTTTGCGCGCCTTGCCCCAGGCCTCAAGCTCATCAACGCCCGGTTCGCTCAAGACAATCTCGGTGACTTTTTCACCATCAATCATGATGGGCACCAAAAGCTCATAGGTGTTTTCCATGTCGTCCATTTTGGTCTCCTTTTAGTGTCCTATCGCGACGGCAAGCCTCGCTATATGAGGACGTTTTGAGTGTGCTACCGGCCTTTGGCCTACTTGAGCACGGTTGGTTTTGGTGCCCTCATCCTGAACTTGTCGAAGGAGAGCACGTTGGTTTTTAGTGTGCCCTCACCCTCTCCTTCGACAAGCTCAGGATGAGGATGAGGGGATGACGTTGCTAAATGTTCAGGGCAGCCCGGCGTTCGGCGAGTTGATCGACACCGCCGATTTTGCGCACCATGTTTTCAACATCAATTTCGATGATCTCTTCGCCGCCCTGCTCATAGCGGTAATAACGAAGGGCCAGGGTGAGTTTCAGACTAGTGTCATCACCGGCCTTCCAGTTGCCAGGGTCAGTTTCAGAAAACATGCCGCGCATGGTGATGACCACGGCCTCGGTACCCGCGTCACCTTCAATACTGCCTCTGAAGGTCACAGGCGTGTCCCCGCCTGGCAAAATGCCAACCAGTTTGAGGGCATCGCGGTCATATTCTTCAAAGGTCATATCGGCACTGATCGCCTCCATGCCCATATCAACGGCCACAGGCATGTCGGCACCACCCGGTCGGTAGTCCTCGGTCTTGATTTTGAATTTGGGAAGGGTCAGTTCCTTGATTTGAGCAATACGCCGTCCGTCGACAAAGGCGGTGAAGGCCTTGATTTTATTGGGTACCATTTTGGATCTCCTTTTAGTGTCCTATCGCGACGGCAAGCCTCGCTATATGAGGACGTTTTGAGTGTGCTACTGGCCTTTGGCCTACTTGAGCACGGGGGTTTTAGCCCTCTCCTTCGACAAGTTCAGGATGAGGGCGGGTTTTTGTTTAAGCGGCCAGTTGCAGTTCGGCGTAATAGCCGTTGTTGCGATGGGCGCGGAAGGTCAGGCGCTCCATTGGCCCGGCCGGTTCCATATCAAAATCAATGTAAAGCTGACCGGCGGCCAGTGAGGCGGTGGTGTTCAGCTCGGCGTCCAGCCAGGCTTTGCCGCCAAGGATGGCTCCCAGTGCCTTGAGGTGGCGCATATAGGCATTAACGCCTTCCAGTATGTCATTGACCAGATTGGCGCTCATGGGTTTGTCCATTGCCCATAAATGGCTGACCTCGATGCTCTCATAGATCATGTCAGCGGTGCGCCGCACCGAGAGAAACGCCCAGAGTGGATCAATACCGGTGGTGCGATTACCCCAGAGCCGAAAGCCGTTTTGCGCAATAATAACCGCGACCTTGTTGTCGTTCAGATTGTTGGCCGCACTGTTCTCGTCAGACAACGCAAAGCCGATGGGCCGGGCGGTGCCAATCACGCCATTGATGGTCTGGTTTGAAGGCGAATGCCAGAATCCGAGTTTATTGTCTGTGCGGCTGATGACCCCGGCGACACGGCCGGAATTGGGCTGGGTAACAATGGCACCGGCGCTATCCAGCACCTGCACAAAGGGATCAACAACCAGCACCCGGTCAGACCCGGCCTCGCCTGCGGCAAGGATGGCATCGGCATCATTGGTGTTTGGCCCGTCGGCAACAATGATCGCACGAGACGCACCGGCAATGGTTTTTAAGGCCGCAACGATGGGATTAGCTGCACCCAGGGGACGCTGATGTGTCCATCCCGGCGCACACAAAATACGCGGGCTTACACCCACCGCAGCCTCTGCGCCGGTCAGGGCATGAACGCCGGTTCCTGCGACGGCAGTACCGGCGACATTGACCAGGCTTGCCGCCTCGTCAACACCTTCGTCCACCCGCACCACAACAACGCTGGCACCGGCCTGTGCGTAAATGCCACCTACCGCATCCAGCAAGGTGCCGGTTGCACCCAGCAATGCCGCCTTGCGGGGCTGATTGGCCAACAGAACCGGGGTGTTAAGCGGAAACTCGGCGGCATCAGCCAAAGGCGCAGTGCCAATCAGGCCGATAACCGATGATTTGACCGTCTGGATCGGGCGAATACCGTCGGTTAATTCGATGGTTTCAATGCCATGTAAAAATGCAGGCATAATTTATTCTCCTTTTTTGTTGCCCTATCGCGACCGCAAGCGTCGCTATTTGAGGGCGTGGGGTTTCTGGTTTGCTCTCATCCTGAGCTTGTCGAAGGAGAGCACGTGGGGTTTCAGGGGTGGTGGCAAAACTGTTCATGGTGCACCTGGGGGTAATGCGGCCAGTTCTGGCGCGGCCATAAGCGCATCAAAGGCGGCAATGGCGGCGGGCGCATCCAGGGCTGCATCAAGCCCGGCAGCGAACTGGCTCATCAGACCGGTGATGATCCCGGCTGCGGGGCGAAACAATGCCGCCTTGGCATTGATGATCGCGGCCAGCTGATCCACGGTTTCCCCGCGAAGCGCAGCCTCTGCGCCCAGTGCCGTCGCATCATCGGTTGTGGCCGTTCCCGCCGCATGGCGCATGGCGGCCTGCTCTTTTGAGGGCCAGGTGGCGATCTCAATATCATCATCAGTGCCTGCGATTGTGCGACGTAAGTCTTTGGCCCAGGCATTGGCCTGCCTTTGAAGGCGCGCCTTGAACTGGGCAAGGTCAGCCGGAACGAAATTGCTGCCATCATAAAGCCATTGCTGATCGACGTAAGGATCAAGGGTGGCGGGAATGGTTTCAAAGACCAGGTCGTCATGGAACTTGCCAAGCGGGTCAATGGCAATAATTTCTTGCACCTTGCCAGAGTCTATTCGTGCCCAGCTCATATTCCCGGCCCCCATACAATCTGAACCGCACCGGCATCACCGTCATAGCCGCCAGTGTGGGTGCTATGACCGGTTGCACCGCCATTGCGCCCCGGTGCCAGGCCAAAGGCCGATGGCGGGTTTGCTGCCCAAAATGTGGTGCTGTCGCCATTGGTATCACCGCCTGCACCAAGGCCCGGCGCGCCACTGGATATAAAGTCCTGGCCTCCAGCGCCGCCTGTTGCGCTGATGCTCACCCCCGGCCCGGTCAGGCTGGAGGAGCCGCCATTGCCGCTCGCACCACCTGAATAAACCCCGCCCAGACCGCCAGAACCAATCAGGGCACTGAATGTATCGCCGGGACTGACCGCCAGAGTTTTCAAAGCCGCGCCGCCAAAGCCGCCATTGTTTAACAACTTGCCAGAAACATCATTCCAGGACACGCCCCCGCCTGTGGCACCCAACACAAATATCTGGATGCGCGTAACATCTGCGGGAACCACAAAGACATCCGCCGCCTGCGCAGCGCCAGCGGCCGGGAAGCTCATGCTGGTATGAAACAGCCACTCACCGCTAGGCACCTTGGTCGTAAAGCCAGCATCGGATGACCAGGCACCAGCACCAAGAACGGTGCCAGCATAAGAAACGCGCCAGACATAGTCCGTATCGGGCGCGAGTGTGCCATCTGGCACGGCATGGGTCAGCGCCGCCGGAACAGCGCCGCTATCATAAAGCGGCGTGGCCCAGTCTGTGTCTGTCGCCAGGCGCACCTGAAACTGGCTGGTTGCATGGGTGTCGGCACCCGGAGACACAGCAAAGGCGCCGGCACTTAAGTTCAGCCCTTCAAAAACCACATCCTGGGCATTATTGAGCGGCGCTATAATCGCCGGTGCCTGCACGGCGTTAAATACGGCAGGGGTGGTGAAAGCGCCGGTTTCTGACCAGCGGGAATACAGTCCCTCATCATCGGAAAAGCGCACTCGCCACTCATAACTCAAACTCACCGTCAAATTACCCAGAGGCATTCGGTGCACCGCAAGATCAGTGCTGTCGCCGCTATCATAAAGCGGGGACGTCCAGTCCGTATCCGTGGCCAGGCGCACCTGATACTGGCTGGCCGCATGAGGCACACCATAAAGGTGGTAATAAGGTGCAGTGACCAGAAACGGCGCTTCTTGCACCTGCGCACCCTGGGTGGGCGCAAGCAATATGGGCGTTCGTATCCAGTCCCAGGGCGGTGGGACTTGCAGGAGCACCCAGGCGCGACTGGCAAGGACTGCCGGATCAAGATCAAGGCTGACCACGGCCGGTGAGTTCATCTGTATGGCAAAGCGGATAAGCAGCTCGGTCGGCTGATCCGGCACCGGAGCGGGTTTCACAATATCGACAGTATCAGCCAGCGCAAAGAGCACGCCAGAATCGGTAAATATACCGGCCTCGTTCACCGTCCAGCCACCATCATTGGTGCCGATGCGCATTTCAGCAATGATGATTGTGTTATCTAGGGGGTCAGACAGAAGCGCATTTATGCCGCCGCGATACACCTCTGCCTGCAAGGCTGCCTGGGCGGCTGCGCCCGCGCCACCGCCTGTACCCACCGCCATTTGCGTCAGGTTTATCTGGGTGCCATTTGCCAGCGCCATGGCAATCAATGCTGCGCCCGCGTCTGTGATGAACGCGCTCACCGATATACTCCATAATTCATGCCTGAATGATCGGCGGGCCAGCCTTGCGCGTGGGCGAACTCATGACAGGCAAGCTGCGCATAATAGCCTTTATAATCACAAGGGTTGGGAAGCCAGACAGTGCCGCCAATGTCGGCGCAGGCAAGTTTTGGCCGCCCGGTTTTAAGCGCACAAAACTGCTCAATCTTTGCGTAATGTATGGTCTTGACCACCATGATGTGGTTGGCACGGTGCGCTTTAGGTGGTCGCTGCACCAGTTCTTTTACGCCGAGGCTGGCCGGTGCCACAAAACCGACAGGCTCATTGACTGGCTGGCGCTCACAGGAAACCAGAAACACAATAACCGCCCAGAAAAACAACAATGGCAGAGAAACGTTACGCAGGGCGATGAAAAAGGCCAAAGGCTCGCGGGCGCTCATGGTGCGGCTCCGAACGGATAGTTTGACCCGGCGGGCATGTTGGTCAGCCTAATCACGGCGTTCATTTCTTCTGGCAAGAGGATTGTATCGATGATAAAATAAAACTGTTGCTCTGGTGGCAGACTGGCGTTGTTGATGGCTAATTGCCTGTCTGTAGCGTGAACCCATCCAGGCAGATTGTGAATAGATGGATCGTGCGCTGGTGTGGCCAGCAAAAGCCAAAAATCATCGGAGGTGATTTGCATGCTGGTCAACACCGGATTGTCAGGATCAGTATTGTCCCACACCGCTTCGGCCAGAATTGGCTCTGTTCTCCAGATGCTGGAGCCTGGGCGGCTGGCCCGGAACACGGCCTGGTTGCTTTCACCCAACCCAACCCATTCGGTGCCAGCCAGGGCAGTCAAGGCTTCTGCCTCTGTTTCAAATCTGAAAAGATAATCAAACATGCAGCCTCCTATGTGCTCAAGCTGGTCGGGAAAAAGACCAGAAATTTTATCAGACCGACAAATTGCCGGTTGGTGTTTATGTCATGGCCAAGAAACATCCGGGTCAGGCCGGAAGGTACTGTTCCTGCTGTATCGGTCGCCTGTATTCCTCCGTCCATGACGGTGGCAAAATCATTGGCCTTCCATGCAAAGGCGAACTTTGACGGTATCCCCTCG
>JAJFFQ010000065.1 GCA_021776565.1 Robiginitomaculum sp. | reverse complement strand
AACAATAGCGGTAAGGCGATCATGTTCCCTGACCTCCTGCAACTGGCTTTCTTCGCGCTCTGCCTCAAGCGCCTTGTTCTGTATTGCATTGTCCTTGAAAACCTGCACGGCTTTAGACATCTCGCCTATCTCGTCTTTGCGGGAAGCCGCTGGAATATCAGTATCTGTTTCCCCCTTGGCTACCCTCAACATGGCTGCTGTCATGGCCTTTATAGGTTTGACAATTGATAGAGATACAACAGCGAACACGGCCATCATCATCAAAACAGCCACAACGATTCCAGCCAACATCTTGTTTTTCAAGCTTTGCGCAGCAATCAAATTACCTGAAATATCAGTGTCAACGACCAGAACCCCGCGAACATCACCCAGTTTCCAGTCTTTTTTTGTCGATAAGACATGTGAATTATGACAACTGACACAACCTTCGTCGACCATTTTGTCGGCCACAGCAACGCGCATGATTGTTGCATCACCATGCTTTTCAGTTGTTGAATACACGCCATCAGGATTTGTCTTGAAATAGCTCCATGCCGCTTTCTGAAACGTATCCAGTTGTCTGTCTGCCCGGTTTTTAAACGGATAAGGACTATAGAGTTCAAGGGTGGTGTCTTCCTTGGACAGAAGCGTGCTCAGATCATGGATCATCGTGGCCGGTAGGGGAATCGCATCGGCAACCCCTTCATGTTCAATTGCGGGGCGCAAGGCACCGCTGGCCTTGGCTTTGGCAATAACATTTTTGTTGTAATACCCGCGCAAGGTCTTGAACTGAAAGGTGGTCTGTGTGGATGATTTTTGGGTTGCCTCCAGCATATTGTCAATTACCAGTTTTGGAATAACAACCCAGGCAATAGCAACAACCACTAACATTATAATGGGTAATGGTATCAGAATATTCCATATAATGGAACGTTTGCGTGTCATGTCATTTCCCCGAATTGAACTATATTTTGGTAGAATTTTCCTTGAAATGGACAAAATTTAATACAAAGTGCGCTTCTTGAGATTTAAAAAATACGATTCGGGTTAATAAATTCTATATAATTATAAAACTGCACAAAGAGTACCAATGTAGTACCATTAGAGTACCATACCGGAGTACCCATTTTGCCAGGCAATGGGATCGTAGATTGCCCTTGTATGTCATTACCCGATTCATTCGGGTAATCCAGTTTTGTTTTAATGCCTTACTGGATTGCCCGAACCAGTCGGGCAATGACAAATTATGGTCGTAAACACAATTCTTGTCCCCTCACCCCCGCTTTCGCACGATCTGATAACCCGAACGCAGCAAGTATTTGAATGGTACGCTGACCATATGCACCAGCCGGGTGAACGGAAAGATCAGGAAGATGGTCAGGCCCAGCACGATGTGCAGCTTGAATACCAGGGCTTCCTCAACCATAAATTCTGCTGCGCCGCCCCTGAACGTCACAATATGTTGCGCCCATTCGGCCAGTTTTATCATGGATGAACCATCCAGATGCTTGGCACTTTGCGGGATGGTCAGAAGACCCAGGATCAGTTGAACAAACAGGATCAGAAGGATCGCCATGTCCATAAATTTGGTGGTCGCCCGCACCCGGTCTTGCGTGGTGCGCCGCCAGATCAGGATAAGCATGCCGACAAAGCACATGGTACCAAAAATGCCGCCCGCCGCCATCGCCAGAATTTGCTTCTGTCCAGCTGTGATAAATGGCTCATAAGCCCAATGGGGCGTCAAAAGCCCGACAAGATGGCCCAGAAAAAGAAGCAAAATACCGATATGGAAAAGATTACTGCCCAGGCGTAACCCCTTGCGATGCAAAAGCTGGCTGCTGTCGGCCTTCCACGAATACGGATCCTGGTCATAGCGTAAGACTGAGCCGACAATCATGGTGAGGATGGCAATATAAGGGTAGATGCCAAAGAAAAACGTGTTCATATACTCGGCCATTATAAGCCTCCCGGTATGTGGGCAGAGGGGGTGTCATCGGGGCCGCAGGTGCCGCAATCCGGTGCGCCGGTGAACGCCTCCGGCTCGCTCCATTGCTCATCCAGCTCGTCCAGGGTTTTAATGTCCGGCAGAGCCGCATCGGCGGCTTTGGCAATGTCAGCCTTGCTTATCTGAGCGCCCGAAAGCGACACAATGGCGGCCATTACAGTTGCATAACCTGATTTGCCACGGTGCAGTTTTTCGCCAATGGTGGCAATGACCGGCGCGGCTTGCGCCAAAAGATCAAACCCTTCATCGGCACCACTGATCGAGATAAATTCCAGCATCAGCGGCAAATAATCCGGCAATTCGCCGGTGCCGATTTTAAGACCTTTTTCCTGATATTTATCGGCAAGGTCAATCATCGCCTGGCCGCGAAAACGCGATTCGCCATGCACATGCTCAAACAGGTGCAGACAATGCGCCCGCCCCCGATCAAACAGCTCGACATATTGTTCCTGAGCCAACATCAGATCAGTCGCCGCCAAATTATCCATAAATTTCGTTAAATTTTTCAAGGCCTTGCCTTTCAGCAAACCTTCATCGGTTATCGCCGATTTCAGTTCACCCATATGATCCAGCAGATCCGCTTGCGGATAAGCCAGCAGGTGAGCCAGCACACGAAAACTTCTCATGACGAGCCTCCTACAGGTTTTCTGGGTGTGCCGCTTAAGGTATTGGCATGGGTCTGGGTGCCAAATAAATTGGTGCTTTTCTTTGACCCGGTATTACAACCATTACCGAACGAGAAGCCACATTCGGCCCGCGCCGAAAAGGCAATTTCCTGATCGAATGGCCCGTCTCCGGCATATTCACGGTGGTTGGTGGGAATAACGAAACGATCCTCGTAATTGGCAATAGCCATCAACTGATACATATCATTCATTTCGTCCTCGCTCATGCCGACCTGTTCCAGCACCTTGGGGTCTTCGGCGCCATCAACAGTTTTGCCTCGCATGTAGACCCGCATGGCCATCATCCGCTCCAGCGCGCTAATCACCGGTTCTTCATCACCAGCGGTTAGTAAATTGGCCAGATATTGTGTCGGGATGCGTAAAGAACGCACATCAGGCAACATGCCGTTTTGCTCCAGATGACCGGCCTCCGCCGCCGATTGTACGGGTGAAAGCGGCGGCACATACCAGACCATGGGCAGGGTGCGATATTCCGGGTGTAGCGGAAAGGCAATCTTCCATTCCATAGCCATCTTGTAGACGGGTGAATTTTGCGCACCATCTATCCAGCTTTGCGGCACACCGTCTGCCAGGGCACGTTTAATGACCTCAGGGTCATGGGGGTCAAGGAACAGATCGCACTGGCTTTGATAAAGATCTTTTTCGTCAGCTGCCGATGCGGCCTCCTCGATCTTGTCTGAATCATAAAGCAATACGCCTAAGTAACGGATACGCCCGACACAGGTTTCTGAACATACGGTTGGCTCACCGGCCTCGATACGCGGATAGCAGAAGGTGCATTTTTCAGATTTGCCGGACTGCCAGTTGAAGTAGATTTTCTTGTAGGGACAGCCCGAAACACACATGCGCCAGCCCCGGCATTTATCCTGATCGATCAGGACAATGCCGTCTTCCTCGCGCTTGTAGATCGCACCCGACGGGCAGGACGCCACACAGGACGGGTTGAGGCAATGCTCGCACAAGCGAGGCAAATACATCATGAAGGTATTTTCAAACTCGCCGTAAATGTCTTTCTGGATTTTATCGAAATTATAATCCTTTGATCGTTTTTCAAACTCACCGCCCAGGATTTCCTCCCAGTTGACACCCCAGTCCGGCTTTTCCTTGAACTTGCCGGTAATTGCCGATTTCATCCTTGCCGTGGGAACTGTCTGGCTTTCCTTGGCCGTTTTCAGATGGTCATATTCATAGGTGAACGGCTCATAATAATCGTCAATTAGCGGCAGATCAGGATTAGCGAAAATGTTCGACAATACGCCCATTTTTCCACCAATTTTAGGCTTTAACTTGCCGGACTTGGTCAATTCCCAGCCACCTTTCCATTCTGACTGATCTTCCCAGTTTCGTGGATAACCAACACCTGGCTTGCTCTCTACATTATTGAACCAGGCGTATTCAACGCCGCCACGGCTCGTCCACACATTTTTGCAGGTGATGGAACAGGTGTGACAGCCAATGCATTTGTCCAGATTAAGAACCATGCCGATTTGCGCACGAATAGTCATTGGGCTGCCTCCTCATTTTTGGGCATGTTAATCGGTTGGCCCTCGACGTATGGCTCTTCCATCCAGTCCACCGTGTTGGTTTTCCGTAAAATTACAAATTCATCGCGGTTGGAACCGACGGTGCCGTAATAGTTGAAGCCCCATGAAAGTTGTGCGTAACCCCCGATCATATGGGTGGGTTTGACCACCGCTTTGGTGACCGAATTATGGATACCGCCGCGCTTGCCGGTAATGCGGCTGCCCGGGGTATTCATGGTTTTTTCCTGAGCGTGATACATCATGCACATGCCCTCAGGCACACGTTGGGAAACCACCGCGCGGGCGGTGATGGCACCGTTGACATTATACAATTCGATCCAGTCATTATCGGCCACATCGACCTTTCTTGCATCCACTTCAGAGAGCCAGACGACCGGGCCACCCCGGTTCATGCTCAAAAGCAGAAGATTATCTGAATAGGTCGAGTGAATCCCCCATTTCTGGTGCGGTGTGATCCAGTTCAGGGTGATCTGTTTCACATCGCCGCCACGGGCCTTGACCGAATTGGTAACGGTGCGGGTCGAAATGGGCGGCTTGTAAACGCACAGGCTTTCGCCAAAATCGCGCATCCATTCATGATCCTGATAAAACTGCTGGCGACCGGTCAATGTCCGCCACGGGATCAGCTCATGCACATTGGTATAACAGGCATTATAGCTAACATGTTCATCCTCAAGACCTGACCAGGTTGGTGAGGAAATGATCTTGCGTGGTTGCGCCTGAACATCCCGAAAACGGATTTTTTCATCCTCTTTGGGACGGGCCAGATGCGTATGATCGCGGCCTGTGGTTTTTGACAGGTCTGCCCAGGCCTTGACCGCCACTTGCCCGTTGGTTTCCGGGGCCAGTGTGAGGATCACTTCGGTGGCATCAATATCGGTTTCAATTCGGGGCTGACCTTTGCTGACGCCTTCTTCTCGCACCACCTTGTTCAGCTTGCCAAGAAGTTCGACTTCTTCCTCGGTATTCCATGAAACCCCCTTGCCCCCATTACCCAACTTGGCCAGAAGCGGCCCAAGGGAGGTGAACTTTTTGTAAAGGTTAGGATAATCACGCTCCACCTCAACCAGGTTGGGCATTGATTTTCCCGGCACCGGATCACATTCGCCCTTTTCCCAGTCCTGAACGGTCAGCGCCTGGCCCAACTCGCCCGGGGTATCATGCAAGATCGGCACGGTCACCAGATCGGTTTCCACCCCCAGATGACCTACGCAAATCTCCGAGAATTTTTTAGCCAGGCCTTTGAAAATATCCCAGTCCGAGCGGCTCTCCCATGCCGGATCAACGGCCCGGGATAGCGGGTGAATGAACGGGTGCATATCGGACGTGTTCAGATCGTTCTTTTCATACCAAGTGGCAGTTGGTAAAACGATGTCTGAATATACAGCCGTCGTGGACATACGAAAATCAAGTGTGACCACCAGGTCAAGTTTGCCTTCGGGGGCGTCCTTGTGCCATTTCACCTCGGACGGTTTTGCAGCACCCATTTGTTCCAGATCATCACTCATCAAACCGTTTTGCGCACCCAGCAAATGACGCAGCATGTATTCATGGCCCTTGCCGGACGAGCCAAGAATGTTGGAACGCCAGACAAACAAATTGCGCGGAAAATTATCGGCCCGATCCGGGTCTTGAGCAGCAAATTCCAGATCACCAGCTTTAAGACGGTCAACAACATAATCCCTGGTGGATTTACCCAATCGTTTTGCTTTCTCAGATAGCCACAGAGGATTTTCATCCAGCTGTGGTGCAGAGGGCAACCAGCCCATGCGTTCGGAACGCACATTGCAATCAATCAGAGAATGGTCTTTCCATTTATCGGCGTTTGCCAATGGCGATAGAATTTCGTCCACACCCAGTTTTTCATAACGCCATTGATTGGAATGATTATAGAAAAACGACGTTGAATTCATCTGCCGCGGTGGGCGGTTCCAGTCCAGACCAAACGCCAGCGGCAGCCAACCGGTTTGCGGGCGCAATTTTTCCTGCCCGACATAGTGCGCCCAGCCACCACCGGATTTACCAATACAGCCGCACATGATGAGGAGGTTCATAATCCCCCGATAGGTCATATCCATATGGTACCAGTGGTTGATGGCAGCGCCCAGGATTACCATGCTGCGGCCACGGGTCTTGTCGGCGTTTTGGGCAAATTCACGCGCCACCTGGATAATTTTATGAGCTGCAACACCGGTAATTTTTTCGGCCCAGGCCGGGGTATAGGGAACGTTGTCATCAAAACCTTTGGCTACGTTGTCGCCGCCAAGGCCGCGATCAATGGCATAGTTGGCCGCCATCAGGTCGTAAACGGTTGCAACATATGCGGTTTTCTTGCCTTTGAGCATCACTTTGCGAACCGGCAGTTTGCGAACCTGCACGCTGTCATGATCGGTATGGGCAAAGATTTTGCTCTCGTGTTCCTGATTGCCAAAGTAGGGAAAGGCCACATCCAGAACCTCGTCCGGGCTGTCGATATTGGTCAGGCTTGGCCAGATGTCCTGCCCTGATACCGTATCCTTGGCTTCTAGGTTCCATTTACCTTTCTCGCCCCAGCGCGAACCGATGGTGCCATTAGGCACCCGATGGCTTTGAGACTTTTTATCAAACACCACTGACTTCCATTCAGCATTATTTTTAACTTTCAAAGCGCCGGTAAAATCTGAAGCACGTAAATTACGGGTTGGCACATAGCTGTCACCCTGTTTTTCCAGCAGCACCTGCATGGGCATATCGGAGTAATTGCGCACATAATCGGTGAAGTATTCGGATTTGTTGCCAAGATGAAATTCCTTGAACACCACATGCCCCATGGCCATGGCCATGGCGGCATCGGTGCCCTGGCGCGGGTTCAGCCATATATCCGTCAGTTTGGCCACTTCGGAATAATCCGGCGTTACCGACACAGTTTTGGTGCCTTTATAGCGCACTTCGGTGAAAAAATGCGCATCCGGGGTGCGGGTTTGTGGCACGTTGGAACCCCAGGCAATAATATAAGAGGAGTTGAACCAGTCGGCACTTTCAGGCACATCGGTTTGCTCACCCCAGGTTTGCGGCGATGACGGGGGAAGATCGCAATACCAGTCATAAAAACTAAGGCAGACGCCGCCCATAAGCGACATATAACGCGAGCCAGCCGCATATGAGACCATGGACATGGCCGGAATGGGCGAAAAGCCGAATACCCGGTCGGGGCCAAAGGTTTTGGTGGTATAGACATTGGCCGCAGCGGTGATCTCGTTCACCTCGTCCCAACTGGCACGAACAAAGCCGCCAAGCCCGCGCATTTTTTTGTAATCATTGGCTTTTTCTGGATCAGAAACAATACTGCCCCAGGCCAGCACCGGATCACCATGTTCGGCTTTGGCGGCACGAAAAGCCTTTAACAGGCGCGCGCGAATGAGCGGGAATTTCAGCCGTGCGGCAGAATACAAATACCAGGAATAACTGGCACCACGAGAGCAACCGCGTGGTTCATGATTGGGCATATCGGGGCGGGTGCGCGGATAGTCGGTTTGCTGGGTTTCCCAGGTGACCAGGCCGTTTTTGACATAAATTTTCCAACTACACGAGCCGGTGCAATTCACCCCGTGGGTCGAGCGCACAATCTTGTCGTGCGCCCAGCGCCCACGATAGGCTTTTTCCCAGTCTCTGGCCTCACTGGTGGTAATGCCATGGCCGTTGGAGAACTTGCCTTCAACCTTGGAGAAATAGGTCAGTCTGTCGATAAAATTGCTCATGAATTTTGTCCTAAAGAGTTCGCATATGCTGGAAAGCAGAAAGTTTCGCAGGCAATTATACCCGCGAAACCATTGGTGTTTACGGGTTCTTCACATAGGCGTTTTTACGAAGGTAGAACCACCAGTTTATCAAAATGCAAAGTGCATAAAAGGCAGCAAAACCATAGAGCGCATATTCCGGCGTTGTATCCTTGATCTGTTCACCAAACACTTTGGGAATGATAAAGGCACCGTATGCAGCAACCGCAGACGTCCAGCCCAGAACCGGCCCGGCCTGTTCCTTGTCAAAAACAAAAGCGATGGTGCGAAAGGTAGAGCCATTACCAATACCGGTTGCGGCAAACAGGATCAGGAACAATACCAGAAACGGCATGAAATAATCCTGCGGCGTGGCCGAGCCATAGGCCAGTTTCATGTAATAGGCGACACCCAGCGCCGCAGCCACCATGACCACGGAAATGATTTGGGTGACTTTGGCACCGCCCATTTTATCGGCAATCATGCCGCCAATAGGGCGAATAAGCGCGCCAATAAATGGCCCGGTCCAGGCAAACATCAGGGCGCTGGGGCCATCCGGGTTGGCAAGGTTATGAGTCATCACCCCGTCAACCATGACGTGCTGAAAACCAAAAACCACCTTGATGGAAAGACCAAACGCCACCGCATAACCAATGAAGGAACCAAAGGTCATGGTGTAGATCACCGTCATTGCCCAGGTGTGTTTGTTACTGAAGATTTTGTACTGGTGGTTGAGGCTGTCTTTTATCGCACCCGGAATAAGCTTTAAGGCAAACACCGTCAGGGCAATCACGATCGGCAGCACAATCCATTTACTAATCATCATGCCGGAACCACCTACATCGGCCGGCAGCATCAACCACAGGCCAAAAATGGCCGTGGTAAAGCCGATAAGCAACATGCCGGTAATTTTAGCAAACGCCCCAATCGGTGATCCGATATTGGGCGAGACATGGTCAGCGGTAATGTTGTTCATACCAAACCAGGCGGCAAGAACGATGGGAACCAGAATGACAACCCAGATGAAACCGGCATTGTGCAGATAGGTTTCCGTCCCAGCAGGAATTTTGCCGATCAAGGTGCCAGAGGTGGCTTCC
Source organism: Robiginitomaculum sp. (assembly GCA_021776565.1). Classification (GTDB taxonomy): domain Bacteria; phylum Pseudomonadota; class Alphaproteobacteria; order Caulobacterales; family Maricaulaceae; genus Robiginitomaculum_B. Next base: position 66,110 of record JAJFFQ010000065.1, on the reverse strand, counting down.
AGCACCATGGGCGCACCGCCAAAAATGGCAGCGGTCATCACCAAAGGCACCAGAATTTGCATGGTGGTAACACCAAAATTGCCAAGCCCTGCATTCATGCCCAGCGAATAGCCAGCCATTTTCTTGGGAAAGAAAAAGCTGATATTAGACATCGAGGATGCGAAGTTACCGCCACCAAAGCCGGAAAGCAGCGCCATCAGTTGAAATTGCCAAAGCGGCGTGTCGGGATTTTGCAGCAGCATCCCGGTTCCGGCCGCAGGCAGTATCAGTAACGCGGTGGTAAAAAAGATGGTGTTCCGCCCACCGGCAATGCGGATAAAAAACGTTGAAGGTATCCGCAAAGTTGCACCGGTCAGGCCAGCAATGGCCGCCAGGGTGAATAGTTCGGATTTGGCAAACGGATAGCCCAGATTTATCATCTGAACCGTGATAATGCCCCAATAGAGCCACACGGCAAAGCCACACAAAAGCGCCGGTATGGAAATCCACAAATTACGATTGGCAATTGCCTTGCCGGTCGACGCCCATTCCGTCTCGTCTTCCGGGTTCCATTGTTTAAGATCGTTGGCCATATCAGCCTCCTTTACTTGAAAAACGATCAGACGCGATTCCAGAGCGTCCAAACAGCTGCACACAAATTGACAAATTTCGCCGCCTTTCTGTTTGACCTAGATCAAAAATAATATTTTTTGTGTGCGTCCTTGTTCACATTTTTAGAATCAAAGCCCAAGGCAGCATCAAAAAACGGGGGCAGAGCCCCCATTTTTCATTGTTGTGTGCCAGATGTTTATTCGGCTTTTAACTTCACACTACTCATATCAACCCCAAGGGCTTCCAGGCGTTTGAACGCATGAGCTTCGCGACTGCCAAAGACCTTGACCTTGTCAATTTCTTCAGACGCCATCCCCAGGACTTCAAGGTGTTTTCGGGCCGCCTCTTTTCTGTGGCGGGTGAAGCCAGAGTCAAACCGCTCTTCTGCTTCAATTTCATCTGCCTTGCTAAAGCGAACCAGCAAAGCCAGGAAAGAAGCACCGGTCACCAAAGCACCAAGAATAAGATATGACGTATGCCAATCCATCTCGCCCTTGAACAGGAAACCCGCCGCAACCGCGCCAACATTACCGCCGGCACCGACAACACCGGCAACTGCCCCCAATGATTTTTTGGAAATAAAGGGAACCACCGAAAACGTTGCACCTTCAGACATCTGGGTAAACAGTGAGAAGAACAACAGGGTTGGGATGGCCAGAAACAGAACATGCATTTGTGAGAACAGCATCAGGGCCAGACCCTCAATGAAGAGCGCAATGAACAACCATGTTGCCCGGCCTTTCAAACCCCAGAGCGAGGCAAAATTGTCACCGAATATGCCGCCCAGTGTACGGGCAAAAATGTTCATCAAACCAAAGCTTGCCGCAACCACACCAGCGGTCACCAGGTTAAGGCCAAAATAATCAAAGAAATACAGAGCCAGCGTTCCAAAGATGGTTAGCTCGATACCAAAACATGCGGCATAGATGAAAAACAACATCCACACCCTGTAATCCTTCAGGGCGTGAAAGAAATTTCCTGTGGTTTGATTTCTAGGTGCCATTTTGCCCTGGGCGCGTAAGTCCTTATAACTGCCGTCCGGGGCATCCTGGGTAAAGACGTAATAGACAATACCGGTCACTAAAATCACCGCACCGGCAACAACCATTGAGGCACGCCAGCCAAAGGCTGCGTTCATGCCAAATCCAATAACAAAGATAGAGAAGATCATTGGCATGGCAAACTGGGTGACACCGCCGCCCAAATTGCCCCAACCGGCGCTGGTCGCATTGGCCTGCCCAACCACATTGGGCGCAAACATATTGGTTGTATGATATTGGGTAATGACAAAGCTGGCGCCGATCACCCCGATTAAAATTCTGAAAATCAGGAAGGTTGTATAGTCCTGGGCAAGTCCGATACCCATAACCGGCAAGGAGGCCAGAACCAACAACCATGTATAGGTCAGTCTTGGGCCATAATGGTCACATAACCAGCCGATCAATATCCGGGCAAACACCGTTGCCGAGACGGCCCCGATGATTGTCCAGCCAACTTGCTCTTTGGTCAGTGATAATTCTTCACGGACAACCGCCATCAAAGGCGCAATGCCAAACCAGGCAAAGAAACACAAAAAGAACGCAAACCACGTTACGTGGAAAGTTCTGATCTGTATTTTATCAACACGTAAAAAATCACCCCAAAGACTGGTGGCCTTGTTTTGTAATTCCATTGTTCTGCCCTCCAAAAACCAAAACGACTTTTCAAATCACAGCGTCTCTACGCAGTATTGGTGAAGGCGGGATTGACCTACATCAAGTTTTGAGTTGGTAAACTGAACCGGGTCAATTTGTCTCACTCCTTCTCTTTCAAGACAGAAATGACAGACATTGTCTTGGCATACCATGCCGGTCTATGAGAGTGTGCCATTGGAGTAGGCCGAAGCATTTGAGGCAATTCGACTATATTCTGAACTCTGTCTGGTTTTGGGAAGACGAGCGGGCACTATGGACAGCAAAGTCACACTCGAACCGGTAACCGTTTCAGCGTTATTGGCGCTGGGCGAGCTGGCCCATCATCTGCAATTGGAGCGCGGCTGCACCGCCTTGTTTATTGATAGTGATGGCGAGATTTATCCTGACCAGTTGTCTCAGCACCGCAAAGCCACCAACCGTGCGGCCAGCGCCTTAAACAATGTCAGCAAAAACCCGGCCCTGGCTACCGGCATCGGGACGGCAACCCTGCAAAAGGTGCAGGATATTCTTGATGTTACGCAAAATTTGCAAAAACAACGAGGACAAGTGGATCGCTTTGAAATCTCTTTCGCCAGATCGACCAATTACTATACTTATTCCGCGTTAAGCCCGATTCTCGATGTCCAGATTGAAATTGCCCTGCACATCGCCAGCAAAGAACCAACCCGTGCAACAGCGTATGCCAACTTGTTGCAATGGAAAGAACGCGTGGGCCGGGAGCGGGCATGGGGCATACACGGGTTTTGCAATCAGGTGTTCAAAAACCGCGAGTTTACCGAACGCATGCTCACTTTGATTGATGAGCAAGGTGCCTATAAACGGTCGTTTTTATCACTGGCATCACCATCACAGCGCCAGTTGGTTGAAAAAGTTACATCCGGTTATGTCATGCAATTCGTCGAAGACATTCATACCATGCTGGCCAGTGAAGATAACACCAAAGAACTGGAAAATATCTCTCCGGTCACCTGGTTTGAATTGCTGAGTGGAAAAGTGGAGCGCCTGAAACTTGTCGAGATTGAACTTGCCAGCCATTTAACCGGCGCTTCTGACCTAACAGCACATACCACTAGTCCCATAGCCGTTTCCAACGCTCTGGAGCGGCACATGCCGCTGATTCGGGCGCTACCGGCGTTTTCAAAACTGGAAGAGAAAGAACTGGGTTCCTTGCTCGCGCACGCCAATGTGCAAGACTATGAAAAAGGCAAATTGCTGTTTTTGCAATCGGAACCATTGTCACGCTTCTACTTGATCCTCTCAGGGTGGGTGAAGCTGTTCAAGGGTTCAGGCGCAGGCGATGAAGCAGTGCTGCAAATGCTCTCTGCCGGTGACAGCATTATGGAAGCGGCGATTTTGTTGAATATCCCATCAGCAGCCAGCGCCCAGGTGGTCGAGAAAACTGTTCTTTTATCCCTGCCCGCCCCGGTGGTGCGCCAGGTATTGCAGGACAATAACGCTTTCGCACTAAACATGATCGGCAATCTTTCCATGCGTTCGCAAAACCTGATCCAGCAGATCGAACACTCACGGCTTAGAAATGCCGCTGAACGTGTTGGCTGGTATCTGTTGAAACTGGGTATTGAGGAAGGCAGCGAAAATACAACCTCCATTCGCCTACCCTATGACAAATCCCTGATCGCATCATATCTGGACATGACGCCGGAAACATTTTCCCGAACTTTGAAAAAATTCCGTGCTCAGGGTTTTCGTATAGAAAATGACACCATCACCCAGCCACACCCCAAGGCCTTGTGCGCGTATTGTGATGAAAGCCTGGCCAATGCTTGTCTCTATCATGATGATCCCGATTGCCCCGGAACATATTTGTAGGAGGGGCGCGTCAACCCCCAACCCGGAACCGGCTACCGGTTTTTTCCAGCGTGCGGCCAATGACATAGCCGCCAAGACCCATGGTCAGTAAATTCCACATGCCATCAGGAATATCGAGCACCACAGCAATGCCGCCAAAGGCCTGAACATAGGGCGCGATCAGATAATTATTGGCAATGATCGCGGTAAAGGTCAGCATGGTCAGGGGTCGCCAGTTGCGCTGCATCCAGCTTGTCCCTTGTGCCTCGGCCACCAGTACATCGCGCGCCGCCTGGGTCAGCACGGTTTCCTGATCGATCAGCTTGGCCTTGATCTCTTGTTTAAGCTGGCGACGCAAATCGGCATCCGGCACGGCTTTGTCGATAATCCCTGCAATCGGGCCAATAATGGTGCTCAAAAGACCCATTATATGGTCTCCTTATCCTGAGCCTGCCGGGAGACAGGATAATCCTTCCAGGGCAGTTGAAAATGCGGCCCGTCGCGAAAACTTCGCCAATCCCCGCCCCATTCAATAGATACATCCTGTTCTGCCGCCGCCATTTGCATGGCATGGGCAATTTTTTCGTATAACGGCCAATCCCAGCGCACAGCACCACCAATCCAAGCGCCCAAATCCACCGCATGGCCGCTAAGATGGCGCGAGTTTAACGTGCGCGTTGCGCCGCTCTGGTAAAGCAATTGCTGACGCTCGTCCGTGCGCCGACCTTCAAGGACGGTGAAATCCACCGGACTGAAAGCCAGTGCGCGGCGCACAATCCGGGCCAGATCCATATGCACACCGGCCAGGCGTTCTTTTGATCGCGCCGAAAGTTGAAATCCACCCGCAGCAACAGGTTCTGATAAACTGCCCATGTGTTACGCCTTTTCAAAAGGTCATATTAGGGCGCTGGTCATGGCGTCGGACAAGTTGGCTATGACCTTACGACTTGACGTCGCGGCGAGGCTGGTTTTCTTTGCGCCCATGAGCGAGGACACCCCGAATCTGGCGGCAAGTTTTGCCAGGCCAAAGCTTGCTGACTGGCGAACTTTGGCAGACACAGCCCTTAATGGTGCAGACTTTGAGGACACCCTTGTGCGCCGTACCGCAAGCGGTATCGCCCGTGGCCCCTTACGCACTCAAGCCGATGATCCAAAGGGTGCCGGTAATCCTGGTGAATACCCATTTGTCCGGGGGATAAACCCGAAACCGGACACCAACCGGCCCTGGCATATCACCCAAAGCTATACCATGGCTGATCCGGCGGCGGCCAATATGGCCATACTGGATGATCTGGCCGGCGGCACCAGCGCGCTGCTCCTTTATTTGGATCCCGCCGGAACAAAGGGCATTGCAGTACACCGCCTGGATGATTTGAAACGCGTGCTGGCTGGCGTTGATCTATCCATTGTGCCGGTATTATTACAGGCAAGACCGCTAAACGCCGCCTATGCCGCGATGATGGTGTGCTGTTGGCAGGACTTGACCAGAGATTTGACGCAAGTTTGCGGTGGCCTTGGCTTTTCGCCGGTTGGGCAAACCATTCGTCACGGCATGGATTTTGCACTTTTACCGGGAAAACTGCAACGCACCGCCAGTTTTGCCCGCTGGGCCGCCGATAATGCCCCGGGCATTGCCACAGCGATTATCACCTCGTCGCTAATTCACGAAGCCGGCGGTTCCGAAGCTCTGGAACTGGCCTTTGCTGCCGCCGGGGGCTTTAGCTATTTCAAGGTCTTTCGGCAGTCTGGCATGAGCGCCAATGAGGCCGCAAATGCCATTGATTTCTCACTATCACTGGACGCCGATGTGCCGCTTGGCATCGCCAAATTACGGGCAGCAAGGCGTGTGTGGGCGCGCATTACGAGCGCCTGCGGCGCCGATGGTGATGCTTGTGCCATGCGTATCCATGTGGGTACATCCAGGCGAATGATGAGCCGCCGAGCACCTTATACCAATATTTTACGCACCAGCACTGCCGCCTTTGCTGCCGTCGCCGGCGGCGCACAATATATCAGCGTTGAGCCATACGATCTTGCCCTTGGCACCCATGACCACAAGGCCCGTCGCCTGGCCCGCAATGTGCAGATTATCCTGCAAGAGGAAGTCCATGCCGGCGCGGTAATGGATCCAGCGGGCGGTTCTTATGCTATTGAAAAACTGACCGATGATCTGGCCCATGCCGCATGGGACATGTTTCAGCAGATCGAACACCGGGGCGGGCTTGTCAAGGCGGCAAGTTCGGGCTGGCTGGGCGAGGCATTAAGCGCACAACGCAAGGCGCGCCTGGATGCCATAAAAACCGGCAAGCAAACCATCGTTGGCGTCACCAAATATATGCAGAAAGGCGAAAACCTGCCCGAACCTGCCCAGCAAGAGGCACGTATTCCTACGCCGGATGTGTCACCTTTCCCGACAGAATTTTCCGTTGAGAGCTTTCTTGCCGCCGCCAAAGCCGGGGCAAGGCTCGCCCCGCCAAAACCCGGCAATTCCAATCCCAATCCCGCCTTTGCCCCCACCAATTTTTGTGCGCCTTTTGAGGATTTGCGTGAAGGGGATTCCAAATGAGCAATTCCATCAACTTCCCTGATTTTACCAAACTGGATCTGGATGCCAGCGCCGCACCCGGTGCGCCGAAAGCTCATGACAATTACAAGACCCCCGAAGGCATAATGCGCAAACCCCTCTATGGGCCAAAAGATATTGAAACTCTGGATTTCACCCAAAGCCTTCCCGGCATTGCCCCTTTCGTGCGCGGCCCCTACCCGACCATGTATGTTCAGCGTCCCTGGACGGTGCGCCAATATGCCGGATTTTCAACGGCAGAGGATTCCAACGCCTTCTACCGGCGCAATTTGGCGGCAGGGCAAAAAGGATTGTCCATCGCTTTCGACCTGCCCACCCACAGGGGTTATGATTCAGACGATCCGCGTGTCGCTGGTGATGTAGGCATGGCCGGTGTGGCCATAGACAGCATTCTGGATATGCGCATCCTGTTTGACGGCATCCCCCTCAATCAAATGTCGGTTTCCATGACCATGAACGGTGCGGTGCTCCCCATTATGGCGCTCTATATCGCCTCGGCACGTGAACAAGGCGTAGCAGACAATGCCCTTAACGGCACCATACAGAACGACGTTCTGAAAGAGTTCATGGTGCGCAACACCTATATTTACCCGCCCAAACCCAGCATGCGCATTGTCGCAGACATTTTCGTCTACGCCGCCGAACACATGCCCAAATTCAACCCCATCTCCATTTCCGGCTATCATATGCACGAAGCCGGGGCCAGCGCCGATCTGGAACTGGCCTACACCCTGGCCGATGGCATTGAATATGTTCGCGCCGGTGTCCGCGCCGGTATGGATGTGGACACATTCGCGCCGCGCCTGTCATTTTTTTGGGCCATAGGCATGAACAGCTTTATGGAAATTGCCAAACTGCGCGCCGGGCGATTGCTCTGGGCGCAATTGATGCAGGATAATTTTGCCCCAAAAAACCCAAAATCCCTGTGCCTGCGCACCCATTGTCAGACCTCTGGCTGGTCTTTGACCGCGCAAGACCCCTATAACAACATCGCTCGCACCTGTTTTGAGGCCATGGCCGCCGTTGATGGCGGTACCCAGTCACTGCATACCAATGCTCTGGACGAAGCTTTGGCTTTACCATCAGATTTTTCGGCGCGCATTGCCCGCAACACGCAATTATTTTTAGCTGAGGAAACCGGCGTCACCCGCACCATCGATCCGTGGGGTGGCTCATACTATGTTGAACGCCTGACTGCTGATCTGGCAAGGCGGGCCATGGAACATATTGATGAAGTCGAAGCCCTTGGCGGCATGGCAAAAGCCATAGAAGACGGCATACCAAAACTGCGCATTGAACAAGCCGCAACCCGCACCCAGGCCCGCATAGACAGTAGCACGCAAACCATAACCGGGGTCAATAAATTCACCCTGCCAATGGGCGAACAGGAAGATGTTCCGGTGCTTCGTGTTGATAATGCCAAAGTGCGAGCCAACCAGATTGCCAGGCTGAAACAATTGCGCCAGCAACGGGATGAGACAAAGACGCAGGCTGCACTGGATGCCCTGACCCGTGCTGCACGGGATGGTTCGGGCAATTTGTTGGCACTGGCCATAGACGCAGCCAGCACCATGGCCAGTGTTGGTGAAATTTCCAGCGCACTGGAGAGCATCTATGGTCGCCACCAAACTGAACCCAAAGCCGTAAAAGGCGTATATTTGCGCGAAGGCGGCAATGACCCATTGATGGCGCGGGCCAAAGATGCGGCCCAAGCCTACGCTAAAACTTATGGTCGCGAGCCTCGTATTCTCATTGCCAAGCTGGGTCAGGACGGCCATGACCGGGGTCAGAAAGTAATCGCCAGCGCCTTCAGTGATCTTGGCTGGGATGTTGTCATCGGGCCATTATTTCAAACCTCACAAGAGGCCGCCGCGCTGGGTATTGCCAAAAATGTCGATATTATCGCCGCGTCATCCCTGGCCGCCGGACACCTTACCTTTGTGCCACAGCTAAAGGCGGCACTGGATGAGGCAAAGCGCCATGACATCAAAATCATTGTTGGCGGGGTGATCCCTCCTGATGACGTGGCCAGGCTGAAAACCATGGGGGCTGCCGAGGTGTTCCTGCCCGGCAGCGTCGCCGCCAAAGCCGCCTTGTCACTGATTGATTTACTGACCCGGCGAAGAAATGAGCCATAAATTCAGGCGGGCGAGACGTCTTCCCTGTAAACGCTAAAATCAATGTCTTTGATGTTCACGCTGCGCAACATGGTTCCCAGCCCAAAAACCGTCATCAATTGCAAGTACGCACCCATGAAAACCGGCTCAAACATATCCAGCCGATACACGTTGACCAACTCCATGATGATGAGAAAAAGGCTCATACCAATACTGCTAAAGACATGAATTTTTACCACAGCGCCGATATGTTTTAATTGATCTTGTTTTGCTTGATACGGATCAGTTTTCTTCCCCTTGATAAACACAAAAATGGTGAACGCAAACAACAGGTTGATTGCGGTAATACCAATCAGCGACACGTATTGGTTCCAGACCCAGGGCGAGACATCCTTGTGCGCATGAATATAAACCACCACCCATGCCATGTAGAGAGAGAGGGCCAGAGCAACAAAGAAGGGAGAAATAAAATCAAACAACCGACGCGGTTTGAGATCGGCGGTACGGGTGGTGCTGGTCTGCGCTTCGCGCATGAGTTTGTACCAGCGCCATGACGAAAGTTCCATCAAGATATGAGGAATCATTTGCAATGCAAAGAAAAACAAAACAAAGATAAGATCTTCACTTTCCTTGATCGTGCTTGGTAAATACCCGCTCATTGCCATCGCTGCCAGAATGCCCAAACCAAAAATGGCAATTATGCCGTTCAGAACGGCATAGAGGCGCAAGCCCTTTTTGATGACCTTGACCGGGTCGGCATAATAGGAATTCAGGTAAAGTTTGGGATATTCAGATGCAGGATATTTCTGCAATACATATCTATTGCGGTTAATGATTTTCCTTGGGTAGTAAACTGAAACCAGAAAAATCTGCCCCAGAAATACTGCATAAAATAAAAGTTCGATCAACATATCAATTTTCCCTATGAGTGTGATTGGTCATGGTTTTGGTGAAGGCAATCCGGATTTCGGAATCGGTAACGCCCGCCTCTCTTAATGCTCTGGTGACGTCGCTGAGTTTAGCCAGCGCCCATTCATTAAGATCAATGGCACTGTTCACCTTGGCTTCTGGATGAATATATGTGCCGCGATAACCTTTGGTTTGCACCACCTCATCGCGCTCAAGCAATGAATAAGCCTTGGCCACCGTTTTATTATTTAAGTCCAGATCATTTGCCAATTGCCGTATTGAAGGCAAGGCATCACCAGAAGACAGTTTGCCATCCAGAACCGCTTTTTTGACCTGGGAAACCAATTGGGCAAACAATGGAATATGATCTTCAGTATCAATAGTAATTTGCATAAATATGTCACCTCATATGTACCCTTTGATCTAGGGGTACATATGGGACAATAATAATGCAAGCCTTAATTACAGTCGGCTGGTTTTCGACTATCAATTTTGACTTTGCCGGGCTGGTGCCAAGAAGCCATGCTCTAGTGTTTGGCCCAAAAATGGGCCTTCGCACCTCTTCTTCGACAAGCTCAGGATGAGGCTGATGAGGGTCTTGTGATGTCTGTATGAGCACCTGACCCACAAAAAACGCCGAGGCCATGGCCCCGGCGTTAAGATAGCTGACACAAAATCAAGCCAGTCGTTCTATTTAATGATCTCCGCGCTGCTCACCGTCCTTATTGCCCTTCTGTTCATCTGCATTATCGGTTCTGTCAGGATGAGGCGGTGGCGAAGGATCGGGGACATCAGTCGGCGGCCATTCAGGCGCACAAACACCATCCTTGCCGACCGCTGCCATAACCAATTTCCATTCACCCTGTCGCAGACGATGGCATTTGCATTGCTCTACGATAGCTTTTGTTTGTGTTGTGCAATCTTCCTGGGTTTCCTTACAGGTCTCCCATTTTTCGATCAGCGTGTTGCACTCGCTCATATAACTCGCCGATGCCGTACCAGGCGTAATTACTATCGCCAAGGCTATTGCCGCCCCCGCACTCAATGCCAGAGATAATTTTCTCATCGTTGGTCTCCATTACTAGTTTTTATGTCCCTGCGCAGCAGTATTCCAGCATTGGGTAATTTTGCAATTAGCACAGTTGTCCTATTTTACTTCTTATAATCCCGTTTCAATAGGCCATAAAAAAGGCAATCAACATAAACATCATTTTCCATTTTATAAGCCTCACGATGACGACCATCCAGTGAAAACCCAAGCGCAGGCAGCAACATTTTCTTCGCCTCATCGATCGCATAAATTTCTGCCCACATGCGGTGCAGTTTCAGGGTTTCAAAGCCATAATGCAAAAGCAGTTTGCCGGTTTCCGGTGCGTATTTTTCGTCAATATAGAGGTTATCAGCACCGATATAGATGGAAAAATCAGCACTTGAGTTTCGTTGATCCAGATAACAAAGCCCGCACGCACCCAACAGACGACCGCCTTTGCGCGTCGTAATGGCAAACATATGGACACGGTCATCCAGCAGCACCACATGGTCATACCAGCCTTGTTGCATGGCCGGCGTAATGTCACGATATTCGCGAAAAAACCGGCGATAGTCCGGGCGATTACGCCATAGCCGTAATGGCTCAAGATCATCGGGGATTATGGCCCGAAGCTTCACATGTTCACCGGTAAGTTCGGGCATATTCATCCCAATATATCCCAGGTTAGCGCCGCGCCTGTTTTAAGCGCCTCATTAAGCGGCAAGCCCACAACCATACCTTCTTCCCAAGGCTCCACCGCCCCTTCCGGGCACGGGCGCAGTGCTTCAAGGCTTTCTGCCGTAATTATAGTTCCTGCCGATAAATCATCACGAGCGCGCAAGCAGCGGCGCTGTACTATACTGGCGTCCGTTTCATTCAATTCCACGCATTTTACCCCATCGCCAAGGGCCAGTTCCAGCTCGCGGGATCGATCAACCATCTCGCGCCAGCTTTGCGGGTTCATGGAAAACCCATGATCTGGCCCATCGCGGCTATTGTCGTCGGTAAAATGTTTTTCTACTGCCCGGGCGCCCAATGTGATAGCGCCCAAAACCGTCGCATGGCCGGGTGTATGATCTGACAGACCCAGCACCAGACCCGGGTATTTCACGGCAAAACTGCGCAATACATTCAAATTGATATTGGCAAAATTTTCCAGGGCGCCGGTATAATTGGTATTGCACTGCATCAGGCATAATTGCGGTGTTTGGCAAAGCACGGCATCCACGGCGCGCTGCACATCCTCCATAGTGCTGGCCCCGGTTGCCAGAAACACCGGCTTTTGACGCGCCGCCACGGCACTGATGAACTGTGGCCAGCTCAGATCGCCAGAGCCAATTTTATAGGCGTGAACGAATGGATCCATAAGATCAAGAGCAGCGGTGTCATAGGGCGTGGTCATATAATCAATGCCGGCCTCCTTGCAGGCCTTGACCAGTGTATCCGTCCAGTCACGCGGGGTCTGGTATTTCTCAAATACTTCATAAACCGTCTGTTTCCATCCTGCCTGATGAGTGCTTTGACTGCCCAGCGCCTTAAAACCTTCATCAGAGACAATATCCCTGGCCAAAAAGTGCTGGAATTTGGCGCAATCGGCACCGGCTTTGGCGGCCAGGTGGATAAGCTCTACGGCGCGTGCCAGTTCACCATCATGAGAGGAGGCAATATCGGCAATAAAATATGTCGGCTGATCCAGCCCGATAATGCGCTCACCAATGCTGATGTGTGTATTCCATCTCATGAAATGTCTCTCCATTGCGCAATGAGTGCAGCGCAAACCTCTTTGCGATCCGGCAAGGCGCGGCCCAACAGGGTTTCGGCCTTGCCCACATCCAGCCCCAAAGAGCGGGCGCGGCACGGTTTCAAGGTTGCTACCGAGCCGGTTTGCGCCCAGTCAAGGGTGACACCTGCGGCCTGCGCCAAAGCATGAATGAACTGTTTTTTAGAAGAAACTTCACGGCTTGCCAAATTCAAACGCCCTTTGGCCTCCAGCGCCACCAAATCGAATAATGCAATGGCAAAGGCAGGCGCATCAATGGTGGAGCCAAAAAAATCATCAAACAAGGTCAAAGGCTTATGGTTGTGCAGCGCATCCATCACCCAGTGTGCAAATCCGCGACCGTCCGGGTGAAACCCGGCAAGGGAGGTGCGTAACACCAATGCCATAGGAGCCGTCAAGGCAAACGCCTCAGCCGCATATTTACTACGCGCATATTCGTTACAGAGGGTTATGTTTGCGTTCTCATCATGTTTGGCATCCCCATCGCCGTCAAAAAACTGATCGGTGGAGATATGCACCAGTGGTTTGCCCTGCATCTGGCTCCACCGAGCCAGCAATTCCACCGGACACGCATTGATCCTAAATGCCGCCGCCGGGTCTGCTTCACAAGCAGCAAGGTCTACATTCGCTGCCGCATTGATAACCAGTTCAGGGCTAACATTTTGTAATAGCTGCGCAAGATCATCATTATTGCCTATATCAATGTTCACATCCGTGCCGGATCGCGCTGCGCCTATCGCCGCAAAGCCACGCTGTTCTGCCTCATGGCATAAGGCCCGGCCCAAAAGACCCGTACTGCCCAGGATCAAGGTGCGCATGAAGCGCCCTGGCCCTCAGGCTGCATGACCGAGTGCCATTGGCGCCGTTTGCAAGGGGGCGCGGGTTTCATCATTCAGGCGTGTCTGGTCAATAACATCTGCATTGATTGCCGCCAGATCCGGGCGACGCAGACAAAGAGCCGCCAGTTGTGCGGCGCTGGCATGTTCGGCACCCTTGCCAAAAGCTTCGGCGGTATTGCGGAAAAATTCCAGATCGGACGCATGATCCAGTGTCCAGCGCAAACGTTCCAGCCCGCCGCCCGGGCCACGCAGACAGGCTTTGCTCAGGCGTCTGTGCCGCCGCAACCAGGGGGTGACATGTTCGCGCTCATAAGGGTCATGCGCACAGCGTTCTGCCTCAAAGAGGAGCGCCGCCGGGAAAGCATCGCAATCCAGACCGTGGGGAAAACGCGGCGGCATATTATTACAGGCATAATCAACATTTGGACCATCCAATAGCGCCAAAACCTGCGCACAAATGGCTGGGTCGATGAATGGGCAATCCGAGGTGACCCGCATGACTGTCTGTGCGTCCACTTCTCGTGCGGCCCTGGCATAACGCGCCAGCACGTCCAGCTCTGATCCACGGGTGACAAAATAACCGGCATCCATTGCCGCTTCGGCCACCTTGTCATCCTCGCGGCCCTCTGGCACGGCGCAAACAACAATATCCACACCCGCAATGTTGCGGCAACGATCAAGACACCACAGAAGCGCAGGTTTACCCGCGATTTGCGCAAGGGTTTTGCCCGGCAAACGCGAGGAACCCCATCGGGCCTGAACAATCACAGCACAAGTCATAAATCCATTGTGGATGCACGCAGCTAACGTCTGGTTAACCATAAAAGAGGAACCTGCACTTTATATCACAAGGTATCACAAGAAAGAATCGCCATGGCGCTCCCTGCTCTTAAACCCGCACAGATAACTAAATCAGCATCCGTCCACCGTAATTTTCGCGAACCCCGCATCAATCTTGATGGTAAAACCGTTATGATAACCGGGGGCACTGGCTCTTTTGGTAAACAGCTTACCCGCACCATTTGCGACGAGTTCAAACCGTCCAAGCTGATTATATTTTCTCGGGACGAGTTAAAACAATATGAGATGGCGCAAAACTTTAACCCTGCCGAACACACCTTTATGCGTTATTTCATCGGTGATGTGCGCGATCAGTCAAGACTGGAACAGGCCATGCGCGGCGTTGATGTGGTGGTTCATGCTGCTGCGCTGAAACATGTCCCTATAGCAGAATATAACCCTTTTGAATGTATCAAAACCAATGTTATGGGCGCAGAAAATGTGGTTCAGGCCGCCATTGCCGCAGGGGTCAGCAAAGTCTGCGCCTTGTCCACCGACAAGGCCGCCAGCCCGATCAATCTTTATGGTGCATCCAAGCTGGCATCCGACAAAATTTTTGCCGCTGCCAGCGCCATGGGCGGTAATGATGGGCCGGTATTTTCCATAGTGCGCTATGGCAATGTGGTTGGCTCACGCGGTTCGGTCGCCCCGTTTTTCAAAAAGCTGGTGGCCGAAGGTGCCAAAGAGCTACCCATAACCGATCCGCGCATGACGCGATTCTGGATTACCCTGCCGCAAGCGGTTGATTTTGTGCTTTCTTCGTTGGCCATGGCACGGGGCGGTGAAACATTTGTGCCAAAAATTCCATCCATGAGCACTGTTGAAATGGCGATTTCAATCGCGCCGGGTCTGCCGCACCGTATTATCGGTATTCGCCCGGGCGAGAAACTGCACGAAACCATGGTGCCACTGGATGATGCACATTCAACGCTGGAGCTGGACGATCGCTTTGTCATACTGCCCAGCCATAATAACAGCCACAGGCAGAGTTATCTGGATGCAAATGCCAAAGCTGTGGCCTCTGATTTTTCCTATGTTTCTGATTCCAACCCCGAGCATCTGGATGCCCGTGGTCTGCAATCCCTGTTGAAAGAAACTTTTACTGGCTAGGGCATGTCCCTGGTGATCGTGAACGCACCGCGCAAGGCCCCTTGTTCAAGGTTAATCGCTTGATCTTCGGGGTAATGCTGCGCCAACACTTCACGCACGGATGGTGAAATATCACTACCGTGACACACCAGACACGGCTGGCCCACCGGGATGGCTTTCATATAGCGAAAGGTTTTGTTGCCGTCCTTGCCCGCAATGAATTCAAACCGTTCCAGCATTTGCGGATCATCCCCCTTGGCTATCGCCGTCTCGAAACCGGTAAGGACTGCGCGCTCCCACTCATCGGGGGCATTGGCGGGGTTACGCAATTTCAGGGCCGTGCGACTGATTTGTAGTCCTTCTTTAGCGTATTGTACCGCGATTTGCGGGGCAATTTGCTGACATACGGCTATGGCCTCCATTGGGCCGCCAGCTCTGATAGCAACAAGCAATTGCGCCTTTAGCGTTTGGGAGAAATCCTGGCTGGCTTTGCGCGCGTTTTCGGCTTGATGGCGTAATGAGGCCTGTTCGGCAGCATTACCAATGGCCAACAGCGCAAATCCAATCAGGATCAAAACCCCCATGATAAAAACACTACGCATCTACCCGTCCTTCTTTCATAGGGAGGTATAAAACAATGCCCGTAAAAGAAAACCCTGCGGGCGTCCCGCAGGGTCATTCAGAAATCTAGAGCGTTATCGGTGGAACTAGTTCTGGAAAAGTGAGAGAATGATTTGCGGGCGCGAATTGGCAATACCCAAAGCCTGCACGCCTAATTGCTGTTGCACTTGCAAGGCTTGAAGTTTGGCACTTTCCACCGCCAGGTCAGCATCAACCAGATTACCAACGCCAACATTAAGTGCATCGGTCAGTTTACTGACGAAGATACTGTGGGCTTCGATTTTCCTGACATCAGAGCCAAGATTAGCCAGTGCCTGATTGACATTATCAAGCGACGTTTTGACCGCTGTAACCGCTGCCTTTGCCAGAGTTACTGTTCCCAGACTGGCCGTCGCCGCCAACGTAATAATGGTGCCGCCAAAAGATAAATTCTGGGTCTTCAGGGTCAGTGTGCGTGTGCCATCTGCATCGGCAAGAAACCCAATGCCCGGTGAATTTGAATTATCCAGTATGTTGGCCCCGTCAAATGCAGCATTGGCCAGAATAGTAGAAATTTGCGAGAGAATGGCCTTGAAATCTGAATCAAAGGCCTTGCGGGTAAATGTATCAATCGAGGTTTCCGTGGCGGCGGTTGCCTTGGCCCGTAACTCTATAAGCAGGTCAGAAATGGATTCCCCAGCCGCCAAAGCCACATTGCCAATAGACGCCGCCCGATCAAGCGATGTTCCCACAGCATCATAAGCGCCAATATCCGAACGCAAACTTTGCGCAACTGCAAAAACCGCAGCATTGTCCTTGGCACCGGAAACCTTTAGCCCGGTATTGATCCTGGTCTGGACATTGTCTAGTTGCGTATTGGTTTTATTAAGCTGCTGCAGGGCGGCAAGGGCTGAGGTGTTTGTGTGCACACTGACTGTCATTCTATACTCCGACGTTGAGTTAATCACTCAAGAGGTGGATATTTCCACCCATCATACGTATAGACAACGCAACACCCATGCCAGAATGGAAACGGCAAATTATATTGTTGTTTCAATGCATTAGTGTTGTCTGATTTATTCTGCTCGGCAAGATTAACCATAATGTATGGCCCTGACCTGCCGGGCGGCGGGTTTTGCCGGGTCGTAACATTGCTTTTTGTGAGGTTCAAACTTTAGAGCTACCAAGCAAACATGCCTCGTCATCCTCAATGCCAAAACAAGAGATAAAATCAAAAATAATCAAGTGAGTTGATGACAAGGGGTGGGTTCTCTTGTTTATCCTGGCCTGTCATTACCCGATTCTCATCCTGAGCTTGTCGAAGGACGGGTAATCCAGAACGGCGTTGCAAAGCAAGACTGGATTACCGGGACAAGCCCGGTAATGACAATACGAGGTTGTCTTTAATGCCAAAACAGGAGGAAGAATCCTGAAAAAATCAAGTGAGTTGGTGACGATGGTTAAATTGGATAAAATTGAATCAATACAATATGCTAAAATTTTCATTGAAAATGAATGTTCTTTGAACTTTTAGGCTTCGGTATCAATAATCAGCCCTTCGGCTGCCTGTGTTATTGCAATCGCGCGCAAAACAGCTTCACGCGGAAACTGCTGAATCACCTCTCCGGTCTCACGATCTATACTTTTATAGATATAGCCACCGGAAACTTCATTTCTTTCAATGACCAGACGTACATTTGAGATCGCTTGTGTTGATACAGGTTCAACGTTGACAGATTGATCGGTTTTCAAACTATCATTTGGCTCAGACACCAAGGCCTGAACGTCCTGTTTTTGCGATTCCGTGGCTGTGCCGCCACCACTGCCAGCCTTGGCAGGCGGCGGAACAAGAAATGGAAATTTACGTATCTCGTTTGCCATTTTTTCCTAACCGTTTTACCGGCCTCCTCGATAGACCTGGCCACCGCGTCTTGCGCGCGTTTTGGCCAGGTCACTCGAAGGTAGTGTTGGCGAAAGCGGACCCCTTTGCCTTCGCCAACTTCCCCTGTTGTTCAGACTATCGGAAGAATCCGAGAATCGTTTGTGGTGCCTGATTGGCGATTGAAAGCGCCTGTACGCCAAGCTGTTGCTTGACCTGCAAGGCTTGCAAGTTCGCACTTTCCTTGGCCAGATCCGCGTCGACAAGATTGCCGATGCTGGCAGTCAGGGCATCAGACAGCTTTGTAACAAAGCTGGACTGAATTTCCAGAGCCTTGGATTTGGTGCCCAAACGGGCCAAAGAAGCACCGATATTAGTGATCGAGGCTTCAACCTTTGTCAAAGTTGTGGCAGCAAGTGCTGATGTAGATACATCATCAGCCGCAGCCAGGGTAACAATAGCACCGCCCAGTTGCAGGGCTTCATCCAGCACAGTAATCACTGACGAACCTGTAGCGTTTGCCAGGGCCGAAATTGAAGCGGTTGTATTGTTAATCAGGTTTTTGCCGTTAAAGGTGGCATTACTGACGATGGTTGTGATTTGATCGCGCAGTGCCTTGAAGTCTTCGTTGATGGCCGTACGAGATGCGGCATCAAGTGACGTATCCTTTGCAGCCAAAGCTTTTTCTTTCAAATCAATCAGAAGATCAGAGATCGCCTGACCAGCAGCGGACGCAACATCCACAGCTGAACCAACGCGGCTCAAAGATTCCTTGACCACGTCAAAAGCACGCACATCGCCACGCAATTTTTGCGCGATGGCAAAGGCGCCGCCATTGTCTTTGGCATTAGCAACACGCAGACCGGTACTAATCCGGTTTTGTGTTGTTGCCAATGAACGTGAAGTTTGATTGAGGTTTTGCAGGGCAACGAGTGCGCCCGCATTTGTGTTTACAGAAGCCATTTCTTGGTTCCTTTCCATTCTGGCTATTCATGCCGCGCATTTGGCGCAGCCGGGGTCTTTGACCCGCAAAAGCCTTTGCAAGCCCCGCGCCAGTTGAAATTATCAGATGGAAGATTTTGCCTGGTTCATTGGGAAAACAATGCCTTGCCACCAAAAAACAAGGGTTTGCGTCATATTGGCACGGCAGAATGTGCCGCTTTATGAAAAAACTGGTCGGCAAAATCTGCCTGACCGGAATAAATTCACCAGAGTTATGGTAAATAAAGAACAAAAAAAGGGCCGCGAAAACTCGCGGCCCAGTGTTTGAACGAACTTATTGAAAGAAGCTCAATATCGTTTGTGGTGCCTGATTGGCAATTGAAAGCGCCTGTACGCCAAGCTGCTGCTTGACCTGCAAGGCCTGCAAGTTCGCACTTTCCCTGGCCAGGTCTGCATCAACAAGATTGCCGATACTGGCGACCAAAGCGTCAGAAAGTTTAGTGGTGAACTGTGCGTGTATATCCAGCGCCTTTGACTTTGTACCCAATCTTGCCAACGAGGAATTAAGGTTGGTGATCGAGGCATTGACTTTTGCCAAATTAGTCGCGGCCAGTGCCGATGTAGATACATCATCACCGGCGGCCAGGGTGACGATAGTGCCCCCAAGCTGCAAGGCTTCATCAAGCACGGTTAGTACACTGGAGCCAGCGGCATTCGCCAGCGCAGTGACCGAGTTTGTCGTATTGTTTATCAGGTTCTTGCCGTTAAAACTGGCATTACTGACAATGCTTGTGATTTGATCGCGCAACGCCTTGAAATCTTCGTTGATGGCGGTACGTGATGAAGCATCCAGCGACGTATCAGATGCCGCCAGTGCCTTTTCTTTCAAATCTATGAGCAAGTCAGAAATTGCCTGTCCTGCGGCCAGTGATACATCTACTAATGACCGCACTCGACTAAGCGACTGATCCACAACATCCAGGCTTCGCACATCACCGCGTAGCTTTTGGGCAATGGCAAATACGCCACCATTGTCCTTGGCATTGGCCACTTTAAGGCCTGTACTGATACGGTTTTGCACGGTTGAAAGCTGCCTGTTCGTTATGTTTAGGTTTTGCAGGGCAACAAGCGCACCTGCATTGGTATTGACTGAAATAGTCATTTTGGGTCCTTCCATTCTGTAAGGGAAACGGTCGTTTTGACCGATAGACATTCTTGTCCATCAGTTCCCTCGCAATGGACGTGCCAAAGGCAGCTTGATTGCAGGTGTTTTAACTTGCTGTTTTTATGATGTTTTTTTTGTGAAAAAGTGTTGATTTATCGCTCATTAACCGGAATAGGCAGAAACCACACGGTATAACCCACCACCCCCGGCAAGAGTTTCCGGGTGGGGAAAACCATTTTCTGTTGGTAACATCATCAGGCCTACCCCCTAAGGATGTCATTGCCCGAACCAGTCCACTACTGTCCGGTTTAGCGATTTCTTTTGTTTTCCTCCCCTGTTTTTCGCGGGGGAGGTGGCGTAGCGCAAGCGGAGCCGGAGGGGGCCAGAGTGCCTTAGCTTGGTAAAAAATCAACAAGTTGAAACCAAGACTCCCCCCATCGACCGCTTCGCGGCCACTTCCCCCGCAAGCAGGGGAAGAAAAGCAGGAAAGGATAAAACTGGCGGGGCAAAGTCCTGTCCCGAAGAGCCTTCTTTACTCTAACAAATTGTTTTTATTGTTATTTTCGACCCGAGGAAAATCCAGACCGGACAGTAGTAGACTTGTTCCGGCAATCCAGTTCAAACTAAATCCACCTCATCCTGAGGAGGCCCGCAGGGCCGTCTCGAAGGACGAAGGGTGGATTACCCGAACAAGTCGGGTAATGACAGATTATTGCTGTTGCTAAATGCTGCGGACGGTAGAGTCAGGCTTGGGCGGCCATTGCTGCTGGCTGCGTCGCCGTGCTACCCGACTGGGCAGATTGCGAACTGGCCGGTGCCAACCCCTGCATAACCGTGCGATTGATGTCGATAAGGGGATCTATATCCGCGCCGTCACGAATAACCTGCGTTGAATACCGTTCTACAAACAGGGCAAGTGAGATAATCCCGGCGCGCAAGCTGTCGTTATGACCATTGCGATCATCGGCGCAATCCTGGGCCAGCGCCGCCCAGATACGTTTGTTCCAGTCTATAACCGATGAAAGAGCGCCCAGATTGCTGCGGTCATAATCTTTAACCTCGGTGAGCGCGCGGATCACCATCCCGAAAAGACGGTATTCTGTATCCCTTGGGTCTTCAACCCGTACGGATGTCTGCTGATAAGCTGTCAGTGACATGTCCCAACCTTCCCTTCTCAAATTCCATGAGTTTACGACACTTATTGAGTGCCTTGTAATACTCACCCGCCATCACATCCCGACTGACGGCCACGCATTGCGCCAGGGCATCAGGATTGCTGACCGCCCCCATAAAATCTGTCATGCGCATAACGAAGTCGTCATAATTTTTTTCACTGTTTTGGGGATCCAGATACATCAGCATGACCGGGAAATAGACCCTGCGTGCCGGTGTATTTGCCTCGCCTTCCTGCATAATATCTTTTTCACGCAAGATGGCGGCATGATTTTGTAATACCAGATTGGATCGCCGATCCCCATTTTCCAGAACTGCGCCATTAAGCACAAAGCGTTCTCCAGGTTTTAGCGATAATTTCAAGGGCATGGCCTTGGCTCCAATCCACTCCTCATATCCTGGCCGGTTTTGGCTGGAAGAGGTTCAGTATTAACGAAATAGCTAAACGAACACTAAAGCGGATTGGTTAACGAAGCCCTGCAATGCAGTCCGTACTCCGTTAGGATGGTATTAAGCGACACACCCCACACTTGAAATTCTTAATGACGTATTGTGAGGATATCTCTGTGTCATCTGCCATCCAGAACATGCACGCTTCCAAAATACTGGAACAAGCCGCTGAACAACCAAAACGCAGCCTCAAGGGTGCCGTTGGCGGTGCGGCATTGCCTGCGCTTGGTATGGGCGGACGTTCAAAATCAAGCAAGAAAATCATACCGATTTTACGCCGGGCAAAAAAACTGATTGATGCCAATGACCATGCAGCGGCGGCCAAACTGGCCATACGGGCGCTGGACATTGATGAAGATAACTCACCGGCCAATCACATCATGGCTATTGCGCTGGAAAAACTGGGACACCTGTCCAAGGCGCTTGAGTTCTACGAACGCGCATGGCGGGCTGACCCCAGTGATGGCGAAATATATCAAAATATCGCTCTGGTGGCCTGGAAGCTGGATATGTTGCCGGCAGCCGAAAAGTTCCTGCAATTGTTTCTTGATTTACAACCGGGTGACCCCAACGGGGTGATTAACCTTGGTGGGGTATTGCGCGATCTTGGCAAATTCGAAGAAGCCATAGAGCTAATCCGCGCGGCTATCTACACCCATCAGGACAATTCCATGCTGTGGAACGCTCTGGGTACAGTGTTGCTGGAATTTGGTGATCCCATACAAGCCCTTACATTTTATGATGAGGCCTTGCGCCTGGAGCCAGACAGCGCCCGCGTATGGCATAACATCGCCTATGCGGCGGGCATGGCCGGTGATCGTGCGCGCTCTGCCGAGGCCGGAGAAAAGGCATTAGGCCTCAGCACTGATCTGGAAGACCGGGCCACCATAGAGCAAGGCCTGTCCCATTCATATCTGGCACTGGGGCGGCTGGAAGAAGGCTGGGAAGCCTATTTATCTCGCTTTGACCCTCATGGCGATGCTCATGCTATCAATCTTCTGGATGCGCCGCGATGGGATTGCCAGGGGGATATTACCGGCAAGCGGGTCTTGCTTGTGGGTGAACAGGGTTTGGGCGATGAAATTCTTTATATGAACGCTGCGCAGGATTTTATCGATGCTGTTGGCCCCAAGGGCCAGGTTGATTTTGCTGTTGAACCACGATTGATGCCCATGGTTAAGCGCAGCTTTGCACCAAAAACCCTGGTGCGGCACATGACGGTCAGCCGTGAAGGCAAGCAATATCGCATCATTCCCGACATTAAGGACTGGAGCGTCTATGACTATTATGTCCCCATGGGCAATGCGGTTGCGGCACACCGCCAGACATTAAACAGCTTTCCTCAGCATCATGGCTATCTCACGCCAGATACCCAAAAGAGCAAAGCCATGGCCAAAGCGATGGCGGCGTTACCCACAGGGCCAAAAATTGGCCTGTGCTGGAAATCCATGGTGATGACCGTCAGCCGGGCCAAGTATTTCAGCCCGTTTGAAGCCTGGAAACCGGTGTTGAAAACCCCGGGTGCGGTTTTTGTCAGCATGCAATACGGCGATTGTACCGAAGAGATCAAACAGGCCGAAAAGGAACTGGGCGTCACCATTCATGAAATTCCCGGCCTTGATCTCAAAGATGACCTTGATGGCGTTGCCGCCGCCGGACTGGCGCTTGATCTAACCATCGGGCCAATGAACGCATCAACCAATCTGGCAGCCGCTCATGGTGGGTTGGTGTGGTTTTTGGCCAGCGCCGATCATTGGCCCCTGCACGCAACCGGTGCGATCCCCTGGTATCCTGACGCGCAAGTATTTTCGCCAAAACAATTTGGCGTCTGGGATGAAACCATGACACGACTTGCCGACACCCTGGCACAGGAAATCAAGACACAAAAAGCGGCCTGAATGACACCATAGAGGAATTATTGCTTGCCCGGTCAGCTCTACCCCTCTACCTAGGCCCCCTTGAAAAAGGGAAAAGCCATGCGTTTTGAAGGCACAGAAAACTATGTTTCCACCGATGACCTCTCTATTGCGGTCAATGCCGCCATTACCCTTGAGCGGCCCTTGCTTATCAAGGGCGAGCCGGGAACCGGCAAAACCATGCTGGCTATTGAGGTCGCCAAAGCCCTGGGTGCGCCCTTGATTGAATGGCATGTCAAATCCACCACCAAGGCACAGCAAGGCCTCTACGAGTATGACGCTGTGGCCCGCCTGCGCGATAGCCAGTTAGGTGATCCGCGCGTTGAAGACGTTAAAAACTATATCCGCAAAGGCAAATTGTGGGAGGCCTTTACCTCAAAGGAACGCCCTGTCCTGCTTATCGATGAGGTGGACAAGGCCGACATAGAATTTCCCAATGATTTGTTACAGGAACTCGACCGGATGGAGTTCCATGTTTACGAGACCGGCGAAGTTATCAGCGCCAAAACACGGCCCATTATCATCATCACCTCAAACAATGAAAAAGAATTGCCCGACGCCTTTTTGCGCCGCTGCTTCTTTCACTTCATCCGCTTTCCCGATGACGACACCATGCAAGCCATTGTCGATGTGCATTACCCCGGCATCAAGAAACGCCTTGTCGCCGAGGCGCTGAAAATTTTCTATGATATTCGCAAGGCACCCGGGTTAAAGAAAAAGCCCTCAACGTCTGAACTTCTGGACTGGCTGAAACTGCTGATGGCCGAAGACATTGACGCCATGACCCTGCGGACACGCGATCCGCGCAAGCTGATCCCGCCACTTCATGGCGCACTTCTGAAAAACGAACAGGATGTGCAATTATTTGAACGCCTGGCATTTATGGCGCAACGAGACGGGTAGAGCAGGCATAGAATAGCGGCAAGCCTTAAAATTTATGATTGAGGCGGACACCACCCAACCCTTACAAATCCAACAACAGGCGCTCCGGATCTTCCAGACATTCCTTGACCCGCACAAGAAAGGTCACCGCGCCTTTACCATCGACCACCCGGTGGTCATAGGACAGCGCCAGATACATCATCGGGCGTATGACAATTTCACCGCCTACGGCCATGGGGCGTTCCTTTATGGCGTGCATACCCAAAATACCGGACTGTGGTGCATTGAGGATCGGCGTGGACATTAGCGAGCCATAAACCCCGCCATTGGTGATAGTGAAGGTTGCGCCCTGCATGTCTGCCATGGCGATTTTACCATCCCGGGCCTTCTTGCCCATTGTGGCAATGCCCAGCTCGATTTTGTCCATACTCAACAGATCACAATCACGGATCACCGGCACCACCAGACCCTTGTCGATACCCACCGCAACGCCAATGTCATAATGGTTTTTATAAATCAGGTCGGTGCCATCCAGTTCGGCATTGACCTCCGGCACATCTTTAAGTGCAGTGACACAGGCCTTCACGAAGAACGACATAAAGCCCAGCTTGATGCCATGTTTTTTGGCGAACAAATCCTTGTATTTCGACCGCGATGCCATAATGGCGGTCATATCCACCTCGTTAAACGTGGTTAGCATGGCGGCGGTGTTTTGCGCTTCTTTTAGGCGTTTGGCGATGGTTTGGCGCAAGCGTGACATACGTACACGTTCTTCACGGGGGCCAGTACCACGTGGAGCGGCAGCAGCGGGGGGCGGAGCAGCTAGCGCGTCACCCTTGGTGATACGCCCACCCTTGCCCGTGCCGGTAACTTTGGCTGGATCAACGCCTTTTTCTGTCATAAGGCGCGCCGCCGAAGGCATGGCCTTGGCGGTGTTTGCGGGAGCTTCGGGCGTGCTGGCAATCGCCGGGGCCGGCACCGGGTCTGGTGCCTTGGCAGTGGTGTCTGCACTTGCGCTTGCGCCTTCCTCCAACACAGCCAAAAGTGCGCCAATTTCAACCTCATCACCCTCCTGAACAGCAATTTTACTAATCACGCCATTAGCCGGGGCACTGATCTCCAGCGACACCTTGTCAGTTTCCAGCTCCACCAGAAGCTGGTCTTTGGTGATCGCATCACCGACCCCGACTTTCCAGTCAGCAACAATAGCTTCGGTGACGCTCTCGCCAAGGACGGGGACAACTATATCGGTCATGATTTTTTCTCTTTTGATTTTTGTGTTGCCAGGGCTTCATCCAAAAAGGCGTTCAGTTCGGCCATATGCTGGCCCATGGTTCCGGCAGCCGTGGATGCCGAGGCCGAACGACCCGCATAACGGGGACGACGCACGCGGGCTTCAATACGGTTTAATACCCATTCCAGATTGGGTTCCATAAAGTTCCATGCGCCCATGTTTTTTGGCTCTTCCTGACACCAGACCATTTCAGCATTTTTGAAGCGGGACAGCTCATTGATGAGTGATTTGGCCGGAAAAGGATAAAGTTGTTCAACGCGCATGAGATAGACATTATCAAGCCCGCGTTTTTCACGTTCCTCAAAGAGGTCATAGTAAACCTTGCCCGAACACAGCACCACACGCTTAATATCCTTGTCGGCGCACAATTTTACCTTGGCCCGGCGGGCCTTGATTTGCGCATCATCCCACAACACCCGATGAAAGGAGGATTTCGCGCCCAGTTCATTCAAATCAGAAACGCAGCGTTTATGCCGCAGCAGCGATTTGGGTGTCATCAGGATCAATGGCTTGCGAAATTTGCGATGAATTTGCCGCCGCAGTATGTGAAAATAGTTTGCTGGCGTGGTGCAATTGGCCACCTGCATATTGTCCTGAGCACACATTTGTAAGTATCGCTCCAGGCGCGCCGAGGAGTGCTCCGGCCCCTGCCCCTCATAGCCATGGGGCAACAACATCACCAGACCCGACATACGCAACCATTTACGTTCCCCAGCCGAGATGAACTGATCGACCACCATTTGTGCGCCATTGGCAAAGTCGCCAAATTGCGCCTCCCACAAGGTAAGCGCGTTAGGGGCAGACAGGGAATAACCATATTCAAACCCCAGCACGGCTTCCTCTGACAGCAGCGAGTCGATCACCTCGAACGTTGCCTGATTTTCACTGACATGATGCAGGAAGGTATAGCGATCTTCAGTATTTTGATCGATGGCCCGGCAATGGCGCTGTGAAAACGTACCCCGGCCACTATCCTGCCCCGAAAGGCGCACCGGAAATCCTTCATCCAGCAACGTGGCATAGGCCAGCATTTCCGCACTAGCCCAGTCCAGATCCTTGCCAGTTTCTATTGCCTTTGCCCGGGCACCTATTACCCGTGCCAGGGTTTTATGCACAGCAAGATCATCGGGAAATATTGTGACTTTCCGGCCCAGGCTTTTCAGCCGCTTTATTGAAACGCCGGTGCGTCCGCGTCGTTCTTCCCCATCGGGGGCAACACCAAGGCCTGCCCATTCCCCGTCCAGCCAATCGGCCTTTTTTGGCTCATGAGTTTTGCCGCGTTCAAACTCGGCCTCCAGATAGTCTTCAAAATCCGTGATCCAGTCGGTCACTTCACCTGGCGTAACCACACCCTCGTCAATCAGGCGTTTTTCATAAATCGCCCGGGTGGTCGGATGGGTCTTGATCCGCCGGTACATAATGGGCTGGGTGAACGAGGGATCATCGCCCTCATTATGGCCATATCGGCGATAGCAAAACATATCAATCACTGCATCCACGCCAAATTTCTGGCGAAACTCGGTGGCTACTTTGGCGGCGTAGACCACCGCTTCGGGGTCATCACCATTCACATGCAGTACCGGTGGTTGCACCATTAGTGCAATATCCGTGGGGTATGGCGATGAGCGTGAAAAATGCGGGGCCGTGGTAAAGCCGATCTGGTTATTGACCACGATATGGATGGTGCCGCCGGTGCGATGCCCGATCAGGCCAGACATGGCAAAACATTCCGCCACAATACCCTGCCCGGCAAAGGCCGCATCACCGTGCAGCAGGATCGGCATGACATGACCACGTTCCGTATGCCCGTCATCGGGCGCAGTTGGTTCCTGTTTGGCGCGCACCTTGCCCAGCACCACCGGGTTGACCGCCTCAAGGTGTGAGGGGTTGGCGGTCAGGGATAAATGCACGGTATTGCCATCAAATTCGCGATCCGATGACGCACCCAAATGGTATTTTACATCACCAGAGGCAAAATCATCGGCGCCCCAGCTATGGCCCCCTGCAAATTCGTTGAAAACCTGATGATAGGGCTTGCCCATCACCGCAGTCAGTACATTCAGGCGGCCCCGGTGGGGCATACCCAGAATAATTTCGGAAACCCCCAGTGCGCCGCCGCGTTTGAGGATTTGCTCCATCGCCGGCACCAGTGCCTCAGCGCCATCCAGGCCAAATCGCTTGGTGCCGGGATAGCGTTTGTGCAGAAATTTCTCAAAA
Organism: Robiginitomaculum sp.; assembly: GCA_021776565.1. GTDB lineage: Bacteria > Pseudomonadota > Alphaproteobacteria > Caulobacterales > Maricaulaceae > Robiginitomaculum_B. The sequence goes on along the minus strand of JAJFFQ010000065.1, from coordinate 38,310 downwards.
CTTTCGGTTTCAAGCAATTTGCGCAATATCGCCTTGCGGCCCATGGGCGTAAAATGAATTTCCTTGTCCTTGCCCTCGATACGCTGTTGCACCCAGGATTTTTGCTCCGGGTTGGAAATGTGCATGAATTCGATGGCAAAGGTACCGCAATAGGTGCGCCGCAATATCTCCAGCATCTGGCGCGGGGTCGCGTTCTCCAGCCCCATCACATCGTCAATAAAAATTTCCCGATCCATGTCATCGGGGCCAAACCCGTATGTCGCCGGATCAAGTTCTGGCCACGGCCCGCGTTTTTCAATGCCCAACGGGTCAAGATCAGCGGCCAAATGCCCGCGAATACGATAGGCACGGATCATCATCAAGGCCCGGATACTATCCAGCGTCGCAGCCCGCACATCGGCCACGCTGGCATCGGGTTGGCTTTTGGTAATTTTCTCTTTTATGGCGGCTTCGTCCGGCCAGTCAGAAGTCAGGGCTGAGGTTAGCTCGCCATTGGTTTGCACCGGCCAATCAGTACGATCCCATGACGGGCGCGTTACCGGTGCGCCATCACCTTCGGTGGTAAAAAACTCACGCCAATCCTCAGGCACGCTCATCGGATCAGCAGCAAAGCGTGCCGCCATCATATCCAGATACGCGGCATTGGTGCCGGAAAGAAAATCAAGATCGCCCATGGTTTTCGTCCTTTCTAGCCTTTAAGCACCTCGACCAGCGTAGAGCCAAGCGCCGCAGGGGAAGACGAAACCGTAACGCCAGCGGATTTTAATGCCTCGATCTTGTCTTCTGCGCCGCCCTTGCCGCCTGAAACAATGGCTCCGGCATGACCCATGGTGCGCCCCTTTGGTGCAGTGCGACCGGCAATAAAGCCGACGACAGGCTTCTTGATTTTTGATTGCTTCAAAAACGCCGCCGCATCTTCTTCGGCAGAGCCACCGATTTCACCGATCATAACAATGGATTCTGTTTCCGGATCAGCCAAAAACATCTCAAGACAGTCGATAAAGTTGGTGCCATTCACCGGATCGCCGCCAATACCAATGCAGGTACTTTGACCAAGGCCTACAGCCGTAGTTTGCCCCACCGCCTCGTAAGTTAACGTGCCAGAGCGCGAGACCACCCCGACCGAGCCTCGTTTATGGATATGCCCCGGCATAATGCCGATTTTGCATTCGCCCGGCGTAATGACACCGGGGCAGTTTGGCCCCACAAGGCGCGTGTTGGAGCCGCACAAGGCGCGCTTGACCCGCACCATATCCAGCACCGGTATGCCTTCGGTAATGCACACCACCAGCTCGATCTGCGCGGCAATGGCTTCGGCAATGGCATCGGCGGCAAAGGGCGGCGGCACATAGATCACGCTGGCATTGGCACCGGTGGCCTCTTTGGCCCCGATCACCGTGTTGAACACCGGCAGGCCGATATGCTCTGAGCCGCCCTTGCCCGGGGTGACCCCGCCAACCATTTGCGTTCCGTACGCTAATGCCTGTTCGGTATGAAAGGTGCCGTTTTTGCCAGTCAGACCCTGAACAATGACTTTAGTGTTTTTATCAACGAGAACAGACATATTAACTTGCTTCCTTTAGAAATGTATCATGGAGTGATACATAATTGTTGACGTTTGTATCAGTTTGTGATACATATTTAAGATGATTAAAACAGCGCGTGATAAACGGGTTTGGATTATTCTTGCCGGGAACCTGCCAAAGCGGTTTCCGGCGACCATCTTGCGAGCGGCGCAAAGGCGTCTGGTTGCACTGGATGCGGTAATAAGCGTCGAAGAATTGCGTTCGCCACCATCGAACCACCTTGAGATGTTGAAAGGAGATCGCAAGGGTTGGCTCTCGATCCGTATTAACAGCCAGTGGCGCATATGCTTTCGCTGGGTCAATAATAACGCTGAAGATGTTGAAATTGTTGACTATCATTGAGGAGAAAACACTATGTTGATTGTAAATCCACCTGTTCACCCTGGCGAAATGCTGCGCGAGGAATTTCTGGTGCCGCTGAAACTGAGTGCGGGAAAACTGGCCAAAGCACTTGGCGTACCACGCACCCGAATTGAACGTCTGGTGCGCGAAGAAACCTCGCTGACTGCTGATACGGCCATGCGGTTGGGTAAGTATTTGGGAACCACGCCTGATTTCTGGATGAACATTCGTACCAGCTATGACCTGTCCTGTCTCCATGCCGACAAAGAGCGCCTTGCTGCGCTGGATAAAATCGAACCACTGGAACGCCCTGACCTTGAGGGCAAGGCGGCTTAGGGACGACCACCAATGCCCTACAGTGTCATCCCGGAAAAGATTTTGCTTTATCCGGGAACCATGGTGCATGTTTGCGGCCATTATAGACCCCGGATATTTTTGGGTAAAAATTCCGGGGTGACACGGGATAGGGGTGGAATTTTCTCTCATTGTGTCATCACCCGACCTGTTCGGGTGATCCAGTTGGCATAGCCCTATCTCTGGATTGCCGGAACAAGTCCGGCAATGACAAGTATGGGCTGGTTTCCTGCAAAGAGAAAAGCCAGAAAAGTCGTCACCCTGACTCAACATCGCATGCTTGTCATTCCGATGAAAATCGGAATCCAGTTGTGACTCTGCGCTAGATTCCGGCTTCCGCCGGAATGACGCAGAAGAATGAAACAACATTAAAGGCATGGCTTTTCCTCATGTGGAACAACTTCAGCACAAAAATAACCTGATTCAGGGTCAAATTTTGAAATCATCCAGCTTGCCTTACGTTTTTCACAATCCCAAGGATGAGCATCTTTATAAGGCTCTTCCAGATCACCATCGACCAAAATTACATCAACCTTACCGCCAAAATCACTCACTGCACGGCTTAAATGACGCGTTCTTTTGATATATCCTGGCTTATTCACGAACTCACCACCATCAGGATGCAACTGCCATAAATCAATTCGGGGAGGGTAGCTTTTAGGAACAATCTGCGCATTTCTAATTGTGATGCAGACACCATCAGATTTTTCAGCACTCCAGTCCGCCCGGATACTTTCAAGAGAATACCCTAAAAAACTGAATGTCTCTGTATAGTTCACGCGGCCTCCTTTACGGCGGCGACAATTTTTTGCGCCGCATCATCAAGATCATCGGCGGAGATCACATTCAGGCCGGAATTGGCGATGATTTCCTTGCCGCGTTTTACGTTGGTGCCCTCAAGGCGCACCACAAGAGGCACCTCTAAGCCCACTTCGTTTACCGCAGCGATCACTCCCTCGGCAATCACATCACAACGCATAATGCCGCCAAATATATTGACCAATATGCCTTTGACCTGCGGGTCTGAGGTGATGATCTTGAACGCCGCCGTTACCTTTTCTGCAGTGGCGCCGCCACCAACATCCAGAAAATTGGCAGGCTCGGAACCATAAAGCTTGATAATATCCATGGTCGACATGGCCAGGCCGGCACCGTTGACCATGCAGCCTATTTGACCATCGAGCGAAATATAAGAGAGATCATAGCCCGCCGCTTCCAGCTCCTTGGCATCTTCCTCGCTTTCGTCGCGCAGCCCCATAATATCGGAATGGCGATAAAGCGCGTTGCCGTCAAAGCCCATTTTGGCATCAAGACAGATCAGGTCGCCGCCACCGGTGAGCACCAATGGATTGATCTCCAGAAGGCTCATGTCCTTTTCGATATAGGCTTTATACAAAATACCGGCGAGCTTGCCTGCCTGTTTGGCCGCGCCCCCAGATAATTCAAGCGCCCGGGCCACAGCACGACCATGATGGGGCAGCAGCCCGGTTGCCGGATCAACACTGAACGTGATGATTTTTTCCGGGGTGTCGGCGGCCACTTCCTCAATATTCATGCCGCCTTCGGTGGACACGACGAAGGCCACTTGCGAGCTTTCCCGATCAACCAGCATGGAAAGGTAGAATTCGTTGGCAATATCGGCACCGTCCTCAATATAAAGACGCCGAACCTCCTTGCCCGCCGGGCCGGTCTGGTGGGTGACCAGGGTCATGCCTAGTATATCTTGCGCATATGCCCGAACTTCATCAATGCTTTTGGCAATTTTAACGCCGCCGCCCTTGCCACGTCCACCAGCATGGATTTGTGCCTTGACCACATAAACCGGGCCGGGCAGTTGCCGGGCGGCCTCTACGGCCTCGTCCACAGAAAAAACCGGATAGCCTTGCGGCACCGGCGCGCCAAATCCCGCTAAAACGGCTTTGGCCTGATATTCATGAATGTTCATGGAGCCTCTTTCTCGAAATGATATTGTGGGCAAATCAAACGACTGCACCCAAAATGGGCCAGTTATGGTAAACAGACCCTTAGCGTTAAGTATATTCGCAATTAAGGGCAATATGAGTTACATATATTGTTGCTCATTATGAGCAATAAATACCATCCCCTTTGCTTTCACCCATTTTGCACAATTGGGAAATTTATATACATCTCACTTTAGCCATATTCCTCCGTACAAGAGGGTGGCGCGAGGGACAGTCGCAAATGAGGACAATTATTATGATGAAAAAATCTATTGTGGTGCTTTTGGTTGGTGGCCTTGCCATTTCTGCGTGCGCCACCAAACGCTATGGCCGCATGCAACCCCTCTCTTCAGAAGAAAAGCAAGCCTATACGTGCCGGGAAATTGCCATTGAGATTAGCAAGGTGGAAGCATTTCAGCAACAAGTCACCGATGGCACCAAAACCAATACCCGTTCAGTATTTGGTGTGCTTGGTGATTTTGGCATTGGCAACACCCAGGAAAAACACGCAGCCAGAAAAACCGCTGATGAGCGACTAAAAGAACTGCAAGCCCTGCAAGCGGGCAAGGGCTGCACGACATAATACGACAGGAATACACGCCGCCTTGACTGACCGATTATTGGGTTGGTGAAGGTGGCCTGTTCTTCTTTTTTGTATACCTAGAGAACTCCCGCACCAGTTCTTCATAGATATGGCGTTTCCAGGAAATGACCTTGGCAGGTGTTTTTTTCAGTTTTATCCAGCGCCATTTATCAAATTCCTGTGGTGTGTGGGCTTTCAGGTTGATGTCCTCGTCCGCGCCCACAAACAAAAGTGCAAACCATTTTTGCTTTTGCCCGGCCCAAGTTTGGCGTTTATTGGGTGCCTGGCGCACATCATCAGGAAAATCATACGATAACCAGCCTTTTACTTTGCCGATTTTCTTGACGTATTTTGGCTTTATCCCGGTTTCTTCCTGTAATTCACGCAATGCCGCCGCCAATGGTTTTTCACCATCGTCAATGCCGCCTTGTGGAAATTGCCAGTTATGCGGCCCTCCTTGACCGGCGCGCCGTCCCATCCAAACTTTGCCATCTTTATTGAACAACACCACCGCCGCATTGGGCCTGTAATTGGCCAGTATTCCTGCTTTACGCTTAACCATTTTAATGTCTGTCAATGCCCGGATTGTGCAACCATTTGCGGCTCTTGCGGGCTGGGCGTTTCAATACTGGCCCCTCCCTTGCGCGCCCGTAACACCGCCGAAGCCGGGGCCAGCACATACCCCTTGGTATCAAGGCTACCCGTCCAGGCTTTGAGGCGCTCCATCGTGATCGGCCAGGAGAAACCGGCACCCAGCGCCGTACCATTTTGAATGGCAATTGCCTCCAAGTGTAGCAATTGTTCGTCAATTGCCGTAGATGATGGCTCGGTGTCAATAATACGATCCGCAATTGTCCAGCGCAAATGCTCTGCATCGGCAACATTGCTTAAAGAAGAGCGCCGGGTTTCGCCGTCATAAATAAAATCCACCCCGCGCTGTCGCAATTGACGCAAGACCGGCGCCAGTGCGGTTTCCGATGAGGTAAACTTTGACCCCATATAATTCGTCACCGCAAAATAGCCCCAGGCCCGGCTTAGCAGCCATTCCAGTCGCCGGGTATTTTCTGCACTACTGACCGAGGACAGCAATGTTTGCGGGCCAGGGTCATTTTGCGGATAGTCAAACGGCTCCATCGGCAATTCAAGCATAACCTCATGGCCGGCGGCTCTGGCCTTGTTAATCCAGCCCTGCAAATCGCGCGTATAGGGCACAAATGAGAGCGTCACCTGCGGCGGTAAATCATTGATTGCTGCCAGTGTTGTTGCTTCTTTTAGCCCAAGACCGCCAACAATAAGGGCAATGGCCGGAGAGTTTGTCGGCAAGGGAAATGGCCGTGCATAGACATCTGCGGGGCGGCGACCGTCCGCAGCCACAATCGGCAAAACCCCGCCAGGCCCAGGTTCGGTGAGGGCTTTATCCGGCGCAGGCATATTGACGCTGACCCTGGCCGTACCATGCGGTTTTGAAGTGTTCGTGCCTTTGGCAAGGTGAATATCCGCACCCGGATCCTCAACGCCATCCAGTAGAGGCTCCCCATGGGAAGTCTCAACAACAAAATTATTCTCATCCTTATGACGTGTATCGACACGCAATTGCGATGATAGCGATGCCGGTTGGCCAGGGGCCGGAATAGCCAACACCTGCACCATCTGCCCGGCTGTGGGGTCGCCAAAGACCAGCACCCGCACAACACCAAGTAGCAGCACACTACCAAGCATAGCTGCACCCAACACATGCGGGTTGATCCGGGGCATGAGAATTTTACTAAAAGCTTTTGCAATAACTGCCATAACGATCCGCTCACCAAAAATATGGTTAACGAATAGCGAAGCCCGGTTAAGAAAGCGGTAACGCCGCTTTCAAACAAGGTTTACCCGGCATTGGCCAGCAGCACGCCGCTTAACACCATTTGACCCAAAATTTCCTTGGCCCGTTCCAGCTGGAAATCCTTGTCTTGGGGATAGTCCTCTGGTGGCATTTCGGCTGTGACAATTTCTTGCTCTGGCTCAGCACCCTCTTTCAGAGCTTCTTCTTTTTCAAAATTCTCCAGCTCATTTTTTAGGGCGTTGGGAAGATCAGCTTCACTGATACGGCTTGCCGGTTTTTCGCTGCGCTCGGCGGCAATTTCAATATCTGGTTCAATGCCAGTGGCCTGTATCGACCGCCCTGACGGAGTGTAATAACGCGCCGTGGTTAGCCGCAAGGCGCCATTACGGCCACCGTTAAGCGGAATAACGGTTTGTACAGAACCTTTGCCAAACGAGGTTGTGCCAATCAATGTCGCACGCTTGCGATCCTGCAAGGCACCGGCAACAATTTCAGATGCAGATGCGCTACCGCCGTTTATCAACACCACAACCGGTAAATTACCAATGCGGGAACCACGGCGGGCGTTATAGCGTTCTATATCCTCGGGATCACGTCCCCGGGTAGAGACCACCTCTCCGCCATCCAAGAACGCATCCGAGACGGCAATAGCCTGATCCAGAAGGCCACCCGGATCATTACGCAAATCCAGAACAATGCCGCTTAAATTATCGCCAAGCTGCTCAGCCAGACCATCGAAGGCTTCATCCAGAAGATCATCGGTATTTTCATTAAAGGTGGCAACACGGATATAGCCAAGATTATCATCCTCAACCCGCCAGGTCACCGAACGTATGGTTATCACGGCACGGATAATTTCAATTTCCAGTGGTTCATCAGCGCCTTTACGGGCAATGCTAAGGGTGATGGGTGCGCCCGCAGGGCCACGCATTTTGTCTATGGATTCGTCCAATGATTCGCCAATAATGGATTTACCATTGATGCCGGTAATGTAATCGCCAGGCTTGATCCCGGCACGAAATGCGGGGGTATCATCAATCGGCGACACCACTTTGACAACGCCGCGTTCGGTGGTTACCTCGATGCCCAGACCGCCATATTCACCGCTCGATTGCACCTGCATATCGCGAAAACCCTCTGGGGGCAGATAGCTGGAATGTGGGTCGAGAGAACTGAGCATCCCTTGTATGGCGGCTTCGACCAGTTCCGGCCCTTCGGTCTCGCTCACATAGTCGGCCTTGACGCGATTAAGAATATCGCCCATCAGGCCAAGTTCCTGAAATGTCGCCCGGTTACCTGATTCCGCAGATGCCATGGTGAAGGTCAAACCCACACCACCGGCCAGCACGCCGGCAATTGCCACCAAAACCAAAGATAAATACCGCATATTCACCACCTTTTATTATTCCACTGGCTCCATTCAAATCCCGGGCCAGTTTATTATGGGACACTATGGCCCGCACTTGTATTCTTCACAAGCCAGGGTGCCGGATCAATTGACCGCCCGTCTTTTTGGAACTCAAGATAAAGTTCCGGGGCTGGCCTGGATCGATCCGCCAGTTCACCAACCGGCTCGCCCGCAAGAACAAGCTGATCTGTCACAACGAAAGACCGCTCCAAACCTGCGATAATGATATGGTAACCATTACCGACGTTCAGGATCAAGAGACGACCGAGATTTCTAAACAGCCCGGAATACAAAATACGGCCATCAAATGGTACTGTGACCTGTGCGCCGCGCCTCGCCTGAATGACCAGACCAGAGCGACGCGGCTTGTCATTAGCCTGACCAAAAGCATGGGTAATTATGCCCTTTACGGGTAGCCTTAACAGCCCCCGACTATCAGCAAAACGACCACTTGGGGCAATAAAAGGATCAAGAACGGCCACAGAACCCGGGTCTGGTTTGTGCCGTGGACTGGCCTGGCCCGAAGGAGCGGACTGGCTCTCTTTGGGTGGTTTGCGGCGCGGTGAATTTCTGCTGGCGGCGGCTTCAAGCTGGTTAATCAACTCACGCAGAGTTGATGCGCGCGTGGCAAAAACCCGCGCCTGTTTGGCAGCTGTATTGGCATTTTGGCGCAAGGTGCCTTCCAGCTCCTGGCGCTGCTCAAGAAGGTTTTCCAGTGTAAGCGTACTGGTTTGCAAGGTTTCTCCCTGCAGCAAAAGGCGCTGTTTTTCCTTTTGAATGCTATTGCGCACACTACTTAGGCTTTCCAGTGTTATTGCCAACGCATCGGCCCTCGCCTTTAGTTGCGGGGCGGCACCAGAGAGTAAAATCGCGGCACGAGCAGCAGCGGCGGCATCATCGGGCGACACCGCCAGTGCCGGCGGTTGGCTCATTCCGGCACGCTGTAGTGCGGCGAGCAAATCCATTAGCCCGGCGCGTTCAGCATCCAGTTTTGCCAAAATTCCGGTTTCTTCAATTCCCATCGCCTCAAGCTTGTCTTCGGTATCATTCATGGTTTCCTGATAGTTCGCCCGTTTTGCCGCCAGGGCGATTAACTGTTGTTGCAGATCGGCGATCTCGATACGCAATTGATCTGAATTTTTGCGCAGCGTACTGGCCCGCGCCTCGGCCTTTTCGTGTTCCTCGTCCAGCCGCTCTGCAGCCTCTCTACCCGGTGCCTCCTGGGCCATTACCGGCATGTTAAACATCAGCAACATCAGAACAATCCATTTGGCAAGATCAGCCATTCAATCCTCCCGGTGATAAGGCGATTGCGCCAATATGGAGAGTGCCCGGTATATCTGCTCGGCGGCCATAACCCGAACCAGACGGTGGGGCCACGTCCACGCACCAAAGCGCAAAACCGCTGCCGCACCATCGCGCATCTTGTCGCTCCAGCCATCGGCACCACCGATCAGCAATGCCCCATGACTTGCCCCCTCATCACGCCAGCGTGCCAAAAGCTGTGCAAATTCAGCAGAGCTAATATCCTTGCCGCGCTCATCAAGCACAATGCGTATGGTGCCGGGGGCAAGTGCGCCAAGTACATGAGCGGTCATGGCGGATTTGTCGGCTTTACCTTTAGGCTGAAACTCACTCAGCTCCACCTTTGGAAACCCAAGGCCACGGCCAAGAGTTGCGGCGCGCGTGATGTAGTCAGATGCCAGGTTTTTTTCTGGCCCGGATCGTAATCGGCCCACTACACCCAGCGTTAACCTCACTTAAAATTCACCATCCGCAGATATTGCTTCGACCGACCACATTTTTTCAAGCTTGTAAAACTCACGCACTTCAGGGCGAAACAGGTGCAGAATTACATCACCAGCATCAATCAATACCCAGTCACAGGCTGGCATACCTTCAACGGCGACCTTGCCAAGTCCCTCTTTTTTCAATGTCCGCAATATATGATCGGCAAGCGCACTGACGTGACGTTGCGAGCGCCCGCTGGCAACGATCATCATATCAGTAACAGAAGATTTTTCGCGCAAATCTATACAAACAATGTCTTCGGCTTTGTCTGCATCCAGTGTGGACACGATCAACGACTTCACATGTTGCGTTGATAATTCCATCAGGCCAGGCTGAGGTGCATTTGCGTTGTCCTCAAGGCTCTGGTTGGCCGTTTTCGTACTCAGGGGAGGATTCCTTTCGCTCCGGTGATAATGGCAAGACTGATAACATGCCTTGCGCCAACGCGCCATGCCCGAATTGCTGTGCAGAAGCAGCCTTTTTTACTGACATGCTGAGAAGAAAACCCTATCGCTGGTATTTGTTAGCTTCGTCATGCTGCCCCTCGCTTTCGCAAGGACAGGCACGGCAACAAAAATTGCCCGTAAAGCTAGTAGAAAAATGAGTACTCCAAATTGTGGAATAGTTGCGTGTGTTAGAAATGGAACGGCAAATTAAAAGGAATATTAGAATGTCTGAAAAACAGCCATATGAAAAAGTATCTTCTGCAAAAGAGTTGTCAGAATTTATAATGCAATTAAAAGAGGATTTTTGTGAAAATAAAGACGAATGGGAAAACTGTACAATAGAGCAATATTTGGACGCGGTTTCGGCATGTATCAAAGATCACGACTATAATTCAGCTATTGAACTAACTTGGCCTAATGTTGCCAGTTTTTTTGAGATGGGAAAGTATTATGAATAATGATGAACTAAATATCTTGGTTATTTGAAACTGTTATTTAGCCACTCAATCTGGTGCATACGTTCATGCAAGATGGCCACAACGACGATCCTGCCACCTGATAGTTTTTTCCAATAGACATAGTGTTTTTCATAGCGGGTAAAATAACCGTCTATCTCTAGCTGAACGGGAATCGCACGCCACAATACCTGCCTGGAGTCAATTTGTTCAAAACAGTCAAACAGACCACCAACATAGGTTTTCGCCTGATCCGCTCCCCATTGGGTTTTGGTATACTCATAAATATCATCCAACTGCGCATAAGCCGGATCAAGCAGGATATACTTTTTGGTCATTATCGATGTTGAGTGTCTTTGCGAGCGAAAAATTCTTTCTCGGAAATTTCCACGCATTCATTTTCAGGAGTCGCAAAAGCATGTTGCAACTCCGCCTTGAGGGCGTGGAGTTTGGCGTCTTCCTGTCGCTCTTTGTCCCGGCGGATCAAATCACGCACATATTCGCTCATATTTTCATACGCCCCGGCGCTGATTTCCCGGCTGACAAAGTCTTTCAACGATCCACTGATACGGACATTCAGGTTCATGGTGTCTGGCATTGCAAAATCCAATCTATAGCGTGAAGATTATAAAAGATATTGTCGCAATATGCAAACTCTGGTTTTGGGCCAGCGGATTTTTTGGGTTAGAAGCAGCCTTCTAGTCAGTGTGATTGTTTCGCAACTTCGTCGAGGACTGGTCGTGCATAGGGGCGGTAATATAGATCCAGGCCGGAGCTTGCTGATCTGCCAATACACTTGCTGCCGCCTCTGGTAATCGCGCAAAAGAAAACCGCCGCACCATAGGGGAAAACCGCGCCCGCACCTCATCCTGTGGCCGAGCAATGACGGCAATGGGCATGGCAAAGGCCATACCCTGCCAGTCTTTCCATAAATGAAAGTTTGCCAGATTATCCGCGCCCATCACCCAGACCGGGCGAAGGGCCGGGCGTATGGCATCCACGACGGCAAACAGATCAATAGAATATCGTGTGCCCAGTGCCGCCTCTGCGGTGCAGACAAAATGCCCGGGTTTGCCTGTTAACGCCTGACGCACACCGGCCAGACGCCGGACATAATTGCCCTGCCCTGCATTAACCTTTAACGGGTTTCCCGGCGAAACCAGCCACCAGACAGCATCAAGTCCAAGGCGTTTTTTTGCGGTTTGTGCCACATGAAAATGACCCTCATGAACAGGATTGAAAGAGCCGCCAAACAGCCCGACCCGCAACCCCGCAGGGGCTGGAGGAAATATGTTACGGGCGGATATGACCACGCCCCCGCACCACATAATGATAGCTGGTCAATTGTGCCGCACCGACGGGGCCGCGTGCGTGCAGCTTGCCAGTGGCAATGCCTATTTCTGCACCAAAACCAAACTCACCACCATCGGCATACTGGGTTGAGGCATTGTGCAAGACAATGGCCGAATCCACATCTCTCAAAAACCGCGTGGCCGCATCCTCATTGTCGGTGACAATACTATCGGTGTGGTTTGAGCCATATCGCCCAATATGGGCCATGGCTTCGTCCAGACCATCAACCACGCGCACGCTTAATATCGCGTCCAGATATTCAGTGCGCCAATCATCCTCGGTTGCGGCCTCCATATCGGCAAACAGGGTGCGCGCTCGCCCATCGCCGCGCAAAACACACCCCGAAGCGTGCAAATCCTGCGCAATCAATGGTAACAGTTTTGCGGCACAAGCCTGATCGATAAGTAGTGTTTCAGCAGAGCCGCAAATACCGGTGCGCCGCATTTTGGCGTTGACGACGATTGCTCGTGCCATATCCGCATCCGCATTTTTATGGACATAGACATGACATAGCCCCTCCAGATGTGACAATACCGGCACCCGGGCATCGGCTTGCACCCGGGCGATCAGGCTTTTGCCACCGCGCGGAATGATAAGGTCTATCGCGCCATCCAGTCCGCCAAGCATCATGCCAACCGCCGCCCGATCCGTGTCCGGCACCAGTTGCACGGCGTCTTTGGGCAGCCCTTCGCTTTGTAGCCCGGTGCGAAATGCGTGCGCTATGGCCATAGACGAATGAAACCCGTCGGCACCACCGCGCAAGATCACCGCATTACCGGCTTTGAGGCAAATCGCACCGGCATCGGCGGTCACATTGGGGCGGCTTTCATAGATCATGCCGATAACCCCCAGCGGCGTGCGCACACGGGAAATGTTTAATCCATTGGGCGGCGTCCATTCCATATCCGTCTGCCCGACAGGGTCATCCAGTTTCGCAACCGCGTCCACCCCATCGGCCATGGCAAATATGCGCGTATTATCCAGCATTAACCGGTCAAGAAATGATGCGCTCAGGCCTTTATTTTTGGCACCCAGCATATCGCGTTCATTAGCCGCCAAAATAGCCGGTGCCGCTGCACGGATGGACTTTGCCGAAGCATGCAGGGCGCGACATTTGCTATCCGCACCAAGTTTTGCCAGCGTGTGCGCCGCTGTGCGCGCTGCCTGGCCCATATCGCGCATAATGGCTTCAACATCCTGGGTCATCATTGCTCGCTACCCTTGTTCAAAAGTACTAAATCATCACGATGTATCATCGCTGCACGCGCACTATAACCCAGTTTTTGCGCAATTTCTTCACTGCGCAGCCCGCATATTTGCACCGCTTCATCAGCGTTATAAGACGCCAGCCCGCGTCCGATCTCAGCCCCTTTAGCATCCAGTATGACCAGCACATCACCCCGGAAAAACTCTCCGGTGCAAGCCGACATACCCACGGGTAAAAGGCTGGCCCCCGTTTCAAGCGCACGCACCGCACCTTCATCCACATGCACAGCACCAACGGGCTTGATGGTGCCGGCAATCCAGCTTTTTCGCGCATCGCGTATGGACGAGGACGGGGCAAACATGGTGGCCCGGGCACCCTTGAGCAGCGCCGTTACCGGGGATCTGCAAACACCAGAGGTCAGCATTACCGTGCAACCATTACGCACTGCGATGCGCGCCGCCTCCAGTTTTGTGGCCATGCCGCCCGTACCCAGATCAGAGCCAGGGTTTGGCCCCTCGGCCATAGCCATGACTTGCGTGTTCAGTTCTGCAACAAAGGGAATGTGTTGCGCATCCTTATGGCGGTTCGGGTCGGCGCTCCACAACCCGTCAATATCGGACAGCAAGATCAGCACATCGGCACCACTCATCTGTGCGACACGGGCCGCCAGACGATCATTATCACCATAACGAATTTCATCGGTGGCCACGGTGTCATTTTCGTTGATAATCGGCACAGCATTTTGTGCCAACAACGCTTCCAAGGTGGCCCGTGAATTGAGCCAGCGGCGACGGTTTTCCGTATCGTCAAGGGTCAGCAAAGCCTGCGCCGTAACAAGTCCTGTGGGCGCAAATGCTTCTGCCCATGCTCTGGCCAGCATCGGTTGACCAACGGCGGCAGCGGCCTGTTTCTGCTCCAGGATTAGCGCACCATCGCCCAGGGCAAGCGCCCGACGACCAAGCGCCACGGCACCGGAGGAAACCATGATAAATTCTGTATTATTGGCTCGTAAGTCAGCCAGGTCTTGTACCAGTGAGGCCATCCATTGATGGCGCAATGCCCCGGTTTGCGGCGCGACCAGCAAAGATGAACCGGCCTTGACCACAACCCGACGTGCATTGGTCAAAACATCTGCGCAAGATGAAGATACGCTCAAGGCTGCCATGACGTTTCTTCTTCAGGCGCCGTGTCTTTTTTATTTTGTAATCGCACCAGTTCCAGCGCCTTGTGCATGACCGTTTTAACTCCCTGACCAGACACACCAGAGGCCAGCATCGGGGTGCATCCACACACCGCCGCCAGTGCTTTTTTCTTGTCTGTTATTGTTGCCTCGTCCAGGGCATCGATTTTGTTGAGAATGACAATCTCTGTCTTGTTGGCCAGTATATCGCCATAGGTTTCCAGCTCTGCCCGAATGGTGGCATAATCCGTCGCCGGGTCTTCTGCGGTGCCATCAACCAGATGCACCAGCACACCGGCACGTTCTACATGACCCAAAAACCGCGACCCCAATCCTGCACCTTCCGAGGCACCCTCGATCAGCCCTGGAATATCCGCCAGCACAAACCGGGCACCGGGGCCAAGATCAACAACACCAAGATTGGGATGCAAAGTGGTGAAGGGATAAGCGGCGGTTTTGGGTCTGGCAGCACTAACCGCCGAAAGCCATGTGGATTTACCCGCATTGGGAAGACCCACCAAACCCGCATCGGCAATGAGTTTCAGGCGCAACCATATCCAGCGTTCTTCATAATCCTCGCCCGGATTAGCCCGACGCGGTGCCTGATTAACCGCCGATTTGAAGCGCGCATTGCCCCAACCGCCATTGCCACCGTTCAATAGTAATGCCCGATCACCCTCGGTAGTCAGATCAGCCAAGACTTCATCCTTGTCCTCGTCCAGCACTTGAGTGCCGACAGGAACTTTCAGCACCACATCATCGCCCGCCGCGCCAGAGCGATTGCGCCCCATGCCATGGATGCCGGTGCCAGCGCGAAAATGCTGGTGATAGCGGTAGTCTATCAGCGTGTTCAGCCCCTCTACGGCTTCCACCCAGACATCACCACCCTTGCCCCCATCACCCCCGTCAGGGCCACCGCGTTCGACATATTTCTCCCGGCGAAACGAGATACATCCCGCACCGCCATTGCCCGAACGTAAATATATTTTTGCCTGATCGAGAAATTTCATGATGTTTTCTAACGTGATTTAACAGAACTGTCGCGCCAGATCATGTTGAAGCTGCGTGCTTTTTCACCGCGCCCAAGGCTCGCGCACAGACCATCGGTGCCGGTATGGGCAAACCCGATTTTCTCCAGCACTCGTGCTGATGCCGGATTGTCTTCAAAATAACAGGCCGTGGCCTCGGTCAGGGATATATTATCACGCGCCCAGTCCATAACGCCGCGCGCGGCCTCGCTGGCAATGCCGCGACCCCAATAAGGCTTGCCGACCCAGTATCCCAGATCAAACACCGGACTGTCCTTTTTGTGCAACCCAACGGCACCGACCAGCCCCACACCTTTTAAGGTTATGGCAAACGGATAATCCGTCCCGGCGGCCCGGCCCGCATCATGTCTGGCCACCCACTCAATCGCATGTTGACGGGTATAGGGATGGGGCATATGGGCAACCATGCGGGCCACATCAATGTCGTTAGCCAGTGCCACGCGCCGATCAATATCCGCATAATGAAACGGGCCAAGGGTCAGGCGTGTCGTTTCAATTTCATAACTCATGGCGTCCTCCATGAACAAAAAAGGGAGACGGCCCAGCCATCTCCCTTTTGAAAACTTCCAGGCCACCATCAAAGCGGCTTGTTCCGCCGCTTTATTTTGCGCTTGTCGGCACAACCGATACATAGGAGCGATCATTCTTTTTGCGCGAAAACTGAATTTTGCCTTTTTCTAGCGCAAACAGGGTGTGATCCTTGCCCATCCCAACATTGTCACCCGGATAGACCTTGGTACCCCGTTGGCGAATAATGATATTGCCGGGAATAACGTTCTCGCCGCCAAACTTTTTAACGCCAAGACGACGGCCCGCGCTATCGCGACCATTGCGGGATGAACCGCCAGCTTTTTTGTGTGCCATAGTCTTTAGTCCTTCTTAGCGGAAGCGGCTTTTTTTGCCACGGGCTTTGCAACAGCTTTTTTGGCCGTTGCCGATTTTTTGGCGGCGGCTGGTTTCTTTGTAACAGCCTTTTTAGCAGGAGCTTTCTTGGCAGTTGCAGGTTTCGCCGTCGCAGCCTTTTTAGCAGGAGCTTTCTTGGCAGTTGCAGGTTTCGTAGCCGCTACCTTTTTAGCCGCAACCGGTTTAGCTTCGGTTTTTTTCTCTGTGGCTGGCTTGGCAGCCGCCTTTTTGGCCGCAGCAGGTTTGGCACCCTTGGCCAGAATATCGGTCACACGAACCACCGTTTCAAACTGGCGATGACCTTTGGTGCGGCGATAATCCTTGCGACGTTTCATCTTGAAAACGATGATTTTGGCACCCTTGCGGGTTTCCAAAAGTTCTGCACGCACTTGCGCACCCTCAATAACCGGCGAACCCACAGTGATGTTATCACCATCACCCATCATCAGAACCTGGTCAAAGACAACCGCTTCACCGTCTTTAACGTCAAGTTTTTCGATAATCAGCACGTCATTTTTGGCGACTTTATATTGCTTGCCACCAGTTTTAATTACCGCGAACATTGTTTTTCTCATTCTTCAAACAGCAAGGCCAAAGCCAGCCGTATCGGGTTTTCCCAAAATCTCATAGCATCGCACACCTCAAAGCATAAGCCTTGGGCAGCGAGCGGCGCACTATAGCCATGACGGCCCCCAAGTCAACGCGATTTGCCGCTCCCATAACAGCCGCACTTGCGTCATCTTTTTGCCGCGTTATTCTGCCCACTACATCCAATCTGGGGACAGTGCAAATGCGTGAAATCAAACAGTTTTATATTGACGGCCAATGGGTGGCACCGACCGGAAAACGCACCATGGCGGTTATCAACCCGGCCGGTGAGGAACCCAGTGGCAGCGTCGCCCTTGGCGAGCAAGATGATGTTGACCGTGCGGTTAAGGCGGCAACACGCGCATTTGAGTCGTTCTCCCGGACAAGCCGGAAAGACCGTCTGGCGCTCCTTCAGGCCATCATTGCTGGTTATCAGGCCCGGATGGGCGATCTGGCCAAGGCTATGACCCTGGAAATGGGGGTGCCAAAATGGCTAGCTGGCACCGGACAGGCTGGATCGGGACTGGCGCATTTCGCGCAAGCCGCCAAAGTTCTTGAAACTTTTGAATTTGAACACCAACACGGCGATCACACCCTGCGCCGTGAACCCATAGGCGTTTGCGGGCTTATCACCCCGTGGAACTGGCCGATCAACCAGATCGCCTGCAAGCTGGCCCCGGCGCTGGCCACCGGTTGTACCAGTGTGTGGAAACCATCCGAGCTGTCCCCGTATTCAGCACAGATTTTGATGGAAATACTGCACGAGGCCGAGGTTCCTGCTGGCGTGGTCAATCTGGTGCATGGGGATGGCCCGGGTGTCGGGGCGGCCATTTCAGCCCACCCCGGGATCGACATGGTGTCGTTTACCGGCTCCACCCGCGCGGGGATCGAGGTGGCCCGCGCCGCTGCGCCAACCATCAAACGCGTCAGTCAGGAGCTTGGCGGCAAATCTGCCAACATCATTCTTGATGACCTGCACGGTGACGCCTTTGCCAAAGCCGTATCGGGCGGGATGCAAAGCATGTGCATCAATTCGGGCCAAAGCTGTAACGCCCCGTCGCGCATGCTGGTTCCGGCGGCACGTATGGACGAGGCCGCAACTATTGCCGCCGCCACGGCCAGCGCAGTATTGGTCGCTGATCCGGGCGACGATGGCATGGTGATGGGGCCGGTGATCTCGGGCAATCAATGGAACAAGATACAAGGACTGATCGAGATCGGCATAAAGGAAGGCGCACGGGTCGTGGCCGGTGGCCCGGGACGGCCTGAAGGCCTTAACCGTGGTTATTATGTGCGCCCCACGGTGTTTGCCGATGTCACCAACGACATGCGCATTGCCCGCGAGGAGGTGTTTGGCCCGGTACTGGTGCTGATCGGCTATGATGATGACACCGATGCTGTGCGCATTGCCAATGACACGCCCTATGGGCTGGCCGCCTATATTTCAGGTGGTGATGCGACGCGCGTTGCCAAAATGGCCGCGCAAATGCGGGCCGGACAAGTGATCTTGAATGGTACTGGTATTGATATGTCGGCACCATTTGGTGGCTATAAACAGTCCGGCAACGGGCGTGAATGGGGTGCCTTTGGCTTTGAGGAATATCTGGAAACCAAAGCGGTTATAGGTGCTTGAGGCAAAATAAACCTGTAAAAACACTAAAATCGCTTTCACCCGGCAAAATTTCCTGTAAAAATCAGAAAAAAACAGCAGGGGTAGAGTATGAGTTTTATCGATCATTTTGAGGCGTTCATTGCCGCCGCCACCGCACCAGAAGCCGACCTGGCCGTTGATCGCGAGACCATTGACGGCGTTGAATATGCCGTATTTGCCAAAGCCCCGGACAGTTTACGCGATCTGTTTGGCATGATGTTGCAACATGACGATCTGCCCTTTCTTGTTGAAAATGATATGCGCATGAGTTTTCGCCAAACCTATGAGGCTTCGGCGCGGTTTGCCCATGTACTTGTCGAGCTGGGTATTCAAAAAGGCGACAAGGTTGCCATTTCCATGCGCAATCGCCCTGAATGGGTTATCGGCTTTATCGGTGCCTTGCTGGCCGGGGCGGTGGCAACGCCGTTAAATTCCTGGTGGGGAACCGAGGAGATCGCCTATGCTATTGAAGATAGCGGTGCCAAAATTATTCTTGCAGATCCACGGCGGGCAAAAAACATCGCTCCATTACTGGGAACACAGGATTTTACCCTGATAGTCAGCGGTGAGTTTGACCACACACACCCGCGTCTGCTGGATTATGACGCCCTGTTGGCCAGCCGAAATGAAACGACACCGCCAGAGGTTGATATTGACCCTGAAGATGACGCCACATTGATGTATACATCTGGCTCTACCGGTCATCCAAAGGGAGCGGTTTCGACCAATCGGGGAGTCATAACCGGTATTCTTGGTTATGCGTTGATGGGCCTTGCCATGCAAAGTGCACGCGGGGAAATCCCGGGCAAAGACGGCCCGCAACCTATTGTTCTGCAAACCATTCCCCTGTTTCACGTTACCGGTTGTGTGGTGATTTTTCTTGTCTCCATTGTCGCGGCTCGCAAGATGATACTCATGCGCAAATGGGATGTGAATGTGGCCATGCGCCTTATCGAAAAAGAGCGCGTAACCTCGCTTACCGGTGTGCCGACCATGACCGCCGATCTGATGAACGCCCCCAATCGTGACGATTATGACCTTTCCAGCCTGAATGATCTTGGTGCCGGCGGTGCGGCGCGCCCACCTGACCAAGTTAAACCTCTTGATGACATGCTTGAGCAGGCAAAACCGCTGGCCGGTTATGGCCTGACCGAAACCAATGGCATTGGCTCAATTATTGCCGGCGATGATTACCTTGCGCGCCCCTCCAGCATTGGCAAACCACCACGACCTATTGTGGAAATGCAAATCCGCGACCCGCAAGGCAATGAAGTTCCTATGGGTGAACGCGGTGAAATTTGCATCAAGTCGGCGGCCAACATTCGCGGTTACTGGAACCAGCCAGATGCCACAGCCGAGGCCTTTAAGGACGGCTGGCTATGCACCGGCGATGTGGGCATCAAGGACGAGGATGGCTATTTTTATGTTGTTGATCGTATCAAGGATATAATCATCAGGGGCGGCGAAAACATTGCCACACTGGAAGTCGAAGCCGCCATTTGTGCGCACCCGGACGTGCTGGAAGCCACGGTTTTTGGTCTGCCCCATGCGCGCCTTGGCGAAGTGGTGGCAAGTGTGATCTATGCCCGCCCGGATAGCGGCCTGGATGCACAAAAACTGATGGCTGATCTGGCCGCGCATCTGGCAGCCTTTAAAACCCCCTCGATCATGGTGTTTCATGATGAAGCCCTGCCCCGCATTGCCTCTGGTAAAATTGCCAAAAAAGCCCTGCGCGAAGCCATGATTGCCGAGGGAGCCTAAGTCTTTTCCTTTCACGAAACTCTCCATGCTTCGAGACGATTGCTAAGACGAAACCCCGAACCATGAGGTGTTTGTTACTATTTCCACCCTCATGCTGAGCTTGTCGAAGCATGGATGACTCCGACGTGTCATAATCATACTCCATGAGCGCCAGAGTTGGATAAGTTCTGGGAAATATCTGGTAAAATAGAAACGCCAACACAGCGTCATTGCGGCCTTCGCCGCAATGACGCTGTGTTGGGGATAACCAATCCTTTATCACCATTCACATGCTCAAGAGTCACGGCCTGACCCCTAGCTGACTCTTATGGTACAAAACTTGTCCCACAATTGATATTCATTTGACCCTTATTTACTTGTACTATCGCGACGGTAAACTTCGCTAGATGAGCACGTGATTCTTGTGCTATCGCTTCGCTATATGAGCACGTGATTCTTGTGCTATCGCTTCGCTATATGAGCACGTGATTCTTGTGCTATTGCTTCGCTATATGAGCACGTGATTCTTGTGCTATCGCTTCGCTATATGAGCACACTTATCCTCACTCGCTCAGGCACAACTATAATGGTGCAATTTATCAGGATGTGTTAGCCATCTGGTTTTGACTTGGGGGACGATCCCATGCCGCTAATCCGCGAAACCTTTTTGGCTCATGACTCTTCCGACCCGCTGCGCTCATTTCGCGATGAGTTCATCCTGCCAGACGGCGTGATTTACCTTGATGGTAATTCACTGGGCGCTATGCCCCGTGTCGCAAGGCAACGCATTGAAACGCTTGTGTCAAAAGAATGGGCGCAGGATCTCATCACCAGCTGGAATACCAATGGCTGGTTTGATTTACCGACACGCATCGGGGCAAAGATTGCCAGATTGATCGGCGCCCGGGACGATGAAGTCCTGGTCACCGATAGCACCGGGATCAATCTTTATAAGCTTCTGTCCATGGCTCTTGATTTACGCCCTGATCGCAAAGTGATTTTGATGGAGGGCAGTAATTTTCCCACCGATAATTACATTGCCCAGGGACTTGTCCGCCAGCTAGGCCGGGGCCATGAAGTGCGTTTTGCAGAACGAGATAATTTTGCCGCGCATATCACCCCCGAGATTGCCGTCGTCGCCCTCACCCAGGTGCATTATAAAACCGGCCATGTTTATGATATGAACGAGATCACAGAACGCACCCACAAAGCCGGTGCCCTGATGTGCTGGGATCTGTGCCATAGCGCCGGTGCTCTGCCGGTCGATCTGGGCGCAGCCAAGGCAGATTTTGCCGTTGGCTGTGGCTATAAATATCTCAACGGTGGCCCAGGCGCACCAGCGTTCCTTTATGCGGCAAAGCGCCATCTGGACAAAGCCATACAGCCGCTAACCGGCTGGTGGAGCCATGATGATCCATTTGCCTTTGAACATGATTACCGCCCGGCCCGGGATATTCGCCAATTGATGAGCGGCACACAGCCCATATTATCGCTTGGCGCACTGGAAACCGGCATTGATATGATGCTGCGTGCTGATATGACGCTGATACGGGAAAAATCCATGGCGCTTGGGGATATGTTTATCGCCCTCATGAGTGAATACTGTGCCGAGTATGGGTTTAGTCTGATTAGCCCAAAAGAAGCGACGATCCGGGGTAGCCAGGTCGCCTTTTCCCATCCCCATGGCTATGCCATTATGAAGGCCTTGATAGAGGCGCGCATTATTGGTGATTTTCGTGCGCCCGACATAATGCGTTTTGGCCTGACGCCGCTTTATACCCGCTATCAGGACGTGTGGGACGCCGTGCAAGGCATAAAAGCTGTCATGGACAGGAAACTGTGGCAAAACCCGCGCTTTGCCACACGTGAAAGCGTTACCTGACCTCCATTTGCTGCATGATAGCAGCAAATAATGGGCTGGCCGGATTAGCCAGTTCCAGAATAATGTCGAAATGGTTGAAACCCGCCATGGACAGATAATCACTCTCAATACCCTTCTCTTGCAGGGCTTTGCGAAAGGTTCTGGTTTGCGCTTTGAAGGCATTGGTTTCATTATCGCCATGGGTGAAAATCAACGGGCAGGCGCTTTGTGGGAGGTGCAATAGCGGGCTGGCCATAGCCGCATCTTCTGCGCTCATCCCAAGGGCATCATTGATATAGGTCTGCACCAGGGGACGCAGATCATAAACACCGCTAATCAATGTTGCCCCGGCCAGTGGACATTTTGCAAACCCGGCATCTGGCCAATCCATGGCAATAATTTCGGCCAGCAAATGCGCTCCGGCAGAATGACCGGACATGGTTATGTAGTGTGGATCACCGCCAAATCGGGCAATTTCGTGTAATACCCAAAGCGCGCCGGCGCGGGCTTCCTGGGTGATTTGTGCCAAATTTGCCTTGGGGGCCAATGTGTAACCAAGGGCAATAAAAATGATGCCTTGATCCAGGAAATTCTTTGCCGCAAAAATGCTCTCGATTTTGGAAAGCGCCTGCCAATAACCGCCATGGATGAAAACATGAACCGGAAACGGGCCAGCACCCTTTGGTACAAAAATATCCATCATCGCCCGGGGCGCATCACCATAATGCAGGTTTTCATATAAATTGGCGGCGTAGGCTTCGCGCATATGCGCGCTTTGCCGGATATATTCGTCAATAAAAACACCAATATCGTCCACGCGAGAACTTGGTGAGTATTCGCGCTCCAGCGCGGTTTTATTTGCCTCAGTCATCGGTGCCAGATTTCATGCCGTGTTTGACAAGATCAGCACGGCAAAACTAACCAATCCGATGAAGCGTATAATTATTGCCATTCTCTCACCATTTATTGAACTTAGAAGCATATTTTTAGATAGCACAAACGCGCTTTAAGACCTAAAACATTTGCATGACCAGTGATATTAAAAATAATGAACCAGTTATCGCGGCGTACAAGCCATGTCTTGTTTCGCTGGAAGAAGGCAAGCGGTATTTCTGGTGCTCATGCGGGCGCAGCAAAAAGCAACCCTTTTGCGATGGCTCTCATGCGGGAACAAAGTTTACGCCGTTAATGTTTGTTGCCGACAAATCCGAAGATGTACTTTTATGTGCCTGCAAGCGCACCCGCGCTGGCCCCTTTTGCGATGGGGCGCACAACAATCTTCAAGACACCTATGAAGAAGCCAGCGCAGATGAAATCGCGACCATGAGCGATGCCAAACTGGTCGAGCGTGATCCCAAAAGCGGCGGCAAGGCCATACTGGACGGTGGCGCCTATGTGCTAACGCCTGACCCGGCGCAAGATGAACATAACGGCACACTGGCTTGTCAAACCCTGATCGGGGCCAGACACGGGGCAAAACATCTCGGCCTTTTGCGCATGCTTGCAAACCCCGGAATTTCGCCCTGGCGACGCCATGAGGACAGCGACACGGTGCTGTTTGTGATCTCCGGTAACGGGCATATCAACATAGAAGGTAAGATATTTAAAGTCGGGCCAGAGACCGGCATTTATGTGAAATCGGGCGAAGCATTTCAAATTCAGGCAGAAACAAGCATGACAATCATGGCGGCAATTTGCCCCCATAACGGCACGATGAGTTGGCCCGATGCCCCCCCAAATGGCCCTGATAGCCGGTTTGATCGTAAATTTGCCGAGCGCCGGGTTGGCGTCGATAATGAAAAAGCCAATGTCATGGCCGATCGTTTTTTTCAGGTATTGGTGGATGATCTGGTTGGCTCCAGGCAAATCACCCAGTTTATTGGCGAAGTTCCCTTGTCCCGCGCCGCGTTTCACCGCCATCTTTATGAGGAAGCCATCGTTATTCTTTCCGGGGAGGGAATGATGTGGACGGAACATTGCCGGGCGCCGGTAAAGCCGGGCGATGTGATATTCCTGAGCAAACGTCAGGGACACTCTCTGGAATGTACTGACCCTAATGGGCTACGTCTGATGGGTGCGTTTTATCCCGCCGGCAGCCCGGCAATCAATTACTAGGTTGAAAACAATGCACGATAAACGCTGGTCATCTGGTCTTGGGTTTATTCTGGCCACCATTGGGGCCGCCGTCGGGCTTGGCAATCTGTGGCGGTTTTCGTTTCTGGCCGGTGAAAATGGCGGCGGGGCTTTTGTATTGATCTATATCGCCTGCGTGTTTCTCATTGGTATGCCGATCATGCTGGCCGAACTTGTTCTGGGGCGCACCGGCGGCGGCAGTGCCATCCATAGTATCAAGGCACTGGTCAGCAAAACCGGGGCCAGTAATGGCTGGCAAATCATAGGATTTATGAGTGTTTTTATCGCCTTTGTCGGCATTGCCTATTACAGCGTCGTGGGTGGCTGGACTGTGGATTTTGCCGCGCAAGGTATTGTCGGCAAGGTAACAAGTGTTGACGGCACGATCGCCACAGGGCGCTTTAATGCCATGCTTGCCAACCCGTGGCGTTTATTGCTTGGCCATAGCATTTTCATAGGCGGCGTCATGCTGGTGCTGATCCGGGGCGTTCAGGGCGGCATTGAAGCCTTTTCACGCATATTGATGCCCGCGCTTTTCATTATGCTTGCCGGGTTGATGAGCTATGCCCTTGTTACCGGTGATACAGCACAGGCATTTGATTTTCTGTTTTCACCGGACTGGTCGGCTGTGACCGGGAAAACCGTTATTGTGGCGGCGGGACAGGCCTTCTTCTCGCTCGCCATCGGTGTCGGCATCATGATAACTTACGGTGCCTATGTGCCCGAAGGTATCTCGCTGGGCCGCTCGGTTGCCATCATTGCCCTGGTTGATACCGGTATTGCCCTGATGGCCGGATTGGCGATTTTTCCTCTTGTTTTTGCTCAAGGCCTTGACCCTGCTGGTGGCCCCGGGCTTATTTTTGTAACCCTGCCCACCGCATTTGGGCAAATGACCGGCGGGGCCATCGTTGGCGCCGTGTTTTTCGTATTGTTGTTTTTTGCTGCCTTCACTACTGGTATCGGCACACTGGAGCCGGTTGTCGCCTGGATGGCAGAACAGCGCGGCATGTCACGCACGCGCGGGACAATACTGGCCGGATCAGCCGCGTGGTTTATTGGCATAACGGCCCTGCTGTCTTTTAATATCTGGAAAGATATATTTCCGCTTAATGGCGTTCCGGGCTTTGCCGGCAAGGGTGTTTTCGACACCATGGATTTTGCCATTGCCAGTGTGTTGCTACCCTTTAATGGCTTCATGATTGCGCTTTTTACCGGTTGGATAATGGCAAAAATAGTGCGTGGAAAGCTGGGCTTGTCAGCCACGCTTGAGAGTGTATGGATTTGGACTTTACGCATACTGCTTCCGCTAGCTATTATTTTGATCGCGGTGTGGAAATGAGTGAGCCAGATATGCAGAATTATCGCCGTGACTTCCCTATATTCACGCACACACACTACATAAACTCATGCGCCTATGGGGCATTGTCCCATCAGGTTGAAGCCTCATATGGTGCATACCTTTCCTGTCGCAACGCACGCGGCGCAGACTGGATGGGCTGGGTTGAGCGCCATGAAAGAGTGCGGGAACGCTTTGCACAACTTGTCGGCGCAAAGACAGACGAAATGGCTGTGACCACATCAGCTTCGGCGGCATTGAGCAGCCTTATCAGCAGTTTTGATTTTTCCGGCAAACGCAACCGCGTGGTAACTACCGATCAGGCGTTTCCGACCGAGGCACAAAACTGGCACGCACAAACCGCGCGCGGCGGTGATGTTGTCCATGCCCGCGAACAAGATGACGGTCAGCTTGATCTTGAACATTTAGCTGAACTGGTGGACGAGCGCACACTACTGGTCGCGGTACCGCTGGTTTGTTATCGCCATGGTGCCTTGAACGATATCGCTGCGATTTGTAAAATCGCTCATGATGCAGGGGCGTTAATGCTGGTTGACGGGTATCAGGGGCTTGGCGCGGTACCCTTTGATGTGCGTGATCTGGATGTGGATTTTGCCATTGGCGGCGCGTTGAAATACCTGCTCGGCAGTGCCGGTATCGGGTTTTTGTATGTCCGCGAGGTACTCATAGAAAGCCTGTATCCCTTGCAAACCGGCTGGTTCGCCCAGGCCGATATTCATGCCATGAAAATTCATGCTAATGAGCCAGCACCCAATGCCCGGCGGTTTGAGCAAGGTACGCCCAGTGTGCCTGCACTTTACGCCGCCGAGGCCGGGCTGGACTATGTTTTGAATGTCGGTGTTGCGAGCATCCGGGCGCATGTCATGGCACTCAATGCGGCGCTTAAAAAAGGCGTGGTGGCCCTAGGCGGTTCACTGGCCAGCCCTGTCAAAGACACGCACCACGGCCCTATGGTGGCCATCCGCAGCACAGACGATCATCAACTGGTTGCCGCCCTTGAGGCAGAGCATATTATCACCTCTTGCCGGGATGGAAACCTGCGGGTATCCGCACATTTTTATAACAATATGGATGACATTGAGGTGGTGTTGGCGGCGCTGGAAAAGAACCGCACGCTGTTGGCCTAGATTTCCCCTTCTCCCTTAGGGAGAAGAAATCTCCACTATTTCACCGCACGTTGATAATGGCGGCGATTGGGGCGCGCTTTTAGGGCCAGATCAAGCGCCTTTTCACTTACTTTCTCGGCTTCACGGTAAAGCTGATACTCCCCGGTTTCGTATTGCGGCGGCCAGTTCTGATCGTGCATGGCATAATGCCCGGCTGCCTGGCGGGTGAAGTTTGGATTATTCAGATGCGGTCGCGCCAGAGCGCACAGGTCTGCACGACCATCAGCGATAATGGTATTGATCTGCTCTGGCAGGGTTATATCGCCCACAGCAATGGTCGGAATACCCACTTCTTGGCGAATATATTCCGCAAACGGGGTTTGCCACATGCGCCCATAAACCGGTTTTTGCCACGGCACCGTCTGGCCAGATGAGGCATGAATGATGTCTACGCCAGCATTTTTGAATGCCAGCGATATAACTTTCAAATCATCCAGTGTCAGACCGCCTCTGGCCCAGTCCGAGGACGACAGACGCACTGATATGGGCTTGTTTTGGGGCCAGACTGCACGCATGGCGACAAAAATCTCCAGCGGGAATTTGACCCGCGCTTTGGCCGGGCCACCATAGTCATCGGTGCGGGTATTGGTCAGGGGCGAGAGGAAACTGGCCAGCAAATATCCGTGAGCGCAATGCAGTTCCAGCATATCAAATCCTGCACGATCTGCCCGGATCGTGGCGGCGACAAATTCATCACGTATGCGATCCATATCATCGCGGTTCAGCTCTTTTGGTGTCGCAGATACCCCCTCGGTATAGGCAATGGGTGAGGCTGAATAAATCGACCAGTTACTTTCATCCTTGGGTTCATCCGCGCCTTCCCAACCGCGCTTGGTTGAGCCTTTGCGCCCGGCATGGCCAAGCTGCAAAGCAATCTTTGTTGTGGTGTTCTGGTGAATGAAGTTATTGATGCGCGCCCATTCGTGCTCCTGACTTTCATTCCACAACCCGGTGCAACCATCCGTAATCCGCGCGTCAGCACTGGGGCAGGTCATTTCCATAAAAACCAGACCCGCGCCGCCCAGCGCCCGGGCGGTATAATGGGAGAAATGCCAATCAGTCGGACACCCGTTTTGCGCGCTATATTGAGCCATAGGGGCCACCGCAACACGGTTGGGGATGGTCAACCCGCGCAGCTCAAACGGCGTGAACATGGGTGTTGGGCGGGCTATGCTCATATCGCGCCCGGTTTGTGTTTTATAACACGTGTAAAATTCGTCTTCTGCGGCATTAAGGAAACTGGCATCGCGCAATTTCAGATTATCCCAGGTGATGGATTTGGCCCGGCTCATAATGGAAAACGCAAAAGCATATTGCGATTTATCCCAATGCTGCGGCATATTTTCAAACCAGCGCAAGGATACGGCGGCATTATGCTGGGTAATCTCCACCGGTGTGCGCCGGGTGTTTTCGTATTGCTCGAAAATGGCGGGAACATGTCCAGCATTATCCAAAACCGCCTTTGATAAACCTATGGCACATTCCATGGCCAGCTTGGTGCCTGAGCCAATAGACCAGTGCGCCGTGGCCTTGTTATCGCCCAGCAAAACGATATTGCCAGCATTCCAGCGATCACAGGTAATCACTGGAAAATTACGCCATAACGAGCGATTGGTGATAAAGCCATGCCCATCAAGTTCGTCCGCAAATACCCCCTCCAGATAAGTCGCGCACTCGGCCTCATCCATATCGGCAAAGCCACTGGCTTGCCAACATTCCTTCGTGGTTTCAACCACCCAGGTCGAGCGACCATCCTCATACTGATAGGTGTGGGCGCAAAAATGGCCGTGTTCAGTTTTTTTGAAGAAAAACGTGAAGGCATCCAGAGGCCGCGCGGATCCTAGCCAGACAAAATGATTTGGCCGCAATTGTGTGTGCATGCCAAACTCGGCCTTGTGCTTGTCACGAATGGCACTGTTAATGCCATCTGCGGCAACAATAATGTCAGAATCAGGAAACCGTGTGGTCAGCTCATCCGGGTTAATCTGAGTGGAATAGTGGATGCTCACACCCACCGCTTCGCATCGGGTTTGCAGGACTTTTAATAAGGTAAGCCGCGAGCAACCGGCAAAGCCGTTACCACCAACAATGGTGCGCTGACCCTCATGCTCAATAACAATATCGCTCCAATGGGCAAAACTGTCACGGATCATCTCATAGGAAGCCGGGTCGGCGCTTAAGAATTCGTCCAGGGTCTCATCCGAAAACACCACACCAAAACCAAACGTATCATCGGCCCGGTTTTGTTCAAAAACCTCAATGTCAAAATCTGGACGTGCCTTTTTGGTCAACAGGGCAAAATAAAGCCCGCCTGGCCCACCGCCAATCACTGTGATTTTCATTGTCTGCCCCTGTTGATTGTTGTGACAGCTATTGCGTTAGCGGCACCATTGCGATGGTTTCGATTTCTATTTTTGCTCGCGCCTCCATCAGGGCCAGCACCTGAACACAGGCCATGCACGGAAACTGCTTGCCGATAACCGCTTTCCAGACCTGACCTATTTCTTTTTGCCGGTTCTGATAGTCCTCTCGATCAGTAACATACCAGGTCATCCGCACAATATGCTCTGATGTCGCACCGGCCTCTGCCAATATCGCCAGGGTGTTCGCCAAGGTCTGACGGATTTGTTCAACCAGATCATCGGTTTCAAATTGCTCTTGTTCATTCCAGCCAATGATCCCGGCGGTAAAAACCAGACGACCCTCTGCCTCTATGCCGTTGGCATAGCCTTTGGGGCGCTTCCACCCTTTTGGTTGCAATACCTGTTTCACGTTTCACTCTCTTCAATCTGAAAGGACTGCATACGTTTGCGAATTTCATCAGGCCAGGGGGCCGAGCCGGTAAAATCTGTTTTGCTACACACCAGAACCGCGCGTGAGGTAATACAAGTCTCACCATCGCGCTCTGCCATTACACGCAAAACCAGAGACGACCGTCCAAGATGAATGATCCCCAACATAACATCCAGTTTCTCACCAAGTCGGCACGGCACTAAAAATTGTGTGCTGACATCCACCAATGGCGTGGTCAGATCATAGGTTTCGCGAAAGGCGGCAAAGCTGCTGTCCAGTACGTCATCAAACCAGTCTTCAACCACTGAATTTTGTATTTCAAAAAAGCGCGGGTAAAAAATAATTCCGGCAGAATCAGTGTGACCAAACCGCACCTTGCCGGGAACCGTAAAAAAACTCATCAGGTTAATCTTCCTTTTTTGATGGCGTTAAAAGCTGGCGGGCGATAACGATTTTTTGAACCTCTGACGCACCTTCATAGATGCGTAGCGCCCTGACCTCCCGGTATAATTCCTCAACTTTTTGCCCTTTGGTCACCCCAAGACCGCCCAACAACTGCACAGCCTTGTCTATCACGATCTGGGCGCTGTCGGTGGCATAAAGTTTTGCCATGGCCGCTTCACGGGTAACGCGCAATTTTTTTACATCCTTGATCCAGGCGGAACGATAAATCAACAGCGCCGAAGCATCAACGTCCAGCGCCATCTCGGCCAGCATGGCTTGCGCAATAGGCATATCCACCAATGTTGCGCCGAACATGGTACGTGTGCGCGCGTATGATAACGCCTCATCCAGTGCGCACCTTGAAAACCCGAGGGCCGCAGCGCCAACACTGGTGCGAAACACATCCAGCGTCGCCAGGGCAATTTTGAAGCCGCGCCCCTGCGCATCCAAAAGGTTAGCTCCTGGTATGACGCAATCGGTGAAGGTCAACCGCGCCAGCGGGTGCGGGGCCATCACCTCCAGTCGCTCTGCAACCTCCAGCCCCGGTGTATCCGCATCAATGATGATCGCACTGACACCCTCATCTGTTTTGGCAAAAAGCGTATAAAAATCGGCAATGCCACCATTGGAAATATAGGTTTTTTCACCATTGAGCAGATAATCCTCACCCTTTGCCTCAAGGCGAGTGGTCATGGCCGCCGCATCCGATCCGGCACCTGGTTCGGTCAAGGCAAAGGCAGCAATTTTTTGACCACTTGCCACGGCGGGCAAATAAGCTTGCTTTTGGGCCTGCGTGCCAAACATGCCAATAGCGCCAGAGCCAAGCCCCTGCATGGCAAAGGCAAAATCGGCAAGGCCGGAATGGCGCGCCAGGGTTTCGCGAATAATGCACAAGGAGCGCACATCCAGGCTCTCATGAACACCGCCAAAGGCGGCCGGAACGCAATATCGCAACCAACCCCCTGCGCCCAATGCCCTCACCAAAGTTCGACAAGTGGCATCAACATCGTCATGGGCGGTTTTGCAATCCACAATGGTGGGCAATTCCTGCGCCGCCCATTCACCCAGGGTTTTGGCCAATGCCAGATGATGAGCTTCAAAAAACGGCCATGTGAGGAAGCTTGTGTCAGTCATCAATCGCCCTCGAAAACCGGTTTTTCTTTGGCAACAAAAGCTTTATAGGCGCGTTCAAAATCCTGGGTTTGCATACAAATTGCCTGAGCCTGTGCCTCGGCTTCTATGGCCGTGTCCAGGCTCATATCCCATTCCATGTTAAGTTGGTTTTTGGTAATGCCATTGGCAAAATTTGGCCCCGCTGCCAGACGCCGCGCCAATGTCATGGCCGCTTCATCCAGCGCATCGCTGTCATGAATGGCATTGAAAAAGCCCCATCGTTCTCCTTCCTGCGCACTGAAACTGCGCCCGGTCAGTAATAACTCGCTGGCACGACCCTGGCCAATAATGCGCGGCAGCATGGCGCACGCCCCCATATCACAACCTGCAAGGCCAACCCGGTTAAACAGAAACGCCGTTTTGGCCTGCTTGCTGGCCAGACGTAAATCCGAGGCCATGGAAATTATCGCGCCCGCGCCAACACTAACGCCGTCCACGGCGGCAATAACGGGTTGTGGACAGCCGCGCATGGCCTTGACCAGATCGCCGGTCATACGGGTGAAATCCAGTAATTGCGACATATCCATTTTGGTCAGTGGCGCGATGATTTCATGAACATCACCACCAGAGCAGAAATTGCCCCCAGAGCTACCAAAGACAATGGCTTTGACGGCCTTGTCATAAACCAGTGCCCGAAACAGATCGCGCAGTTCGGCGTAAGAGCTGAACGTCAACGGGTTTTTGCGGGCGGGCCGATTTAGTGTGATGCGGGCAATGCCGTTCTCAAAGGCCCAGCAAAAATGTTCCGGTGTATACGTTTCAGGGTTCATGCGCTTTTCCGTTTCATATTTACTCTTATCTCATACAGATTATTGATTTCACGATCTAGCCATTTTGTTCTGCACACGGCAAGATAGCTACTGGGGAGAGTCTATATTGGCAGAACTGTCTTTTACCAAAGAAGTGCAGAAACTGAAGATCGGCGCTGGCGAAACCTTTCACGGTGAAGGTATTCTGGCCGTGACCAAGGCCTTGTTACAATCCGGGGTATCTTATGTTGGCGGCTATCAGGGCGCACCGATCTCGCATCTGATGGATGTCTTATCTGATGCGCAAGGCATATTGGATGACCTTGGGGTACATTTTGAAACCAGCGCCAACGAGGCGGCGGCGGCGGCCATGCTGGCGGCCTCGGTCAATTATCCCTTGCGCGGGGCGGTAACCTGGAAATCCACCGTCGGCACCAATGTTGCCTCTGACGCCCTGGCCAGTGTGGCCTCCAGCGGGGTGATGGGCGGGGCGCTCATCATTGTTGGCGAGGATTATGGCGAAGGCTCCTCGATCATGCAGGAACGCTCTCACCCCTTTGCCATGAAATCACAAATATGGCTTTTGGATCCGCGCCCAAACCTGACCTCCATTACACAAATGGTCGAAAAAGGTTTCGAGTTATCCGAAGCCTCCAACACCCCGGTAATGCTGGAATTGCGTATTCGCGCCTGTCATGTATCCGGCTCGTTCAAAGCCAAAGACAATGTGAGACCGACATTCACCCTGGCCCAAGCCATGGAAAACCCGGTGCGCGATTATGGGCGCGTGGTGTTGCCGCCGTCAAATTTTGTCCATGAGGTTGAAAAGATTGAAAGCCGCTGGCCCGCTGCCGTGTCGTTCATCAAAAAACACAAACTGAACGAGTTTTTGGGCGGTCATGGCGGCAATCTTGGCATTATTGTGCAGGGCGGACTGTATAATACATTGATGCGCGCTATGGAGCTTGCCGGCCTTGCAGACAGTTTTGGCCACACGGATATTCCGATCTATTGCCTGAATGTCACATACCCGATGATACCTGATGAAGTGCGCGGATTTTGTGCCGATAAACGCGCAGTTCTGATGATCGAGGAAGGTCAGCCCGAATATATCGAACAGGCAATGAACACCATTTTGAGGCAAGCCGAACTGGATACCCGTGTGGTGGGCAAGGAAGTCTTGCCTCGCGCCGGAGAATACACCGGTCAGGTATTGCTGGATGGTCTGCGCCAGTTTTTTGAAACTTACGCACCGGAGCAGATAACGACAAATACAAGTTTGGCACTTACCCCAAAAGATCAGAAACAATTGACGCAAAGCGTGCCATTACGCCCCGTCGGGTTTTGCACCGGCTGCCCGGAGCGCCCGGTTTTTACCGCCATGAAGCTGGTGCAACGCGAACTGGGTGATTTTCACGTCTCCTGCGATATTGGTTGTCACCTTTTTTCCATTTTGCCGCCCTTTAATATCGGCAACACCACCATGGGCTACGGCCTTGGCTGGTCTGGCGCATCGGCGTTTAATACCAAAGCTGACAAGCGCACAATCAGCATTATGGGTGATGGAGGCTTTTGGCATAATGGCCTGACCAGTGGGGTTGGCAATGCAGTATTTAACAAGAACGACAATATACTGGTGATTATAGATAATGGTTATTCAGCCGCCACCGGTGGCCAGGATTTGCTCTCATCACGGGCAGACAATGCGGCCCGCGTCACCAACCAACCCATAGAAAAAGCCGTGCGTGGTTTAGGCGTCACCTGGGTGCGTGCGGTCAACACCTATGACCTGGGTAAAATGAAGGCGACCCTGAAAGAGGCGCTAACGACGGACGAGAAAGGCCCAAAGATTATTCTCGCCCAGTCCGAGTGCATGTTGAACAAGGAGCGTCGGGAAAAGCCCCTGCGCCAGGCCGCAATCAAAAACGGCAAGCGCGTGGTGCGCACCCGCTTTGGCGTTGATGCCGACACCTGCACCGGCGATCATGCGTGCATCCGCCTTTCCGGCTGTCCGTCGCTAACCATCGTCGACAACCCCGATCCCTTGCGTGAAGACCCCGTCACTCACGTGAATAATGATTGTGTTGGCTGCGGCGTATGCGGCGAGATTGCCCATGCCGCCATTTTATGCCCGTCCTTTTATAGCGCACAACTCATTGAAAACCCGACCCGCCTCGATCGCTGGCGCGCCGGATTTCGTGGTGCTGTGATTGGGTTTTTGCAAGACCGGGCCGATAAGAAACGCGCCAAATACTCGTTCGGGATAGACTTGTGAAATCGGTGCGCCCCATTAAAATTGCCATCACCGCCATGGGCGGACAGGGCGGTGGCGTGCTGGCCGGCTGGATTGTTGCCATGGCCGAAGACAATGGTTATTTCGCCCAATCCACCTCGGTGCCAGGGGTTGCCCAGCGCACCGGCGCGACAATTTATTATGTGGAGCTGTTTCCCAAAGACATTGCCAAAAAGGCAAAACAGATACCCATTCTGGCCCTGACACCGGTGCCGGGCGATGTGGACATTGTTATCGCCTCTGAAATGATGGAGGCCGGACGGGCGCTTTTGCGCGGCTTCGTTAGCACCAATACCACTCTGATTGCTTCCGATCACCGGGTCTATGCCATCTCGGAAAAAGAACCATTGGGGGATGGTCGCCAGGATGCGGCCCACATACGAAAACTGGCCAGCCAAACCGCCGCTCAGTTTATCAGCTTTGATATGGAGCAAGCGGCCAAATCCGCCCAGAGTGTTATCAGTTCGGTGTTGTTTGGTGCCCTGGCTAGCACGGGTAAATTACTCTTTGCCCGCAAAGACTTTGAAGACACCATCCGGGCCAGCGGCAAAGCGGTACAGGCAAATTTGCGCGGCTTCGCACTGGGATTTGACCATGCAAATGCGAAAGTGCCAAATCCAAGCGTCAGGCAAAAAACAAATTCTGCCCCGGCACCTCTGTTGGTGCCGCTCTTGCAATTTTTACAAGATGAATTTCCCCTGGCAACTCATGAGATGCTCACCCACGGTCTCAAACGCTGCGTGGATTTTCAGGATACGCGCTATGGCACTCTTTATCTTGATCGTATGGCAAAAATTCATCAACTGGATCAGACCTGCAATGGCGCACGAAAATACTGGCGACTAACCTGCGATATGGCACGCTATCTGGCCCTTGCCATGACCTTTGAGGACACAATTCGGGTGGCTGATCTGAAAACCCGGGCCAGTCGGTTTGAGCGTTTCCGCCAAAACGCAGGTGCCAGTGAGGGTCAGATCGTCATAGTCAGTGAATTTATGCACCCCCGCATTGAGGAATTTTGTGATATGTTGCCGGCACCGTTTGGCCGGTTTATTCTGGGCAAACCAGGACTGAAAACCGCACTCGGGGTATTTTTCCAAAAAGGGCGACGGGTGCAAACCACCTCCTTGCGTGGGTTTTTATTGTTGAACACGCTGGCTGCGCTAAAACCCGCTCGCCGTATCAGCTTGCGCTATTCACTTGAAACACAGCGCATAGAGACTTGGCTGAACACCATTGCTAGCGTAGCACCTGTAAATTATATGCTGGCTTGTGAAATTACCGGTCTGCAACGCCTCATCAAAGGTTATGGAGATACCCATGCACGGGGTCTGCAAAATTATGAAAAAATTATGACTGTATATAAGTCATTTGAAACAATGCCTCTTGCCCATAAGCAACTGAAAACACTTAAAGATGCCGCACTTTTGGATGAAAACGGCCTGGCCCTGGAAAAGGCACTGAGCAAATTACAAAAAAGGAGAAAGACATGAATGGAATAGAAACATTAGCGGCACTCACAAACGCACTTAGCGGTGGCAGTGTGCGTGTCGTTGACCTGACCCAACCATTGGAGCCAAAAACCCCGGTGTTGCAACTGCCACCGGAATTTGTACAAAACCCGCCTTTTGAAATTGAGGTGCTCTCCAAATATGATGAACGCGGCCCCGCCTGGTACTGGAACAAGTTCAAATGCGGTGAACATACCGGCACGCATTTTGATGCGCCCATCCATTTTATCACTGGCAAGGATTATGAAAACAACGCCACCGACACCATCCCTGTTGAAAAATTCGTTGGCCCGGCCTGCGTCATCGACGCCAGTAAAGAGGTTGAAAAAAACCCGGACTTTCTGGTGACCATTGAATACGTCAAGGCGTGGGAGAAAACCCATGGGAAAATCGCGCCCGGATCGTGGGTGTTGTTTCGCACCGACTGGTCAAAACGTCTTGAGCCAGCCGATTTTCTGAACTTGCATGAAGATGGTGCCCATACACCCGGTTGGGATGCTGCCTGTATTCCGTTTCTGGCCGAAGAGCGTGATGTTCTGGGCGTCGGCGTGGAAACTGTGGGCACCGATGCTGGTCAGGCGCATTTGTTTAACCCGGCATTTCCGTGCCATATGCTGATGCACGGTGCTAATAAATTTGGTTTGGCCAGCCTGACCAATCTTGACCAGCTACCGCCAACCGGCGCGATTGTCTTCGCCCCACCGCT
The DNA here is from genome assembly GCA_021776565.1 of Robiginitomaculum sp. Taxonomy (GTDB): domain Bacteria; phylum Pseudomonadota; class Alphaproteobacteria; order Caulobacterales; family Maricaulaceae; genus Robiginitomaculum_B. The sequence goes on along the minus strand of JAJFFQ010000065.1, from coordinate 1,699 downwards.
AAAAATTGTTGGCGGATCAGGCAGCCCCTTGCGGGTGCTGGCACTGGTACCGGGTTGAATTTAATTACTAGTTTTTGGCGGCAAGTTCGCTGGCTTGCCGCCGCCAGTTATCGCGTAAAATCCGCCCTTTGAAGCGTAACCGATCATTGACCGTGCCGGTCTGGCCATCTGTCCAGGCGGCAATTTGATGAAAATAATACACGCCCAGTTCGTTAAGTAGTTTTTCAAGGTGCGGGCCTATGCCATTGATGAGTTTCAGATCATCTGGATCACCATCTGTGGGAGACTCATAAAGAAATGGCTCGGTTTCACTCTTGGTTGGCACCGAGGCATTCTGAGAACGCTCTGCTTCAAATTCAAGCAATCTTGCACGCAATATGGTTTTCTCTGCATCACACTCTTCTATGCGGGCGCGCAAATTTGCCAGCTCCTTGTCTGCATCCTCATCCATGTTAATGGGAGGACGCCGCCATATCCACCAACCAACCAGCAAGCCCAGCAACAAACTAAGAGCAAGCAAAATCCACATTTGCGAGGCGAGCCATACCATGCCTTTGTCCTTTTCTTATTCTACGGTTATTTCTATCCGGCGGTTCTGTTTTCGGCAAGAACGCGTATTTTCCTGACACACTGGTTCTCGTGAACCAACGCCGCGACTGGTTATTTTTGTTTCCTGCACATTTTTTACGATCAGATAGTCTCGAACAGCCCGTGCACGTTGTGCCGACAACAGATTATTAAAATGGGGATCACCCAGCCAATCTGTATGACCGGTCACAAGAAGAGAAAATGCAGAACAGCGTGTCGCCATTTGTGCCAGAGAGTCCAGTAACGCAAAACTATCCGGCGTAATTTCGGCTTTTGATGTTTCAAAATGAATGGTGTTATTGGCCAGCACCCCGGCGAATAACAACTGACATTGGTCTACATCATCTATGGTCTTACCATCAGAGGCATCTTCTGTTTCAGGTACGTTTTCCGGTTCTGGCAAGACTTCGGATGGCGCGACCTGCTCAACCGCAATTACAGGGCTTGCGGGTGGTTCTGGCACGGCAATTTGCACCTGATTTAAGCGCACAGCCGTAATACCACCGAGTACAACACCGCCATGCCACGTACCCCGTAAAATCACATCACGCGCCTTATCGCGTTCGGCCTTAGAGGGCGCAATGCCGCTCAAATATGCCATCTGGCCGCTTATCTTTACGCTGGCCCAGCCCATGTCTGCGTTACGCAAGGCACTTGTTGCACTGATCTGTAATTTGTTTTCAATGGTTTTCGCACCTGAACCACCAGAAATTCTGGCAAACCCGTCATAGGTAATACCCAGCAGGCCCAAAGTAATAAAACCCGCCAGTGCGACGATCCACTTCACAGACACCCCCGGAATAAAGCACGAGAGATAAGGTAAGCATGGCCATGGGAAACAATCAACAAAAGAAGGCGCTTAGGGTTCAGGTAGGGGTATTATGTGCTCAAGGTTTGCAGTTGGGCGTTGGTCAGTCGCGCCGGGAAATAGACCAGAGATTTTATCACACCGACAAATTCCCGGTTGGCATTTATGTCATGGCCAAGAAACATCCGGGTCAGGCCGGAAGGTACTGTTCCTGCTGTATCGGTCGCCTGTATTCCTCCGTCCATGACGGTGGCAAAATCATTGGCCTTCCATGCAAAGGCGAACTTTGACGGTATCCCCTCG
>JAJFFQ010000064.1 GCA_021776565.1 Robiginitomaculum sp. | reverse complement strand
ACTGGCTCTGGACATACAACAATGAAAGACCCAATATGGCCATCGGCGGCATCACGCCAAAACAGAAATCGGCCATGGACATGTCCATGGCCGCATAATCGTTCTACTTGCGATGCCCTCTATAAAGGGGGGTATTACCGTCTCCAATCTAATAAATATGCTGAATATCCTTTTTGCCGACGTTTTTTAGGCATGGGTTTTCCTTAAAACTGTCCATATCAATTTCGACATATTACGTCGGCTAATCATCAACTAACCTCAGCACAGGCATCTTTTTTGGTACCGGGGTTGTAAACTCGCTAATCAGCCCATCGACCTCATTTGAGGCCTTTCTGGTTATAGCGTCAGCCAAGTGTGCGTAACGCGCCGTTGTCTGGGCTTGTGTATGGCCTAGAAGCTTGCCGATCATGGGTAGTGAATGACCCGCCATGGCCGCAATTGATGCATAAGTATGTCGTAAATCATGAATGCGAACGTCGTTAAGGTTAGCGTCGCGACGTATGCGTCGCCAAGGCTTCTGTAAGTCGGTAACGTGTTGACCATCAATTTTACCTGCAATTACAAAGGGATTGTCGTCAAGTCTTGGTAACGTTCTAAGAACGCCAAGGGCAGATAGACTTAAAAGAACGCGTCGTGGTCCAGTCTTGGCGTCAGGCAACCATAAAACGTCGCCTCTTATGTAAGACCATTTCATTTTTTGAATTTCTGACAACCGGCAACCCGTTAACAACAAGAGCTTAAATGCAGCCGCCACATGAACGGTTTCCATGCCTGTGCTGACACCGTCGTCTATTGTGCGCCAAAGGTTTTCAATTTCTTCTGGGGAAAGAAAGCGTTCTCGTTTGTTTTCCGGGTTTTTGGCAACATGTCGGGTCGGGTTTGAGCCATCAATGCGTAAACCCCACACTTCGGCCAGATTGAACATTTTTGATATGACGCCAAGGACGCGGTTGGCCTGATAGGGTTTCATGCGTAGTGAATGATGAAGTTCCGCGACATCGGCACGGGTAATATCTTGGACCCGGTGAGCGCCTAGTTTGGGTTTGATGTACATATCGCAGCATCGTCGATACTCGCCTTGGGTAGATGGTTTGCACCTGAGCATGACGTGCTCATCCATAAAACGGTCACAGAGGACAGACACATTGGGGGCGCGTCGCTCTTTTTGTAACTCGCTCGATGGATCACCGCCAAAGGCCACCGCACCTAATTTATTGCGCGCTAAATCACGGGCCTGATTAGGGGTGAGTATGCCATGTGCGCCAAGGTTCATGCGCCGGGTGCGACCACCTGAGCGATACTGAATAATATAGCTCTTTTTACCCTTGGGTGACACGCGGACAGCAAAGCCCGGAATTTGATCGTCCCAATAAAAATATTCGGACGATTTTGCCCTCAAGGCGTCGGTGGAACGTTTCGTGATCTTTCCCATGGTCAAACCGATTTGGAAGCATATAGGAAGCACATTGCAGCGCTTCGTGGTGTCATCACGGTGAGGCACAGAGTCGTGGGTGTCAAGGGAAGGTATTGAAATAATTGCCTTAATGGCGATGCAGAGCCGTCGCGGGACGGTGAGCGTAATTACCCTGAGCATTCTCAGAACCTGAAGGTCGTAGGTTCAAATCCTACCCCCGCAACCAATTTAATCCGCTAATCAGCCTCACGAAAGCCAAGAGCAACAACATAGGTTTCCGGGCTGCCGGAGCGGCTGGATTTTGGTTTGACATGGCGAACATCAGTGAAATTACTTTTTAGCAAGGCCAATAGGCTTTCCACGGCCCCGCCCTGGAATACTTTAGCGACAAAGGCACCGTGCGGGCTAAGGGTTTCAATGGCAAAATGTGCTGCGGCTTCGGCCAGGGCAACAACGCGCAAATGATCGGTTGTCTTGTGCCCTGTGGTGTTGGCAGCCATATCCGATAACACCAGATCAGTATTGCCCCCAAGCGCATCAACAACTGCCGCCGGCGCACCCTCATCCATGAAATCCATTTCTAGAAAGATGGCATGATCCAGTGGTTCTATCTCTAATAGATCAATGCCGGCAACGTGTTTGGCACCACGTGAGATGGCAACCTGTGCCCACCCGCCTGGGGCTGCGCCGAGATCGACAATCCGCGCCCCCGGTTTGATAAGAGAAAATCGTTCATCCAGCTCAATCAGCTTGAAAGCAGCGCGAGAGCGCCAGCCTTCATCTTTTGCACGTTGCACATAAGGGTCATTGAGCTGTCGTTGCAGCCAGAGCGTAGAGGAGAGTTTTCGCCCGCGTGCAGTTTTCACTCGTTTGCTCAAATCTCGCCGTCGCTCACCTGTACCAACACTCTTGCCCTTGGCGCCTTTCCAGCGGCGTTTTTCATCATCCTCAGACATGGTGACCTCCGGTTGATGAGGCATTATATTTTGCCATTCCCCGCCGTCGCGCCCGGCGCTGGTCTGCCCCCATCATCCCCAGCAATAACCCTTCGCGTAGCCCCCGGTCTGCCACACGAATACGCGGTGCAGGCCATAAATCCAATATGGCCGCAAGTATGGCACAACCAGCAAGCACCAGATCAGCCCGCTCATAGCCGATGCACGGCTCCTCAGCCCGTTCTTTAAGGGACTTGGCAAGGAGGCGTGCAATGGCCTCTTCAACTTCCTTGCGACTGAGCCAGATACCATCCACTTTTGAGCGAATATACCGTGATAAATTCAGATGAACGCCGCCCAGTGATGTTACGGCACCGGATGTACCAACAAAATGAACATTGCCATTTGCAAACAGGGGAGCAAATTCCTGTGCTTCATCAAATGCGGAAATCTGCTCGCGGGCGAAGCTGCGCATATTGCTAAACCAGGTTCCGCGATCACCTTCTTCGGGGAAACGCTCGGCCATATTGACCACGCCCATGGGTAGTGAAACGCTGGCTTTTACCTGGTGCGGCCTGTTATGCTCATTTTGGGAACGCCGAAAATCAACCCAACTCAGTTCTGTGGAGCCGCCGCCAATATCAATAACCAGTGCTGCATCGCACTGCGTATCTAACAAGTCTTCGCAGCCACGCACAGCCAGCCGTGCTTCTTGCTCGGTGGAAATGGTTTGCAGTTTAAGCCCGGTCTCTTCATACACTCGTTCAAGAAAAGCAGCACCGTTACTGGCGCTCCGGCAAGCCTGGGTGGCGACGTTGCGCACGCGTCGCACACGATGACGTTTTAACTTGGTTGCGCATGCTTTTAGGGCATCCATCGCCCGATCCATAGCAGCATCACTAAGCGCACCACTAGAACCCAGGCCTTCGCCCAGGCGCACGATTTGCGAATAGCTGTCAATGACCTTAAAGCCATATTTTTGCGGTGTTGCCACCAGAAGGCGGCAATTATTTGTGCCCAGATCCAGTGCGCCATAAAGAGGCCCGGTTTTGGATCGCGTCCTCTCTGCCGCTGGTCGGCGCCGTTTTTTGTGGCGTCGTGCCTTGCGCACAGGAGACGGCGTGGAGCCGTCTGCCATAATCATATGCCTTTCGGGTGCAGGAAAGTTTTCGCCTGCGCACCGCAAAATGTTTTAGGTGATAGCCTCGGCCCACCTGTTCACTGGTCAGCATAGAGCCTTATGAGATAATCCCCAACCATGCAGACTGTAATGCATTCTTGCCTGTGCGGATTTGCCCATACCGAAATGGGAAAAATGCGTTATACTACCCAAAAATAAATTACGGAGACGTCTTATGGATCCCGCTAATATATTTGCTGATCCGCGCACCGAAAATGTGTGTGATGATTTTACCATTGACCAGGATTGGGAAAATTATACCACGCAAGAGCATGGCACCTGGGATATTCTATACAAGCGCCAGATGGACTGTCTTCCCGGTCGGGCATGTGATGAATTTCTTAATGGGCTGAAGGCACTTGATCTGGGTAGGGGGGGCATCCCTGACTATAAAAAAATCAATGCCGAGTTGAAAAAACTAACCGGTTGGCAGGTGGTTGCCGTGCCGTGTCTGGTGCCGGACAATGTATTTTTTGAACATTTGGCTAATCGTCGTTTTCCTGCTGGTAATTTCATCAGAAAAAGAAACCAGCTGGATTATATTCAGGAACCGGATGTGTTTCATGATGTTTTTGGCCATGTGCCAATGCTCACGGATCCGGTTTTTGCCGACTATATGGAGGCCTATGGCAAGGGAGGTATGCGCGCCGGGGGGTATGACAGGTTAAAAGCTCTGGCAGCCCTTTACTGGTACACGGTTGAATTTGGTCTGGTCAATACGCCAAAAGGCATGCGCATTTATGGTGCAGGTATTGTTTCATCCAGTGATGAATCAGTGTTTTCTCTGGAAGCACGCTCGCCCAATCGCATTCATTTCGATCTGGAACGGGTGATGCGCACTGATTACCTCATCGATGACTTTCAACAGACCTATTTCGTCAATGCTTCATTCGAGGAATTATTTCGCTCAACAGTAGATACTGATTTTGCCCCGCTTTATGAACGGCTCAACCCGTGTTTTGACTATACAGCCACTGCGGCGATGGAATCAGACCGTATCTATACCCGTGGCACGCAGGAATATGGTCGGGCAGGGGGCAGAAAACGCGGTATAAAACCGGTTTAGTTTCGTTGAAACGGGTAAAAGGCTGAGCCTAAATCCAATATACCGCAGAGTTCATCAAGCGCGGTGCGTCCTTCAGTCAGCAAAGTTGGGTCAGCCAGGTCTTCAGGGGAGAGTTCTTCGCGATAATGGCGGGTTATCCAGTCAGTCAGTCTGGCGTGGAGTTTATCACTCATCAGCATATCGGGATTGGTTGCGGCAAGTTCTTCAGGGGTAAGGACAACTCGCAGGCGCAAACAGGCCGGGCCGCCGCCATTGCGCATGGATTGACGCACATCGACAAACTCTACCCGGCCTATAGGGCCATTTCCCTTGACCAGTTTTTTGCAAAATTGCTCTACAGAAGGTGTTTCACGACATTCCGCCGGAGCAACCAGCACCAGGCGTTCTTCGCCTGGCCATTCAAGGAGCATGGAATTAAACAAATAAGAGGTAACCGCATCGCGTAAGGGAACATCTTCGTCGCTTACCTGCACAAATTGCGGCTCGAACAGATCATTGGCGGCTCGGCGTATATCTTCCAGCGTAGCTTCGGTATCAGCGAATGCATTTTCATGAAAAAACAGGCAGGTCTTGGCTCCCACACACACCACATCATTATGAAAGGCGCCGGCTTCTATGGCCTTCTGTGATTGCATGGTGAACACAACACGATCACTATTCAGGCCATGACGTCTGGCCAAGGCCTGATTGGCCTCAAACGTTTGACGGGCAGGAAATTTCAGATCAGGCGCAAACCCCGCGTGTCGCCCATGTACAAAAATCTCTACCCCCGGTGCGCCATGATCCGCACATAAACGCACATGATTGGCTGCGCCCTCATCGGCAAAGTATTCATGGGCGGGTAATGGGTCATGGATGGCGAAGTGTTGGTCTTTCGGGAACGCGGCCCGCAAAGCTCGGGCTGTTTGCGGCCCCTCGATAGAGCGGTGCAGCATTGTGGTTAAATTGGCGGCACTGGCATGCAAACGGCCATCACTGGTATCCGCAGATGGGCTAATAATGGCGGCATTGGCTACCCACATATTAGCTGAGGACGATGCAGCGCGCAGTAGTTCCGGGGCTTGTTTGGCGGCAGTTTCGATAACCATGGTATCTGAGCCACTAAAACCCGCATCTCGCAAAAGCAGTAAAAATGGACGCTCATGAGGCGGTAACAGACCCTGAACCAGTCCCGCATCATGCAGGTATTTCATCTTGGCAAGACCTTGCAAGGCGGCTTCACGTGGGCGAGAGACCTGCCCGGTATTGCTTTTACTGGCCAGATTACCGACGGAAAGTCCGCCGTAATTGTGGGTCAGCCCGACCAGCCCGTCAAAATTGGCTTCGAGCGTCTGCATGGTTCAGCCAAGGCCCGGCGCAGGGATAGCCGCTGGGGTATCGGCAATCTGGCTGGCCATTGGCCAGGCGCAATAATCAGCAGCATACCAGGCACCCGGGCGGAAATTACCACTTAAACCTGGCCCGCCAAAAGGCATGGTGCTGGCCGCACCGGTGGTGGGGCGGTTAAAATTAACAATACCGGCCCGTATATCGCGCACGAAAATATCCCAAAGCGCAGCATCATCACTAATCAAGCCTGCCGAAAGGCCATATTTGCTGTCGTTAGCGCGGGTGATAGCATCACCAAAACTGTCAACACGATAGACTTGCAAGAGTGGGCCGAAAACCTCTTCGTCTTCTGCTACTGTTGCGCCCATTTCAAGCAATGACGGGCTAACCGCGCAAGCTGACCAATCCAGTGTTTTGGCCTTGCTGACAATTTTTGCCCCGGCGCGCATATGACTTGCCTGTGCCGATAACACCATATTAGCCGCGCCTTCAGAGATGAGCGGCCCCATAAAAGGCTCAGGATCATCATCCCAGGGGCCAATGTGCAGGGTCTCGATTTTAGCGGCAACAGCCTCAATTATGGTATCCCCTTTGGCGCCCTTTGGCAGGATCAGGCGACGGGCGCAGCTACACCTTTGCCCGGTGGTGGCAAAGGCAGAATGGATGACTAAATTAGCGATTGCCTCTATATTTTCGGCATCCCAGACGATTAGCGGGTTATTGCCGCCCATTTCCAGTGCCAGAATAATCTCCGGGTGACCGGCAAACTTGCGATGTATGAATGTGCCTGTGGCCGCAGAGCCGGTAAAGAGAACGCCATTAAGCTCGCCATTGTCCAAAAGCACCGCGCCGGTATCGCGTGCGCCCTGCACAAGGTTAAGCACGCCGCTCGGCAAGCCAGCCTCACACCAGAGCCAGGTCATGAATGCGCCAACGGCGGGGGTTAGTTCGCTGGGTTTGAAGACTACGCAATCTCCGGCCAATAGTGCTGGCACAATATGGCCATTGGGCAAATGCCCCGGGAAATTATAAGGCCCAAGCACCGCCATGACCCCGTGTGGACGATGGCGCAATTGCACCTGGCCAAAAGCAGCATCACTGGTGTTTTCACCTGTGCGAACTTTGTGGGCGTCTATTGAAATGCCAATTTTACCAATCATGGCACCAACTTCACCACGTGTTTCCCACAATACCTTGCCGGTCTCACGGGCGATCAGGTTGGCAAGTTCTTCCTTGTGGGCTTCAAGTTGTGCCTTGTAATGCAAGGCAATCCCGGTGCGGGCCTCAAGGCTTTGTCGGCTCCACATCGTAAACGCCGCCCGTGCGGCCTTATAGGCGGCATTAACCTGCGTGACATCGGCGTTGTTACCTTGCCACAGGGGTAAACCATCGGAAGGATTAAACGAGATAAGGGCAGGGCCGTTTCCCTTTTGCCAATTACCATTGATAAAATTTCCGGTATCCCAGGTCATGAATGATCGACGACTCGCACAATGTCGCCCTCCCTGACTTGCAAAGCATCAAAAACACTCGCTTCTGCGATGACAGTGTTCTCTTGTATATCAACCCTGGCCCCACAGGCACGAAACCCGGCAATACAATTATTGGACAGGCGCATGAACTGCCCCGTATCCGGATTGCCTTTTTGGATGCGCAGGCACCGGCTTTCACGCAATGTACGTAAGCTGTCCCGCGGTGCCGCAACAAGAGGGCCACCCTCGAAAATGTCTATTACGCGGTCAAAAACAAAACCCTCACGTTCCAGAAGTTTTCTGGCTCCGCCGCCTTCTGTATGCACCTGACCAATGACCTTGCGTGCATCTTCAGGCAGGAGATCCACATAAATCGGGTATTTTGGCATTAAATCCAGAATAAATTGCTTGTCTGTGGTGCCAGAAAGAAAATCTGCCTTGATAAAATCCATATGGAAGAACTTGTTGGTTAAATGATCCCAAAAGGGCGAATACCCCTGGTCATCAACCACGCCGCGTAATTCGGCAATAATCGTGCGACTAAACCGTTCGGGTTGCGCAGCCATCAGCAGGTACCGGGATTGGGCAATGAGGCCACCGGTGCCACCGCCGCGTGCATCGGGGTGTAGAAATAAGGTGCCGACCTCGGTTGATCCATTGTATTCATTGACTAAGATCATGACATCCATGTTAAAGCGGCGATCTGCTGCCACAGAAGTCTGGGCGATACTGAACATACGAAAATTGAAGAACGGTTTGCTGACACCAACGCCCACCTTGACTGCAGAGGTGCCGACAACCTGACTGGTCTGCATATCTTCAAGTACCAGCAAATATCCTTCTTCGCCTGGTTTTCTGACATTGGCCTTAAAACTGGCTTGTGAGAGATCAATACGCCCTTTGAGTAATTCCTGGTCATCTGGCAGGCTGGTAAATCCCGGGCCTGAAAGTTCCGCAAGCACCATAAAGGCGTCGAAATCTTTCGTTTCTATGGGGCGAACAACATACATAGGCGAATCCGTTTGATTGTTAGACTAAGGTTTTAAGCGATTTGGCATCAAACTCGCCAGAGGCAAATTTAAGCAAAAGAACAGCACTAAGTCGTGCGCGTTCAACAAGGCTGGACAGAATGGCAAATTCTTCTGCTGAATGTATACTGCCACCGCGCACACCCAGGGTATCCACATTAGGGCAGCCCGCCGCCCATAAATTATTGCCTTCGCATACACCCCCGGTATCGCGCCAGACAATATCAAGGCCCAGTGCGGCCCCGGCAGCGCGGGTCATTTCAAAAAGCCGTTTATTGGGCGGGGCCATTGGTTTTGGCGGGCGGGTGAAAGTACCGGTTAGCTTAGCAGTAATACCATCAATATTATCAATTTCTTTTGTTATATTCTTAAACTGACTTTCTACCCAAATAGCATCTTCCGGTAAGGCAAGACGCACGTTAAAGCGTACAATGGCCAACTCTGGAACGATGTTGTTGGGGCCACCACCTTCAATTTTTGCCGGATTGACGGTCAAGCCAGGGCGTGCGTTGGTCAGTGCGGCAAGGGCTTGCACAGCATCTGCCGCTGCAACCAGGGCATTCCGGCCCAGATGATGTTCTCGCCCTGCATGGGCCGCCTTACCCCGGATAATCAAGGCAAAATTACCCGATCCCTTACGCGCCCCTGATAGTGAACCATCGGCCAGGGCTGGCTCGTAGGTCATGCCCAAATCGGCCTTGGCGCCATATTTGGCCAACAAGGATGCCGATGCCGGCGAGCCAATTTCTTCATCCGGGCTAATGAGCGCAGTATAACCAAGCCGGTCTTTATGGGCACTCGTTTCCAGTGCGCCAAGGGCTTCGAGCATAACCAGCAGCCCACCTTTCATATCAGCAGTACCAGGGCCGTTTATTGTATCATCATCCAGCATTTTCCAGTTTTGAAATTCATGATCGACGGCAAATACCGTGTCATAATGACCGGTCAACACAATTTGCACAGGGGCATCGGGGCGTTGTCGCAAAACCAGAGTGGGTGCAAAGGTGCGCACAACCTCCTCACCATCACTGCGAATGTCGGAAACGTCAGGTAAAGCCACGTCCTCAAGCGTTCCACTCAAAATCGCAAATGCCTCTTTGATGGCGTTGCGTTGACGATCAAGACCGTTACGATTGGTGCTGCCGGAATTGATCGCTGACCACGCCTTGATACGTTCCACCATAAGGGCTTCACGATTGCCAATACCCTGAACGATGGCCTGTTCTTCGGCGTTCAGAGTAACATATTCCACCTAGATGGCCCCTAAAGCCTGTTCGAGGTCTACGAGCAGGTCTTCGGCACTTTCAATGCCTACTGAAAAACGCACCAGCCCCGGTGTATAGCCCTGGGCCTCACGAATATCCTCTGGCACGCCCGAATGGGTTGTCGAGCCAGGGTGGCACATTAAACTTTCTGTGCCTCCAAGACTGACCGCCAGCTTAATCATCTGCAAGGCGTTGAGCATTGTAAATGCAGCGTCCTGACCACCTTTCAAATCAAAAGAAAATGTTGATCCGGGGGATTGGCCCATGCGCTCAAAGCGTTCTTTTTTGATCGGTTCATCGTCCAGATGGCCAAGATAGCGCACTGTTTCTACTTTGGGGTGAGCGGCTAAAAAGTCTGCACAAATCTTGGCATTGTCTGCGGCGGCGACCATGCGCAATTTTACCGTCTCCAGCGATCGCATGAGTAACCAGCAGGTATGCGGGTCAGGCACGGCACCAAACACGGTGCGCAAAGCTCTTATTTGTGCAATATACGCTGATGAACCAAGCGCGGCACCGGCAATGAGATCAGAATGACCACCAATATATTTAGTCAGGGAATAGAGCACCAGATCAACACCATTGGTGATAATTGGTGTCTGTCCCAAGGGGCCAAGCAGGGTATTATCGACCATCACAACCGGTTTTGTGCCTTGGGTTTTTTCCAATTCATTGGCCAGAGAGACACATAGATCAAGATCAACAAGAGCTATGGTCGGATTTGCGGGCGTTTCGGTATAAACACAGGCCACTTCACCCATGCTTGCGGCTTTTTCAAAAACGGCACGAACCTCTTCCTCATCGGCATCAGCCATGAAAGAGATGCTTTTGACACCAAAGCGGGGCAGGAAATTCTGCAAAAACATCTCGCTTGGCCCATAAAGCGGACTGGAATAGACAAAAACCTTTCCCGGTTCTGCAAATGCCATAAGTGCGGTTGTAATGGCGCCCATGCCACTGGCGAAAGCCAAAGCATCTTCGGCACCATCATAAAGCGTCAAACGGTCTTCAAGGACTTCCAGATTAGGATTGTTAATCCGTGTATAGGCAAGACCCGGGTCTTTTATATCGCCGGGTTCAGCCTTTCCACGGGAAAGACGGAAGTAGGCAGCACCATGCTCTGCACTGCGAAAGGCAAAAGTTGATGTTTGAAAAATAGGTGGTTTAATTGCCCCTTCCGAGAGGTGCGGATCATGCCCATATCCCATAACCAGTGATTCAGGTTTGAGATTATGGTTGCCAATTTTACGTTTACGGTAAGGTTTCTCAGACTTGCTCATAAGGGGTCTCCACGAATTATTTTTTGTTAGGAAATAAACAATCAAACAATTTTTTTAATTTTGCACCTGTTTTACCGGCTTGGGAAGCCGGTAATGCTTTGAGTTATCACAGTACGCATTGTATCTGAAATGGTGACATAAAAAAAGCGGCCTGACACAGGGTCAAGCCGCTTTTCAAACTCTCAAGAGCGTAATATTTAACGCACCTGGATGAACACCGCAGAACGACGGTTCAGAGGCTCACGTGCGCCATCAGGCGTTTGTACAGCCGGGTCGGTTTCACCTTTATAGTCGATGGTAATCAGTCCGGTGTTTACACCGCGATTGCCCAGCTCAGCCTTGACGATTTTTGCCCGGCGTTTTGAAAGCCCAACATTATAACGCTTCGAGCCAGACTTATCCGTGTAGCCGGTGACTGTGGCCAGCGTAATCGTGCAACGCTGTGCTCTTGCCGCCGCCGCAGCAATTTGCTGATAGGCCTCAGGCGTGAGATCCGATTTATCCCACTCAAAATACACCGTGAATGCCACATTGTTACACACAGGCGCCGGAGGTGGTGGAGGCGGAGGTGGTGGAGGCGGCGGAGGCGGAGGTGGCGGAGGCGGAGGCGGAGGTGGTGGTGGTGGAGGTGGTGGTGCACCAAATTTATATTTGAACTGAGCAAAAATATCGTGAGACGTATAGCTGCCAATATCAATAAAGCTTGGTGAAGTGCCACTGAAAGCATCAAAGTTCTGGCCACCAGCCTTGAAATAACGATAGCCAAGATCAAAAGCCCAGTTGCGGTTGAAATTATAACCGAAACCAGCCAGGAAATTGTAGGCTATGTCGCTTTGGGCATCCTTGGCGGCACCAACTGGTGAAAAGGGTAGGCCGTTAAGCGTGCCAATGGCGCTGAGATGTGTGCGGGCATAACCAACACCAACACCAACATAAGGAACCAGCCTACTGTTGATGTCAAAGTCGTAAATGGCATTAGCCATAAACGATGTTGTGCTCAAGTCAGATGAACTGAAAGGTTGTTTGCTGACGGCGCCAGTGTCGTTATAGCGTTGCGTGAAATCAAAATCGACACGCCAGTTATTGCCAAAGTCATAACCAAGACCCAGGGTGGGACGAAGTTCGCTTTCGGAATTGATTTTTCCGTTCAAGGCACCGTTGATATTCATGCTTTCCAGGCCGCCATAGCCCAGACCTGCACGTAAATACCAGCCTTCATCGCTGGCATAAGCGGCTGAGGTTGCCCCCAACATTGCTGCAGTTGCAACTGCAGAAAGAAGTAATTTCTTCATAATCCCCTCCCGAGGCTGCCCCTCGAACATTAAAACATACTGCCCGTAGTATCAGATAAACGGACACACTATTCGCGCCATTCAGTTTTGATTCCTGCATAGCTAGTCTATGAGTAAAGGATTGGTTGGGAAAACACCATAGACCAAGTGGCAAAAAATCAAGAAATCCGCTTTTCGGCGCGGTTGTTGTGCAAATGCAACACAAATATTGAAGAATTACAGGAAAACTTTATTGATTAGTATGAATTCAACAGGTTCAAGAGGCAGGTTTTAGAGACCGGGCAACCTGTGGTGGCATATAGTTTTCATCATGCTTGGCCAATACACGTGTTGCTATAAACACGCCGCTTTCATTCAAGGCGCCCTCGGCAACAACGCCTTGGCCTTCTCGAAACAAATCCGGCAAAACTTTGTCATATTCCACAACAACAGTGTTTTCAAAATCTGTAACACTGAAACGAACCTTTAGTCCCACTCCACGCTTGATGCTACCTTCCTCAACCATGCCTCCAAGACTCAGTTTTTTGTCCGATGTGGGCTTTGCTTCGACAATTTCTGTTGGAGAATAAAAATAGGAAATACTTTGCCGCAGGGCAGATGTGACCAGAAAGACAGCGGCAATCAGGGCAATACCACCCAAACCAATGGCAAAAAGTCGGGAATTTCGTTTTTTGGGTTTCACGTCACGCTCGCTTGTATAGCCGAATACATCATTTTAGCGGCAAAGAGGGGAGAGCAACAAGGTGTGATGCTGCTTCATTTTGGTGGAACACATCCATTATCACACTGGACAGGGTGTGCACGGGCAAAAATCCGGTTAGAAAAGAACTATGAGCGCAGAACTTGGATTGTTATCGTTATTGCTGGCACTGGGTTGTGCCTTGTTGCAAAGTTACGCTGCATTTAGCAAGGATAAAAATGGTGCTGCTCTGGCTGTCAGTGCAGCACGGGCACATGCGGTGGCAGTGCTGGCTTCATTCATGTTTTTGCTCGCCGCTTTTGCTGCCACAGATTTTTCTGTCACCTCTGTTGTCGCCAACAGCCATTCAACCAAACCGATGTTCTATAAAATTGCTGCTGGCTGGGGTAATCATGAAGGATCAATGCTGTTATGGGCGTTGCTACTTGGCATTTATGGTGCGGCTTTTGCCCAATTCCAGGGTGGGCAAACCCGGGACGGGCGGTTTGCCGTGGGTGTGCTTGGTCTTCTTAGCGCAGGTGTTCTGGCATTTATTGCGCTGGCGTCTAATCCATTTTGGCGACAAATTCCGGCGGCAGTTGATGGGCGTGGCCTAAATCCGTTATTGCAAGACGTGGGCCTGATTATCCATCCGCCATTGCTTTACCTGGGTTATGTTGGGTTTGCCGTGCCTTTTGCCATGGCTGTAGGGGCGCTGGCCAAAGGTACTATTGATGCGAACTGGGCGAAGCGCGCACGTCCCTGGATGTTGATCGCCTGGGGATTTTTGACCTGGGGGATCGCGCTGGGTTCCTGGTGGGCGTATCGTGAACTGGGCTGGGGCGGATACTGGTTTTGGGATCCGGTGGAAAACGCCTCGCTGCTGCCATGGCTTGTTGGTGCGGCGCTGGTACATTCAACCTTGGTGCTGGAACGGCGCGGGGGCTTTCCGGGCTGGACGGTATTACTGGCTATTGTGACATTTTCGCTCAGTCTTATTGGTACATTTATTGTGCGATCAGGGTTGTTGACATCGGTTCATGCCTTTGCGGTGGATCCGGAGCGGGGGCTGGCCATACTGGCGTATCTGGTGGTGACCATCGGTGGGGCGATGACACTTTTTGCCATGCGCGCCCGAGACTTTGAATCAGATATTCGTTTTACCCCGGCTTCAAGAGAAGCCATGGTTTTGGTCAATAATCTGGTGATGAGTTCCGCCGCCGCCGCCGTCTTTCTGGGTACACTTTACCCGTTATTGATTGACGCCATTGGTGCTGCGCCACTGTCCGTCGGCGCCCCGTTTTTTGCGGCTACGGCGGTACCATTATTCATCATTGGCATGGCGGCCATGGGGCTTGCGCCAATGGCCATGTGGCGCAAAGGCACGCTCATGCAGACTGTGGGGCAGAGCCGCTTTGCGCTGGGCATTGCGCTGGCGGGTTTTGCGCTGACCATGGCCTTGAAGCCAGGTGCTATCATGGGGCCATTGGCAGTTGGCGCATCACTGTGGGTTGGGGCAGGGATGATTACCCACAGTGTAAGGCGGCGCAAAACCCTATGGACGCTGGATCAATGGGCCATGGTTCTGGGTCATATTGGCCTTGCTATCGCGGCTTTGGGTATGGCCAGTACGGCGCTATTTTCAACCGAAGTGAGCCAGGCCGTGGTGCCGGGACAGGTTGTTCAGCTTGGCAAAATTCAGGCGCGCTTTGATGGTATAACCGGCGTCACCGGGCCAAACTTTACCGCCGAGCGGGCGCAGATCAGTATTTTAGACAAAACCGGCAAGGTCACTCGCGTTCTGTATCCTGAGCGGCGATTTTATCCGGCAAGCGGTATGCCCACCACCGAGGCGGCACTGGCCTCTACGGTTTTTGGTGACTTGCATGTCACCATTTCCGCACTGACGGAAAAGGGTGGGGAAAAGACGATTATCAAGGGCTGGGCGGTGCGTCTTTTTAATCGCCCGCTGATCGGCTGGATATGGGTGGGTGCAGCCATGACCGGGTTTGGTAGTCTTGTGGGCGGTTTTGGCCCAGGCTGGCGTCGTCGGCGTCAAAATCTGGTGGCCCGTGTGCCATCAAAGAGCGCATCATGAGAGTGCTGATGATCGTGCTGACAGCATTGATACTGAGCGGGGCCAGTGCACCGGAACGACCACTTGATGATCCGGCGCAGGAATCCCGTGCGCTTGATCTGTTTAAGGAATTGCGTTGCCCGACCTGCATTGCCCAGTCTATTCATGATTCCAATGCTGATATTGCGGTTGATTTGCGTGCCATTGTTCGTGAACAAATCACCGAAGGGCGCAGCAATGCGCAAATCCGTGAGTTTCTGGTGGCACGTTATGGTGATGTAATTTTGCTACGTCCGCCGGTGAATACAGCCACCTTGCCGTTATGGTTGGGGCCGTGGCTAATTTTCCTGTTTGGCGGCATTGTTGTCTTTGTTGCTTTGCGTAAACACAACACAAAGGCGGATTAACTGTGGTGAGTGCCGCCTCTTTCACGCCTCTGTCTTTACGTGCGCAAGACCTTGGTTGTGATCGCGGCGGACATCCTGTTTTTCGCGGGGTCAGTTTGACCCTTAATCCCGGCGAGGCACTTATTTTACGCGGGGATAATGGTGCAGGTAAAACCAGCCTGCTTCGTGTTCTTGCCGGATTAACGCCGCACTGCGAAGGTGATTTGGAAACCTGCGCACAAGGCGGGCAATGGCAACAAGGCACCGCCCTTGGTCAGATTGCCTGGCAAGGCCATGCCGATGCGCATAAACTTACGTTAAGCGTGGAGGAAAACCTTGCCTTTTGGGCGCGGGTTCATGGCCTTGCTACCAATCTTGACGATGTGTTGGGTGAGGTCGGTCTTAGCAGCCTTGCACACATGCAAACCGGGCAGCTTTCAGCAGGGCAAAGGCGGCGGCTAGCACTCGCCCGTTTGCTCATCCAAAATCAACCAGTATGGTTGCTGGATGAACCGACCGCCAGTCTGGACACTAATGCAGCGCAAATGAGCCAGGCGCTAACATCAGCGCATCTTCACTCTGGCGGTATCGCCGTCATTGCCACGCACAGTCACTTTGCACCAGCGGGCAAGGTTAGTGAACTCAATCTGGTGGCGGCGGCATGATCTGGCTTGGCACATTCATGGCAATTTTACGCCGCGACACGGGTACAGCACGGCGGGCTGGCGGTGGCTGGGCGCAGGGTTCTGTTTTTTTTCTGTTATTTATTTTGCTTGCTGCGTTCGCCATTGGGCCAGAAACCCGCGCTCAAGGGCCAATTGCACCAGCTCTGGTATGGCTGGCGGCGGTTCTGGCCAGCCAGTTATCACTGGATCATCTGTTTCGTGCTGATCTTGACGATGGGTCTTTGGATATACTGGTCACGTCCGGGGCATCATTAAGTGCCATTGCGGCGGGCAAGAGTGTCGCGCACTGGTTAGCCAGTTTTGCGCCGGTGACATTGCTGTCGCCGTTGGCCGCATTGATGTTGGGGGCCAAGCCCGAAACCCTGGTACCCCTGATGGTATCTTTGGCCATTGGTGGCCCGGCATTTGTATTTTTTGGCACCATGGGTGCGGCGATTGCCGCCGGTCGGCATGGTGGTGGGTTGTTGGTTATGTTGCTTTCGGGGCCGTTGCTGGCACCATCGCTCATTTTTGGTGCAGGTGTCATACGCTCTGGCGTTCTGGATAGTCCTGATTTGAAACTTCTGCTGGCCAGCACGCTGATGTCGCTGGTGCTGTCTCCACTTATCTGCGCTGCTGCCTTGCGCGTGCATTTAGAGTAGGGTTGTCTAGGCTTATGTTTTCATATTTTGCAAACCCTGAGAGATTTCAAAATCTGGCAAAATGGCTGGCACCAATACTGGCTGTGCTTGGCCTTTTGGGCATTGTGGTTGGCTTTGGTGCCGGGCTTTTCCTGACCCCAGCCGATTATCAGCAAGGCGATGCGGCGCGGATGATATATGTCCATGTGCCGGCGGCCTGGCTAGCCTCATTTGCCTATGCCTTTCTGGCGGTTTCCAGTCTCATCAGCTTTGTCTGGCGTCATAATCTGGCCGATGCAGCCGCCAAGGCGGCAGCGCCCCTGGGGGCTGCTTTTACCTTTTTGGCGCTACTGACTGGTGCGCTGTGGGGCAAGCCCATGTGGGGGGCATATTGGGTGTGGGATGCTCGTTTGACCTCCATGCTGGTGCTGTTTTTTCTCTACCTTGGCTATATGGCCGTGCGCTCTATTGTGCCTGACGAGGCCCGCGCCGCACGTCTTGCGGCCATTACCGCCATGGTCGGGGCGGTCAATTTACCGATTATCAAATTTTCTGTGGACTGGTGGAACAGCTTGCATCAACCATCCAGCGTTTTTCGTGCCGATGGATCGGCCATTGATTGGTCTATGCTATGGCCACTTCTGGTTGCGGCGCTTGGTTATACGGCACTGTTTGGCTGGCTGGTTCTTGTGCAAATTCAGACAGAGCTGGATCGGCGTAAAATTCACCGTTTGCAAAGACGTCTTGCCGGTGGGCGGGTATCCCGCCCTGAAAACCCGCAAAGGAACCTTACCAATGATTGAGCTATTGGATATGGGAAAATACGGCGTTTTTATCTGGACGTCCTATTGTATTTCCATCGCGGTGATCGGCGGGCTTATGGTCTGGATATTGGGGCAACGCAAAAAGGTAAAAACTCATTTGCGAAGGCTGGAAGCCCAGACGATAAGCAAAACTTCCTCATGAGTATGTTGTTTCTGGCTTTGGCGGCTGCGCTGATCCTGTCAGTTACTGCTATGGCGGTTTCCGGTACAGCAAAACACGCACGTTCATTCTGGGTTGGTGCCAGCATACTGGTTGTTTTTGTGATTGGTAATTATGTATTTTTGGGACGCCCAGATATGACCTTGTCCCGGGCGGCAAGTCTGGAGGTTTTACAGTCCCGTGCCTTAGCCAAAATGGATGAAACGAGTGCTATCTTGACGCGCAGCCCTGAGACGAGCGTGGAAAACTGGACGGAACTGGCTAATCAGTATTGGGCGGCAGGTCACCCTGACAAGGCTGCGGCATCCCTTGGTGCGGCGGCGGCAATTGCCCCCACAACAGATGAACGTGATGCCCTGTTGGGTAGTCAGGCACAGGCATTGGTCAATGCCAATGACAGGCGTGTTGGTGCAGATGCACGTGCACTTTTTGCAAATATACTGCTGCGCAATCCCAATGATTTGCGTGCGCTGTTCTTTTTGGGTCTTGCCGCAGAGGAGGCTGGTGACAAGCTGGCGACGCAAAGTTATTGGGGGCGTATTATTGAAATCGCTCCCGAAGGCACGCCTTGGCGTGAAACCTTGCAAGCCCGTATAGGGCAGGTTGGCGAAGAAGCGTCAAAAATATCGCCCAATGGGCCAGATAGTGAAATGATTAGAGGTATGGTTGCCCGCCTTGCCGGGCGTTTGGCCCAGGACGGTGGTTCTGCGGATGAGTGGGCGCAGCTTGGAAAATCCTATGCAGTTTTGGGTCAAAATGTTGAGGCCTTGGAGGCCTATGACAAGGCCGTCGCACTAGCACCAGATGACAAAGCCATAAAAGCCGCCCGTAATGCGGTGGCTGCGGCAGCGCAATAAACTTATAACCAGTCGCGAAAATGTTTACCACGGCGCATGGCATAAAACGGAACGGGCCGTGCCGGATCGTGCAGACGTTTTGCCAGTTCATCCAGAACAATGCTGGTAATCATGGGCAAATCCAGCGCCCTGGTTTGCGCAAGCGTGTGCCAGGATAAATCTTCCAGTTCTCCACTGGCGTTGCAATCTGGCAGGTCAATAAGGTCGTCGGCGCGGGCAGTGAAAAACCAGGCATCAAAGCGTTTGGGGTGATAGGGCGGCGTAATCGCCCGTGCCGTCAGGGACAGGGCACCAAGATCTGCGCCCAAACCCCGTGACGTAAAATCCTCCCACCCTTTTGGAGCTTTGCGAGAATTGGCACAGGGGCGGGCCAGGAACAGGCCGGTTTCCTCAAAGGTTTCACGAATAGCGGCTGCCCCTGCCGCCTGCGCCCGGCGCGGTACCAGATGACGCTCAAGTATAGTTTTTGTTTGCGGCAACAAGGCACTGGCGGCAGGGGCGAATGTATCGTTAGGTTCAGCTTTACCTCCGGGAAACACGCTTTTGGACGGCATGAAACCATGCCCGGCGGCGCGCTTGCCCATCAATACTTGCGGGTTTTGCACATCGCCGCGCATGAGGATCAGTGTCGCGGATAGTTTTGGGCGCACCGCACGACCAATACGTTCCCGGTCGGCGGGATCGGTATCGCGTTTGAATTGTGGTCTTTTCATGCCAAATACCCTATGATCTTCTCTTGCGCCTGTGCTTGTTGCCTTTTGCATGTTTGTCGCGACGTCCTCTGGCAGATTTTCCGGGGCGTGGCCCGGATGTTGGCGCGGTCAGCATTTCAAATAACAAGCCGCCGGTCAGGGGGGTGGCTTCCATCAATTCAGCTTTGACCAATTGTCCCAGTGTATAACGTCCGCCGGTTTCACGGCCAATCAGGGCATGGGCTTTTTCGTCATGAACAAAAAATTCATGGCCCAATTGACGTATGGGTACAAAACCGTCAGCACCGGTTTCATCAAGGCGCAGGAATAGCCCAAACCTGGTTACCCCGGATATGCGGGCGTTAAATGCGCTGCCAACATGTTCTGACAAATAACTGGCGATATAGCGCCCGGCGGCGTCGCGCTCTGCGGCCATGGCCCGGCGCTCATGGCCGGTAATGTCTTCGGCAATAGACTTTAACTGGCTTTGCTCGGCGTCTGTGGCACCATCGGGGCCAAGCCCGCAACAACGGATCAGAGCGCGATGAACAATCAAGTCGGCATAACGGCGAATGGGCGAGGTGAAGTGCGCATAATGGTTCAAATTCAGACCAAAATGGCCGATATTGCGGGTGTCATATATGGCCTGCATTTGGGACCGTAGCACCATTTCATTGATAATATCAGCATATTTCCCAGATTTTGAAGTGCTGATTAAGGTGTTAAACCGTTTGGTTGTTGCGCGCTCACCCTTGGCCCATTTGATGTCTATAGTGCGCAAGAAATCTGAAAGTGCATGAAGTTTTTCCGCACTGGAGGCATTATGCACCCGATAAATCAATGGGGTGTGTTTTTGTTCCAGAGTTTCAGCGGCGCAAACATTGGCTGCGACCATAAATTCTTCGATCAACCGGTGTGCATCAAATCGATCCTGTTTGGTAATAGAGGTGATCTTGCCTTGTTCATTCACCCGGATTTTACGCTCGGTGCTTTCAATCTCCAGCGGGTTGCGTTTGGTCCGGGCAATTTTCAAGGCCGCGTAGGCCGCCCATAAAGGCTTCAACACGCTATCCAGCACCGGGGCTGCCGCATCACCGGGTTTGCCATCGATGGCCTCTTGTGCCTGAGTATAGCTCAACCTTGCCGCCGAGCGCATGAGAGCGCGCAAAAATTTGTGGTGACGTTTATTGCCCTGCGCATCAAACACCATCTGCACAACCATGCAGGCGCGATCTTCATCCGGGCGCAGGCTACACAAATCGTTGGACAGGCGTTCGGGCAGCATGGGTACCACCTGATCGGGCAAATATACCGAATTACCGCGCTTGCGCGCACCGCGATCAAGGGGTGAATTACCGGACACATAGGCGCTGACATCAGCAATGGCCACAGTGACCACCCAACCGCCGGAATTAGTAGGATCGTCATCGGCGCGGGCATGAACGGCATCATCAAAATCGCGTGCATCATCAGGGTCTATGGTAATCAGGGGCAGGGTGCGCAAGTCAGTTCGTTTACCCAGTATGGCCGGTTTTGTGGCTTCGGTTTGCGCGATTTCCTCAACGGTAAAGCCTTGCGGTATTTCGTGTTCAGTCAGGGCAATCATGCTGGCGGCGCGGGGCGCATTAGCATCGCCCAGACGTTCGATAAGGCGAACCAGATTGGCACCATGACGGCGTTCACGTACCTGTGCAACGGTGACCAGATCACCATCCTCAACCTTGTCGCAATCCAGGGGGCGTAGCACCCAGGACTGGCGTATTTTTCTGTTGGTTGGACTGATTTGAACGGCATCGCGCGCCTTGTTGACAACACCCAATAGGGGCTGGTCTGTACCTTGTTCCTGCGTCAGTTTTTTTATGATACGGGCGACATAACCTTCATCGTCACGGGTTACGCGGATCAGGGCTTTTTCGCCAATACCGATGGCCGAAGCCCCGCGTCCACCGGCACCTTGCCCCGGGGCCAGTACGATCAGAGGCGGTGGTGCGGCGCTTTCCCATTGCACCGGGCGGGCCAACAATTCACCATCATGATCGCGGTCAAAAAATTCGGCAACGAAGACATTGGGTAAACGCCCGGCAAGTGCGTATTTGCGCTTGTCCTTGCGTTCAATTTTCCCGGCGTCTTCCAGTGCGCGTAACGCCTCTTTCAGGCCTGTTTTGTCTTTGCCGGAAAGTCCTAGTTCCCGGGCAATATCACGTTTACTCAAGTCTTTTCTTTGACCTTCAAGAAGCTTTATTATGCTATTCGCTAATGCCATTTATAACTATGCCTTGGCTTTAGGTTTCACTTTTGCTTTAGTTTTTTTGGGTTTCGCCTTGGCTCTTGCTTTTTTGGGTTTTTTGGCCTTGGCAGCGATCAGTTCCAGTGCCTGTTCCATGGTCACCGTTTCTGGCTCCATGCCTTTTGGCAAGGTGGCATTGATTTTCTCATATTTGACATACGGCCCATAGCGCCCGTCCATAACGCGCACAGGTTTTCCGCTTTCCGGATGCTCGCCAAGCTCTTTCAATGCTACCGCAGCAGCGCGAGCCTTGCTGCGTTTTTCAGCCAGCACGTCCACAGCGCGATTAAGACCGATCTCAAACACGTCTTCGACTGAAGGGATATTGGCATAGGTTTTAACGTGATGCACATAAGGCCCATAACGGCCAATGGCGGCGGTAATCATCTCGCCGTCTTCGGGGTGTGCGCCGACCTCGCGAGGCAGGCTGAGAAGTTTTAAGGCACGTTCCAGGTTAAGGGTGTCTGGCGACCAGGTTTTGGGTAGGCTGGCACGTTTTGGTTTTTCTTCCTCGCCAAGTTGCACATAAGGGCCAAAACGCCCGTTTTTGAGCAAAACGGGAAGGCCACTTACGGGGTCTTCTCCAAGCGCCTCATCTGCGGTTTCGCCATTCTGCCCTTCTGTATTGCTCAAAGGACGGGTGAATTTACACTCCGGGTACTCAGAACACCCGATAAAGGCACCATACCGGCTGAGTTTCAGGCCAAGACGGCCATCCTTGCATTTGGGGCAAATGCGCGGATCAGGCTCGCCCTCCTCACGGGGGAACAAGTGTGGTGCCAGGGCTTCATCCAGTGCATCAAGAACGTGGGTGACGCGCAGATCGGCAATGTCTTCAATGGCGGCAGAGAATTCCTTCCAGAAATCGCGCAAAAGCACTTTCCAGTTGAGGTCGCCGGCGCTGACTTCATCGAGTTGTTTTTCCAGATTGGCGGTAAATTCGTATTGAACATAACGGGCAAAGAAGTTTTCAAGGAAAGAGGTAACCACGCGGCCCTTGTCGTGCGGTATGAAGCGTTTTTTCTCCAGCACCACATAATCGCGATCCTGCAAAACCTGCATGATTGAGGCATAGGTTGACGGGCGGCCAATGCCCAACTCTTCCATGCGCTTGACCAGGGATGCTTCGGTAAAGCGTGGTGGTGGTTGGGTGAAGTGCTGTTCGGCCTTGATTTTGTCAATGCCAACGGGTTCGCCTTCGCGAAGACGTGGCAGTTTAGTCTGCCCTTCTTCCTTGGCGTCATCTAGGCTTTCCTGATACAGGTTCAAAAACCCGGGGAACAGCACCACGGTGCCACTGGCGCGCAGGTTTGTCTGACCGTTCTCATCCGCAAGGTCGATGCTGGTGCGTTCCAGCCGCGCGCTTTCCATTTGGCTGGCACAGGCGCGTTTCCAGATCAGCATATAGAGTTTGGCTTCATCGCCAGAAAGACGCAAATCATCAGGGTGGCGAAAGAAAGATGTAGGCCGCACGGCTTCATGTGCTTCCTGAGCATTTTTGGCTTTGGATTTATAAAACCGGGGTTTTTGCGGCAGAAAATCATCGCCAAAGCGTTTGCCAATCAGGGCGCGGGCCTGGGACACGGCCTCACCTGTCATTTGCACACTGTCGGTACGCATATAGGTGATGAGACCGGTGTTCTCGCCGTCAATTTGCATACCTTCATAAAGTTTTTGCGCCGTGCGCATTGTCCTGGTGGCAGAAAAGCCAAGCTTACGTGCGGCCTCTTGCTGCATGGTCGAGGTGGTAAAGGGCGGTGCCGGATGGCGTTTGGCCGGTTTGGCTTCAACACTGGCAACATGAAATTTGCCGTTTTTTACAATATCTTTGGCATGGGTCGCGGCATCCTTGTCACCCAGGCTCAGTTTGCCAAGCTTTTTACCGTCCAGCATGGTCAGGCGGGCGGGGAAGGGGGCTGCGTCCTTGGCCAGTGCTTCGGCTTCAACGCTCCAGTATTCATCAGAGCGGAATTTTTCTATTTCCAGTTCACGATCACAAATCAGGCGCAGGGCAACAGATTGCACCCGCCCGGCAGAACGTGAGCCTGGCAATTTGCGCCACAAGATTGGCGAAAGCGTAAAACCCACAAGATAATCCAGTGCCCGGCGCGCCAGATAGGCCTCAACAAGTTCCATATCCACTTCGCGCGGGTTTGCCATAGCATCCAGCACTGATGATTTGGTGATAGCATTAAACACCACACGCTGTACGGGGGTGTCTTTTTTTAACGCCTTGCGTTTGCGCAATGCCTCAAGCAAGTGCCATGAAATAGCCTCGCCCTCACGATCCGGGTCAGTGGCAAGGATTAGTGTATCAGCACCTTTAACGGCATCGGCAATTGCCTTCAAATGGCCTTTAGAGCGGGCGCTAACCTCCCAACTCATGGCGAAATCCTCGTCTGGCTTAACCGAACCATCCTTGGGCGGTAAATCGCGAACATGGCCAAAACTGGCAAGTACATGGAAGTTTGGCCCCAGGTACTTGTTTATAGTTTTAGCTTTCGCCGGGGATTCAACGACGACGACTTTCATGGAGTATTCCCTCTGGTTACCCGACGCATCATTTCGCAAGGTGGCGAGAAAAGAAGGTCTAACCCGACAATTGTCAATGCAGGGGGCTTTCCCAGCGCACAAAAATCAGCTATGAGTGTTAAAAATATAAACACACGTATAAAGAGAGTTATCATGAGCATGAATACAGAATCGGATTTTGAAGGAAACTCATCGCGTTCGAGCCGAGATGTAATTGTCTATCTGGCGGCAATTCTGCCTGAACTTGCCTTGATTGCTCGCAAGAGTGGTATTGATGGTCTATGTGAACAAATTGACCAGGCAGCAAAAATTGCCACCAAATTACTGGTCAGGCCCGGGCATTAATGGTTGTATCTCCATCCATGTGCCTGTGGGTTTCCTGCGCTCCGGCGCGGGCAATCGCAGCAATGAGAACGCGCGGGTCTATGGGTTTGGGAACATAATCTGTCATGCCAACATCCAGGCATTTTTGCCGGTCATCGCTCATGGCATTGGCCGTCATGGCAATGATGGGGATATTGGCGTTTGGCCCATGAGAGGCCCGTAATTCCCGGGTGGTTGTCATGCCATCCTTGCGCGGCATTTGCACATCCATCAAGACCAGGTCAAATGGCTGTGTCATGAGATGTTCAAGAGCTTCTACACCATCACCTGCCATGACCAGTTCATGATTGAAGGGTTGCAGGAAGGCTTTGAGTACCCGTTGGTTTAGCGCGTTATCTTCCACTGCGAGGATGCGAAGTCTCTGTTCTGTTTTTCTGGTAGGTTCGGTTATCTTCTCCTGTCTTTTAACTTCGTTTTGGCTAAGGGTTTCATTATTTACTATGGTGGCATCCAGAATGAAGGTGAAGCAGGTGCCTTCGCCACACTGGGAACACAGGGATATGTCGCCGCCCATGAGTTGGGCCAGTTTTTTGGAGATAGCCAGACCGAGACCCGTTCCGCCAAACTTGCGGGTAACGGATTTGTCTGCCTGTTCAAACGATGTAAATAGTCGGGTCTGGGCTTCTTCTGAAATACCAATTCCTGTATCTTTTACAGCAAAGCAAAGCTGTGATTTATCAGCGCCAACGGGTTTTGCGGTGATGCTAAGCCGAACCTCGCCTTCTGCGGTAAATTTAACGGCGTTTGACAACAGATTATAGATAATCTGGCGGATACGTGTGATGTCGCCGCGAATGACTGATGGTACATCATCATCAATCTCGCAAATAAAATTCAGTCCCTTGTCTTTGGCATTGGGCGCCCATAATCGCTCCAGCCGTTTCACAGCATGGCGCACATCTACATCAATGGTCTCGGTCTGTAATTTTCCGGCCTCAATTTTGGACAAATCAAGAATGTCGTTCAGAACAGTCATCAGCATTTCACCACCATCGGTGACGGCAGTGATATATTCGCGTTGTTGGTCGGTCAGCTCAGTAGCCTTGAGCAGGGAAGCCATGCCCAGCACGGCGTTCATTGGTGTGCGCAGCTCATGGCTCATCATAGCCAGAAATTCCGATTTGGCCTGATTGGCACGTTCGGCCTGTTCACGGGCGTCAAGAAGGTCTGTAATATCCCGTCGAATGGAAATACATTCCGTTATTTTGCCGTTAACATTCTTGATCGGGGAAATGGTGGTATCGCCCCAAAACACCGAGCCATCCTTTGCCTTGTTTTGTATTTTCCCAGTCCATACCTTGCCATTGTTTACCGTTGTCTGAATGTTTTCAAAAAACGAGGGCGGGTGAAATCCGGTATCCAGTAAAGTGTGATGTTCAGCAAGGAGTTCCTTACGGCTATATTTTGTTTTTTCGCAATACGCATCATTCACAGACAGGAGCAAACCTTCCGGGGTGCTCCTGGTGACCATGGCATGGGTGTCCAGGGCTTGATTGAGTGCCTGGAGGTGGGCATTGGCGCTTTCAGCCTTTTCTTTTTCCCGGGTCGTGGCCAATTGGGCTGCATACTGTTCCTGCAAGAGGCCCTGAACCCAGCGATAGGCCTTGTTACTGGCGATCAAAAACAGTGCCAATGCACCACTTACGGCGATAAAATCATTAAATTTCATGGAATGATCGCCAAAATAGGCATAGGCGAGCAAGCCAAGAAGTGCTGCAATAAACGGCGTAACAGACGCCAAATATAAAAACCGCGCCTGTGAAAGAAAAACACTGGCATGAACCATTGAACCGTTAAACAATAAAACAGCAAACAATTTTCCTGAAATGCCACCCAGTTGCCATAATGCAAGACCCAGAGTGGCAAAGACAACGGTAGAAAGGCCTACAATTCCGGTTGCCAACCACATGGCTTGTCGTGCCGGTAGACCAGATTTTCTTGCGTTAGCCAGCATGTTGAAAACACGGTTATCAATAACCTGCACAACAAGAACGGCGGTCAGCCAGCCAAAGGCGTATGTTAAAGGGATGACACACGTGGCCAGACCAGCCACGGCGATGGCAAAAATTATGCGACTTTTCCGACCATCCTGGCGGCCTTGTGCGGCATTTTCCAGCTGATTATATAGTCGATTTTCTATTTTATCTTGCAACATATGCGGCTCACCTAATGTTTTTTTCTGACCATAGGCTAGAAAAGTAAAAAAGACCCAAACAAGGACATATTTTATGGCAAAGCCAAAAACATTTGCCCGGCCGGCTGATTTGCCGTTACACTTGAACAACTTCTGGGGAGGAAGATATGAAACGAGCAGGTTTTCATTTGACGCTGGGTCTGGGTATTTTTCTGGCTTTAGCAGGGCAGGGTGTTACACAAACGCCGCTTCAAACAGCGATTGAGAGTGATTATAAGCACTTGCAGACGCTTTACACCCATTTACACCAAAACCCTGAACTAAGTTTCAGAGAAAGCGAAACAGCCAAACGTATTGCAGAAGAATTACGGGCTGCTGGGTTTGAAGTAACCACGGGCATCGGCGGCACTGGTCTTGTCGGCGTGATGCATAATGGCGAGGGGCCAACGCTGTTGATCCGCACTGATCTGGATGCGCTTCCGGTAAAAGAGCAAACAGGCAAAACTTACGCATCATCTGCGCTAGGGCAAAATTATCTTGGAGATAAAAACTTGCCGATCATGCACGCTTGCGGACACGATGTTCACATGACGGCGCTGGTGGGCACGGCACGGCGTCTGGTGGCATTGAAAGATCAATGGTCAGGAACTCTGGTTCTGATCGGTCAACCAGCCGAAGAAATCGGCCTTGGTGCATCAGCCATGCTGGATGATGGTCTTTTTTCGCGGTTTCCCAAGCCGGATTATAATCTGGCTTTGCATGTTAATGCAAACATGCCGTCGGGCATGATTGGCTATACCTCTGGTTATGCGCTGGCCAATGTGGATTCTGTTGATATTAAAATCAGGGGTATAGGCGGACATGGTGCTTATCCACAAGCAACCAAAGACCCTATTGTGCTGGGGGCCTATATCGTCACCGCCTTGCAGACCCTGGTGTCGCGGGAGGTTGCCCCGCAAGACCCGGCGGTGGTTACGGTGGGGGCATTTCATGCAGGCACCAAGCATAATATTATATCAGATAATGCACATTTGAAACTTACTGTAAGATCATATTCAGATGAGGTTCGTGAAGCTTTACTAAACGGGATAAAGCGAATTGCGGAAAATGAAGCCCGCGCTTTTGGTTTTACCGAAAACCTTCTACCAACCATAGAGGTTGAAAAGACCTACACGCCTGCCGCGTACAACAACCCAGCGTTGGTCAAGCGTGCGATGGCGGCCATAGCCGTTGAAATTGGTGCGCAAAATGTAAAGGAAATGCCTGCTGTTATGGGCGGTGAGGATTTTGCACAATACGGACGCACGAAGGATAAAATCCCGGGTTTCATTTTTTGGGCGGGGGCAGTAGAGCCGAATAAATATGCCAAGGCCAAGGCGGTGGGTGAAATTTTGCCATCCTTACACTCACCCTTTTTTGCTCCAGATGCAAAAGCAACCATCACCACGGCGGTTAATGCCATGAGTGCCGCAGCCCTGGACTTGCTGGAGAAGACTGATGAGTAAAGCACGTCGGTGTTTTTCTAACGCACCCTGGGAGCAGCAAGTGGGTTATTGCCGGGCTTTGCGCCACGGCCCGCACATCTGGGTTACGGGTACTGCACCTGTGGCCGACGATGGAACGACCTATGCACCGGGTGATCCATATGCCCAAAGCGCCAAATGTCTTGAATTGATCGAAAAGGCGTTGATCGAACTGGGAGCGGGTTTGGAGCATATTGTACGCACACGCTTATACGTTACCGATATTACCCGCTGGGAGGCGATTGGCAGAGCGCACGCCGCAGCCTTCAAGGACAACCCGCCAGCAGCCACCATGGTGCAGGTGTCGGGACTGATTGCGCCTGATATGATGGTCGAGATTGAGGCAGATGCCTTTGTGGGAGACTGAGATGCTATTTCTGCGCATATTTCTGGTTTGGCTAGGCTTGTTTGTGTTGGCGGATACGGTAGGCGCACAGGAGGCAGACTGGCGGCCTGTAAAGCCTGAAAACCTGTTGCTGATTGAAACAAGCCATGGCCAGGTGGCGGTGGAGCTGAACCCGGTGTTTGCACCGAAACACTCTGAAAGATTACGGGCGTTGGCAAAGGTGCATTTTTATGATGGACTTTCTTTTTACCGGGTGATTGACGGCTTTGTGGCGCAAGGCGGACGTAATGAGGGCGATTTGCCAGACTGGCCGGTTCTTATCAATGAAAATGATCGTGCCGCAGAAGGATTAACGTTTGAGCCGACCGGTTCGCCAGACCTCTATGCGCCAGAAGCCGGACATGCGGGCGGTTTTGCCGCTGCACGAAATCCAAAGACTGGCCGGGCCTGGTTGATGCACTGCGTTGGGTCAATGGCCATGGCCCGCGACACTGATCCGGATACTGGCGATGCCGAATTTTATATCGTGATTGGCCCAGGCACCCGTTATCTTGATCGCAATCTAAGCATTTTTGGTCGGGTAATCGAGGGCATGGAACATATGCAAAAACTCAACCGTGGTATACGTTCAATCAATAGTGGCGTGATTGCCGATAAAACCATGCGTGACCCAATCCTTGCCATGCGCCTGGCGTCGGAATTACCAGAGGAAGAGCGCCCCGCGTTTGAAGTTATGCGCGATAAATCTCAGGCCTTTGCAGATTTCAAAACCTCCAAACGTGTTCGTGATGCAGATTTTTTCTATCGTCGCCCGCCAGAGATTATTGAGGCCTACAATGTACAGGCACCTGCCCGGCGTGTGAGCCATGCAGATACCTCCCCTTGACGCTTCAGGTGCTTCGTGTGATGTGCGCCAATGCCCCTGATTGATTTACTGGATATTCCTCCTGTTGGCGCCCTGTTGGGGCTGGATCCGGGCACCAAAACCGTTGGCATCGCCGTATCTGATGCTCTACGCATTGCGGCTACGCCGGTTGAAACTGTTCGGCGGTTAAAATTCAAGATCGACGCGGAGCGTATTTTTGCGCTTTACGATGACCGGCAGTGTACCGGCATTATTCTGGGTTTGCCGATCAATATGGATGGCAGTTTTGGCCCCAGAGCGCAAAGCGTGCGTGCCTTTGCCGGTAATCTATTAAACGTGCGGGATGTGCCGCTTTGCTTTTGGGATGAGCGTCTTTCCACTGTGGCCGTGGAGCGCACATTGTTGGAGGCCGATACGCGGCGCTCCAGACGCCGGGAGGTTATTGATAAAATGGCCGCTGCCTATATTTTGCAAGGTGCGCTTGATCGCTTAAAGTCCCAATAAATCAAGAGCCTCTGCCGATGTCTTTGCACGACATGTCAAGGTGCTTATACTGGCCGAGGTAAACCCTTCTTCAATGGAATGTTGCAAAAGGGCGAAAAACGGATCCCAATACCCATTGGTATCCAGAAATACGGTTTTCATGGGAAACAGGCCAAGATTGGCCCAGCTGAGAACCTCAACCACCTCTTCCATTGTTCCTATGCCGCCGGGCAACACCACAAAACCGGCGCTCTCCATGGCCATGCGGGCCTTGCGTTCGTGAAGTGTATCGACAATTTCAAGCTGGCAATCATCAAAGGCAACTTCCTCCGTTGACAAAAATCCGGGTATGATACCAAGAACCTCTGCATTACCTTCGCGTGCTGCGCGCGCCGCAATACCCATCAGGCCAATACCCCCGCCACCATAGACCAGCCGTAAATTGCGGGCGGCTACTTCATGTCCGAATTGCCGGGCCAGTTGTGCGTAAACCGGGGAGTTTCCATCCCGGGAACCGCAGAAGACGCAGACTGATCGCTGTTTAGGCATGGTCGTGACCTCAATTTGGACATATCATTATTGTTTGTGCTTGTACGAGAAATGGAAGTAAGCTGATTCTCTATCAAAGAAAGGTGCAGGAAGGCTCTAAAATGTCGGCAATGCGTGGATTTATTATTGCGGCAGTGATTGCGGTTTTGGCTGCAATTATCATTGTAACCTTGTCTCGCACGGGAAAAACGCCCCGGACACCTGATAACCCCGCCCAGCAAACCCGGCAAAATAATGTTGAAGATGGCGCATTGTTAGGGCCGTCCTTTGATATTGTGCGCGTGGATCAGCGTGGCACAGCGGTGATTGCTGGCCGGGCCGAACCTGGTGCGCGCATTGGCCTGTTGGCCAATGGTGAAAAAATTGCCAGCACCATTGCTGGCCTTAATGGTGACTGGACAATTATTCTGAATGATCCGATGGAGCCAGGGGCCATAGAGTTCACACTAACTATGGAAGGCAAGGATGGGCGTGTTGTTCGTTCTGACCAGGTTGTGGTTGTTTCCATCCCTCGTGGACATAACAAGCGCCCCTTGGTGGTTCTTGGTCGCCCCGGCGGGCCAAGCCGGGTTTTGCAAAGCCCTGATGATGACAAGCAGAGCGGGCCACTGGCGCTTGAAGCGGTAGATTACGATCAGGCTGGCGGTGTGATTTTTTCTGGTCGGGCTGTGTCAGGCTCTGGTGTACGGGTGCTGGCTGATGGCAGATTGCTGGGGCAGACGCGGGCCAATGCGCAAGGGCGCTGGGTACTGGAAGGCATAGAGCCACTGGCACCGGGTGTTTATAATTTGCAAATCGATCAGGTTGGCCCCGATGGCCATGTGACCGCCATTATCACCTTGCCGTTTGAGCGGGCCAGTCCGCAATCCATCACCGATGCGCCGCCTGGATCGGTGATTGTACAGCCTGGCAATTCGCTTTGGCGTATCGCCCGCCGTCTTTATGGTTCTGGCTGGCAATACATGATAATCTATCGCGCCAATGCGGGCCGGATCAGGGATCCGGATTTGATCTATCCAGGGCAGGTATTTTCCATACCTGAGTCCAGTGCTGCTGAGGACGGTTAGGTCAGCTAAGTCATGTGGTCTTGTGCGTAAGAACAAGACCCCCTAATTCATCCCCATGAGTTCTGCACATAATTTTCATACCGAGGATGATAACATCCAGTCCAGCGATGGCGGTATTGGCCCGGCACTGGGCCGGGTTTTTCGTTTATTGGCACGTGATGAGCTAAAGCGTCAGCGACCGCTTATGGCGCTGGCTGTTTTTATTACTCTGGTCGCCAAGGTGTTCTCCGTGGCCTCGCCGGTTTTCTTTGGCGAGGCGGTCAATGTTGTCGCCTCAGGTGCCGGAGCTGGAATTGCTGGTACCCTGATAGGTTTATTGGCACTGTGGGCACTGACACGATTTTTGGCCAGCGCCCTGCCACAGGTGCGCACCATGTTTTTTGCGCCGGTTAGCCAG
This sequence comes from Robiginitomaculum sp., assembly GCA_021776565.1. GTDB lineage: Bacteria > Pseudomonadota > Alphaproteobacteria > Caulobacterales > Maricaulaceae > Robiginitomaculum_B. The sequence goes on along the minus strand of JAJFFQ010000064.1, from coordinate 39,826 downwards.
GAGGCCCAGCGCATTGCTGCTGTTGAAGCCTTTGAACATGCCAGTAATCTTTCCATGCAATTTCACCTGACGCGTCGTGCCGGGGCGCTCAACCGGGTAATAGAGCGTGGCTCTGCCGCCATAGATTTCCTCTTGCGCTTTCTTGTCTTCAACATTGTTCCAACCCTGATTGAGTTGGTTTTGGCGGCGGTGCTGCTGGCTGTTCGCTATGGGATTAACTTTGCCGTTATCGCGGTTGCGACTGTGATCGCTTATACCGCTTTTACCCTGTGGATCACTGAATGGCGGGTTATGCAACGCCGCGAGATGAACGAGGTAGACTCGAATTTACGCGCCAGTATTGTGGATTCCCTGACCAATTTTGAGACCGTGAAAGCGTTCGCTGCAGAAGCCCGCGAAACCAACAAGTTCAGCCAGCATCTCGGGCGTTTTAATCGCAAATATATAGCCGTTGTCCGGTCACTGTCTCTGCTTAATGGTGGTCAGGAACTGGTCATGAGTGCCGGGGTTTTTGCGGCTGCGCTTGTGGCCGGACTGGGGGCTATAAACGGCAATCTTTCCATTGGGGATATGACGGCTGTTGTTCTCATCCTGATGAACATTTTTCGCCCTCTGGGGATTTTGGGGTTTGCCTGGCGAGAGATAAAACAAGGGGCCGTAGATCTGGAAAAACTGGATGGCCTGTTGGCCATGAACCCCGATGTAGCCGATGCGCCAGATGCTCCTGATCTTGTACTCAAGGGTGGCGCTGTGCGCTTTGAGCACGTGGCCTTCACCCATGAAGGGCGAACGGACGGGCTAAACGATGTTAGTTTCAAGGTAAAACCTGGATCGCGCATTGGTATTGTTGGTTCCAGTGGTGCCGGAAAATCTACCATCTTGCGACTTTTGTTTCGGTTTTATGATCCGCAATCCGGGCGCATACTGGTTGATGGGCAGGATGTGCGCGACATCACCCAGCAATCCTTGCGTGATGCTCTGGCACTGGTGCCGCAGGATGTGGCGCTTTTTAACGAATCGTTACGAGCCAACATTGCCTATGCCAAACCCGATACCAGCGATGTAAAGATCATGGCTGTGGCCGAGCGTGCGCATCTGGGTGCATTTATACGTGCCTTGCCTCTGGGGCTGGACACGAGGGTAGGGGAGCGCGGCCTGAAACTCTCCGGCGGCGAAAAACAACGCGTGGGCATTGCCCGGGCGATTATGAAAGACCCTGCCATTCTGGTGCTTGATGAGGCCACTTCCAGCCTTGATAGCGAAACAGAAAGCGAAGTGCAGGCGGCGCTTAATGAGGCCGCACAAGGGCGCACAACGATTACCATTGCCCACCGGCTTTCCACCATTGCCGATGCTGACCAGATCATTGTTGTCGATCAGGGCAGGATTGTGCAAAGCGGAACTCATGAACAACTTTTACAATTGTGTGGCCTTTATGCCCGTTTGTGGCAAAGACAGATCGAAAGTGGTGAGGGCGCTACTGAATAGGGATAAAGTCTTATATAAGACTTTTTTTTAGTAAACTGTCGTCTATGGACGCCCCGTTGATTGCAAGGGTTTTCTTCTGTGTTGGCGGGTAGGGTTTGCGGTCATTTATACGGCCTGTTTATGCGGTGTTTTGTTGGCTGCTGGCCCTGATGGAATTCGAGGATTGATGCCTTGTCACCGTAACGGGCTAAAATGCCCAGACAGTTTATCAGGTTTGATCAATCCCGGTTGCCCTTTGTGCCATCACTTACATTTCATCTTCGCAATTCGACTGGTTCGCCTGTCAGTTTACGCGGCAACTTGCCGGTAAGCCGCAACAAAATGCCTATGTGGAACGCTATAACCGGACGGTGCGCTATGACTTTCTAAACCAGTATATCTTTGAAACCATAGACCAGGTGCAGGAGGCCGCCACCGACTGGCTCTGGACTTACAACAATGAAAGACCCAATATGGCCATTGGCGGTATCACGTCAAAACAGAAATCGGCCATGGACATGTCCATGGCCGCATAATCGTTCTACTTACGGTGCCCTCTATAAAGGGGGGGATTACCCTTCCCTTTATTTACAATAGTTCTGTCCCACTATGTCCCTTTTAATCCCGCAATATCCCGGATTCTAGTTCCATGTGTCCCCTTACATTGGCGGCGGTTTAACTACGGAAAGCTTTGCATAAACCAATTCATTGAATTCTTTGATTATTGAGGTGTGTTATTGCCTAAGTGTTGATTTTATGAATATATTATATATTCCATGGCGCGGTTTATGCCGAGAAGTTTTGCGGGATATTTGGTGTGGAAGTGGTTTTAACGGGGTGGGTGCGCCCTTGGCTATACGCCGTTTTTCCTATTCAAGGCACAGTTGTCGAAGAAAAATATGCTCTGCACATCCTCACAAACATTAACCCTCTCAAAGGACACTACGGTGAACACCTTAATAATTTTGCGTGAATTACACTTCAAAATGTCTAATATGATTCAATGAAAAATACACAATTTCTTGCTGTTAAAGGCTTCATAGGATTAGTAACTTTATTTGTATATATAGCGCACTTATCTTTTGGTGCAAACAACAATGCGCTTGCAACCTCTTTTGCTGCGGCGATTTTTTTCTTGTGCCTCATCAGCCTCGCCTTTTTTAATAGAGGGGAAACGGTATTAGCAACACCTGGGTTCAAAATAATATTGTCACTCTTCGTTCTTTTGCTTTTTGTTTTATCTCTTCAACTCATGCCAGTTCCAGCAGAGCACGCCCATCTTTTTTGGGCCTGGGTTGGAACATCTGATGTAATTACCCTGGACCGCGATGTAAGCCTTATGGAGATGGTCAAACTTGGGGCTTTGGCAGCTTTTTTTGTCGTTGGAATGTCACTGGGCATACAGGATAAAAGTGCAGAAGTGTTTTTTATATTTTTTATAATTGTGGGGGCTGTTTTCTCAATGTGGGCCTTTATGGACTACCTGCACATGGCCTTGTCTGTTCCCATTGAATATGCTCAGCACTTTCGAAGACTGGACGCGAATTTTGGCTCGGCCAACAGTGCAGCTACGTTATTTGGCATCTTAAGTGTTTTTTCTCTTGCTGCCTTTATTCGGACAGTTAAGTCCACTATAGCAAAAACCTCCAATCGTATGGTATTTATTGAGGCGCTTATCAAACGTTCTGCTGTTCCAATCATTTCCTTACTTCTTACTCTTACTTCTCTCCTTTTGACGGCATCACGAGGGGGGATATTATCCAGTTTTGTGGCCATCCTTGTTCTCATATGTTGGGAGTTATTCAGTTCTACAGGCAATACCAGTAGAGTATCAAAATTCTCCGGCACCATTCTGATATCAGGAACAATTATAGTCCTGGTAATTATTATTTCAGGGGGACTTTTTTTCGACCGCCTTGATAATTCCTATGCGTATTTAACATCTCGAGCAGAAATGCTGACATACCATTGGCAGGCGATCAAGGCATCCCCTTGGACAGGCTATGGCATGGGAAGCTTTTATCTTGTCAATGATACACTGATGAATGCGCAAAGCTGGCGCGTCCTTCACGGCCTTGGTGCCATGCACAATGTTTATCTGCAGTGGCTTGAAGAAGCCGGGATTATCGGCTCTACCTTAATGTTTTTTACCATCACGTTGATTTTATGGCATATACATAGAGGGTTACGTATCCGCCGCCGTATGCATACCTGGCTACGCGCTATTATTTGCATCAGCCTACTCTTGCTGCTTCATGGTTTTGTTGATTATGGCCTGCAGGTTCCATCAATCGCTATGACCTGGGCGCTACTATTAGGCACTGGCTTCGGTCTGGCAACTCAAAGAAAGCGGTAGACTTCTTGGGGGAGGTCTAGAGGGAGCATGTCAAATCTAACGTCTTCTCTGCGTGCATCTCTAGATCCTGATTGCCTGCCTTTTGCGCCATTTTCAGCGCATAGCCTTTGCCGTACCAAATCGCTATTACACAATATGAACGCATAGTGACCTCTTGCAAAGAGAGGGATAATTGCGACCAATGCGCAAACATAAATTCCATCCGCCATAGTATAAACTGCGTGTAGCCTGCAGGTTCAACCACAAAGGAACGATCCAGATAATTAAGGGCTTTGTCAGTTAATTTCCCTTCTCGAACACGTTCAATATAGGCAAGGCGGGCCCAGCTCTCCGCCCGAACGGGGCTCCTCTGCAGAGCCAATTGAGTGAGCATTTGCGCAGCGTTCAAGTCGGTTTGGGGAGACAATAAAGCCAACTGGGCCGTTAGGTCATATAACTCTCCTGTAGGCCCTGGTGGTGTGAGTGCTTTTTTAGCCTTATTCAAAAATTCCAGACGATTCTCCCCAGTGCTTTTGGCAGCGATGGCTAGTGCATTGCGGGCCTTCGAGGTTCGGATTTCCTGACTTGCCATAGAAAGCGCAAGCCATAGGGGCATTAAGCACGCGGCCATCAAAATATATCTTAGAGTCCGACTCGAAACTATAAGTTGCATAACAGCACCTTGTAATACGTCTGATCAGGATACGGATATGGTGGCTAGAGTCCATGCGATTGAGCACAAGTGGTTAGGTAATGTGAGCAATTGATAAGTGGGCATTACCGGTGCCGACCGACAACCCTTCTATTACGTACTTAGTGGTTGTTTTATCCACCGTTTTTTCGCAAGGATACGATCAATTGATCGCCATGGCCCAGACGTTCGATTTGAGTCCATACAAGTTGCAGATAAGCCTGTTTGACAAATCCGGCAGGCCGGAACTTGCTATAGGGCTTTCCAATGGACGACTCGACCGTAATATCCTCAATCTCGATACCGGACATCGGGTGAAAAATCGCTTCTGCTGATTTTTTCGAGAAAAACCAGATATGGTCATCAGGCGAATAACCAAGCCATAGCCGACCGAGGATATTGCGGTTCCAGGAAAACCAATTTGGAACCGCAAAGACTACACGCCCGCCAGGTTTGACCAAGGGCAGGATAGTTTCGTTCAGCATTCTAACAGGATCAACAAGATGTTCGAACACCTGGTTCGAAAGCACCAGATCGAAACTTTCAGGTTCTAGTACAGCGCTGTTCGTATGCACATTATCCAACCCAAGTTTATCCCGTGCAAACGCAACGAAATTGCGGTTGATCTCCAAGGAATGAACATCTTTGAAGCCAGTCTTGGAAAAGAACAGGTGATAATAGCATTTGCCGGCCCCAAAATCGAGTACGTGCTGATCCGGCGTTAGGCCCAGTCTGGTGGTTAGGTGTTCCAAAAAAAAGGTAAAATACCCCTCATATTCCTCGGGCGAAATGTCCTCCATATAATCGGCGTTCTGATAAAATTCGTCGATTTTATTTTCTGCTACCGGCAACGGATACAACTGCGCAAGCCCGCAATGGCGGCATTGATACAAACGACGTGCACCAAATGTCGGCCAGGCGATGGCCCTGAACGCGGGGGGAGTGTGCACGCATTGGCAAGAACGGGGGCCTTTAACGTCCGTCATATTCATACTCTTTCTTGTTGGTGTCATACCTAAGCGCACCGAGAAAAACTTCATGGGTCATACGCATGTAGGCTGTGTAGAAGCCAGGTCGGCCTTCAAGGATTCCACCCCGAAAAAAATACAGGTAACAAAACACAATCAAGGGGCGGCCGGGCAGACTATAAAACAGTTTCTTGAGCGCGCGGCGCCGCTCCAACGGGTTGGCGGACAGCAACCGGCCCTTTACCTGCGACTCATCGTCTGCATAAATCTCTGACAAGCTCTTGGCTTCCAGTGCAGACACGCCACCCAGTCGCCGGATATAGGCAATATAACCGCGTTTATCATCATGGATAAAGTGTGATTGCAGCCTCCGCGTTCGTTCCGAGGTTGATTTGAGGCTGGAATTGACCGAACGTAGTTCGTGGCGCACGACTTTATGCCGGATCAGGCGAATGCCCCAATTTGGGTAAAAAGCTGCGTGTTTGACCCAGCGTCCAAGGATGATCTCCTTATACCTGACCATATATGCATCTGCGTCATCAGGTGGCCCGCCATTCGCAAACAAGGCGCAGATTTCGTCATATAAATCATCTGTAAATCGCTCATCTGCATCAAGAATGTAAGCCCAGTCATTTGTAAATGGCAGGTTTTCCAGTGCCCAGTTGCGTTGTTTGACCAGCGTCGAACGGTCGCCCTCGATCTGCACAAATGTCACATTGAAACCGTTGCAAACTTCCTTGGTCCGGTCGGTACTGGCCGCGTCTACGACAAATACCTGACCAAACCGCCCCTCTATCGAGCGAAGCGCATGAGGCAGGTTGATCTCCTCGTTTTTGACATGAATAACGATGGATATAGGAAGAGGTTGAGCCAAGAGAATCTCCTAGAATTCGGGTTTAGTAGCCTTAATCAGTCTGGGTCGGGTCAGCTACGGGCATTGCGGTTCGAAATCGAGCCCTGGAGTTGATCCACCCGATTTATTCTGTGGCGATCATTCCGTACACTGCCAACGTTCTGGAATTTTTTACGCGTCTGATACCTGGCCGCGATGTATACAAGCCCAGCCATAACAAGGCTGTGTTTGACATTGGTGTATACTGTTGACGAGGAGTAAAATAAAACTAACGCAAGCAAAAGAACCCACCCTTTTGCATAATAGCGTGAGAACTGGACAATCGGGAAGAAATAAAAAATAACACCAATAATCCCGCCATAACCCAGGTAGAACATTATAGCATTATGGCTGTAGGTATAATATGTTCCGGCTAGGGAAATCTGGTATTGATACCCAAAACCAACACCCAGCAGTGGATTTGACAAGAAAAATTTCAACAAGGCCTGAATTTCTTCGTATTTAGCTAGAACGGTGATAAAATTATCTCGATCCTGAATGTTGAAACGCTCTAAATAACCATTGGTCAGCATGAAATATATTCCGGCAATACCGACTAGAATTGCTACGATCTGCATACGTTTCAAAGATAGGACGAAAAATGAAACTGCGATACCGACTATTAACCCGCGTGAGCCGGTCATGACCGCGGCAACCAGCATGCCGAAATAAAGAAAAAGATACAATGGCTTTTTAGTGCTCTTGAAAAAACTCATACTGATAAAGGCGGCAATGACCAGGCTCCCCGAGTAGACGAGAATACCGTCCAGATCAGTCATCCGCACTGTAAGCTGCCCGCCCTTCGTGATGAAAACCCAAAAGATCAGCAGCATCTCAATTACGCCAAGTGCCAATAGTGACTTTAACACATCCTTAGGAGTAAGCTCACTATAACATAGCATCAAAGTGTATACTATAACCATAGGCACATGAATTGCGCGCGCCTGCCAAACAAAAACATCTATTTCATTAATATAACCAACAATATAATTGACAGATACCAACAATATAGCCATAGAAATATAGGTTAATTCACTCTTTCGAAGGCCGACGTTCCTATTGAAGAAACGTAAAGCCACCATCAGAACGCATACCGCAACGGAAAATGCAATGTAAAAATAGGTAAACAGAAGCGTGCCTTTCTGCTGCGCAGAAGGGAGGCTCAGAAAAGAACCGTAAAACACCAACAAAGGAAGAATTCGTCTCATGCTCTTTTCACATCACTTGCTTATGTTCAGGCAGATATAGACAGATTTAGCCATCTACAATCATCGCACATTCTTTCGTGATTGTATCAAGATAGCAAGGTTGGCCGCACAGAACACTGAATAGAACACCGTGATAAGTGCAATGCTACGAAAAAATAACGCCCAGGGTGCTACCAGCATGATTGAAAGAGCACATGTAGCCAGCAAGGTCTTTAGTTTGTTAAATCTGTCCAGCAATACGGTTTCCAGCTCCAGCATAACACTTAGTGCCGGCAACAGAGATAATGGCATTAACAGGGCAAAAATAGTTGCTGCCAAGTCCGGGAAGACCCAGTTGAGCACGGTCTCTGCGACCAGATAGACGATGACCAGTTGTGCGAATCCGCTCAACAGGATTATTTGCGAAGACACCAAGGCCAGTTTTATAAAATCCCCGGACTTTTGTGCCAGTCTTAGAAAACTGGGTTTGAAAAAAGGAATAGTGAGGGTCATCAATGCCAGTAGCGACATAGTTAACCGGAATGCCGCTGCTTCGTGAAAACCCTGAGTCATGGCGACAATATAAACCCCGGCCCAAACAATGAGGCTGTTCAGGATTGCGCCAACAGATATTTGCGCTTGTTTCAGAAATAAAGCCCACCGATAGCCCACCCCGTGCAGATCAAGTCGCCAGGCGGTAAACACATCACGTACCAGTAATGTCAGGCAAAGCTCGGGGAAAATCAGCAGCGCAAGCCCTAATGATGCACCTACAGCAATCAGAGGAGCATAAATCACTGGTAGTCCTGCTTTCGATATGAGCAGTGGAAGGAAAAAGCTGAAGGCACTTATGACCAGCGCGAGCTTGGCAACCTGTTTCATGCGTCTGCTGGCCAGCAGAGTGTAGTTAAAATAGCTGTACCAGATCATCAGAAAAGCATGCGGCAAAACCAAAAACGGGGATATCATGTCACTATTTTTGTTTAAGGCCCACAGCAGCACATAACCGATAGAGGCCAGAAAGAACAGCTCGATTTTACAGCGCATGAAAACATGCTGGAATTTATTTTTCCGCATCACCAGCAGGTTGTAACCATTGTCATATAGCGAATAAAGCAACGCTGAAGAGGCCAGCATATAAGCCAAGAGACCAAATTCATCGGTGCCAATGAGCAGCGGCAATAAAAAATTCTGCATCATCAACAGTACGGTTGATAAAATCTGGATGCCGTATCCAGCTGCCAACTCTAATAGAACGCTAGGATGGAATGATCTGAAATGCTTTAAGGGGTTGGTCACAATAGTTTAATTTTCATATCTGTCAGGAACACGGTAATAGTGCTGTCTTGTATGAAAAACCTTGGAAAGCAATAGTTTATTTGAGTTACATGAGACCGATGCACTAACAGCGCTTTGGGCTGGTAATTATTTGTTGAACAGTTTGGAGGCAGGATTAGGGTTAGGCTTTATGGGCGACGAATGACTCTGCCGTCAACAGCTTGATGTCAAATCCTGTTATATAATAACTTCCTTGGGCATATTATTCCGAGGGCGTTCGCCCGCCCAGCGATAGAAAAAATCTTCTGGTGTAGCTGAAACTGATTCTGCAACACAGGTTTTGCACACGAACGTGACGCTGTCTTAGAACCGCAGGCAGGCCTGTGAGCGCAAGCAGGTAAGGGCATAGGCAAGGTGTCTGCTTTCAATGATGGTCTCGGTCAGGCAAATGGCCGCTTAATCTGCCTGTTTGCATACTAAAGTTTAGTGCCCCGGGGTTGCCGGGAAAACACGTTGTTATTGCCGACTGCACAATCCGGCTATCATCAATGCTATAGTTAACCTGCTGCGACTGTTTTACAGGCTATTCAGCGTCTGGTAGGTTGTTTATTCAAATTGCGGGGGCCGCACAGTAAATGTTGAAATATATCATTTCTTTAAAAGCTCGATTGACGGACACAAACATCTCGAACTCTAGAACCTAGCATGTGTGGCATAGTATGTGTCTCCAGCCCCGAGAGACAATCCGTCGATTTGCAGGATGCCCTGCAGGCGATTGCCCATCGTGGCCCCGACAACCGAGATACCTTTACTGCGACCAACAGATCGTGCCATCTGGGTCATGTGCGACTGTCGATTATCGATTTGTCCAAATCTGGCAACCAGCCAATGCGCGATGCCAGTGGGCGCTATGTGATCTGTTACAATGGCGAGGTCTACAATTTTCCCGAGCTCAAAAAGCAGCTTGAAAGCGACCATGGCCCTATTGACTGGGTGTCAAGCACCGATACCGAAGTTATCATCGAGGGTTTTGCCCGCGAGGGTATAGCATTTTTGTCGAAGCTGAACGGGTTTTTTGCCCTGGCAATTTATGATCAGTTAGAAAATCTGATGCATGTATTGCGCGACCCGTTGGGAATCAAGCCGCTTTTCATAACCGAGCAGAATGGTCGCGCTTGTTTTTCCTCTGAGTTGAAGGGGCTAAAGGCTTTATCTGGAATCAAATGCACCTTACGGCTGCAATCGCTGGCCGATCAGCTGGCCTTCATGTACGTGCCAGAGCCGTGCACTCTTTTTGAGGAAATCACCAAACTGGAGCCAGGGCTTTGCGTGACCTATCGCAATGGCCGACAAGTGGCATCCCAAACACTGTTTGACCATCTGCAAGAACCGCTAGATATGACTGATGAAAATGAAATGATCGAGAGGTTCAGGACAGATTTCTCGGCCGCAGTACGGCGTCAGTTGATAGCCGATGTGCCGATTTCGTTAATGCTCAGCGGGGGACTCGATTCCTCAGCTGTGGCCGCCGAGGCGCTGGCCAATGGGGCAAAGTTAAATGATGCATACACCATTTCATTTTCCCGCGGCGATGTCAGATTCGACCAGCAAAGCGATGATCTGCATTATGCACGAATCATAGCCGAACAACTTGGGATACGGCTCAACGTCATCGAAGCCGAACAAGATTTCATTGGCCTAATTGCCCCTTTGAGTCGCTTTCTGGAAGACGGTATCTCAGACCCGGCCGCGATCAATACCTACCTGATCTGCAAAGCTGCGCGTGAAAACGGGGTCAAGGTTATGCTGTCGGGGCAAGGGGCCGACGAATTCATGGGCGGTTACCGGCGCTATCAAGCCGAACGGATGATCAGTCGCTTCCCGGTCTGGCTGCGACCGCTGTCCGCAATGTCCGCACGGCTGCTGCGCGGCGATTTTCCGGGCCGGTTCAACGCGAAATATCGTCGGATCAAGCGCCTTGCGCAATTGGCTGGCAGTTCTCGCCGGGCACGTCTGCTTGGTTATTACACATGGAGTGTACCGGCCGATATTCTAGACATGTTTCGCGACCCTGTCGGGTTGGCACCGGGAGGCGATCTGGTACAGATGTTTGATGATTTGCAAGAAATGGACGTGATCGAAGCGATGATGCGTGTCGATCACCGTTTTGATTTGTGTTCTCTCAATCTGGCCTATACTGATCGCTTGAGCATGGCAGTTGGCGTCGAAACGCGAGTGCCGTTTCTGGATTTTGATATGGTGCGGCTGATGAATTCGATCCCCGTCGATGCCAAGATCAAAAATGGGCAACAAAAATACATCATGAAAAAGGCGATGGAGCCGATCCTGCCCCAAGAGGTCGTATATCGGGAAAAGGCAGGTTTTGGCCTGCCTATACGGGCCTGGATGCGACAGGAAAACCCACTTTTCGAGCGGTATTTCAACTCAAGTCGCCTTGAAAAACAGGGTATATTCCGACCCGAGACAATTACACGGATGTATCAAGAGCAGAAGACGGGTAAACGGGATCATGCGAATACATTATTTTCAATGCTAACAATTCAGATATGGCTCGAATCTCAAGGGTTTGTTTGAGGTCGGGCACGGGCTGACAGAAAAGGACTGACATGTACAGAATTTGTTCCAATTGCGTTATGGATACTACAGACTCGAAGATTGAGTTCGATGAAAACGGGGTCTGCGATCACTGTAACACCTTCAATGAAAAGATACTGCCGAACTGGCACGTCGACGCGCGTGGTGAAGCCGAGTTGGAGAGTACGGTCGAACAGATCAAGGCCGATGGCAAGGGCAAGGATTTTGACTGCATTGTCGGCATGAGCGGTGGCATAGACAGCTCTTATCTGACCTATATCGCCACCGAAAAGTTGGGACTGAGGCCGCTGGTCTTCCATGTTGATGCAGGCTGGAATTCACAGATCGCGGTTAACAACATCGAACGTCTGGTTGACGGCCTTGGGCTGGATCTGTTTACAGAAGTGATCAACTGGGAGGAGATGAAGGATCTGCAGCTTGCCTTCTTCAGATCCGGGGTGTCGCATATTGATACCCCGCAGGATCATGCCTTTTTTGCCACCATGTACAAATTCGCCACAGAACACGGGATACGCAACATACTGACTGGTGCCAACTTGTCGACTGAGTGCATCCGCAACCCGTTAGAGTGGATGTATTATCAGTCGGACTCGCGCCAACTTAAGGATATCCATCGCCGCTTTGGCACAAGGTCGCTCAGGACCTACCCGGTGACTTCAATCTTGTGGCACAAAGTCTGGTTGCCCTATGTCCGGCGGATCAGGGTACTGCGCCCACTCAATCAAATCGCCTATATCAAAGAAGAGGCCAAAACTCTGCTGATGGAGCGCTTTGGCTGGCAGCCCTATCCGCAAAAGCATTTTGAATCTCGGTTCACCAAATTCTATGAAAGCTACTGGCTGCCCAAACGTTTTGGCTATGATGTGCGCCGGGTACAGTTTTCCAGCCTGATCGTGACCGGGCAGATGACCCGCGACGATGCCCTGGCCGAGTTGGAAAAACCGCCCTGTGACCCCGAAACCATAGGGCAGGAAATCGAATTCATTGCCAACAAACTGGGGATCACAATAAATGAGCTAAACTCATACATGGAAATGCCGAAAAAAACCTATCGTGATTACAAATCACAGCGTCAAATCTACGATATAGGCGCACGCGTTATGAGAGCATTTGGCATGGAACTGGGCGGCAAGAGATGATTGCACTGGTCGATTATGGCCTGGGTAATCTCCAGGCTTTTGCCAATATATATCGGCGCTTGGGGATCGAAACCAGCCCGGTCACAACTGGCGACGAATTGGCCCGGGCCGACAAGATCATCCTGCCCGGAGTTGGTGCCTTTGACTGGGCCATGAATAAACTCAATCACTCGGGGATGCGCGATGCTCTCGATATGGCGGTTCTGGAACGCAAGGTGCCCGTGCTAGGGGTCTGCGTTGGCATGCAGATGATGGCGCAATGCTCGGATGAGGGAGACGAGGCTGGACTTGGCTGGATCGACGCGCGAGTAGTGCGTTTTGACACCAGCCAGTTCCAACAACGCACGCATCTCCCCCATATGGGCTGGAACGATGCCTGTCCCGCTGGCGACCACCCCCTGTTTGCCTGCCTGGGGGATGCTCGGTTTTACTTTCTGCACTCCTATTTTTTCGAACCCCGCCAGCCAGAACAAATCCTTTCCACCACCACCTATGGCATCAACTTTGCCTCAGCCGTGGCGGCTGATAATGTGCATGGTACCCAGTTCCATCCAGAAAAAAGCCACGATGGTGGCATCCGTCTGTTGAAAAATTTTGCGGAGATGTAATGCCCCTACGCCCTCGCCTTATTCCCTGCCTGCTGGTTCATCAGGGAGGTCTGGTAAAGACTGTTAAATTCTCCGACCCGAAATATGTGGGCGACCCAATCAACGCGGTGCGCATTTTCAACGAAAAGAAGGTCGATGAACTGATCGTCGTAGATATTGATGCCAGCCGCGAAGGTCGGGAGCCAAATTACAGGATGATCGCCAATCTGGCCAATGAATGCCGGATGCCACTATGCTATGGTGGTGGTGTACGCACGCCAGAGCAGATCGGCCGTATCGTAGGCCTTGGGGTCGAAAAAGTGGCGATCAGTTCGACCGCCATCGAAAACCCGAAACTGATCGGCGAGGCTGCTAATCAGGTAGGCAGTCAGAGTGTAGTGGTGGTGCTTGACATCAAACGCACCGGTTTCAGACGCCTTCCCGAGGTGGTGACGCTCAATGCCACCCAACGCAGTGGGCTTGACCCCGTCGAAATGGCGCGCCGGGCCGAGGCAGAAGGTGCCGGGGAGCTGGTACTCAATTACGTTGACCGCGACGGTACCATGAGTGGGTTTGATCTTGACCATATCGATAACGTTCGCGCTGTAACCAGCTTACCTCTGACGGTGCTGGGCGGCGCGGGATCGTTGGACGATATTCGTAAGCTTTACCGTAAATACAATATCATCGGCGCTGCTGCCGGCAGCTTGTTCGTGTTCAAAGGTAAGTATAGGGCGGTGCTGATCAATTACCCCAATCCGAGGGAAAAGGCCGCGCTGTTGGATATGCCAGAGGATTAAACGGGTGAGACATGTCAGTAAAATCTGAAATACGATTCGACAGTAGTGGTTATTGTCCTCGCTCAGGGCCGCATCGCCTGGTCATGACCTTAATAGACTGTCTGATTTTCCAGACTGGTAAATCCTTAACCTAAAACATCATCTTCAATGGCAAAACTGGCCTCGGTCACTGCGGCCAGCTCTTCAATTGTGATTGGCGATTTACCACCATTGTTTACAGATGACAGAAATGCCTCAAGCATGGCTTTTTGCCCTTTGTCCTGACTAGCTAATTTATGGCGGGTTTTTTTGCCCCCCTGGGTTATCTCCATGGAGCGGTAATCGTTCAGTGCAATGACAGTACCATCTGTAAACACTTCCAAGTATTCTTTGGGTACGCTTTTATCACCCAGCGATGTATAGGTCAGGCTTCCTATAGAACCATCGGCAAAGCGAAGCTGCGCTACAACGGCATCCTTATGATCTTTGGCTGCCATAGCGCTGACATCAGTTGGCAAGGCACCTGCAAGATAGCACATCGTATCTATGAAGTGACAAGCCTCACCAATTATGCGCCCGCCCCCTTCCGGTCCGTGAACCCAGTTATCACCAGGTATAAAGCCCGCATTCACGCGATAAGACATCATTAGCGGTTTTTGACGCCCGGTCAGGGCGGCTTTACTCTGTTGTATAAAGGGTGAAAAACGGCGGTTAAAGCCGACCATAAGCATGCCGGAACTTTGGGCTTCGGCAAGCAAAACTTCGTTCAATTCACACCGATTGAGCGCCAGTGGCTTCTCCACAAACACATGTTTATTGGCTTGTAGTGCGCTGGATGCAAGGCTGGCATGGCTATCATGACGCGTGGCAATAAACACCACGTCCGTGCTTTCATCGCCCAGTAATTCTTCACTGCTTGTGGCCGCAAAAGCAAAGCCGAACTTGTCGGCAACATGGCGGGCACTGACCCCGGTCGTGGTAACAATACCACTAAGGTGTACATCCTTGCTTTTCGACAAAGGTGGTAACAGTTTTGCCTTGGCATAATTGCCGGCGCCGATAAAGCTGACGCCCTTGCCGTGGGTTGCTGTTTTGGGTGGTACCTTAAGGTCAATCCGGCGTGCCATTGGGGCTGATTTGTCATTTTTATAGTTCAGCATCACGCCCAGATATGGCTCTTTACCGCCCAAAAGAGCATATGCACTTTCGGCGTCATGAATGTCAAAATGATGAGTAATCAGCTTCTTTGGAGTAACGCTCCCCTCTTTGATCAATTGCAAAAAAGCTTCCATATTACGCTTTTCTGTCCAGCGCACATAGGCATAAGGGTAATCATGTCCATGCTCTTCGTATTCTGGATCATAACGCCCCGGCCCATAGGACATAGAGAGGCGCAGATCCAACTCTTTCTTGTAATATAAATCGCGCTCTAACGTCATGCCCACTAGGCCAACCACCACCACACGGCCTTTGGCGCCACAGATTTGTGCCGCATCATTGACCGGCCCATTGCTCTTGGTAGAGGCAGTTATAATGACCCCATCGACTCCGCGTCCCTTGGTATAACCATCGATTGTTACGGTCAGGTCTTTTTCTATGGCAAGGTCGGCACCCAGGGTTTTAGCCAATTCAACCTTGCGCGGGTCTGGATCATACCCCACTACCTGACAGCCATTGGCTTTTAACAACTGCACCGTCAATTGTCCCAACAGACCTAGTCCTGTAACCGCGATTATTTCGCCCAACTTTGGGTCAGCCTGGCGCACACCTTGCAAGGCAATGGCCCCCAAAGTGACGAAACTGGCCTCTTCATCATCCACCTCATCGGGAATGCTGACGCAGAGGTTTTTAGGGATAACGTTATATTGCGCATGGTTGGCATAGCCAGCCCCGGCACAGGCAATACGGTCGCCTACCTTCAGGCTATCAACGCCCTCACCAGCCTCGAGTAACTGGCCGGCAAGGCTGTAACCGAGCGGCGCTGGGTTATCGAGCTTTGCAAACACGGTTTCCAGTGTCGTGCCCAAACCTTCACGCTGGACTTTGCTTAATACCTGACGCACCAGATCGGGGCGAGCCAGCGCTTTTCCGGCCAAATTGGCCTTGGCCAGGTCGATCATCTGCTTTTCCGTACCCGCACTGATCAAAGAACAATTGGTTCTTACAAGCAAAGCCCCGTGTTTCAAGGCAGGAACAGGAACATCCTGGAGCTTCAGTTCGCCATTTCTAAAATTTTGAACAACTTGTTTCATGGAGATATTTTCCGATCAGTAACGGTTGCCCTTGATGGCTTTTGGATGTTCATTTGCCAAAGGCCAATGGTGTCAATCACCGCAGATTCATAAAGTTTCCGGCTATCTATTTTTTTAAATTCTTTATGCCCGACCAACACAACAATAATGTCGGCGTGCTCCAGCGCTTCGTCCAGCTTTACATTTTTCACATTCGCACAGGCGCATAAATTATCTGGCAGCGCGGCAATATGCGGCTCCACCACCAACAGCCGTGCCTCGCTTTTGTGGGCAAGGTCTTCAACAATACGCAAGGCAGGACTTTCGCGCAAATCATCCACATCGGGTTTATAGGTTAGACCAAGGCAGGCCACCACGGGGCTGTGAAAGCGCTCGATCTGGCGCAGGATTTTAGCCAGCACCTGCTCGGGGCGGCCATCATTCACAGTGCGCGCTGTGCGCATTAGCGGCGTTTGTTCTGGCAAGCGTGAAATCAAAAACCATGGATCAATGGCGATGCAATGACCGCCAACGCCGGGGCCGGGGTTGAGGACATTGACCCGCGGATGGCGGTTAGCCAATTGTATGGCCTCCCAGGCATTCAGGTCTAACGCATCACAAACTGTGGCAATTTCGTTGGCAAACGCAATGTTCACATCGCGATAGGCGTTTTCCATGATTTTTACCAATTCCGCCGTAGGCGCATTGGTGCGGTGCAATTCGCCGCGTACAAAAACCTCGTATAAGGCCTCGGCCCGATCGGTGCAGACTTCGGTCATACCGCCAATTATGCGGTCATTTTCCACAAGCTCAAACACCATGCGTCCGGGCAATATGCGCTCGGGGCAATAGGCCAAATGAATATCCGGCGCGTCCGGGTGCTTGTCCGGCAGGCGCAAATCCGGGCGCTCCTCGGCAATCCATTCACACAGCTTTTGCGTTGTGCCTACAGGACTGGTGGATTCTAAAATGACCAGATCGCCGGGTTTGAGCACTTTGGCGATAGAGCGCCCGGCGGCCTCAACAAAGGAAAGATCGCCGCTATGGTCGTCCAAAAACGGGGTGGGCACAGCGATGATAAAGGCCTCGGCCTCTTCGGGCGTGGTTTGGGCGCGCAATTTGCCTGTCGATACGGCTGATTGCACCAACATATCCAGATCCGGCTCGGAAAAATGCGCACGGCCTTCCGCAATGGCACTAACCGCGTTTTGGCTGACATCAATGCCGATCACATCAACGCCCCGGCTGGCCAAAGTTGCCGCCGTAGGCAAGCCAATATAGCCAAGACCAACGACGGATATTTTTTTATACTCAAGCTCCACGGCAAATCCTTTTCATAATGCGTTCTGCGGCCTTGCCGTCCCCATAGGGGTTATGGGCATTGCTCATGCTGTCATAGAAGGTGCTATCATCAAGAAGGCGCTTTGCCGCAGAAACAATAGCGTTCGTATCGGTACCAACCAGCAAGGCCGTGCCAGCCTCTACCGCTTCGGGGCGCTCGGTCACATCGCGGGTCACCAAAACCGGTTTGCCAAGAGCCGGAGCCTCTTCTTGCACACCGCCTGAATCGGTTATGATCAGGGCGGCTCGGTTCATCAGATAAACAAAGGGCAGATACTCTTGCGGCGGGATCAGGAACACATCTTTTACGCCCCCCAGACAGTCCTGAACCGGGCGTTGCACATTCTGGTTCAGATGCACCGGATAAAGCACTTGTACATCACCACGCGCCACGATTTGCGCCAAGGCCTCGCAAAAGCGCACCATGCCCTGGCCAAAGCTTTCGCGGCGATGGCCAGTCACCAAAATCAACCGCTTTTGAGGATCAAGAAAATCAAATTTTTCTTTCAATTGGCTTTCAAGTTCTGGTGTGCTTTTAATACGGCCCACGACCTCTAGCAGTGCATCAATAACCGTATTGCCCGTCACCGCGATGGCGCTATCGGCAATCCCTTCGCGCAAGAGCGCCTGACGCGCGCCCTCGGTGGGGGCAAACATCAACTGGCCGATGGCGTCGATAACCTTGCGGTTCATCTCTTCGGGCCAGGGCTGGGACAAATCTCCGGTGCGCAGACCCGCCTCGACATGGGCAATGGGAATACGATGGTAAAAGGCCGCCATGGCGGCGACCATGGCCGTTGTGGTATCGCCATGCACCAAAACCCAGTCCGGTGCCGCTTCTTCCATTATGCTACCAAGACCCTGCAAGACATTAGCGGTAATATCGGTCAGGCTTTGCCTCGGTCGCATAATGTTGAGATCATAATCAGGGATAATCTCAAAAATCTGCAAAACCTGATCCAGCATCTCGCGGTGCTGGGCGGTCACGCAGACCTTCAGATCGACGTCAGGGGCCGCCGCAAAGGCTTTAACTACGGGCGCCATTTTAATGGCCTCGGGCCGGGTGCCAAATATAATAAGAACGTTCAACGATCAGCCTTTTTATAAACCGCAGGAATGAGCCAGAATGCTATAATTTAGCTATTTTTCCCGTCCCAATAAATCATCATATCCATACCTTCATCAATTGGCGATATTTTTATATTTTTATTCTTGAGAGAAATGCCAAATTCAGGATGATAAGTCCCTTTCTCAATGGAAATATATTCCCCGTCACATTTAACGTGGACATCTGTATCTTTCTTGGCAGACAGATGCACGCCATCCTTTAAAAGGACAGCCTTGATGGTGGGGTGAAGGTGCAGGCGGGCAATGGCAGATACGCCTCGCCCTGAAAACCAGTCGCGAATATACAGCCTGTTTTTACGAAATTCCCATGTCCGGGTCACAATGTGTTTGCCGGGCAGGCGCGCATATCCATCATGGGAACAGCGGATAATCAGGGCTCCATCTTCGGTAAAGCATTCAAGGTCACGTGGCCGCGCCCGGCGGGCCACACGAAAACCACTCCACATTTCGCTGGAGCTTTGCCCCGCCAGTTCAACTGTGCTGTGCGCCACCGTTGCGCGCTGGCGCTGGCGCTCTGGCCCGGTGCCATAAACCGAAGTGCCGGAATTCACGATCACCCTTTGGCCATGAAGCGACAGCTCAAACGAAAGCGTGTCAGCATGGGCATGACCCGGCAGATAATCTGGCCCGATGGGCGCGACATCAAGAAGTGCCACCATAGCACCCCGCTGCACCCGGATATAGCCCGAGTCCTCAAGATGCACCACGCCTTCTGTAATAGGCGAAGAGGGCTTATGCCCCAGCTCCTGTGCATAGCGTTCCAGCGTACCGGGCGTCGCGGCAATGCCAAACGCTGCATCATTAAAAAAACTGATCTGGCCATCGGGATGGGTCATCACGTTTAGCCAATCGCGCATGGCATCGGTGATCTGCTCCCATTGCATAATCACGTCTTTACCTATTATGCCCGGATATGCCCCGGCCAGATTATGAATATCCAGCAAGTCTTCCAAAATCAGCGCATGATACATGGGGCTAAGTTCAAAATGCCCGCCATCGGGTAATATCTGTTGTGGCAATTGCTGTGCGTATATGCGCAAACCCTTGCGCAACCAGCCTTCGGCCTCGCGCCCTTCAAAAAATAGCCCGGCAAAGACCAGCGCCTTGGCATTAGCCAGCAAATGATTGCCCAGCAAATGCCATTCGATGGATTTGTTCAAAAAGCGCACTTGCACCGCCAGACTGTTCTTCCATTTCGCTTTCAAACCATGGCCAGCGCCCGCCCATTTGATCCAGTTCACAATACGTAAAGACAGTGGATAGGCTTCCCAGCCATTGCCCCGCCCCGGCGGGTTTTGCGCAATCCAGAGCGTAATCATTTCTTGCTGCCAGTCCGTACGCGTCTCGGCTTCACTGGCTCGCAAGTCATCAAAATAATGCAGATTATAAAGCCATAATTTATCCCGCTTTGGTGTGTTCCAGTCTTTGGCACATTGCACAATACCGCTTTGGTTGAGTAGAAAAAATGTGCGCTGATCCGTTAGGGAGGGCGCCGGCGCAGGCGGCGTGCGCCACGGCCCGGTTTTCGTGCGCAAATCTGGCGGTAGTCGCAGATCAGGCTTTGACCTAAATACTTTCCGGCTTAACCGCGCCGTAAATTGCACAGCCTTCATATGGCGCAAAGTATGCCAATAGAGCAGCGTCGTCCTGAAAAGAGACGCGGTTTTGTGCCCACGCGCCACGCCTAGACCTGTCCTTTGCGCCGTCCTACCGTCGCCTCCAGATGCGACAACAGTCGCCCGGCCAGAACGGTACGGTCAAATTTTGGCGCGGCGCGCAGGCAATGGGTGCGCAAATCCTCATAGAGGGCGGGGTCGCTTTGCAGCCTTAACAGCTGCGCGCATAATTGCGTGGCATTTTCCGGATCAAAGGTCAGCCCCACTTTATGGCCCTGCACAATTTTGGCTGATTCACCACGCACTCCATGCACAATAGGAATGCCCATGCCCATGCTTTCAAAAAGCTTGGACGGAATGACTGATTGAAACAAGGGCGTATCACGCAAATGGATAATAGCCACATCCAGCAAGCCCCAATAGCGCGGCACATCGTCTTTGGGCACGGAGTCCAGAAAAAAAACATTATCGAGCTTCATGTCCCGCGCTTTGGTGACCAGCTCGGCCTTTTTAGCGCCATCGCCTAGCATGATAAGGCAAAAGCGCCCTCCCTGCGGGTGATGCTGAATCTGTTGAGCGGCTTCCAACAGGGTTTCAAGCGCATGAGCCAGACCGTGCGTGCCTATATAACCGGCAACAAACTTGCCCTCTAATCCCAGCTCACTGACCAAATTTGCATCCTTTTGCAGCGGCTGAAAACGCTCCAGATCAATGCCGTTTGTCACCACATGAATTTTACCTCCATCAATGCCCCCGTCTTCCAGAACCTGTTTAAAGCTGTTGGTAACACTGATAATCAAGGCCGCACGGCGATAGAGAAAATGCTCTATGGCTTCGAGCATGGACAAGAGGCGGCCCGGGCGCATGGCCCCAACCGCTTTAATGGATTCTGGCCACAGATCACGTAACTCAAACACAAAGGGAATGCGTTTATAAACTCCGACCACATAGGCTGCGCAGACAGTGAAAAACTGCGGCGACGTACCAACGACGATATCGGGTTTGCGCACAAATAGCGCCGCGATAATGGCCGACACCATATAGCTGATATAATCCAGAATGCGTTTTAGAAAACCTTCATTTTTGGTAATATAGCTCCACACACGAATGACGTGCAAGCCCGCCATCTCCTCGCTCTGCCAGAGGCGATTACGATAACCGTCAAACACCTTTCCCTTTGGAAAATTGGGTGCGCAGGTGATGATCGTCACTTGATGTCCGGCTTTCACCCATTCGCTACAATGCTCGAACGTGCGTGAGGCCGGGGCATTGATCTCGGGGGGGAAGTTATCGGTCAAAAATAAAATATGCATTTCGCTAAAATTGTTTGCTTTTGCGTTTCTGTCTCATCTTTTTCTCCATAAGATCAAGATGAACAAAAACCTTCACTTAGCCCAGACCTAAATTCAGTACCATAAGCGCCGATGGTGGACAATCTATTTGCGCCTTTAAACCAGAGTTTTGGCATTGTCAGAAGAACGTTTACAGGAAATGCTAGGCCAAAATTTCACACGATTCATGCCACAAGTTGCCGCCATTCTACCAGAGCTTCAGACCGCAGAGTCTTGACTTTATCTCGGTGTTCCAGATGCCTTTGATGATTGAAATGGTTGTGTATGGATGAATGGATTGAAACGAACTTTTGCAGGGTAGCAGAACTTCTGAATTTCAGCATTGCTTTTTCTCGTCGCCGGAACGGTTGATGTGAGTTCTTAGCACGATTGTTGTGCCACTTTCTGGTGTCCTGGATGCCCGCATTTCCAACCATTTTCATGGCTGCTCGATATGATCCGAGTTTATCTGTAACTATCCGCTTCGGGTTCCCATGACGTTTCATCAGTTTACGCATAAACTTCAATGCTGCCTTACGGTCGCGCCGTTTGCTGACGTATGCTTCCAGCACTTCACCTTCGTGGTCGACGGCACGCCACAAATAGTGGAGTTCACCATTGATTTTCACGAACACCTCATCCAAATGCCAGGCCCAGTTTGAGTAATTCTGGTTTTGAACCCGCCGCTTTCTAATTTTCCTGGCAAACATTGGCCCAAACCGGTTCCACCAGAACCTGATAGTTTCGTGGGTAATATCGATGCCTCGTTCGTGCAGCAAATCCTCAATATTTCGTAGGGATAAAGGGAAACGGACATACATCATCACTGCAAGGCGGATGATTTCGGGCGATGTTTTGAAATAACGGAACGGGTTTGTCATTCAAAACAGTACGAAATGTAAGTCCAGCCCTCAAGGGCGTTTTAATCTGACAATGCCATTAAAATGTAGCATTAACATATTGAAAACAATGGTGAGCCCGTCCGGGTTCGAACCGGAGACCTACTGATTAAAAGTCAGTTGCTCTACCAGCTGAGCTACGGGCCCTGACCAAGGCGCGGAACCTAACAGGAGATGCGTATGGGTCAACACCTGATCTGTAATTCTAGCAAAGTGGTATTTGTAACCTATTGCGCCAATGCGACTTGAGAATTTACCGGCCCCACACCGTCGGGTACGGGAACATCGGAAATACCATAATCATCATTGATAACCAGATTTGGCCCCTCTTTGAGGGTAAGCTTACGGGTCACAATAACAGTATAGTCAGATTGATCGGCGACAGGGCTTTTTGAATCAATTAGCAATTCGCCATTGGGAAGGTATATCGTCCCCAGAAGATTACGAGCATCATCGCTTAAAATTTTAAACTTGTTCATATTTTTGGTGTTGCGATCACTAAAAAACAATAACCCGGCCATTGGACCCTCTTTTGGTGCCCCCAAATCAACATGTGATTTTGTATCAAACTCAAACGTGGCTTTATCACCCAAAAAGTAAAATCCGACATATTGCCCGGTAATAGATGCATCACCAGTTACCTTTAGTTCTCCATCTTTTATGATGTAAATGCCTGATTTGAAAATAACATTGGCACCATCTGTAATCGTTAAATCATCACAATAGGTACCCGGGTAGAGTGTGGTGTTCTTCCCCTTGATTGTAAGCTTTTTTGCTTTGCAGCCACTAGCCTGTGGCGGCACCCGGTCACGGAGGGGGTCTTGCAGTTGTGGGCAATCAAAAATGGGTGCGGGGTCATAATTTACCATTTTACTACCTTCCGCACCACCAGCGGTGCATAGCAACCCGCTAATCAACAAGGCCGAATTTTTTACTGACAACCCCTCCTTGGAGAGTGAGTTTGAGTAAACGGCGCAGTCCGGGGCTGTCAGGCGTGCCCGGTTGGTCAATGCAATCGTTTCTTTTGCACTTTCATCCAGTCCGATGATGCATATCTGTCCGCCGCCAACTGCCCGTGCAGTAGCTTTTGCCGTAATTGGTGGTGTGCTGCTTTTGAGAACGGCAGACAGATATTGAATTCGGGGTTGCGTTGCGTGCACTTGGACGGTTCTGTCCTGATCGTTAACTTTAGTTGCAAAGCTGGCTTTTGGTGATCGCCCGCTAATCAGATTTGCTGACCCTACCGTCTGCACCGTACTAGCCACGACGTTTTTGGTGGTGCCGTTCAAATACATTTCATTGGCACCCGCGATTGCGGCCGCATCAACAGCAGATTGTAGGCGTCGTTTTTGTGTTTCCCATGAACCAACCTCAACGGCCAATCCAACCCCTAGGGCAATGACCGGCAGCGCAAGGGCGAACGATAGCGCAATATTGCCTTTTCTGGCATTTGAAAAACGTTTTAATATTCCCGCGAGGACGTTTATGGGTTTAATGGTGAACATGGCGTACCACCTTTGACTTAGGGAACAAAAGAGATGCTGTAACGCCATAACCAGGTGTTGACTTAAGCAAAAATTCTCCGTCGAGAAGTTTCATAATTTGACGCACGACAGTCAGGCCAAGCCCCTTTGTATCTCCTTCGGGCTTTTCTCTGGTCGAAGTATTTGATTGCGGCAGTCCTGAACCTTCATCATGAAGGGTAATGACCAATCGACCATGGGTTTGATCCGAAAATGTAAGGGTAGCTGGTGTTTGCGGGGGGCAATGAGCGGCCACATTGTTCAATAATGCCTCTATGGCGACCCGGATCAACTTCTGGTCAGTGCGCAAGGCAAGAGTATCAACAATGACATCTGGTTTGGTGAATGTAACCGGCATGCGCCCACCACAATCTTTAATGATATTTTCCAGCATATCACGCAGCGCAAACGGCTCATCATTAACCCTGATCTCACCAGAAAGAATGTCGGCGGTTTGATTTAATGAACCAAGCGCATGGGCCATGATCTTGTTTGTGCTGCACAATTCATCAAGCGCATTAGTGCCTGTTTCTGGTGACAGTTTCGTTGCGATACGATCCAGAGCAAACACTTGTGCTCCAAATCTGTGCAGGCATTGATTTATCACTTTGCTCTTGGCGCGCGAAGCCTCTTGTGCTTGTCGTGCCGTTTGCACGGCAAGATGTTCAGTTTGAGCAGTGCGCAATACAAATTTGATGTGCTGGACAAAGATATTCCAGTTCACCGGCTTGTTCAAAAACGATGTCGCACCCTCATCAAACGCCCGGTCAATATCATGTATCTGGTCATTACCGCTAACGACGATGATCGGCAATTGTGCCAGTTCAGGGTTTGCCCGCACACTCTGAATTACATCAAATCCGTTCATGATCGGCATATCAATATCGACGACGATCAGATCAAAGGTTTCTTGCTTTAGTTTTTCAAGTCCTTCACGGCCATCATTGGCTGTTGTGACCTGATAATTGCCGCCCGCAAGGGAGGATGAAGCAATTTGCAACTGGATGGGATCATCATCAATTAACAGGATACGGCTGGCTTGACCATAATCACTAACTGAATCAGCAGAGGGAATAACCTCTATATTTTCATGGTTTTTTGCTGTTTTGCCGAACATTTTTGTCCCCAATTGAGGTCACTATACGTGTTTAGGGTCAATAAATCGTGAATTTGAATTTAATTGTTTATTGACCAAACAGTGCGTAGTGGGGATTATTCTGGTGCTTTGTTTTGAGGACAAAATTCGGTGTCAATAAAAAAGAAGCTCCTTCTCATTGTTTTCAGTGCCGTATTTTCGGCTGTGCTTATGGTTAGTGCCTGGTCGGCCTGGCAGGATGCTGTGCAATCGGCACAGAACCGGGCAACGGAGCTAAAAAATATCGGTAATGTTATGGCGGCTTCGATGGGCAAGGCCGTGGCGGCGAGCGATCAGGCAGGGGTCTATCAGGTCATGCGCTCTGTGCAGGGGCTGAAACATATCAATTTTTCCCAGGTGAATGACATGACCGGGCGCAGGCTGGCAGAAATGGGAACCTCTGTTGCCTTGCAAGCCAAATTCATACAGTTGACCGAAGACACAGTAACAACACGCATTTTGCGCGCCCGCACAGCCCAAATTATAACGCCTGTGCGCTTTGGCGGTGAAGTGGTGGGCAGCTTGCTGATTGATGCCGATGTTTCAGATTTGCGACAAACTCTGGTCAAGGATTTGCGCAATACCGCCCTTGCCGCGTTTTTGGCCTCCCTGATTGGTGCGATGATTGCGGCAAGCTTGCAACGTGCAATTACCAACCCGATCCGGGCGCTGAGTGCGGCCATGGACGATGTGCAGCGCAATCATAATTTTACCAAAAAGGTCAAACGTACATCCAGCGATGAAACCGGGCATCTTGTTGATGCTTTTAATGCCATGCTTGCCGAGGTTCACTCACGCGATAACAGTCTGCGGGCACACCGCGACCGGCTGGAACAGGATGTGGCAGAGCGTACCGCAGACCTGAAAGAAGCCAAGGACGTGGCAGAAAATGCCAATCAGGCTAAATCAGAATTTCTGGCAACCATGAGCCATGAAATTCGCACGCCCATGAATGGCATGCTGGTTATGGCCGAGTTGCTGTCTTCTGCTAACCTGAACCAGAAATACCAGCGATATGCCAATGTCATTGTGCGTTCAGGGCAAAGTTTATTGGGTATTATCAATGATATACTGGACTTTTCTAAAGTAGAGTCCGGGCATCTGGAGCTGGAAGAGGTAGAGGTTGATCTGCCGGTTCTGGTGGACAATGTCACTAGCCTTTTTTGGGAAAAAGCTGTTTCAAAAGGACTTGATCTGGCGGCCTATATTGCTCCGGATGTGCCGCGAACTGTGCTTGGTGATCCAGTCAGACTCAACCAGATTTTGTGTAACCTGGTCAACAATGCGTTAAAATTTACGCAAAACGGCCATGTCAGCATTATCATTAGCGCACAGGGTGAGAAGGACGCGCCCGCTTTGCGCTTTTCAGTGCATGACACAGGCATTGGGGTTTCAAAAGACAAGGCCGATGCCATTTTTGAAAGCTTTGCCCAGGCCGACCAGTCAACAACCAGGCAATATGGCGGTACCGGCCTTGGCTTGGCGATTTGCAAAAAACTTACCGAAGCAATGGATGGCAAGATTGCTATTGAAAGCGAGCCAGGCAATGGCTCTGAATTTTATTTTGTTATTCCCCTCATTGAAATCACCGGCAGTCTTGAACCAGCACGCACGACAACCGATGGCTATCAGGTTTTGCTTGGCCTGTCGGGAAGTGCCAGTGGGCCTTTACTGGCCAAGGCGCTTGAGGCCAGGGGGATGAGTGCCTTGTGTGTTCAGCCTGAAGAATTATTAAAAGGGGATATGGTTGATAAAGCACGGGCAATCATTGCTGATAGCAAAGCAGAAGCACAGCTAAGAAGCCTTGCTGCCAAGAGAGAAAATAATAATTTACCCTTGCTCATAGGTGTCTCTGAAATGGGCGATTCTGTTGCTGACGCCTTGCTGGCTGGTCATGTCGTTGATGATGTGCTTATGCGCCCACTTTCAATGGTTGAGATTGCCCAAATGGCAGACAGCATAATTGCTGGCCATATTGAGGCTGGTCAGGGTAATGCTCATGCGGCGATAAAAAGCGATGCGCTTCCCGCATATGAGAATGTGCGCATACTGGTTGCTGATGACAACCCGGTTAATCGTGAGGTGGTCAAGGAAGCCTTGTTGCGGATGAATATTACTGCAGATCTGGTTGAGGACGGTGTGCAGGCGGTTAGCGCCGCGGCGGCGCAGGACTATGATTTCATTTTTATGGATTGCAGCATGCCGCAGATGGATGGGTTTGAGGCAACCCGGCATATTCGCGATGCTGAACTGACAGCAGGGCAGGGGCGGGTTCCGGTTGTGGCACTCACCGCGCATGTTGCTGGCTCGGGTGCCAATGCCTGGAAAGAGGCTGGCATGGACGGTTATCTGGCTAAACCATTCACCATTAAAGGACTTGGTGCGTGTCTGGCGCAATGGTTGTGCGAAGACAAGCTTGTCGCCAATACTATTGCAAGCGAGCCGGCCCACACAGAGGCTGTTTCACCAGATATAAAACCTACGTCATCTTTTACAGCAAATACGACAGAAACCAGGCCATTGCTTGATGAGGCTGTTTTGCAGTCATTGCGTGAGATGACGGTGCCGGGTGGCAATGATCTGTTGGCGCAAGTGTTTGCCTTGTTCAAAACCCATGCCCCTGGCTCGCTGGAGCGTTTGTCCGAAGCGACATCAAGCGGGGATATTGCACAAATCGGTAGCGCCGCTCATGCGCTGAAATCCTTGAGCGGTAACATTGGTGCTGCACGCCTGGCAGGAGTGTGTTCTGACCTTGAGCACGCCGCAGCAGAGGGCAATGTCCCTGATCCTGCGCTGGTGTTACGAGAAATCGCCGTGCAAATGCACGCCACACTGGGCGAAGTGCAAACACGCCTGAAAAACCAGGCGTAACCAAGTTTAATGGCGGATGGGGGGGGATTCGAACCCCCGAGACGCTCTCACGCCCGCTGGTTTTCAAGACCAGTGCATTCAACCACTCTGCCACCCATCCGCGAATGGCAGAGGGCTAGCAAGGCTTGCCCGATCCTGCAAGGTGGTCATCGTAAAAATCACTGCTACCTAAAAGTTATCTTCTGGTAACCATAGCATTTAACGCAAGATTCAGTGTGATGGCCTATGGTGAAACTCAACAACAGTCGAAAAATCGACGTACAGGGGTGCGGCCCATCAAATGCCGCAAGGTAAAGGAAAGCCAGAATGGTGCCTTGCACAGTTCAAAGCCAGTTAAATAAAGGGGTAGAGGCGGTTTTATCCGCGCGAGGTCTACGCGTGATCGTCATTCTTGGTGCCATGGCCATGATGGCGGCCTGTAGCAGTAACGGGTCGGTTAATGTGTCGGCTAATGGTAGCCGTTGGGGTGCACCGGTATCGGCAAATGTCCGCCTTGGGCATAAAAATCGCCGCAACAAGAACGGCCAATATGCACACAATCCAAGTGTGGCGGGATCATCTGCACACCAAAAAATTGGAAGACCCTATCAAATTTCCGGGCGCACATATGTGCCAGCCCGTCAGGATGACTATGACCGCAAGGGTGTTGCCTCATGGTATGGTGCCAAATTCCATGGCCGCAAAACCGCCAATGGCGAAGTTTTTGACATGAACCAGATGAGTGCCGCGCACACAACCTTGCCTCTGCCTAGTCTGGTACGTGTGACCAATCTTGATAATGATCGCTCGATCATTGTGCGGGTTAATGATCGTGGCCCCTTTATTGACAATCGCCTGATTGATCTTTCCAAACGCGCGGCGCAGGAACTTGGATATATTCGCCAGGGCGTCGCCAGGGTGAGGGTGCAATATGTTGGCCCGGCTGTGCTCAATCCAGGGCGCGCAAAAGTACAACAGGCATCTACAAAGCGCAACAAGGCCAAAGACTGGCCTTCACCATCACGTCCATCAAAGGCAACGTCTCACGCACCGGATCAAGGTTGGCCGGAAGCCTCGGAAGATAAATACCAGATTGCGCTATCAAGACCTCGAATTGCCCAGGGTGGCTGGTTCGTTCAACTTGGTGCTTTTGGCAACCGTGAGAAAGCCCAGAAGATAGCCTCAAACTTGCACACAAATGGCAATGTCAGTGTGCAAACCGCGTGGGTCAATAACAATTATATTCACAGGGTTCTTGTTGGGCCTTATCCAGACCAAAATGGCGCAGAGCAGCAGCGTTATGACGTAGCCAATGCAGGCTATCCAGAGGCAAGGGTGACTGAACAGCGTTAGGAATAAACGCGTTCGGTGGGGTGGGAAACGGGTTCGACCAGGGGGACGAACCCGTTTTTCTATATGTCCAGTTTGGTTATGGCGTTGGCAATGCTTTGTGCCTGAGCGTGCAAAACGTCCTTATCTGCCGGTTCACCCTTACCGTGGCGATCAAAATGCTGGCCATCAAAACGCGGAATAATATGAAAATGCAGGTGGAACACAGACTGCCCCGCTGGCTCGCCATTAAACTGCGTGATGATTATCCCATCCGGTGAAAATGCTTTTTCAACACCCAATGCGATTTTTTTAAGGCGGGGTATAGCCTTGGCAAGAACCTCATCGCTGGTGTCCAGAAGATTGCGCCCCGCTTCTTTTGGGATGACCAGTGTGTGACCTGGCGCTTGCGGGAAAACATCCATAAACGCCAGTACATGTTTGTCCTCATAAACCTTGCAACAGGCCATATCGCCACGCAAAATTTGCGCAAATATATTATTAGGATCATAGTCGCCTCGAATACTCATTTTGCACTCATCTTTTTGAATGGTTACGGGTAACGTAAAATCCTATTGCAATCACTGGCCCTGGTCTATGCGGCGAGGACGCACACTGGCGTGATATTAAATATACCGACTGACCCATGCGGCGATAACGTTGGCGGCATAGCGTGCATCCTTGGCGTTAGAGAGTAAATGGTCGGCACTATCCAGTGAGATATAGCTTTTGGGGTGTTTGGCACGGGCGAAGATGTGGGCTGCATTTTCAACGCCAACAGTTTGATCGGTTGGTGCGTGCATAACCAATAGCGCCCGTTTCAGGCCGGCGATGTCCTCATCCAGATTATGGGCGCGCACATCATCGAGAAATTGTCTTTGAACGCGAAATGGCCGCCCTGCCAGGGTCACTTCTGCTTCGCCCCTGTCCTCTATCTCACATATGGCTGGCCCCAGATTATGCAGCACGTGGGCCGGGTCTGACGGGGCGCCAATGGTGACAATGGCACGCGCATCAGGAAGGTGTTTGGCCGCGCCAATGACCGCCGCGCCACCAAGGCTGTGACCAATCAGAAGTGAGGGGGGGCGGGTACGCTCTGCCAATGCCTGTGCGGCGCTGACCAGATCAGTAATGTTGGAGGTGAAATTGCTGTTGGCAAATTCACCCTGGGAATGTCCCAGGCCGGTAAAATCAAAGCGAAGGACGGCAATGCCGTTTTTGGCCAGCTCGCGTGCGATCATCCGCGCTGCCAAAATATCCTTGGAGCAGGTAAAACAATGGGCAAACAGGGCGGTTGCACGAATTTCGCCCTCTGGTTGATCCAAGAGTGCAGCCAGTTGCGTGCCATCATGTGTGCTAAAGTCAAATCGGGTGGAGGGCATGATTTATTCTCCTCATTTATGCACAGATAAGCCTTTGGCAGTCTTGCGAAAAGGTGTGAGGCGATCAAGTGAGATCACATCTTGTTCAACCATTTTTCGCTCATGGTTCAGATAGTCCGTAACCGCTTGATGCAGTCCGGCATCGCCAAGCCAGTGAGCAGAACGGGTTAATACCGGCGCATACCCTCTGGCGATTTTATGTTCACCCTGCGCTCCCGCTTCTACACGTTTCAGGCCACGGGCAATCGCTGCCTCTATGGCCTGGTGATAACACAGCTCAAAATGCAGGCCCGGTCGTGCTTCAAACCGTCCCCAATAGCGACCATAAAGCGCATCGCCACCAATAAAATTAAGCGCGCCCGCAATCCATCGTCCTTCACTGCGCGCCATGATAAGGAGAATATCATCCTTCATGCGTGCGTGGATTTCCTCAAAAAAAGCCCGGTTCAAATAAGGCTGCCCCCATTTTCGCATCCCGGTATCCTGATAGAACTCAAAAAAGGCATCCCAGTGCTCTGCCTTGAGGTCATCACCACCAAGATGAACAATCTCGATACTGTCCTGGGCTATCTTGCGCTCTTTGCGCAGGTTTTTACGTTTGCGTGAAGACAGACTGCCCAGAAAATCTTCATAATCGCCATAGCCCGGATTGAGAAAACAGTATTGCACGTCTATGCGCTGGGCAAAACCTTGCGCGCTCAAAGCCTCCATATCTTCTTCCCCGGCAAAGGTAACATGCACAGAGGAGGCACCCACTTCATGCGCGGCGACGGACAGACCGGTGGCCAGGGCCGTGCGTACAGATGGGTTTTGGCTTAAAAGGCGTGGCCCGGGAACGGGGGTAAAGGGCACGGCGGCTTGCAGTTTTGGGTAGTATTGCCCGCCCGCCTGTTGGTAGGCATGTGCCCAGCCATGGTCAAATACATATTCACCCTGACTATGGGCTTTCAGATAAAGTGGCACGGCCCCGACCAACGCACCGCTATCATCTTCGGCAATTAAATGCAGACTTTGCCAGCCTGTTTGCCCGCCGACACATCCGGTTATCTCAAGCGCGTGCAGAAATGCCCAGCGCAAAAACGGGTTGGTTGGCTGTCCGGCAGGGTTGGCAAGGGCATTCCAGGAGGTTTCGTCAATCTGTGCAAGCGAGGGAACAAGGCGCATGTACACCGTTTAAGCGATTTCGAACATGGCATCCACTTCAACGGCAGAGCCAAGCGGTAAATTCGGGCAGGAAACCGCCGCCCGGGCATGACGCCCCGCATCGCCAAAAATTTCAACCATCAGATCTGATGCGCCATTGATAACATGAGGAATGTCTTCAAAATCTGCTGTGGCATTCACAAAGCCGCCAAGGCGCACAACGCGGGCAATACGGTCAAGGTCACCATCAAGGGCTGCATTGGCCTGGGCAATCAGGTTAAGCGCGCAAAGACGCGCCGCTTGCTGGCCTGTGGGAATGTCCATGGTTTTGCCAAGGCACCCCTTCATCAAACCATCAGGCCCAAAGGCAATCTGCCCCGAAATAACCAAAAGTGAACCTGTGAATACGTAGGGAACATAGTTCGCCACCGGTGCAGCGGCTTTTGGCAAGATAATTCCCAGTTTTTTCAAACGGGCCTGTATGGCGGACATGGGCAAATCTCCAATTGAGCCTCACCCTATTTGGTTTCTGTCTGCAACTCTACAAACATTTCATCCATGATGGCATATCCGCTGCCCCAACCCTTGCCCATACCGGCCATGGCGGCTGCAAAACAGGCGATCTCGGCGTCTGTAGCATCAACAGGGGTTTGTGAGAGGCGTACATTGGTTTTATCGCCCATGTCCTCAAAGGTTACAGTTGTCAGAAGTAATCGGGGCCAGTCTGCCATCATAGGATTGGCGATAATGTTCCAGTCCGAATCTGTAGTAGAATAATGATGCCAAACCAGTTGCGAAGGCGGGGTTACCTCCTGAAAAATCATTTTACTATAATAAGAACTTCCACGCATTTTCATCTCGTTGAGCCATGACCCACCAGATTTCAAGTCAAATTGGTGGATGACGGTTTCTATGTTTGGCCCATACCATTGGTGTAGAAGTTCAGGGTCAGTCCAGGCACGCCAAACCAGTTCGCGCGGTGCATCAAAAATACGATCCAGTATATATTCCGGCAATTTACTCATGATCTGTTTCCTTCATTAGGGTTTGTTTCATTGTGTTGAGGACGTTATCAAGCTGGTCAAAGCTCGTCCCCCAGAATGCTTTGAATTCGTTCAGCCAATCGACAGCAATTGTCATGTTTTGCGCTTTCAATCTGGCTGGTCTACGTTGTTCATCAATATCCCGCTCGATTAGCCCTGCGTGCTCTAACACCTTCAAATGTCTCGATACTGCGGGTTGGCTCATCTCAAAAGGGGCTGCTATCTCACCCACCGAAGCCTGACCATCTGCAAGCCGCGATAGTATTGCCCGTCGCGTTGGGTCAGCCAGCGCCGCAAATACCGCGTTGAGATTTGGGGTAGAATGTGCATAACCAATTTGTTCCATAACAATATAGTTATATAAAAAATCAACCATGTCAACAGAGTCCGGCAAAACGGGGCTTGACTTGACCTGCGCGTTAACTGGCAAACGATAGCCAAGAGGTGCCATGATGGAAGAATCGCAGACCCGGACAGAAAACTTGCAGATCACTACTCGCGATGGTGTGGTGCTGGCGGGGACATTGCACACTCCAAAAAACACCGAAGAAACCAGGGCCGGTGTGCTGATTTCATCGGGTGCCGGCTACCCAAAGGAATTTTATACTCGTTTTGCTCAGTATGGAGCCACACGCGGGTTTGCCTGTCTGGTTTATGATTACCGCGACATTGCCGGTTCTGAACCAAAGGACATGCGTACCAGTCGAGCAGACTTTCTGACCTGGGGGACGTTTGATGCTCCGGCTGCGCTTGCTGTGCTTGTAAAACGCCTGGACGGCCTTCCCGTTTTTACTCTGGGTCACAGTTTTGGCGGGCAACTGGTTGGTCTTATGGACAATAATCAACTTGCTACGGGTCATGCTCTGGTCGCGGTTGGTAACGGCTATTGGCGTGGGCATCGGCCCAGTGAATGGTGGCTGGAATTTTTGTTCTTTTTTATTTTTGGGCCATTATCTCTCGCCCGTCATGGATATTTGAAAGGGCCACAATTTTGGCCGGGGGCCAGTATGCCAGCAGCCGTGTTCAGGCAATGGCGACGCTGGTGCCTGACCCCTGATTATTACTGGCCAGATGTGCAAGAAAAACTGGACGGCGCATATTTTTCCATGAACGGCGCAAGCATGCGCCAATTTGCCTTTACTGATGATCCAGTGATTACCCCGGTGTCTGAATGCTTTACAAAGCAGTGTTATTCAGACGCAGCTTATGAAACCTGTTGGATCAGTCCTGCTGATATTGGTGTTCACAAGATCGGTCATAGTGGAATGTTCACCAGGGCGGTCAGTGGGTTTTGGCCCCTGCCGTTTGACTGGTTTGAGACAATGGTTTGATGAACGCTTCCCGTTCGTCATGTTCATCACACATTCAGGCATAGAATCATAAGTTCATATTCGAGATCGGGGCCGTCATATCGTCCCTCGCACGGTTCCGGTTTCTGGTTGTAACAAACCCAGCCTAACGCCGGTTTCCATTGTGGAGACCGGCGTTTCTGGTTATGGGCAGTAGATGGCCTCTTTTCCAATTGGATAACCTGCGTTAAGCCTTGTTAGCACGACGATAAGGGAATGGATGCCATGCGTGTTCTTTGGAACCCCACAGATCAACAAAAAACAGAATGCCATATGGGGCAGTTTGCCAAGGTGGTAGCGGATATTGAGCCAACTGAGCCGGATGCTTATGCGCAGCTTCATGCCTGGTCGATTACCGATCCAGAGCGGTTTTGGCGCGCTGTATGGGAAGACTGTGGCTTAAAAGGCGATCCTGGCACACAGGGGCTAATGGATGGCGAGCAAATGCCCGGCGCACAATTCTTCCCTGATGGAAGACTGAACGTAGCGGAAAATCTGATCGAACATGGGCAACCCTCTGATGAAGCCCTTGTGTTCTGGAGCGAGGATGGGCGACGGGCAAGCTGGACACGAAGTGTTTTGAAGGAAAAAGCGGGACGCTTTGCGGCGGCTTTTAGCGCCCTGGGCATAAAAGAAGGTGATCGTGTTGCAGCAATTATGCCCAATATGCCAGAAACTGTCGCCGCCTTTCTTGGTGCTGCATGGATAGGCGCAATTTTTTCATCGGCCTCGCCGGATTTTGGTATTGACGGCGTTACTGACCGGTTTGGCCAGATAGAGCCAAAAATCCTGATTGCCTGCGATGGGTATCGTTATGGCGGCAAGATTTTTGATGTAGCCGGAAAATTACCTGCCATTGCCGACAATATCCCCTCGATCGAGCATGTTGTGGTTGTGCCTTATGAAGGGGATAATGTTGATTTTGCGGGTGATGAACGTTTTCTCACTTTGGAAAAATTTATGAAACTGGGGCAGGGCGGTGGTGTCTCCTATAAGGGTTTTGCCTTTAATCACCCGCTTTATATCCTGTTTTCCTCCGGTACCACCGGCAAGCCAAAGTGTATTGTTCATTCGGCTGGCGGGGCATTGATACAACAATTCAAGGAACACCGGTTACATTGTAATAACGGGCTGGATAGTCGCGTATTTTTCTATTCCACTTGCGGCTGGATGATGTGGAACTGGCTGGTTGCTGGCCTGGGGGTTGGTTCGACCATCGTGCTTTATGATGGCTCACCCTTTGCCATGGATGGGCGGGTGCTGTTTCGCATCGCTGAACGAGAAGCCTGTGATTATTTTGGCATTTCGGCAAAATGGATTGATGCGGTGCATAAATCCGGCCAGCATCCGGCGGTGGAAAATAAACTGTCCCATGTGCGTATGATTGGCTCAACCGGCTCACCGCTTTCGCCCGAAGGTTTTTCTTTCATTGCCGATAAAATTTCACCCACAGCGCAAATCGCCAGCATGTCCGGTGGCACGGATATTGTGTCCTGCTTTGTTTTGGGTAACCCGTTATCGCCGGTTTATGAGGGAGAGATTCAGGGGCCGGGCCTTGGCATGGCGGTAGAGGTCTGGGGTGATGATGGTAAGCCGGTAAGGGCGCAAAAGGGCGAGCTGGTTTGTGTAAAACCCTTTCCCTCCATGCCGGTTGGTTTTTGGAATGACGACGGCGGTTCGCGTTATAAAGCGGCGTATTTTGAAGACTATCCCGATATATGGCGTCATGGTGACTGGGCCGAAATAACGACCCATGGCGGGGTGATTATTCATGGGCGTTCTGACGCCACACTGAATCCTGGTGGTGTGCGCATTGGCACCGCAGAAATTTACAATCAGATAGAACAAATCCCGCAAATCCTGGACAGTGTATGTGTGGGGCAGGACTGGCAAGATGATGTGCGGGTGATCCTATTTGTGGTGTTGCGAGAAGGTGCCAGTCTTGATGAGGCCCTGATAAAAGAAATTAAAAGTAAAATCCGCAAAGGTGCCAGCCCGCGCCATGTGCCCGCGAAAATCATCCCGGTCGCAGACATTCCGCGCACCAAATCTGGTAAAATCACCGAACTTGCGGTGCGCGATGTCATCCATGGTCGCGAGGTAAAAAACGCCCACGCACTAGCTAATGCGCAGGTACTGGTGCTATTCCGCGACCTGCCGGAATTGCAGAGTGATTAAGCCGCTGCGTCCAAATGCGTAATAGACCAGGCGTCTCTTTGCGGTTATATTGTGAAGTTAGACGGGAACATTATCATGGAATCATCGATCCTTATTGCCAAAATTCTGGGGCCGCTTTATGTGGTATCGGCCTTTGGCTGGCTGTTTAACCGTAAAATATATGGCGATATTGTCGAAGAGTATCTGAACCATCGCGGGTTATTATACCTGTCGGCTATATTAGCGTTCCTGTTTGGCGCAACGATTTTAACATTTCACAACGTCTGGATTGCAGACTGGCCAATGATTATCACGATGTTGGCCATGATTGGTCTCATCAAGGGGCTGAGCATTCTGGTTTATCCTGATAAAACGATTAGCCTCGCTCTTGCTTTTGCATCCAATATGTCTGCCATGTTTGTGACATTCTTTCTGATTTTTGCTCTGGGTGCTGCGCTGACATGGTTTGGCTATTTCGCCTAGAGGCAGAAACGCGCTATACACTTCCCTGCTCCGAGGGGCGCCCCATGATTCTTCGATGATTTACCTGTGGGCTGAGACGCACTCTTGGAACCTGATACGGGTCATGCCGACGAAGGGACGGAGTTGTAAGTGCTTGATAAAAACATACGCGAAATTTCGTCTGCAATGTGGCGTGCCACTATGGGCGATGGTGAAGAATTGTTGTGGTATACCCGTACATCAAGCACGCTCATTAAAAGAGATGCAATGCAAAAAAATGTTGGTCTATACATATTTGTTGGCATTGTAGCCTATTTCATATTTTTAATCATTCAAGGTGTGGTTGTTGACCTGAGACTGCTGGAAGCCAATTTTGGCGTCTTGGCTTTTTTTTCTTTGGCCGCTAGGGCTGTTCTTGCTTTTTTGTTTCTTGCCTTAATTGGATGGCTTTTCAAAAATAATAGACGATATAATGAAGAACCTGCCATAATTGCTTATGGAATCACCAACAAAAGGCTTCTTGCGGTTGGGGAACTAGGGCATGTCATTGACCAGATAAGTTATGGTGAAATAGATTTTCTCTTATTCGATGATGACAGAAAAAGCACAGAACTTTTTGTAAATCGACTCAATGATCCGGATACAGACCGCTCTTTTTACATCGCTCAAATAGATGATTTGGATGATATGAAGCATCGCATTGAACAAGAATGGAAGAAACGTGCACCATGAACAAGCCCACCGGTACTCTGACCCCGCAAACCGTATCCACCGGGCCACTGCCCGCATCACGCAAAGTATACACCTCGCCCCAGGGCGCGCCTGAGCTGAAAGTGCCGCATCGTCAGATCGACCTGCACGAAAGTGCGGATGAACCACCGGTGCGCGTTTATGATACGTCAGGGCCGTATACAGACCCAAAAGCCAGCATTGATGTGGATAGAGGTCTTGCAAGGCCGCGCACAGACTGGGTCAAGGCACGCGGCGGCGTTGAAACCTATGAGGGCCGTGATGTTCGCGCCGAAGACAATGGCTCGGTTGGCATAAAACACCTCGCGCGGGCGTTTCCACACACCCACCGACCCATGCGTTGCACGGGGCAGGGGCCATTAACGCAACTGGAATACGCCCGCGCTGGCATCATCACCAGTGAAATGCATTTTGCTGCCGAGCGTGAAAATCTGGGCCGTAAAGCTGCCGTTAAGGGTGCGGCGACACGCATCGCACAGGGCAACAGCTTTGGCGCGGCAATCCCGGAATTTATTACCCCGGAATTTGTTCGTGACGAGATCGCCCGGGGCCGGGCTATTATCCCCGCCAACATCAACCATGGTGAGTTGGAACCACAAGTGATCGGGCGTAATTTTCTGGTAAAAATAAATGCCAATATTGGCAATTCTGCGATTTCGTCTTCGGTGGAAGAAGAAGTGGAAAAAATGGTCTGGGCCATTCGCTGGGGCGCAGACAATGTGATGGATCTATCCACCGGGAACAATATCCACAACACCCGCGAATGGATCATCCGTAATGCGCCGGTGCCCATTGGCACGGTGCCCATCTATCAGGCGCTGGAAAAGGTGGGCGGCGTCGCCGAAGACCTGACCTGGGAAATCTACGCCGATACCCTGATCGAACAGGCTGAACAGGGGGTGGATTATTTCACCATCCATGCCGGTGTGCGTCTGCCGTTCATTCATCTGACCGCCAAACGCGTGACCGGGATTGTCTCACGCGGTGGCTCGATCATGGCCAAATGGTGCCTACACCACCATCGTGAGAGCTTTCTTTATGAGCATTTCGAGGACATTTGCGATATTATGCGTAGCTTTGATGTCTCGTTCAGTCTGGGTGATGGGCTGCGCCCCGGCTCGATCGCCGATGCCAATGACGAAGCGCAATTTGCCGAACTGGAAACCCTTGGCGAGCTGACCAAAATTGCGTGGGGACGGGGTTGTCAGGTGATGATTGAGGGGCCGGGCCATGTGCCCATGCACAAAATCCATGAAAACGTCACCAAGCAACTGGACGTGTGTGATGAGGCACCATTTTACACCCTCGGCCCGCTAACCACCGATATTGCCCCCGGTTATGACCATATCACCTCGGCCATCGGGGCGGGGATGATCGGCTGGTTTGGCACTTCGATGTTGTGCTATGTCACGCCCAAAGAGCATTTGGGCTTGCCGGATCGCGATGACGTTAAAGTTGGCGTGGTGACCTATAAACTCGCCGCCCATGCGGCTGATCTGGCCAAGGGTCACCCGGCGGCGCAATTGCGCGATGATGCGGTCAGCCGCGCCCGCTTTGAATTTCGCTGGGAGGATCAGTTCAACCTGTCGCTCGACCCCGAAACCGCCCGCGATTATCATGACCGAACCCTGCCCAAGGAAGCCCACAAGACGGCGCATTTCTGCTCCATGTGCGGGCCAAAATTTTGCTCCATGAAAATCACCCAGGATGTGCGCGACTACGCCGCCAACATGAGCGAGAACGAAAAAGCCGATATTGAGCGCGGCATGAATGACATGCGTGAGAAATTTATTGCTGGCGGCGGCAAGGTTTATGTTGAGGCCGGGGAGTAAGTTTTGGAAATTGGTGATCTTGATGTTGGTGAGCAAGCCTTTATTTCCATCAGTGGAAAAGACGTATTAGTGGGAGTGGAAGAGCAACAAGGAGCAGTAACCGTTGTTTTTGAACGTTGCATACCAGGAATGTATTATAGTGTAGATGAGGATGGAAACAGCGTGGACAGCAATGGCACAATTTTTGATAATAGAAGGGTTTCAATTTCAGCAAATACAAAATGTTGGAAACTAAATCATTGAACTTTAGTATCCTAATTTAAGGTTCAAACCCTCCGCCTTGAGGCGGAAGAGGCTTCAGCCGTTATGTGTCATAGTCTTTCTCCTTAAAATGAACATCGGCATTGCCGGTATATGTTCATTTTAAGGAGAAAGACTATGAGCTA
>JAJFFQ010000063.1 GCA_021776565.1 Robiginitomaculum sp. | reverse complement strand
AAAGTGGCTGGCCAGCCTGTAAGGATTGAAGAGCTTCATCAAAGTTAAAATCAGTGGTCTTGCTTGGTAATCTGGTCATAATCATCATTCCTGTTTTTATCAAAGCTACTGGAATGACACAGAATTTTAAACAGTCCCAAGGATTATGAGGCCAGCATCGAAAGCTCTACCGCATGGACCCTCATCGCCCATATCCGTATCCTCATCAGGCGTATCGCAAGGCACTATAATCAAACATAAACTTTCGAGTCAGACTCTAAGTTGATTGCTCAATTGAGCACCAGCACTTCTGTTATCTGAAGAATCAATCAATTTAACGGATGCACCTTTGCCGCCCTCTTCGAGAATTGCTGGCGGAACCTCATCCCTGTCAAGACCCGATTTTGTTTTTGTTCCTTTCAATGCCTCTGCTCTCCTACCTGCTGCCCCTGCCCGGTCTACCGTCAATTTTCGACCAGTTGCCCCTGCTTCTGTTAAATGTGCTGCAGCTTGAGGGCTTTTAGACGCGCTAATTTTAATGATTTTCCCCGAACCTCCAAAGCTAGGAGTATCACTAGTTAGGTTATCGATCTCCAATGCAAATACAAGTGAAGCCATCGCTGTTGGTGATGCAGCAATTAACGGCGCAACTGCCAACACTCCAGCCACAACACCTGCCCCAATTGCCATTCTTCGTGCTAATACAGGATGGGTGCTGTTAAGTTCTATCATTGCTTGTGCTTGGCGTTCAAACCCGGCTTCAGAATTCGTCCCCAACGGATCAACATTATTGATGGGATTGCCGCCGACGTAAGAATAGAGGTTGAAGCCACCGTCATAGAGGATACTGTCCGGCTGCAGGAACCGGCCGCCACCGGCTATGCCACCGGCGCTGTAATACCGGCTGCGGTAATAATACAGCCCCGTCTCGCCGTCATAGTATCGCCCTGTGTACCGATACATATTGCCTGACCCGGCCAGGGGTTCCTCAACCCCGTAGGGCGAGTAGAGATACTGGTCGGTGAGTGTGCCATGGGCAGCACTGCCCCACAGGCCACCAACCATGCCGATAACGCTGCCCAGACGGTTAGGCAGGTAGAAATGCACATCTGTTGCCGTGCTGCCGCTCATGGTCACCATGGCCACCCGATCGTCTATACCCAGCCCGGGTATATACAGCGTCCAGCTACCCAGCGCGCTGCCCACGCTGCCCGGATGCTCACCCAGCACTATGTTATCCAGATGCGAGAAGCGCCAGACTGGCTGGTCGAGGTGAGAGAATTATTGTCGAACCGAAACCCATGTGCTCAAGTAGGCCAAAGGCCGGTAACACACCTGGGAATGGTGGAGCCAGGCGGAATTGAACCGCCGACCTCGTCATTGCGAACGACGCGCTCTCCCAACTGAGCTATGGCCCCATTCAGGTCAGACCTCATTTATATCATGCAATTCTGTTTGTGCTGTCAAGCATCGCAAAGGGTGTGGCTAATGCGCTTGCGAAGCCGGGCGTGGGCGGCTACATCTGAAAACTCAAAACAGGAGATGTGCCGTGGGCCGTGAATTTTTTATGCTGATTAGCTCGGTAATTACGCTTTATCAGTATGTCATCATTGCCAGTGCCATATTAAGCTGGCTGGTGGCGTTTAATGTCGTCAACCCGCGCAATCAGTTTATCGCCGGGGTAATACGATTTACCTATGCCGTAACAGAACCGGCATTGCGCCCAATTCGCCGCTTCATCCCCTCGCTTGGCGGTGTTGATCTGTCGCCCATTGTTTTGCTGTTAGGCCTGGAAGTTCTGAAAATCATTCTGCACAGTGTTCTGGTTACCGGCTTTTGAGCCAAAGCGCACTGATCCGGCAGAATGAAGGCTTTATGCTGCGTGTGAAATTACAACCAAAATCCAGCGTCGACCGACTGGAAGGGCTGGCCCAGGATGGTGCAGGTCGCGCCTTTTTAAAAGCCCGCGTGCGCGCTGTGCCAGAAAAGGGCAAGGCCAATGCGGCATTGGAAACACTGTTGGCCAAGGCCATTGCTGTGCCGCGTTCAGGTGTTTGTGTGGTTAAGGGTGCTAAAGAGCGGGTAAAAACCGTGCGTATTGAGTGCGCCGATAATAAAACTGCAACTCAATTGCGCGCCCTGTTGAAGGATATGTCCCGATGAATGTCCGTGTACTTGTGACGCTTGGCTTGTGGGGTATTTTTGCCTTTGGTACGGGTGCACAGGAAACAGTGAAAACCATACCCCTCAGTGATGAGGCGCTTGAAAATATCCGCCTCATCGAGGTGGCTCATGCAGCGCGGCTTTATACTGAGATCGTGTTCTCAAGGCAAAATCAGCGCAAAATGCGTGCCGATTTACCTTTATCAGAGACAGATTTTCAGGGCGCTATCAAAGATTTGCGGGCGCGCTTTTCTGCCTGTATGGAGGGTGGCTTTGAGGCTCGTCTGA
Source organism: Robiginitomaculum sp. (assembly GCA_021776565.1). Lineage (GTDB taxonomy): Bacteria > Pseudomonadota > Alphaproteobacteria > Caulobacterales > Maricaulaceae > Robiginitomaculum_B. The sequence continues at coordinate 49,925 of JAJFFQ010000063.1, read as the reverse complement.
CCAATGCCTTTGACGCGCAGGTGTTGCGAAAAACCATGCAAAGCACCCGCAGTGCCGATGTGGCCGAGCCAGAAGCAGCCAAAACCGTTCTGCCCGCCTTTACCGCCACCGATGCCTATTGCGCCGCTCGTATTCCTGTGTGGCTGGCCGGGGCGATACAGTAAAATCCGGGGGCTATGGCGTTGAAGTAATACTTTGCAACGCCACACTGGTAGAGCCAATTTGTTGCCCGGCGCTGTCGCTAAAGCGCGCATGGGCACGCACTTGCCCCGGATCAAAAGGAATGGCGAAACCCTGACCACTGATGAAAACACCAAAGGTTAACACCTCACTGGCCTGGGCGTGTGTCTGCACCTCAGCCGCTGGTGGAGCCAGACAAACACTGGTTGCGGGATCAGTTTGACAGACATTCATGATAACAGGCGCGTTTGCCAACCCGGTATCAGCGGTAAATACAATATCTTCTGCGGCGCCAATATTGGCAGCAGCAATGGTGAAAAAGCCGGCCCCGGCTCCATCGGCATCAATCTCTGCCACGCCGGGATTGGACGGTGTTGCGGCAATAGCCAGCATATCAGCACCCGGGGTGCTTTTTGCACCAAGCAACAGCGTATTAACGCCGACGTTTGCGGCAGCGATCTTGGCGTTGTCGCATATGAAATCCAATAAAATGTGTTGCGGCGCAAACGGGCTCAGCGGTGTTACGCCGATGACATACCCCTGGGCTTTGCCCGCCAAAACACCAATTGCTGTATTCGCTGTACCAACAAGCTGGTTTGCCGCGTCGACAGTTTGAAAACTAAAATCCGCAAGGCCCGCGAGCGACGCAGGTAATGCCGGGGCGCAATTGGCAAGGTCATGACCAGTTACGTTGATGATGGTGGCAAAAACACTGGCCGTTTGTCCGGTTTGCACCGCACGGGCTTGTGGCAATACGGCAGCCACTAAATCCGGTGCTGCAAGAGTGGCCAACTCATCGGCTTTAGCACGCAGATCTTCATGCAGACTGGCGGTGGTCACATCGGCAAAATATATCTCGAAATAGGTTGCCCCATATTCTGTCAGGGCGAAATCAATACCAGTGAGCGGGGTTCCAGAATCTATTATGCCCGGTTCTATAATACTGTCTGCCGGTTTCGACCATGCCGTCAACGCCTGGAACAAGGTATAGGTTCTATCGCGAGCCCTGAGCAGAATGGCACCCAACAGGTCAGGGTTGGGCCTGGCATCCGCCAGATTGTCTCCAAAAAAGCCCAAATGCAATTGCCCCGGGTTATTATAATCACTCATTAATTGTTGAAATAATACCTCATCCAGATCATCACTGGTATCATCGGCTGTTGCCTTTCCCTGTGCATCATTCATTGGGGCAAATAGCAAAAAACCAAATTTAGTAGGGAAACGTTCACGGCTGGCGCGAACTGATACGTCTACCGCATCCAGAAATTTCTCACGCGTATAAGTGGGCGATCCGGTGAATTCCCCTTTCGGGTCCCGAATGCTGGATATGCCGACAATTGTCGCGGTTACAGTTTCCAGCGAAGGATGGTCGGCCAAACGTACAGTCAGCTCTCTACCGTCTGGTGCTGTCCATAGCACCGGCGTATTGGCCAGTTCGTCTAACATTTGCACATAAGAGGCCTGAGCACTGGCATCCCACGGCGCAGGCGCAATGAAAGTTCCAATACCTTTGACAACGGTCACCGTTTCATCCGCTGCATCGATCACGTGTTGGGGCGGATCAAACAAAAGGATTTCCAGAGTGAGCTTGTCACCATTGGCTTCGACAGCGTGAAGTTGCGTGATCACTGCCGAAAAATCAAAAACCCCCGGTGCCGGATGCAGCGCCGCCCACGAAGCCAAATAGCTGGACCCGATAACAAAGTCGACACCGGATGTATTCAGCGCATTTTCATAATGTGATCCGCTATTCTTTTGCCCCAGGACATAAATCCCGTGCGGACCCGGAATGTCCCTTGCGGACGCACCAATGGTGCAAACCAAACTCATGCCGAAGATAAACAATGTTCGTGCAATTTTAGAAATCATAACGGCTTCATCCTCGCAATAACTCACGCCTACATTTCCAACGCACGGCTCTCAACGATCCGTCGTTTTTTTTATCTTTTGAAAATTCAGAAGAAACAATCGGCACAAAATATTGCTGTCATGATTGCTGTAAATGCATCAAAATCTGGTTGGCAATGCAATACAATCTCATTGGAAAGCACAGCCAGATTCAGTATTTATTTTTTTAAAATGTCCGTCAATTCACGCAATTTGGCCCGCGCCCTGAGCAGGTAAAACCCCTGATTAGCCAGATGATTGGGGAAAATTTGACCGCCAACAGTGCCGTTATTAACCACCAAAGGTTGCATCACCGCTGCGCGGCGTAATTCTTCCAGCATTTTATCATAAAGTTCAGCGGTTTCCCGTGCCGATATGACCGTTTCAAAATCCTTGCGCAGGGCGCTCAGCACCATGTAATAGCCATATGCCCTGCCCTTTGTGCGATAGAAAATTTTATCAGCTTTCAAATCCAGTAACCCAAATGTCTTGTGCCGCCCGATGATTTGCGCCTCCAGTTCAGCCGAGGCCGAACCCAGATCATAGGCAATACGATCAAGGGCTGCCAAAAGGTTATCTGGCCGGGTGTCAAAGGTGGCCTCGCCATTGGCCAAACGGGCGTTATAGCGCCGAAGCGCCTGAATCGCTTCCTTATACTGACTTTCCGCCGAGGCCGTGGGCCAAAGCGTGCCCGGTTTGAAAACCCAGGTTGTTGGCGAATATTGCAAACGCGCCCGGGCAATCGCCAGGTCAGGATCGGATGCCGAAGAGCCGCGTTCTCGCCCGATCTGGTCTTCCAGTTCAAAGGCAAAACGGCCAAGCGCCGTTACCATGCCGATCTGAAAGTTTGGCATATTGTTGAGCATATAGGCAGGCACAAAGAACGGCGCATTGGCCACCCACCCCGCCTTTTTGATCTCTTCCTCCATAAGCCCGGCGACCATGGCCACGGCTTGCGAGCCATTGGGTAGCGTGAATTGTGGGGTAAAATCAGGATCATCATCTATGCGACTGGTCAGTGCTGCCAGAGCAAGCCAGAGCAAAACAAGTGACACAGCAACAATACTGATTATCTTGGGCCAGGAACGCTTTTTGGCGGCTGGTGCGCTATATTGTGTTTCTACGATTGGCTCATCACCAACCGGTTTACGACCAACAGATTTGATCCGTGACCAGAAACGTCGTGCCGCCTGAGCAAACTGCATACTGTGTCCTCCTTATTTTATTATATGGCGATTCTGTCCCGTCGCTACAAGCATGAGATGTAATTGAATAATCTTATGTTCCTTTTTTGTTCTTGACACGACATAAAACATACATAAAGTGTAATCTCAATGGAGTAGACCGATTATGGGCATACATATTCAGACATTTGCCTTTGAAGGGGTCGAGGCTGCGCCTGTAGATGTTCAGGTGCAAATCAGTTCCGGCATGCCCGCATTTTCCATTGTTGGGCTGGCGGATAAGGCCGTTGCCGAAAGCCGCGAACGCGTGCGCGCCGCCTTTGCTGCCATTGGCCTTGCCTTGCCGGCCAAGCGGCTGGTCATCAATCTCGCCCCGGCGGATCAACCAAAAGAAGGCAGTCATTATGACCTGCCCATCGCGCTGGGCCTTATGGTCGCCATCGGTGTCCTGCCCATGGATGCGCTTGAGGGCTTTGCCGCCATTGGTGAATTATCACTCGATGGCACCATTGCGCCGGTGGGTGGCGCACTGCCTGCGGCCATGGCTGCCCATGCCCTTGATCTTGGCCTCATTTGCCCGGCGGAGAGTGGCCCGGAAGCGGCATGGGCTGGCGATATGTCGATCTTGGCACCGCCCAATCTCATTGCCCTTATCAATCATGTAAAAGGGCGCCAGATACTGGAACCGCCCAAACCTGGCCCCTTGCGTGAAGGCCCGCCTTGCGCAGACCTGTGCGAGGTTAAAGGGCAGGAACTGGCCAAAAGAGCGTTGGAAATTGCCGCCGCTGGTGGACATAATTTGTTGATGATTGGCCCGCCGGGGTCTGGCAAATCCATGCTGGCGGCACGTTTGCCGGGCTTGTTGCCGCCCTTGAATGCACGTGAACTACTTGAAGTTTCCATGGTTCATTCCGTTGCCGGTCTTGTTGAACGCGGCGCATTAAGTCGCGCACGACCCTTTCGCAGCCCCCACCATAGCGCCTCAATGGCGGCCATGGTTGGTGGGGGTATCAAGGCCCGACCGGGCGAGGCCTCGCTAGCCCATCGGGGTGTATTGTTTTTGGATGAACTGCCCGAATTTACCCCGCAAGTTCTGGATAGTTTACGCCAGCCTTTGGAAACAGGCCAGATCAGCGTTGCCCGGGCCAATGCCCATATTTCCTATCCGGCACGTTTTCAGCTTATCGCCGCCATGAACCCTTGCCGGTGCGGCTCTGCCGGTGCGGATGGTTATGCGTGCCGCCGTGGCCCGCGCTGCGCCCGTGATTATCAGGCACGCATCTCCGGCCCGCTGATGGATCGTATTGATTTGCAAATCGAAGTTCCCGCCGTTACCGCAGCAGACCTGGCTTTGCCCGCCTCAGTTGAAGGTACAAAAGAGGCCGCAGCGCGGGTGTATGCCGCCCGCGAAATTCAGCTTTTGCGCACTGAAGGCAGTGGTGGAGATGCCGGGGCTTCAACCAATGCTGAATTGCCAACCGGGATGTTGGAAAAACTGGCTGCACCTGATGAAGCCGGGCGACAATTGCTGATCCGTGCAGCACAAAGTATGCAACTGACCGCTCGTGGCTATCACCGGGTATTGCGTACCGCCAGAACCATTGCTGATCTGGAAAATTGTGAAGAGGTGCGCCGTATTCATATTGCCGAGGCACTGGGTTTTAGAAAAGCATCAAAATCTGCTGATGAAACAGCAATATCCCCTCAGGCCGTCAAGGTTTCCTAAAGACCCCTGCGCTATAACAGGTGCATGACAAACACATTTGAAGCCTATTTCACTCATATGAACGATCTGGCAGTTTGCCGGGATACTGAGCGCCGCATTATTAGTGTGAACCCTGCGTTCGCAAACGTTTTTGGCGGCGAGGCGTCCGACTGGCTCGGGCGGCGTTTTGATGGTGCCGTTATGGGGGCACAAATTGGTGCCTTTCACAACACGCGAGCTTATGGGCAGGTTAGCACCGGTGGGCGTACACGCTGGATTGAATGGGACGAGGCCCAATTACCGGACGGTGGATCGGTTGCTATTGGGCGCATTAATGCTGATCGGCGCACTGAAGGGCGGAGCGAATCGTCTCCTGAACGCGATCGGCGCCGTAATAAAAGCTCTGTTTTTGTACCAGGTAAAAATTCGACCAATAAAAATAAACCTGCGGCACCACCGGCTACACTGGGGCAACCCGAAATACCCATCACATCAACCGTCAGCATTGACCCAAACACCCCCGTTTCATCAGGAATGGGAACCTCAATTCTACTTGTTGAAGATGACCCGCTCAGCGCCAAGCTGGCCATGGCCTTGCTTGGACGTGAAGATTGTACGGTCACCCATGTTGAAGACGGCCATGAAGCCCTTGAAATGGCACAAAAACGACCATTTGACCTTGTATTTATGGACATGCGCATGCCCAAAATGGACGGCCCCCGCGCCTGCAGGGCCATTCGTGCGCTGGGCGGGGTGTGGGCTGATATTCCGATAATTGCCTTGACGGCCAATGCCTTTGATGAAGACCGCAAGACCTGTCATGCGGCGGGCATGACGGGGTTTGTGACAAAACCAATTAACGCACAAACCTTGCTGGCCGTGCGCGAACGCTGGACGCCAGCACAAAAAAGGGCAAAACTGGCCTGAATGTTAGCGTGTTGATACGCAATTGAGGGCCAGATAATGACATCAAGCAAAAAGACAGGGCCAAATTGGCGCGACGTACTGGGCGCACTTGGCGAACGCCGGGTTTTTCTAACCCTTATGCTCGGCCTGTCTGCCGGTTTACCCTTTATGTTGACGGGCAACACATTAGGTCTCTGGTTGCGTGAGGCCGGGACAACCCTGACCGCTATCGGCTTTTTATCCTGGATTGGCCTTGCCTATTCCATGAAATTTTTATGGGCACCAATTCTTGACAAGGTCAACGTGCCTATTCTGGGCCGCCTTGGCCACCGGCGGGGCTGGTTGTTACTGTCCCAACTCATAGTTGGCGGTGGCTTGTTGGCCATGGCGATGATTGGCACGGGCGGCGGCTTGATGGCTTTTGCCGGCTTTGCCGTTGTGGTTGCCTTTGCATCTGCAACACAGGATATAGCCGCCGATGCCTGGCGGATTGAAGCTGCCCAATCAGATGAGCAGCTGGCCTTGCTAACCGCTGCGTTTTTGATGGGGTATCGTGCCGCGCTGCTCATCACTGATGCTCTAATTCTTATTGCAGCGGCCAAAATGGGGTGGTCAATGTCATATGTGATGATGGCCGCTTTAATGTCCATTGGTATCATCGCTGTGATGTTTGCGCCCGAACCATTAGGTAGACGAAGTCAGGAAGATTTGGGTGGCAATCCCTTATGGACAATCCGTGGTCTTTTTGATGCCATTTCAGGGCCATTTATTGCGTTTTTCAAGGCGCATGGCCGCGCCGCCATCATCATGCTGGCAGCCATTAGTCTTTATCGTTTGGGTGATTTTGTTATGGGGCCGATGGCGGGGCCATTATATGTCGATCTTGGTATTGGTAAGGAGACGATTGGTGCCGTGCGTGCCTCTGTGGGCCTCATTGCAACACTGATTGGGGTTACGGCTGCGGGCATAAGTGCCGTTCGCTATGGCTTTGTGCCAACACTTATCGCCGGTGCCATTTTGGGGCCGGGGTCAAATTTGGCATTTTCCGCAATGGCACTAATGGGCAATGATTTGCTGGTCTTCAACATTGCCATGGCTGTAGACAATTTTTCTGGTGGCTTTGCCGGTACGGCACTGGTTGCCTGGATGTCCAGCCTGACCAATATTGGTTACACAGCCAGTCAGTATGCCCTGTTATCGTCGTTCTATGCCATTTTGGGCAAGGTGCTAAAAGGCTTTTCAGGCAAAATCGTGGATGCCTTGACGGCCATGACCGATCTCATGACCGCCTATGCAATTTTCTTTGCTGGCACAGCCCTTATTGCCATTCCCACGGTCATTTTGTGTTTGATGGTTTCCCGAATTCCAGAAAAATCAGATAGTTACACGCCTTAACCATCACTACTTAGGTCATAGGCGGCAAACGTGGCCATGTTGACAATATCGGAAACGGTGGCACCAAGGCGGCATATCTGCACGGGTTTTTGCATGCCGGTCAGCAACGGCCCGATCACTGTATTATCGCCAATGGTAGAGAGCAACTTGGTCGAGATAGAAGCCGAATGAACCGCAGGCATTATCAATACATTGGCCGGGCCGGTCAGGCGCGAAAATGCAAACAGGCGCTGGGTATCCGGGTCAAGCGCCACATCGGCGGCCATTTCGCCTTCATATTCAAAATCCAGCCCCTCGTGCCGGTCTAGTATCTCCACGGCGTCGCGGATTTTATTGCACCGCTCACCGCCCGGATTGCCAAACGTGGAATAGGCCAGAAAAGCTAGCCTTGGCGTAAACCCGAGCCGCCGCACCGTGCGGGCGCTCTCGATGGCAATTTCGGCCAGGTCTTCGGGGCCTGGAAATTCGGTAACATTGGTGTCGGCGATAAAGACGGTATGACCTTTGGAAAGGGCTATGGACATGCCCATAATGCGCGTTCCGGCCATAGGGTCGATGGCCTTAAGCACATCTTTTAATGCAATATCGTAATTACGCGTAATGCCCGTGACCAATCCATCTGCATCGCCCAGGGCCACCATACAGCTTGAGAATATATTGCGATCATTATTGATGAGGCGTTGCACATCCCGGGTCAAATACCCCCGGCGTTGAAGACGCGCATAAAGATAATCGAAATAGTCCGGGTTTCGATCCGACAACATGGCATTGCAAATCTCAAGGTCAGCCTTGTCGTCCAGACCAACCAGTTTCATGTTGCGCCGAACCTGTTGTTCACGCCCGATCAGTATCGCTTTGCCAAACCCCTGATTTTGAAAAGAATAGGCGGCGCGGATCATTGCTGGCTCCTCGCCTTCGGCAAAAACAATGGTTTTGGGTGCATTGCGCACCACCCCGTGAACACGCTGGATCAAACCTGCCGTAGGATCCAGCCTGCGGGCCAGTTGATCGCGATAGGCATCCATATCATCTATGGGCTTGCGGGCCACGCCGGTTTCCATCGCCGCTTTGGCAACATAGGGCGGGACATAGGAAATCAGTCGGGGATCAAACGGCGCCGGAATAATATAATCGCGGCCAAAGGTGGGTCTTGCCCCGTGATAGGCGGCGGCAACTTCATCGGGGACATCCTCACGGGCCAGTTCGGCCAGTGCGTGGGCGCAAGCGATTTTCATTTCCTCGTTAATGGTGCGGGCGCGCACATCAAGGGCACCGCGAAAAATATAGGGAAAGCCCAAAACATTATTGACCTGGTTAGGATAATCCGAGCGCCCGGTGGCCATAATCGCATCGCGACGCACGGCCATCACCTCTTCGGGGGTGATCTCCGGGTCAGGATTGGCCATGGCAAAAATAATCGGCTTGTCAGCCATGGATTTCACCATATCAGCGGTGATGGCCCCGGCGGCGGAAAGACCAAGTACGCAATCGGCGCCGCGCATGGCTTCCTCCAGTGTGCGTAAATCCGTATCTCTGGCGTGCATACGTTTCCACTGATCCAGATCATCGCGATCCTTGTGAACCACCCCGTCCATATCCACAACAATGGCATTTTCATCTAGTACGCCAAGATGTTTCACAAGGTTGAGAACCGAAAGCCCGGCAGCACCGGCACCCACCAGCACCACTTTCATATCTTTCATCTTGCGCCCGGTCAGGTGTGCCGCGTTGATAAGGCCAGCGGCCGCAATAATGGCTGTGCCATGCTGGTCATCATGAAACACTGGAATATCCAGCGCATCGCGTAACTCGCTCTCGATTATGAAACACTCAGGGCTTTTGATATCTTCAAGGTTGATGCCGCCAAAAGAATTACCAAACCGGCGCACACATTCCACAAACGGCTTTATTTCTGTTTCTTCAATCTCCAGATCAATCGCATCCACATCGGCAAAGCGTTTGAACAAAACCGCCTTACCCTCCATCACCGGTTTTGAGGCTGCGGGGCCAAGATTACCTAATCCCAGTATCGCGGTGCCATTACTGACCACGGCAACCATATTGCCCTTGGCCGTGTATTCATAAACCAGATCAGGGTTTTTAGCGATTTCACGCACCGGCACGGCAACGCCCGGTGAATAGGCCATGGCCAGATCACGCTGGGTTGCCATGGACTTGGAAGGCGTAACTTCAATTTTCCCCGGGTGCGGATGCCGGTGAAAAGCCAGAACTTCTTCATCCGAAAACATGTTCTTTTTGCGCGACATGGCTGATTCGCTCCGTTTGATTTAACGCATAGCGTAGGCTTACGGCGTTTTACACGCAATCATGATTGCCTTTGTGCGCGCATCGCCTAATTTGTCGGCTATGGTCAAAGCTTCAAAATCCACCAAAAAAGATCCTACGCCCATGATGGCGCAATATCTGGCCATCAAGGAAACGGTGCCAGATGCGTTGTTGTTTTATCGCATGGGTGATTTTTACGAGTTATTTTTTGATGATGCCCGTGCGGCGTCCTTATCGCTTGGTATTGCCCTGACCAAACGCGGCAAGCATTTGGGAGATGACATCCCCATGTGCGGCGTCCCTGTGGTAGCAGCGCAAACATATCTGCCGCGCCTGATCGCAAAGGGACACCGCGTCGCCATTTGTGAACAAACCGAAGACCCCCGTGAAGCCAAAAAGCGCGGAGCCAAAGCGGTTGTAAACCGGGAGGTTGTCCGTGTTGTCACACCAGGAACCCTGACCGAGGAAAGTCTGCTTGATCCGCGCCAGGCCAGCCGAGTTGCTGCGCTTTACCGCGATGGCACCGGTGCCTGGGGGTTGGCCTGGGCCGATATTTCAACCGGTGAATTTTGTGCCTGTGCAACAGATGCCCATGGTGCGAGCGAGTTGCTTAGTGCCCTGACCCCGCGCGAAATTCTTGTCAGTGACGCACAGGATGAGGAAACCTCTGCTCTGCTTGACCTTGCTGTGCAAGGCATGTGTCCAACGCCGCAGCCGGGCAGCCACTTTCGCTCCCGACAATATCTGTCTGCACTTTGCGCCGCATTTGGTGTAAGCACTCTTGACGGGTTCGGTGATTTTTCAAATGCAGAAAAAGCGGCATTGTGCGCACTGCACGCCTATTTACAGATCACCCAGGCCGGTCAACCGTCGCGTCTGGCACCGCCTTGTCACCTGGATCAACGTCAATGGATGGCCATTGATCCGGCAACGCGCAGCTCGCTTGAGCTTTTGACCACCCTAACCGGCAAGAAAAAAGGCGCATTGCTGGCCTGTCTTGATCGCACGTTAAGCGCCGTTGGCGGGCGGCTTTTTACTGATCGGCTAACCCGCCCTTGCGTTGACCTGATTGAGATAAATCACCGCCATGATGCGGTCGCATTTCTTGCTGGTGAAGACGCCTTACTTGATAAAATACGCGAGGCCTTGCGCGCATGTCCCGATGCAGAACGTGCATGCGCCCGTCTATCGCTGGGGCGGGGCGGCCCGCGTGACCTTGCCGCCATTGCCCACATGCTTCATGGCGGCGAAGTGCTGAATGCCATTTTTCCACCCGCACCATTATCACCACCGCCAAAAGAGTTAACCGAAGCCCTGCATACCCTGTCGCTGGCCAGTGATAGCCCTGCAGGGGTTTTGTGTCGGGATTTGCAAAAATCACTGAATGACGAATTGCCACTTTACACCCGGGATGGCGGGTTTATCGCCAAGGGCTGGTCGGCCGCTTTGGATGAAACCCGCGAACTTGGCCGCAATGCCAGGCAGGTTATCGCCCGTTTGCAAGCCGATTATGCCGCAAAATGCGATATAGCCTCTTTGAAGATCAAGCATAATAATGTGCTTGGGTTTTTCATCGAAGTAACCCCGCGCCATGCCGATAAAATGATGGTGGAGCCATTAAACACACAGTTCACGCACCGGCAGACATTGGGTAGTGCGGTGCGCTTTACGTCGGTAGAGCTTGCAGAACTGGACGCCAAAATTACCGGGGCCAGCGAACGGGCGCTGGCACTTGAGTTGGAAATTTTTGTACAATTCAATACGCGCATAAACGAAATGGCGACGCAAATCAGAGCGCGTGCCCATGCCCTTGCCATTCTTGATGTTGCTGCGGCATCGGCCATTTGGGCAAACGAGCAAAGGGCCGTGCGCCCGGCAATGTTGGACAAGCCGATTTTTGTTATTGAAGGTGGCCGTCATCCGGTTGTGGAAGAGGCACTAAGAAAAGAAGGCGGCACACCTTTTACTGCCAATGACTGCACCCTTGATGGTCGGGCGGAAACTCATCCACGCCTTGCGTTTGTTACCGGGCCAAATATGGCGGGCAAATCCACATATTTGCGCCAGAACGCTCTCTTTGCCATCATGGCGCAGGCGGGGTTTTTTGTGCCCGCACGCAGCGCGCAAATTGGCCTAGTGGATCGGGTATTCAGCCGCGTTGGTGCCGCCGATGATTTGGGCCGTGGCCGCTCCACCTTTATGGCCGAAATGATTGAAACCGCTGCCATTCTTAATCAGGCCGGGCCGCGTGCGCTGGTTATTCTTGACGAGATTGGTCGTGGTACGTCAACGTTTGATGGGCTTGCCATCGCCTGGGCCGTGGCCGAGCACCTTTATCAGGTCAATCAGTCCCGCGCACTTTTTGCCACCCACTATCATGAACTGACCGGCCTGACGGCGACCCTCTCTGGTGCGGCTAACCTTTCCTTGCGCGCCCGCGAATGGGAGGGTGATCTCATCTTCCTGCATGAGGTGGTCAAGGGAGCCGCAGATCGTTCCTATGGCGTGCATGTGGCGCGCCTTGCCGGCTTGCCAGATGCGGCAATTGCCCGCGCGCAAGAGGTGCTTGAGCGTTTAGAAAAAGGCAAGTCATACAAAAGCCCGGCACTCGCTGATTTGCCGTTATTTCAAACGCCGCAAACACCGGGGCAACAAACTTCTCAATCCCCGGCCTTGAAATCCTTACACGATATTTATCCCGATGAATTATCACCGCGTGAGGCGCTGGATGCGCTTTACCGGATCAAGGACATGCTTGGTGAGGAAGACGGGTGAGTGTTTCCCCAAAAATTCACGCCCTGAAAGAGGCGAGGATCAAGGCTGTTGAAATGGCACGTGAAATTCTGCTGCGCGAGGGTGATGGCCTGGCTGCGGCACGGGCATTAAGCGACGCCCAGGATAAAATCATAATTGAGCTTTTTTCCGCACTTATTGTACCGCATCTGGGTGAGCAAGAGAGCCTGGATAATGTCCCCCTCTGTCTTTGTGCCATAGGCGGTTATGGCCGGGGGGAGCTGGCACCCGGCTCTGATATTGATTTGTTGTTGCTCTACGATGAATATCTGCCCGATGAGATGGGGGACGTTTATACAGAAATGCTCTATGCCCTCTGGGATATTGGGTTAAAAGTTGGTCACGCTCTGCGCCGCCCCGACGAGTGTGCAAAAATTGCAACCGAAGATACGGTTAGCGCCACGGCCATCATGGATGTTCGTTTGCTTGTGGGAAATGATGCACTTGTTGATAAATTACACGACAAACTGAAAGCAAAAAACAATGCCAAGGCTGATCGGGCCTTTATTGCTGCCAAGCTGGCTGAACGGGATAAACGCCATGCGCGTCAAGGCCAATCCCGGTATATGGTGGAACCACATATCAAGGACGGCAAAGGGGGGCTGCGTGATTTGCAAACCCTGGGATGGTTAGCCAAACGCCTGTCTCCACAACACTTCAATACGCGCACGGCAATCGCCCAGTATATTGATGAGCAAAGTCTGCATCAATATGACCGCACGTTACGATTTTTATGGACGGTGCGCTTCTGGCTGCACCTTATTGCCGAACGCGCCGAAGACCGCCTGAGTTTTGATTTACAGCCAGAACTGGCCCGCGCCATGGGCTATCGTGATACACCGGCGGCAGAACGGTTGATGAAATCCTATTTTATCAAAGCCGGTAATGTGGGCATGATGACACGGGTGTTTTGCACACAATTGGAAATGATCGCCGCCAAGCGTGCACCAACGGGGTTAAGCCGGTTTATTCCGCAACGACGAAAGGGTCTAAAAACCAAAGGCTTTGTTACCGAATCCGGTAGGCTCGATTTTATAAATGAAAAGAGCATCCTGGCAGATCCAATAAATTTAGTGCGGCTTTTTGAAACCGCCGACGCCATCGGATGTGATATTCATCCCGGTGCCTTGCGGGCCACGCGCCGACATTTGTCTTTAATAAAGGCAAGCTTTCATAATAATCCAGTGGCTACAAATGTTTTTTTTAATTGTTTGAGCAAATCCAGAGACCCTGAAACATTATTGCGTATTATGAGTGAAAGCGGTGTTTTGGGGCGCATTCTCCCTGAATATGGGCAAATTATCGGGCGTACACAGTTTAATATGTATCACCGCTATACGGTGGACGAACATACCTTGCGGGCAATTGGTGTTTTGCATGGTCTTTTGGAAAATACATTAGAAAATGGCCCCAAATGGACTGCCTCCATCGCCAACTCCATTCAACACCGGCGGGTGCTCTATCTGGCTATGCTGCTGCACGATACGGGAAAGGGCAAAGGCGATCAGCAAATCGCCGGGGCGCAAGCGGCCAGCCAGGCCTGTGCACGGCTAGGCCTTGGCGCAGAAGAAACACGGTTGGTCAGTTGGCTTGTCGGGCATCATTTGCTGATGAGTGATACGGCGCAACGGCGCGATCTGGGCGATCCACATACAATACTGAATTTTGCGCAAATTGTGCAAACACCAGCGCGCCTAAGGCTGCTGACCTTGTTGACGATTGCCGATATTAATGCCGTCGGGCCTCAGGTCTGGAATGGCTGGAAAGACCGCTTGCTGCATGAATTGTTTGAAGCCACCGAGAGCCTCTATAGAGGTAAAATGGCACGCAATCTGGAAACCCTGCAAAGGGATGCGCAAACCCGTGCTGATGCTGCCAGAAAAACGTTTATTGGCTCATGTAAAGATAAGGGTTTTGCCGAAAATTGGATCAAAAATCTTGGCTCTTCTTACTGGACAGCGTTTGAAGACAAAGCCATCTTGAGACAGGGTGAATGGGCTGCAAGCATTGCCCTGAAAACACCAAAACAAGGTGTATTTATTGGGCATGTCACCTCTGGTGACAGCACCGTCATGCGGGTGTTAACCCCGGATGCGCCCGGCCTTTTTTCAAACCTTTGCGGCGCGGTCAGTGCTATTGGTGGCAACATTGCGGGCGCCCGGATTTTTACTACAAAAGATGGTCAGGCGTTTGATATTTTTTACATACAGGATCACGAAGGAAAGCCCTTTGGTCAAAATAATACACAGGCACTCAGACGGCTGGATGAATTGGCCCAACAAATTCTCATCGGTGAACCCTTGCCGCAAACCACAAGCCAAAGGGCGTCAAAACGTGTAGCCGCTTTTGCCGTTCTCCCATCAGTAGTTTTTGACAATGATGCCTCGGCAGAACTTACAGTGATCGAAACCAGCGGACGCGACCGGCAAGGATTGCTGCACGATCTGGCGCACGTGCTCTGGCAAAATCAACTGGACGTCCGTTCAGCCCATATTGCCACCTACGGTGCGCGTGCCGTTGATGTTTTTTACGTGCGCGAAGAAAACGGCGAAAAGATTACCTGCACAGGACGGATCAATAATCTTGGTGCAAAATTAAGAGACGTATTGCAAGTTGGTCAAACAACAGAACAAACTGCCTCATTTGGGCAGACGCAGGTGAGTGAGAGACAATGAAGCTTTTAAAAAATTCATTGGTCATTGGCGGATTTACCCTGTTGAGCCGTCTTTTAGGGTTTGTCCGTGAAATGCTCATGGCGGCGGTGCTGGGGTCTGGCCCGATGGCCAGCGCATTTGTGGTTGCCTTTCGCTTTCCCAATCTGTTTCGCAGAATCTTTGCCGAAGGTGCTTTTAACTCTGCCTTTGTGCCGCTTTATGCCGGAAAGCTGGAAGCAGAGGGACAAGAGGGTGCCGACCGGTTTTCGCGCGAGACACTCTCTGTTTTGCTGGTTGCCCTGCTGGCATTGATGCTGGTTAGTGAACTGGCCATGCCCTGGATTATGCGGGCTATGGCACCGGGCTTTTTACAAAATCCGGGACACTTTGCCCGGGCAGTTTTCTTTGCCCAAATAACAACACCCTACATAATGTTTATGTCATTAACCGCCATGTTAAGTGGCATTCTGAATGCGCATATGCGCTTTGCCGCCGCCGCCGCCGCGCCCATACTCTTGAACATCGTAATGGTGGCTATTTTACTGGCTGGCCCAGCCACGCCAGAAATTGCTGCCCTGCACCTTAGTATCGGGGTTGGCATTTCGGGCGTATTACAAGTGCTTGTGGTGTTTTTTGCCTGTCGCCGTCTTGGTATACGGCTTGGCTTACCGCGCCCCCGCATGACCCCCGGTGTGCGCCGCCTTTTGGTTTTGGGCGTTCCGGGCGCGATCTCGGCCGGGGTTGTGCAGATAAATTTGCTGGTCGGGCAAATTTTTGCCAGCCTTCAGGACGGGGCCATTGCCTGGCTTTATTATGCCGACAGACTTTATCAATTGCCATTGGGCGTGGTGGGCATTGCCATGGGGGTGGCACTATTGCCAAGTCTGACACGACAAGTGCGCGGCGGCGACGAAAAAGGGGCCGCACGCACGCTCAATGAAGCACTGGTTCTATCTGCCATGCTCACATTGCCTGCGGCGATCGCCCTTGGGGTTTTGCCGGTATATTTCATTGAAGGTGTCTTTATGCGCGGTGCCTTTACCCATCAGGACGCTCTGGCAACCGGGCAAGCCCTGATGGCCTACGCCTTTGGTCTGCCCTCTTTTATTCTTATCAAGGTTTTTGCCCCCGGTTATTTTTCCCGTGAAAACACCAAAACCCCCATGCGCTTTGCTGCCATTTCCATGATCGTTAATGTTGTGTTGGGGGCTGCGCTTTTTTTCACCATTGGCTTTGTCGGCCTGGCCATTGCCACCAGTGTTGCCGGATGGGTTAATGCGACAAGCCTTGGCGTTGGTTTGTGGAAACAGGGCCGCTTTATCCCGGATCGGGCCTTGGTTTCGCGCCTCATGCGTCTGCTTATGGCTGCGGTGATAATGGGGCTTGTGCTTGGTATTCTGGCTGCCCCATTGCGCGATACTTTGCAGAACATGCCCGCATACTCACTCCTTAGCGCAGCGATTATAGCAGTAATCGGCCTTGCTGTTTTTGCACTTGCGGCGGTTGTTACTCGTGCTGTGAAGGTGCAAGAAATTAAATCAATGCTGCGCCGCACCTAACCTTGTAGAAAGCACCCCTCATGAGTGAACCAACACCATCCTATACTGGCCCACAACGGGTGTTTTCGGGCGTTCAGCCCACAGGCGCACTGCACCTTGGTAATTATCTGGGTGCGCTAAAGAAGTTTGTGGCGTTGCAACATACCCATGACTGTATTTTCTGTGTGGTTGACCTGCACGCCATCACTGTACCGCAAGACCCGAAAATGCTGGCTAGCAATACGCGAAAAATCACCGCCGCCTTTCTGGCCGCCGGGCTTGATCCTGAACGGGCCGTTCTTTTTGTGCAAAGCGCGGTACGTGCGCATAGCGAACTGGCCTGGATTTTCAATTGTTCAGCGCGCATGGGCTGGCTGGAGCGGATGACCCAGTTCAAGGACAAGGCTGGCCAGGATAAGGAACGCGCCTCGGTTGGCCTGTTTGCCTATCCGGTGCTACAGGCGGCGGACATTTTGGCCTATAAGGCCACTCATGTGCCGGTGGGCGAGGATCAGAAACAGCATTTGGAACTTTCCCGTGATATCGCCGAACGTTTCAACCGCGATTATGATGCACCGGGGTTTTTCCCCTTGCCAGACCCCCTGATTAAAGGGCCGGGAGCGCGGGTGATGAGCCTGAAAGACGGCACCAAAAAAATGTCAAAATCGGATCCTTCTGATTTATCCCGCATCAATCTGGAAGATGATGCCGATACCATTGCCCGCAAAATCAAAAAAGCGCGCACCGATCCAGAACCCTTGCCTGAAAGTATTGATGGCCTGAAAGGGCGCGATGGTGCAGCCAATCTGGTGGGTATTTATGCTGCCCTGGCCGGGACAACCGATCAGGCGGTTCTGGATGAATATGCAGGCAAAGGATTTGGCATATTCAAACCGGCCCTTGCAGAACTGACCGTCAATGCGATCACCCCTATTGGCGAAGAACTTGCCCGGCTAAATGCCGACCCGGGCCATATTGATAAGGTACTGGCCGACGGGGCGAAGCGCGCCCGCGCCATTGCCGACCCGATTATTGAAGATGTGCGCCGCACGATCGGATTTTGGGGATCATGACCGCATTAGCCCTTATTCGTCATGGCCAAAGCCAGTGGAACCTTGAAAATCGTTTTACCGGCTGGGTTGATGTTGATCTTACGACACAAGGCGAGGCAGAAGCGCGCAAGGCAGGACAGCTTTTGAAGTTATCAGGACACAATTTTGATTGCGCTTACACATCCTTGCAAACCCGCGCCATTCGCACACTCTGGCTGGCGATGACCGAAATGAACGAAGTTTGGCTACCTGTGACCAGAGATTATCGGCTAAATGAGCGTCATTACGGGGCGCTGACCGGGCTTAACAAGGCCGAAACCGCCAAAAAACATGGTGATGAACAAGTGCATATCTGGCGCCGCTCCTATGACATACCCCCACCGCCTATGGATTGGGGTAGCACGCTTAACCCGTGCCGTGACAGACGCTATTCCCATGTTCTGCGTGAGCTTCTACCCGCCACAGAATCCCTGAAAACCACTCTGGAGCGGGTGCTGCCCTATTGGAAGCAAACAATTGAACCGGAACTGTTGACGGGACGTAACATCATGATTTCGGCGCATGGTAATTCCTTGAGAGCATTGGTAAAACTGCTGTTCAAGGTTGGGGACACTGACATTGTCAATGTTGAAATACCCACAGGAAACCCGTTATTGATAGAATTTGAACCAGGTAGCCTATCCATTCAAACAGCAACTTATCTTGATGAAGACCGGGCCAGAGCACTACCACCGATCCGTTAAATTTATTAGCTTTTATAGACTGAATTCCATAGTTTACGCCGTGCATTGGAATCGGTAACTTGCCCACTGCAGAGTATATTGCCGTAAGATTATCACTCTTTTAAGATTAATCGTGCAAAATTTGACCTTCAAAGGATAAAAGGTCATGTTTGACGAAGACGATTTTGAATTACCTGATGATCTGGCTGCCATGGCTGATGCCGCCGGTGCGGCACTTGCTGGCATGGGCGAAGAGTTTGCTGCCGGTGCGCAAGTTGATGCCAGCACCCTGAAAAGTCACTTGATGCAAGCGCAAAACGCCCGTGATGACGAAGATTTTATCCAGGGCATAACCGTTGCCTTTGGAATTGCTCATGACCTAAAAGGGCAAGGCAGCACCTTTGGTTATAATCTTGTGACAGATATTGCCGGGCATTTATGCACGTTAACGCGCCCGCAAAATAACCCAAGTCGTGAAAGTTTACCCGCTATGCTGGCCTGTGCTCAGGCGCTTTATGAAATTCTCGCTAATCGCACAGAAGGCGATGGCGGTGTAATTGGTGCGCGAATGCTCACCGATCTCGGAATCAGCTAATTCCCCTGTTAATCACTAGCTGACCCCGACAAACTGAAAAGGCGGTGCCCACAGCACCGCCTTTTTTTTGCACGTATACCTTGTTAATTTGGCTTTTTGCCGGAAACCAGCTTTTCTTTTTGGTGCAAAGTTTTCTCTATCTTGATCGTGCGCGGTTTCATGGCTTCGGGAAGCTCGCGTTTCAAATCAATGCGCAACAGGCCATTTTCCAGACCAGCGGCTTCCACTATCACATAGTCAGCCAGTTGGAAACGGCGCTCAAAAGCGCGTTCGGCTATACCGCGATGTAAAAAATGACGCTCATCATCTTCGGCACCAACTTTTCGACCACTGATGATGAGCACGCCTTCGCGCACCTCAATCGTTAACTCTTCTTCACCAAATCCAGCCGCAGCGAGTTCAATACGATAACTGTCTTCGCCGGTTTGTTCGATGTTATATGGGGGGTAGCCTTGTGATGACGGGTCTATTTTTGCCGCCTCATCGATCATATCTGCAACCCGGTCAAAACCGACCAGTGTGCGGTAAAGTGGTGTAAAATCAAAGTTTTGCATGTCCTTATTTCCTTTTCAAGCGACATGATAGTTCGGCATATAACGGCCCGAACATTACCGCTACTCGCCCTGTTCCAAATGGCAACAGAAGTAAAAAGGCCCAAACGGCACCTTTGTCTTATATCTGGGGATGGTGTACTGGTTTTCAAGAACCCTTGCGTCACATGGTAGGCTCCGTTTATGACTCCCATTGTCCTTTTTCGGAGACCATCGATGAATTTGCGTATTGTTTTCGCGGTTGTTTTGCTTAACGTCTTAGTTGCCGGGTGTGGCGAGCCGGAATCTCTGCCCATTGCCCAGATACCCATTCCCGATGCGCCGCCAGTTCCCGATGGCCCACCAACTGGCTCGCTTGAATGGGCCATAAACGGTTCCTGGCGCACGGCGCGTGATACGGCCCGCAATCAATGGCGTCACCCAGTGCAGACCTTGCAATTTTGCGGCCTTGAAACTGGGCAAAATGTAGTGGAAGTTTGGCCCGGCGGCGGATGGTATACCCAAATTCTGGCGCCCTGGCTAAAGGAAAATGACGGGCATTACAGTGCCGCACTTCTTGACCCGAAAGAATCAGAGCGCGCCCGCATGTTGGGCCAATCATTCATTCAGGCCTATGGTGACAAGGAGCGTTATGGTGCAATTACAACCAGCGTTTTAAGTGCCAACTCCGCTGACTTTGCGCCAACGGCAAGCATGGATATGGTGCTGACCTTTCGCAATGTTCATTCCTGGCTGGCCAGAGGTATGGGGGCCAAGGCCTTTACCGATTTCTATGCGGCCTTAAAACCGGGCGGCGCGTTATGTGTGGTTGAGCATCGTTTGCCCGATGCGCGTGAGCAGGATCCATTGGCGGCTTCGGGTTATGTGCAGCTTACCCTGGTAAAAGCACTGGCCGCAGAGGCAGGATTTGTGTTTGAGGCCATGAGCGATGTAAACGCCAATCCGAAGGATATGGCTGACCACCCTTTTGGCGTATGGACGTTGCCCCCGGTGCGCCGCAGCGCAGCGCCTGGCGAGACACAAAACCCGGAATTTGACCATGCAAAATATGAAGCCATTGGCGAAAGCAACCGCATGACCTTGCGGTTTCGCAAACCGGTTTCCGCACTAAACCCGATGGAGGAATAAAATGAGCCTGGATACTGCCCCATTGATTGAACTTGAAGAAGACCCGGCGCCGGTGGACATGCAAGCCTTCTGGTTCAAGGGTAAAAAAGGTGTTCGTTTACGCGGCGCCTTTGCTCCGGCGCAAGGCAAAGTCCGTGGTTCCGTTCTTTTTTCTCCGGGGCGCTCTGAATACCTTGAGAAGTTTCTTGAACTGGCACGTGATTTAACCAAACGCGGTTATAATTTTGCAGTGATTGACCATCGCGGGCAAGGGCTGTCCGGGCGCTTGCTGAAAGACCCGCTAAAGGGCCACGTCAAAAACTTTGCTGACTATGCCCAAGACCTTGAAACGCTTCATACCCATCTGGGTGAGCGTTTGTCTGGCCCCTTGTTTCTTGGTGCCCATTCCATGGGCGGGCTAATCGCCGCAGATGTGGCCCGACGTGGCAATCTTGATCTGGCCGGCATGGCGCTTAGCTCCCCGATGTTTGGCTTCAAGACCGGTGGGTCAGGGCTGGAATTTATAATCCGCACAACAAACCTGCTGGGCTTTGGGGCCAAAAGTCCGCCGGGTGTTGATGGGGGCGGTGCGCAAAGCAAAAATGCTGCCAATATTTTGACCTCTGACACGGTACGTTTTGCCCGCGATCAGGCGCGCAATGCCATGAATGAAGATATTCATATGGGGCCACCTACGTTTGGTTGGCTAACAGCGGCCTTGAATTTGCAAAAAAAGATGCTGTCCCCGGGGGGGTGTAACAGGATAACCATCCCGGTTTATATGGCCACGGCTGGCGAAGAGGCGCTGGTCAGCAATTCGGCAACGCAGCAAGCCCACAAACAAATGCCGGGTGCGATTTATGAAAATATCCCCGGTGCCTTGCATGAACTTATCGAGGAGCAGGATCAATATCGGGATCGCTTCATGCAAGGGTTTTTTGCGCTTTTGGAACAAGCAGGTTAACCCACACACTCACTTAAAATTGCCATTGCCTCTTGGTGAATACGCGCATCACCACACGCCAGCACTTGCCCGCCATGCCATGCTGGCTCTCCGCGCCAGTTGGTGATAATGCCGCCAGCGCCCTCTACGATGGGAATGAGCGCGGCAATGTCATAATCTTCAAGCCCGGATTCAATCACCAGATCAATGCCGCCACGGGCCAGTGCCGCATAACCATAACAATCCAGCCCATAGCGTTGCAATCGCGTTGCCGAACGTAACCGCTCAAACCCCGTGCGTTCTGCTGTGGTAAATAGGTATGGGTCGGTTGTGCACAGTGTCGCCATAGCCAATGACGCGCAATTACGTGTGCGCAAGGTGCGCCTGGGCGTATGGTTTGTCTGCAAAAAAGCTTCGTCCCCAAAGCCGATAAAACGTTCACCGGTGACCGGTTGATCCATAATGCCCAATACCGGGCGTGTGCGCCGGGTCAGGGCAACCAACGTCCCCCACACAGGCAAGGCACTGATATAGGCACGGGTGCCATCAATGGGATCTAGAACCCAGGTAAATTCACTATCCCCTTCAAACACTCCGTATTCCTCGCCGCGAATACCATGAGCGGGATGGTGTGCCGTAATCAGGGCACGAATAGCGGCCTCGGCCCCCCGATCTGCAATGGTGACCGGATCAAACGCCGCATTTTTTGCGGGCTTTCCCTCAACGATAACGGACGTATCAAAATGCGTTAAGGTGACCGCTTGCGCGGCATCGGCCAGCGCGGCGGAAAACGGGCCAAAAATAGCACGATCTTCCACACCAAGCAAAGGCGGCAAGTCAGACTGGTTCTGCTGTGATGGCAGTGATTTGGACATGCCACCTTTTACCCGCAAAAAGGGTTGAGGAGCAAATGCAAGGCCCGTTGCATATATGCCGCGCCTTTTTATAGTTCTCAGGCTAATGCAACGTTGCCGCCGGGCAAACTGATGACTAACCCGGCCAGTTCCAGCTCTAAAAGTGCTGCGGCGCAAACAGCTGTGGGTAGACCGGATGCGCGGATAAGTTCATCACGCTGGATCGGACTGGGGCTAAGAAGCTCCATCAAAACCGGGCGGGCATTGTCCACATCCCTGTCCTCTGGCGCGGTGTCCTGTGGTGCATCAAATAAATCGGCCTGATCGTGCATTTGACTGGGCTTGATACCCGCCAGAGCATCAACAATGTCCTGTGAGGTTTCAACCAGCAAAGCCCCCGATTTGATGAGACCGTTTGTGCCTTTGCAGCGCGGGTCAAGTGGCGATCCGGGGGTGGCCATAACCTCACGCCCTTGCTCCAGGGCAAAACGGGCAGTGATAAGTGAGCCAGAGCGTGCTGCCGCCTCGATGACCAATACACCCATGGCCAGGCCAGATATGATCCGGTTGCGCCTGGGAAAATCGCGGGCGCTGACCCTGTGCCCCAAACGGCGCTCGGAAACCAATGTGCCATGGCGTAATATCTCCCCACGTAGATCAGTATGTTCTGGTGGATAGATATGATCCACGCCGCCAGCCACCACAGCAATGGTGCCACTTTGCAATGCGCCCTGGTGCGCAGCCCCATCAATGCCGCGCGCCAGCCCGGAGGCGATAATAAATCCTTGTTCGCCCAGTTCACTGGCTGTTTGCCGGGCCATACGCATACCAATGGCCGAAGCATTGCGGGCACCGACAATAGCGCATATGGGCTTGGATAACAGGGAAACATCACCCAAAATACTAAGCACAGGGGGCGGCGGATCAAGCGCAGCAAGCGCCTGGGGAAAATCAGGATCGCACGCGGGCAGCAGCACACCACCTAGGCGCTCCAGCGCATTTATTTCATCTTCCGCGGCTGCTTTACTGGTGATTTTAAGTGGGTCAATTCGCCCGCCGCGCCGGGCCAGAGCGGGTAAGGCATCAAGCGCAGTTTCCGGGTCACCAAAACGCGCCAGAAGGCCGCGAAATGCCACCGGGCCAACTTGCGGCGTGCGGGCAAGACAAAGCCAGGCGGTGAGTGCGCGAGGGCCAAGAGCGCGTTTTTTATTCATTTTTTCTTGTCGCCAAAGCGCGGCTCAGTGCCTTGCATCATACGCATGATGTTCGACCAGTGCCGGATACTGACAATTAGCGCCATCAGGCCGCAAAACATGGCAATATCTGGCCGTCCCAACGCCAAGGCAATTGCCGGGGCACTATTCACCGACAATAGTGCTGCGACAGAGGAGATACGGATTAACGCCGCCGTGACAAGCCAGATCAGGGCGCAGACAATACCAAGCGGCCATAGGGCCACAAACACGCCACCAAAAAAGGTGGCGACGCCCTTGCCGCCCTTAAAGCCAAGCCAGACGGGATAACAATGGCCCAACAGGGCTGATACCGCCGCAACCAGACCCATATAGGGATGCAAAAACTGACTGGCGAGGACAAAGGCGGCTGCGGATTTTCCACCATCAAGAACCAGTGTGGCCAGTGCCAGATCCTTGCGCCCGGTGCGCAGCACATTGGTCGCACCGATATTACCAGAGCCGATATTGCGTACATCACCAAGCCCAAACCAGCGCGACAACAATACGCCAAACGGGATGGAACCCAGCAAATACCCACCAACCAGCGCAATCGTCAGTAATATAGGTGTCATGAAATGCCTGTTTTATTCTGTTCAGGCATAATCATAGGCGGAAGTGCGCGGCGCGGCTAGGGTATGATAAGAAATACAAAAATCGTCATACCAATGACAATCAGAATCCAGATATGAGTTACAACTGGATTACCCGGACAAGCCGGGTAATGACAGGTTTTAGAATTTTTATAATACCCCCAATTGTCATCACCCGATCCCCGCACTGTCATCACCCGGCTTGTCCGGGTGATCCAGATAAGCAATTCTGCATTATGCAAGACCGTATTTATTCCGTGTACATATTGGCAAGCAAGCGCAATGGAACGTTATATACCGGTGTCACCAATGACCTTGTTCGGTGCGTGTATGAACATCGTGAAAAGCTGGCCGAGGAGTTTACCAAAAAACACAGCATTTCCTTGTTGGTATGGCATGAAGAATTCTCCAATATTGAACTTGCCATACGGCGTGAAAAGAGGATCAAGAAATATCCGCGCAGGTGGAAGCTAAATTTGATTGAGCAGACTAATCCCGAATGGCTCGATTTGTGGGATGAGATTGTTGGTTGGCAAATCTGGATTACCCGGACAGGCCTGGTAAAACCATGGATCACGGCATGCGAAATTCCATAAATAGAGAGACGTCATCGTCTGGGGCAGCGGAATCACCCCTATCAATTGCTCCAACTTTGAAACCGTTTGCTGTACAACTGGTTACTTCTCCAAAATCTGTATCAAAAAGAAGTGGGGGCGATTCACGTGTTAGGTCTATATTAGTGCGAAATTCAGTAGGTGCTAGAAAACCTTGAGTAGGTGGGGAAATCGTTCCTGTAATGGCAACACTTTCTTCTACCCCATTCAGGCTTACGGTTATGTTCCCGTTTATGGTGAAATCATCACCAATTATATCAAGCGTTATTGTAACGGAACCGACTTTCACATCATTGATATAAACATCAAAGCTTTTGTTGATTATATTATTGACGATGGAACACGTGCGATCACGGTCAAAACCCATTCCTGTTGCTTCTATATTGGGGCTGTCGCTTTCGTCTTGCGGTCTTGCCATTTGTCCGCCAGACGGTTTTTCGGCGGATGGGGTGGTGACGCCATAGGTGCCGCGCATACCACGCCCAGGATCGAAATTGGCAACAAAAGTACCACGCAAAGGCGGGGTGTTGAACTGTAAATCCGGCACAAAAATCAGCTCGCCGGCATAGGTGCTGTTAATACTGTCGAACGTCCCTTCAAGGGTGAACACCTGATCCACCTCGCCCAGGGCAACGCCATTGCCGTCGGTGGCGTTAAAGCGGTGCCATATGCCAATGGCGGTATTATCTTCGCGAACAATCAGTTCGCCTTTGGCCAAAAAGTTGCTGGTCGGGTCAAAGGCCATGTCGCGAAAGCGCATGGAATAACTGCCCGCCAGGGGGTTGGTGGCCATCGACGCTTCTGATGGCGCAGGCGAGGTAAAGGCTACAGACCCGCGCCCTCTGATTGGGCCATTAATGGCAACAATTCTGGACTTTCCTGCCCCTTCGGGGGTATCTGGTGCCGCCGCCGGGTCAGAAAACACAACGGATACGCGGATATATTCTGGAAACAGCGGCGCGCCCAGATTATCGGAGGCAATAACAAACACAGAAAATGTCTTTGCTGCCCCGCCTATGCTCATCTGCACGGTTGGCGTAGGCGCAGCAAGACAAGCACCACTTGCAGGGTCGGTTTCGCAAATCGAAAGGGTTGCGCCCAGCACGCCGTCAAAACTGCCGAAGGTTGGTGTCACCTCTATTGGGGTTTCGGCCCCGCCAGAGCCAATATTGATTACCGCACCGCCAGCCGCAGCAATGCCACCCGCTGTGTCCACCCGAAACACACCGTCACCGGATGGGGTGGCAAAAATAGCAATCAGATCAGGCGGCGTGCCGACGGTGGCCGTGAAGAACAAATCGTTTACGTCTTCAAAAACCAGAGCCACAAGACCGTCACATTGAAAAAAAAGCCGCAAACGCCCTTCAAAAGCCGCATTGGCGGTAATGGTGACCAGAAAACGCTGGCTTGCTCCGGCAGGTACATCAGTAGGCGTGAACGGCGCGCCGATGAGATTGCCCGACACATCCAGCGCCTGATAGGCAAGGGAGATCGGAGGGCTGCCAAAAAAGGGCGGGGCAATGCGACAATTGGTGGCTGTTTGATCGCCGCTATTGACGAACACTGCAAATACGGTTGCCGATCCGCCAATTGCTACTGACCGTGCATCCGGTGCCGTAGCCACATTTATTAATGGCTGTGCAGTGGATGAACTGGCCAACACAAGCGTGAATAAAAATATGAAAAAACCCGCAAATATACCAAAAAAACGCATAACCATATGATTTTGTCCCCCTCATATTGTTATATGAAGAGCAAAATTAACAGTTTTCCAACTACAGGGCAAACCAACAGCTATCCTCTGGCTGAATTCAGGTCGTGCAGGCGGTATATACATTGGAATGTTTCTAGTGTTCAGTTACCCGGCAATCGGCCCAGCGGCACGCACATCCGGGTCAACATGGTTATTGAACTTGGCGAAGTTCTTGACGAACATGGCCACCAGTTTGGCCGCTTGTGCATCATAGGCGGCTTTGTCTGCCCAGGTGCTGCGCGGGTCAAGAATGGCGCTGTCCACACCAGCCACAGATACAGGCACGTCCAGGCCAAAATTCTCGTCCACGCGAAATTCAGTCGTTTTAAGCGAACCATCAAGTGCGGCGGCCAGCAATGCCCGTGTGGCCTTGATCGGCATACGGTTTCCGGTGCCGTAGGGGCCGCCTGTCCAGCCGGTATTGACCAGCCAGCAGGTAACATTGTGTTCGCCAATAAGCTCGCGTAGTAAATTACCGTATTCAGATGGGTGTCGCGGCATAAAGGGTGCCCCGAAACAGGTGGAAAATGTGGCCTGTGGTTCGGTCACACCTTTTTCTGTGCCGGCAACCTTGGCGGTGTAACCGGACAGAAAGTGGTACATGGCCTGGCTAGGGGTCATGCGCGCAATCGGGGGCAGTATGCCAAAGGCATCGGCGGTGAGCATAATAACGTTTTTGGGTTGGCCGCAACGCCCAGTGGTGCTGGCATTGGGAATGGCAGATAACGGGTAAGCGCCCCGGCTATTTTCGGCCAGGGTCGCATCATCAAGGTCAAGTTCGCGGGTGTCCGGGTTCATGACCACATTTTCCAAAACCGTACCCCACATTGTGGTAGTGGCATAAATTTCAGGTTCTGCTTTTGCCGACAGGCGGATCATTTTGGCGTAACACCCACCTTCAAAATTAAACAAGCCATTTTCTGACCAGCCATGTTCATCATCGCCAATCAGGGTGCGGTCAGGATTGGCCGACAGGGTGGTTTTTCCGGTGCCGGATAGCCCGAAAAAGATGGCGGCATCATTTGTTTGGCCAATGTTGACCGAACAGTGCATGGGCATGATCGATTTTTTTGGTAATAAATAGTTAAGGATTGAAAAGACAGATTTTTTTATCTCACCCGCATAAGATGTACCGCCGATGAGAACCAGCCGTTCGCTCATGTTAACAGCAATAACTGTCTCGGATCGGGTGCCATGGCGCACCGGGTCGGCACGAAATCCGGGCAGACTGATGATGGTAAATTCAGCGTTGAAATTGCCCAGATCATCATTGGCCGGAATACGCAATAAATGGCGGATGAACAGGGAGTGCCAGGCAAATTCAGTGATGATGTTTACGGGTAAGCGGTGATCGAGATCAGCCCCGCCAAACAATTCTTGCAGGAACAATTCCTTGTCGCCCATATAGTCTTTGAAATCATCCCACAAAATCTCGAATTGTGATGGTGTCATGGAAACATTCTGATCCCACCAGACGGTGTTTTCTGTTTCGGCATCGCGAACAATAAATTTATCTTTGGCAGAGCGACCCGTGTGCTGCCCTGTTTGCACCACTAATGGCCCGCCTTGTGAAACCTGACCTTCGCCGCGGCTGATTGCCTTTTCGTAAAGACTTGGATTTGGCCAGTTCCAATTGATTTGCTCTGCGTTTTCCATGCCCAGAACGTTCAGTGCCGCTTTGTTGATGTGCAGTCCGGTATGCTTCACAATTTGCTCCTCAATGGGATGATAATCTGCTGCCAGTTCAGACGCGCGCAGCGTTACGCTTTATCAGCCTTTAAGTCTACTGTGCGGATGCAAGTAAATGTTCGAAAATTTCAGGGTTCAGACTCATTCAGATTGTCAGACTTTATACTCTTGAAGAATGTCAAATTAAACGATTTTGATGAATCTGGACTCTAGAACATATTCAGCTCTAACCGGGCCACGTCTGACATGCGCGATGGATCCCATGGTGGTTCAAAAATCAGATTGACCTTAACATCACGCACGCCCTGCACCGAGCGCGCAGCATTTTCCACCCAAATCACCATATCCTCGGCAACCGGGCAACCAGGCGCGGTCAGGGTCATGTCAACATCAACATCGCGATCATCACTGACATCAACCTTGTAAATCAGACCCAGCTCATACACATCAACCGGAATTTCCGGATCGTAGACACTTTTGAATGCGGCAATAAGGTCTTCGGTCAACCGATCCAGTTCTTCTTTGGGTAAGGCAGAGCCACTGCTCTCCTCTGCTGCCATAACCGGCGCTGAAATATCAATCGTATCCCGGACTTTTTTGTCCACGTTAATCTCCTGTACTGCCCTCATCCTGAGCTTGTCGAAGGATAAAAAGACATAGCGTCCTCGTGTTTCGACAAGCTCAACATGAGAACACATGTTGTTTTGTTCTATTCATGACAAGAACGTCCTGGCCTTTGCAAACGCTTGCAAAAACCGATCCACATCGTCTTCGGTGTTATAGGCGGCAAAACTGGCCCGGCAGGTCGAGGTTGCCCCAAAGCGGCGCATCAATGGCTCTGCACAATGATTGCCGGCCCGCACGGCGACGCCATAACGATCCATAAGCTGTGCCAGATCATGGGCGTGCATACCGCGCACATCAAAAGAGATGATCGCTCCCTTGTTCGGCGCTTCGCCAATAATACGCACATCGTTATAGCGTTTTAGCCCTTCGGTGGTACGGGCCGCCAACAGGTTTTCGTGTTCGGCAATGGCAATTCGGTCCAGAGCCATCAACCAGTCCAGGGCGATCCCAAGACCAATGGCCTCTATAATGGGCGGCGTTCCGGCCTCAAAGCGATGTGGCGGCAAGCCATAAACAATTTTATCTTTTGATACACTTTCGATCATTTCACCGCCGCCCTGATAGGGGCGCAATGCGTCTAGCCGGTTGGCCTTGCCATAGAGCGCACCAATGCCGGTTGGGCCATAAAGTTTGTGGCCAGTCATGGCATAAAAATCCACATCCAGCGCCTGAACATCCACCGGGAAATGCACGGCGGCTTGCGAGCCATCCAGCAGGATCGGCACATCATGGGCATGAGCAATGCTGACCAGTTTTGCCGCATCGGTAACAACACCGGTAACATTGGACATATGGGTTATGGCTACAAATCTGGTTTTGGGGCCAAAGGCGTCCTTGTAGGCTTGCATATCAAGCTGGCCGTTATCCAGAACATCCACCCATTTTAGCACCACGCCCTTGCGTGTCCGCAGGAAATGCCAGGGGACAATGTTGGAATGATGCTCCATTTGCGAAAGGATGATTTCGTCACCTTCCTGCAAATCCGCACCAATGCCCGAGGCCACCAGATTGATCGCTTCTGTGGTGCCGGAGGTAAAGATAATTTCGTCGCTATTTTGGGCGTTCAAGAACCTGGCGATGGTTTTGCGCGCCCCTTCAAAAGTCTCCGTGGTCTCATTGGCCATGGTGTGCAAACCGCGATGCACATTAGCGTAAGAGGATCGCATTTGCCCGGCCATCCCGTCGATGACGCAATCCGGTTTTTGCGCCGATGCGGCGCTATCCAGATAGGTCAGGGCGAAACCGTTCACTTTGCGCCTTAATACTGAAAATTCAGAGCGTAGGGCAAAGGGGTCAAAACTTGCCGGAGCTTGCAGGAATGACGCACTCATAACGCTTGTTCCAGCCAAAGTTTAATCGGGGCCATCAGCATATCGTGCAGGGTTTCATCTTTGAGATCATCAAATGATGTGCCCAAAAAAGCATAGGTGAGCAAGGCTTTGGCCCGTGCCTCATCAAGGCCGCGCTGGCGCATATAAAACAATGCGTTCTCATCCAGCGCACCGGAGGTATTGCCGTGGGCACAGGCCACATCATCGGCATATATTTCCAGTTCCGGCTTGGCATTTACGCTGGCACCGGGGTTTAGCAATATGGCGTCATGGTTCATTGCTGCATCTGTGTGCTGCCCGTCTCTGGCAACATAAAACTTGCCCTGAAACACCCCCCGTGCGCTATCCTTTACGACGCCGCGCAGCAATTGCCGCGTGGTGCAACTCTCTTTGGCATGATCCACATGAAATGTTTGATCGCCATGGCGCTCACCATCCAGCAGATACGCGCCGTTTAGCCGGGCGCGGGCATGTTTGCCAGTATAAGAAACATGCGTTTCCAGCCGCGCCAGCCGTGCACCAAAGTTTACGGAAAACTGATCCAGTTGTGAAAATTGTGGCAGACTAACCTCTGCGCACACTACATGCACGGCACTGGCATCGCTATGCTGATACACAAGGCGGGTCAGACGTGCATTTTTGCCAAGATCATAGCGCAATGCCGTGTTGGCAAAACCACCAGAAACGCCGTGATCTTCAATGATCTGTGCCTGGGCATTGGCCGCCATAGACAGGGTCAGGCTTGTATGGCCCTGCCCCTCAAAGCAAAAGAAAAGCGGTGCATCAAGTTTGCCATCAATGTGCAAGGTAATGCTCAATGGTGATAATGCACTGGCAAGACCTGTCATGGGCAGAGTGCCTGGTTTTTCCGGCGTGTCGCAAAGGGTAAGTTTCACACCTTCTGGCAGATCAGGCGTGCGCTTCAATTGCCCATTCACAATATGAAAATACATGGCATTTTCCGGCACGCTTAGACGAGCTGCTCTTTCCTCGCTTACGGGCAGGTCTTTAGCCAGTGCAGCTTGCAAATCCGTCCACTTCCATGCCTCCATACGCCGGTGTGGCAAACCGGTTTTAGCAAAAGAGGCAAAAGCTTTCGTTCGCACAGAACTGACCGGCAGTGCCTCAAATGCTGCTTTTAGAGCATCTTGCGCAGGATGTAATTTCTCTGCGATCACGCGGCAGCCCCCATATAGGTGTCATAGCCTTCGGCTTCGAGTTTCACGGCCAGTTCCGGCCCGCCGCTTGCTACAATGCTGCCCCCCACCATCACATGCACAACATCGGGTTTGATATAGTCCAGCAGGCGCTGGTAATGGGTGATGACCAACATGGAGCGGTGAGGCGCACGCAGGGCATTAACGCCCTCGGCCACAATTTTTAACGCATCAATATCAAGCCCGGAATCAGTCTCATCCAGAATAGCAAACCGCGGCTCCAGAACCGCCATTTGCAATATCTCCATACGCTTTTTTTCACCGCCGGAAAAGCCGACATTAAGCGGACGTTTCAGCATGTCTGCTTTAACCTTCAAAAGACTGGCTTTCTCACGCGCCAGTTTCAGAAAGTCAGGGGCAGACAAATTGTCCTCCCCGCGCCGTTTGCGCTGTGCATTAAGGCTAGCGCGCAAAAAGGTCATCGCCGGAACACCCGGAATTTCCACCGGATACTGAAATGACAGGAATATACCCTTGGCGGCACGAATTTCTGGCTCCATAGCCAGCAGGTCTTCGCCTTCATAGGATACACTGCCACTGTTCACCACATAGCCGTCGCGCCCGGTCAACACATTGGCCAATGTGGACTTTCCGGTGCCATTTGGCCCCATAATCGCGTGCACCTGCCCGGCTGGAACATCCAGCGACAAGTCATTGAGGATGTCGCCTTCGACGTCTTCAACAGACACACGCAAGTTTTTGATTTCAATCATTATTCCTCACCATCAAAATACTCTGCAACACCTTCGCCAATCGTGCCTAAATGGCGAAATTTTGCATTGAACGGCATGCCATCATCGGGGATATCTGCGGCAACCATAAATTTGTTTGAATCCGGATATACAACTGCCATGCTGTTGCCATTGGTAGAAAACGCCAGATATTTGAGATCCGTATCACCGGTATTGATAAGCTGATGCGCCACTTCTGCGCCGCCCGGCGGTGCGCCCAGAACATCGCCCGCCTTGACCGGGTAGGTTTCCTCACCAAAGCGGTAATCGGCCTGGCCTTCAAGGATAAACATCATCTCGTCATCGGTCAGGTGTGCATGGTGCGGAAAGGCGCGTTTTCCCGGCGGCACAATGGTCAGCATACACCCAAGGTTCTTGGCACCCAGCGCCGGGCCAAAACGCCCCAGTTTGGCGGCGAATTTTCCGCCATTGCCAAAGTCCATCAATTCCACATCATCAATGTTCAGAACGGGTTTTGTTTTAGCCATAAGAGCACTCCTATGCGTCATACCGGCGGAGGCCGGTATCCAGTTGTGTGTCCATTCCAGTTCGCGCATTGCATATTGCAATGCTGCTCTGGATACCGGCCTCCGCCGGTATGACGATGAGAGTCAAGTTGATACACTCCATCACCCCACACTTCCTTCCAGACTGACCTTGACCAAAGCTTGCGCTTCGACAGCAAATTCCATGGGTAGTTTTTGCAACACATCGCGGGCAAAGCCATTGACCAACAGCGCCGTTGCCTCCTCGCCGTCCAGGCCACGCTGACGGCAGTAAAACAATTGTTCTTCTGACAATTTGGTTGTCGTCGCTTCGTGTTCCAACTGTGCGTCCGGGGTTTTGACCTCAATATAAGGCACTGTGTGTGCGCCACATTCATTACCAACCAGCAAGCTGTCGCACTGAGTGAAATTACGTGCACCACTGGCTTTTTGATGAACACTGACCAGCCCGCGATAGGTGTTATTGGAACGCCCGGCTGAAATGCCCTTGGAGATTATCCGCGAGCGGGTATTTTTGCCCAAGTGGATCATTTTGGTGCCGGTATCGGCCTGTTGCGCATCATTGGTGATAGCCACCGAATAAAACTCGCCCTGACTTTCACGCCCACGCAATATGCAGGACGGGTATTTCCACGTTATTGATGAGCCTGTTTCAACCTGCGTCCATGACACACGCGAGCGCACACCCCGGCAATCGGCACGTTTGGTGACAAAGTTATAAACCCCGCCCTGACCATCCTCATCACCGGGCCACCAGTTTTGCACGGTTGAGTATTTGATCTCGGCCTCATCCAGTACCACAAGTTCCACCACGGCGGCGTGAAGCTGATTTTCCTCGCGCATGGGCGCGGTGCAACCCTCAAGGTAGGAAACGTATGAGCCTTCATCGGCAATGATGAGCGTGCGTTCAAACTGGCCGGTGCTCTGGGCGTTCATGCGAAAATAGGTAGATAACTCCATCGGGCAGCGCACACCCTTGGGGATGTAGACAAATGTGCCATCCGAGAAAACAGCGGTATTCAGCGTGGCAAAAAAATTATCCGAAGGCGGCACTACACTGCCCAGGTATTGGCGCACCAGATCAGGGTGATCGTGAACGGCCTCGGAGAAAGAACAAAAAATAACCCCGGACTTGGCCAGTTCAGCCCGAAATGTCGTGGCCACGGACACAGAATCAAACACCGCATCGACCGCCACCTTCGGCGCGCCTTCAACGCCTAAAAGTACTTCCTGCTCACGCAAAGGTATGCCCAGTTTTTCATAGGTAGCCAGAATATCCGGGTCGATCTCATCCAGGCTTTTGGGGCCATCGCCTTCTTTTTTTGGCGCGGCAAAGTAATACATGTCCTGATAGTCAATTTTGGGATAATTGACCATGGCCCAACTAGGCTCCTCCATGGTCAGCCAGCGTCTATAGGCGGCAAGACGCCAGTCCAGCAACCAATCTGGTTCGTCCTTTTTGGCCGAGATAAAGCGAACAATGTCTTCATTTAAGCCCTTGGGGGCAAATTCCTGTTCCACGTCGGTGGTAAAGCCATATTTGTATTTATCGGCCTCAAGCCCGCGTGTCGCCTCAACAGTGGAGCGATCAATGCTTTCTTTAACACCGCCCATCATGCGCTCTCTTTCAGGGCAATGCGGCCATAGGCCTCGCCCCAGGCATCGGCAAAGGCATCCAGTTCATCGCGCGTGGTGTTTTTGCCAAGCGAGATACGAACGGCACAGGACGCCAGATCGCCCGGCAAGTTCATCGCCAGCATCACCACACTGGCCCTGACCTTGCCCGAAGAACAGGCCGAACCGGAGGAAATGGAAAACCCGGCAATATCCATCGCCATAAGCTGGGTATCGGCGGTAAAGCCCGGTGTTGCCAGGCACAGGGTGTTGCAAAGCCGGGGCGCATCGCCGCCAACCACCAAAGCATCCGGTGCAATGTCAAGTAAACGCGTCTGCACGTGGTCACGTAGCATTTCAATGCTGTCACACGCGTCCAAATCCTTAATCGCCGCCTCAGTCGCGGCGGCAAACCCGGCAATGCCTGGCACATTTTCCGTGCCACCCCGGTAGCCGCTTTCCTGTCCGCCACCAAAAACCATCGGGGCCAGTTTGGTGCCGTGCGTAAGCACCAGCGCTCCAACGCCCATTGGCCCGCCAATTTTGTGTGCGGAAACAGCAAGAGAATCCACCCCCATAACCGCCAGGTTGACCGGCATTTTCCCAAATGCCTGCACCGCATCCACATGGATATGCCCGTTGGCTGTATACATCATCCTGGTCGCTTTTTGCACGGGCTGGATAACGCCGGTTTCGTTATTGGCGGCCATCAGCGCCAGTAATGGACACGCTTCATGTGATAAATCATCCAGGTGCATTTGCAGCACGTCTAGGTCGATAACACCGTTAGCGGTAACCGGTATGAATTCAACGGGCAGGCCGGATGCCATGGCCGCTTGACGAATACAGGAATGCTCAACCGCACTAACATATATATGAGTACAATTATTCGCCTTTGCCAAACCTAACAGAGCCAGATTGTTGGCCTCAGTACCCCCTGAGGTAAACACCAGATCAGGAGGATGTGCACCCAGTGTATAGCCAAGTATTTTCCGTGCTTTTGCAATCTGTGAACTGGCACGCCGCCCGGCACCATGCACAGAGGACGGATTACCCGGTGCATCAAAGCACGCCAGCATCGCCGCACGGGCTTCGGCGCGTAAAGGCGCCGTGGCATTATAGTCCAGGTATGTGCTCATGCGCTTTTGGTCTTCTCCATCATGCGTGCACCGCCCGCTGCCCCCAGCACCCGGCGCTGCAACACATCCTCCAGTGTTACAGAGTTCAAAAACAGATAAATATGCCGCCCCAACTCATCCCAAAGATCATGAGCCAGACAACGTCCTGTACGCCCTGTGCAGCCTATCTCAGAATTACGATCACATGCCACCGTGTTGATTTGCTCGTCAACAGCCAGAATGATGTCGGCAATACTGGTCTCATTGGCCGGACGAGTAAGACGATAACCACCGCCCGGGCCACGCACACCTTTAACCACCCCGCACCGCCGTAATTTTGCGAATAATTGCTCAAGATATGATATGGAAATATCCTGCCGTTCGGCGATTTCTGCTAGCGTTACCGGCCCCTGTTCCTTGATCGATGCCAGATCGGCCAGGGCCATAACCGCATAACGCCCTCTTGCACTTAATTTCATAACCCAGTTCCTTATTCACACTTCATCTCTCGCCATGCGCGCCCAGCCTATGCTAGAAGGCGCAAACCGTATCGCAGAGAGCATTTTATCAAACAACATACCAGAAATGGAAATTGCAATAACCCACTATTTTAGTCAAGAATTATAATGCAGTTAAATGTAGGAAAAACACTGTAAAATGCACCTGATACATACAATTCAAGACTTTTTAACATGGTTGAAAACACAAAATATAACAGGATCATTACATTATGCCTGAAGTCATCATTCCCGGCCCGGAAGGCCGCCTGGAAGGCCATTACTCACCTGCAGATGCAGACGATGCACCGCTAGCCCTGATTCTGCATGCTCATCCACAGGGTGGCGGCTCAATGAATACCCGGGTTATAACAGGCCTTTATGATATTTTCAGGCGGCGCGGTTATGCGACTTTGCGCTTTAATGCACGCGGTGTCGGGCGCAGCGTTGGTGAGTATGACCATGGACAGGGCGAATTGCAGGATGCGGCAACCGTGCTTGACTGGATGCAGGCGCTAAACCCCAATGCATCTTTTGGCTGGGTTGCCGGACATTCTTTTGGCTCATGGATCGGCATGCAGTTGCTGATGCGCAGGCCAGAAATTCGTGGCTTTATTTCTGTGTCGCCACCTATGAATATGTATGACTTTGGTTTTCTGGCCCCCTGCCCGGCGTCTGGCCTGATGATCTATGGATCCGATGACCGCATTTGCCCACCAGACGAGATAGAGCGTGTCTCAGAAAAAATTCGCATCCAGAAAGGTACGCTGCTCACCCACAAAATCGTCCCCGGTGCAGGGCATTTGTTTAATAATCATGTCAAGGAACTGGAAAACGAAGTCGAGACCTACCTTGACTATCGCCATAATGGTACCGTTGATCCCTCCCTTGAGGAATATATGCAAACAAGAAAAGGGCGGCGTTAAGCTATTGTTTTATTATATTTAATGACATTTCCACCACTTACAGGCGCTCTTACGCCCGTGGTTTGCGGCCAACTTGTTGGTAAACCGCGAAAAACGCGAACCGCCAGATAGGCAAAGGCCTCGGCCTCCAGTGCGTCGCCGCGCCAACCCGCCGCCTCCACAGGCTGGACTGCAATTCCCGTGCGTTTCTGCACTTGCGCCATAAGCTGAGGATTATGGCGCCCGCCACCACAAATCAGAATGTTTCGCGGGCGTTCTGGCAAGTACTCCAGAGCCAATGCAATGCTCTGCGCGCACCAGGCCGTTAGCGTTGCGGCACCATCCTCCAGACTTAACCCCCTCACCAGTGCCATATCAAAATCCCACCGATCAGCAGATTTTGGTGGTTTTTGTGCAAAATACGGCGAAGACATCAGTGCGTGCAAACAATCCCTGTCAACTTTACCTTTGGCAGCATACACCCCACCGACATCCATTTCACCGGCACCCCTTTCACGCACCCAGGCATCCAGCGGGCCATTGCCTGGCCCGGTATCAAAGGCCAGCATTTCGCCATCCTGTCCCAAATAGGTAAGATTGCCTACGCCGCCGATATTCAGAACCATCAGGGGTTTTGGCAGATCAGCCGCCCGGGCACGATGATAGGCCGGCGCCAATGGCGCCCCATGACCGCCGGCCTGCATATCCTTAGCGCGAAAATCATGAACCACGGACACACCCAGGGCCATGGCAAGCTCTCTTGCATCGCCGATCTGGCAAGTTTGACCTAAATGACCATCTGTGGGTGGTTGATGCAACACCGTTTGGCCATGAAAACCGACCAAATCAATCATGTTTAACTCAATAGTGGCCTTTTTTGTTATGGCCCGTACAGCCTTTTCGGCAATAGTGGCCAACAGACGCGCTGCGGGCGCAAAACTGGCCGGTGCTACGCCCTCAAAACGCCAGACAAGCGCATCATCCACGGCCTGTTGCAGCACGGTTTTCTCAGATTTGCCAAACGGAATGGTCAGCGCCGGGCCAAAGCCTGAAATACCCTGCCCATCGGTTTCAAGAAGCGCCGCATCCATACCGTCCAGCGAGGTTCCGCTCATCAATCCTATGGCCCGCATGTGATTTCCTTACAAAAACTCTTTTCGCTATGCTCATACCCCTGCTATGAGGCAGTTTCAGTTTATCCGACAGAGACACCATGAACCAGTATAAATCAGATTTTATCCGCACTCTTATGGCACGCGGCTACCACTATCAGGCAACCGATCTTGTGGGCATTGATAACGCTGCCGCTACGAATGTCCTGAGTGCTTATATCGGCTTTGATTGCACTGCGCCCAGTTTGCATGTGGGATCACTGGTGCAGATTATGCTTTTGCGTCGTCTGCAACAGGCCGGGGGGCGCCCCATAGTCCTGTTGGGTAGTGGCACCACCAAAATCGGTGATCCGTCCGACAAGGACAAGTCTCGCCCGGTATTGAGCGCCGCGCAGATAAGCGCCAACAAGGAAAGCCTGAAAGGTGTATTCGCAAAGTTTCTCACCTTTGGCGATGGCCCGACCGATGCCATCATGGTCGATAATGCTGACTGGCTGGAAGACCTTGGCTATATTGAGTTTTTGCGTGATGTTGGCCGGTTTTTCTCGATCAATCGCATGATCGCGCTGGAAAGCGTTAAACGAAGGCTCGACCGCGAACAGGAAATGACTTTTCTGGAATTCAACTACATGCTCCTGCAAGCCTATGATTTTCTGGAGTTAAACCAGCGTTATGGATGCCGGTTGCAAATGGGTGGCTCTGACCAATGGGGCAATATCGTCAATGGCCGCGAATTGATCCATAAATACAAAGTCGAGCAGACCGGTGAGGAACGTGAGAGTGAGAAAGCCTTTGGTTTTACCGCGCCGCTCATCACCACTGCCTCTGGTGCCAAAATGGGTAAAACCGCAGACGGTGCTGTCTGGCTCAATGCCGCGCAGCGTAGTCCTTATGAGTATTGGCAGTTCTGGCGCAATTGCGAGGATGCCGATGTAGGCCGCTTTATGCGCCTGTTTACCGATATGTCACTGGGTGACATTGCAGAGCAAGAGATGCTAGATGGTGCGGCCATTAACGATGCCAAAATTGTTCTGGCCAATGCCTGTACTACGCTTTTACACGGCGCAGATGCTGCAAAACAGGCAGAAAAAACCGCCCGCGCCATATTCGAGCAAGGCCTGACCGGTGATGCACTGGCGCAGGTGCGCCTTGGCCTAGAGGAAATGAAAAACGGGGTGTCTCTTGTTGCGCTCTTTGAACGCGCCGGTCTGGTGGCCTCACGCGGCGAGGCAAAACGCCATATCAAGGCCGGGGCGCTGAAACTGAATGACAAGACCATAACAGATATTCAAACCAGCATTTCTGGTGAGGATTTTGCCGAAAAACCCAATTTGAAACTATCAATTGGCAAGAAAAAACACGCTCTAGTTCTTCCCGCCGTCTGACGGAGCTTCGGGTGTTGGTTCTGGCACACTGTCTTTAGGTGGGGAATCTGGTTGTTCCAGAGGTTTGCTTTGGACATCAGAGGCACTATCTGATGGAATATCTGGCCCGGCAGGTGTTTTTGAGCCTTCAAATATGCGTCGAAATACGCCTGGCGTTAGTGCCGACAGAGGGTTGACGAAAACCTGCAACTCTTCAAACGGGCCTTGCACCCGGTAAGACAGGCCAAAAAGACCTTCGCCTTTTCTCGAGACCAGAACATCACCCAGCACTGGAATATTACCCAGTGCTGAATTGATGGAATATGCCGGTGCCAGGGCGCCGTTAAGCGCCATTGTCTTTTGCAGCAGATCAACCTTGCCAGTGACAGTAACACCAAGCGCAGGCCCGGTTGCCCGGGCCGCACCGATCTGCATTGTGCCTTTTTCAAACTCAAGTGGGGCTATAAGTTTTTTGAACCCTATGCCTTCTCCGCTCATAGTATTGGCAATACCGGTTAGCGAACCCAGGGTAAGTATTCGGGCGACTGCCGGCACATTGCTTAACTTGAAATTATCCATGGCAAGTTCAAGTTTTGTATTCAGTGAGCCGCCATCACCAAGAACACCATCAATTTGTAATACCCCGCCTCTCACACTGTTGGTACCAAAAAGAGCCTCTATCACTAGTCCGGCATCATCTGTACGCCCGCTCAACTGGCGCTGCCCTTCCAGATTTTGACTGACGACAAAACGTGCCTGACCATTGGGAGTATCTGCAATAAATTCCATAATTTCAATTTCTTGCATACCTCTCTTAAAGTTTATTTTTCCTTGTTTTAGTATCATTTGATCTGAAACCAATGCCCGCTCGAACGTAATGTCGGCATCCAGCGCAACACCAAAGTCGGCACTTGCGCCCTGGGCAAGTCCACGAACAAATCCGCGTGCATCGAGCATCATAGCCGCACCATTGATAACAAACGCACCCTCTTTGCTACGCTCTATATCAGCGGAAAAATCAAAAACACCATCCATGCGCGCCTGACTGATATGGGCGCTTTGCAACCCACCTTGTGCTGCTATATCCAGATCACCCGCAAGCAAAAACCCTTCTGTGCGTGCGACCATATCCATAATTTCATAACCACCATCGGCGCGGCGTTTTATCTGAAGTTCGGCGCTTCCCTCCTGCCCGGCGGGTTTTTCCCAATCGCCGCCCGGCGAGGTCAGACGTGCATCTGTCAAATCGGCACTCAGGGTGGCTGTCTTGATATTGATCCCCTCCCCTGTTGTTTGCAATTGAAGCCCCACAGGGCCATCAAGAAACAACCTTGTCGGGATACCCAGATCATCAAAAATCTGCGCATCTGTGGTGACATCAATAGCCAACCGTGTGCGGGGTTCATTTTGAGGAAAAAACCGCTCCTGCCAGGTAAAACGACCAGGCACCGAACCCACCTTGCCATTACCTTCAACGACCATACCGTCAGGGTCAACACTGAATGTAGCCGAAGCATCTGTAATATCCTGACCACCGATTAGTCCAGCCACACGAATATTTTTATATGCCCCCGTTGCAGAAAACCCCACTTTACGCGCTGGAACGTTTACGCGCATGGGCCTGGAAATGGTAAAGTCTGTCTCGCCCTGACCGGTGATCGCGTCCGGGGACAACCCATATTTACTCACAAACTCCAGTGGCTTTTCGTCCAATAACTGTATCAAATCTTCGAGCTGTCCAACGGAATGGCCACCAAAGCGAGCGACAACCCCTTTGGGACTAAGGCGAGGGATTTGCACAAACCCGTCTGTTAATTCAGAATTGCGAATTCGTGCCGATTTCATGTTTAGATCAAACCGGTTGCCACGCAACACGGCGGTTCCCTCACCATTTGATAAGGGCGTCATGGTGCTGACAAAGTGTGAAACCGCCTCATCAAAGGCGAATGACAGTGTCAACATATCATTTTCAAGACGTTTCGCTTTGGTCACCCGTTGCGGCAAACGTACATTCATCACAAAATCATGCAATTGCCCGGAAATTACATTTCTCCTGATCCAGTCACGTCCGCCAAATGCAAATTTCTGCGGCCATAAAGTCAGGACTTGTGCCGGTGTGATTTTCCCATCGCTGCGTGCGTCAAGGATGAACAGTGGTGCATTCTCATCCAGTGCCTCATCAGGAAAGGTTAGTGTGCTGGAGCCATGCATAGAAAAATCATAAATACTGAGATCAAAATGCTTGAATTCCACAGCCCCCTCTTCTGGCCTGTAATATCCATCAAGCCATAGCCGCACGGGTAATGGTGCTGCAAACACATCCCCAGGGTCTACACTGATCGCTTCAAAAGCCAAATCAAACCCGACTTGCTCACCCATTACAAGCCGTGCAGGATCCAGCCCTGTAATTCGCCCCTTGAGTGCGCCAGTCAGCAGTTTTGAGTGCAATTGCGCCTGCTCAATACTGACCGCGCCATCCATGGGGTCAAAGACAAAAATGAGTTCGGCGCTATCTATGGGCGTAATGCTCTGGGTTTTACGAAAAACGCCCTTGGCGAGACTAACATGCCCGTCCGCTGATCTAAGTAGCCCGTCTTCACCCGTGGCAAACGTAATTTGGGCGGAAAGTGGCGCATCAATGCCGCCAATCCATTGCCAGGCACCACTGATTGAAGGAACCAGTGCCGCAGGTACGGCATTGGCAAGCGATAGTTCAGCATTCATCCTGGAAAAATCAATACGCGATGAAGCAGAAATAGAGATTGTGGCCGTGCCAGCCTGGCTTTCAATGTTACCATTGGCCTTTGCAGTGATCCGCTCACCCTTGCGCTCAAAGCGTAAATTTGCATGAGGAGCCACCCAGTCTGCGCCAGATCGCTCATCAACAAAATGCAAAACCGCATCACGCATAGCTAAAACGCGCAACCGGCTTAATACTTGGGGGAGTGAAGCCATGCTGGCATTTTGACCAGCTTGTGAGGAAACTGGCCTGACGGCAATTTGATCCGGTTTTCCAAGTCCCGCACCAACCTCACCATTACTGCGCCGCACAAAAGAAAATTCGCCGCCAATAGCAATAATGCGCTCAATAACGGCTCG
Source organism: Robiginitomaculum sp. (assembly GCA_021776565.1). Classification (GTDB taxonomy): domain Bacteria; phylum Pseudomonadota; class Alphaproteobacteria; order Caulobacterales; family Maricaulaceae; genus Robiginitomaculum_B. The sequence goes on along the minus strand of JAJFFQ010000063.1, from coordinate 7,571 downwards.
CCCCCTAATCAGATTTGACGCAGAAAGACCCACATCTAGTTCTGGCACCTGAACCAGAACCTGCTCATTTTCGCCCAGCACCTGCACATCCCGAGCGGCAATTACAATTGAACGATCTTGTGCAGACCAATTGGCTTGCAGCGTACCGATTTGCGCATCATGGCCTTCAAACACCTTGACCAGAGCCAATTCGGCATCGTTTTTCAAAAACTCCAGTGATACCGGGCCTTGTGCCAATCGCCAGGCAAGGCCACCACAAATCGCCAAGACCAGCGCCATAATGAGGGCCATAATTTCCAGCCCATGCACAAGGCTGGCACGCCAAATACGCTCTCGCCGTCCGGAATTACGGTTGTCTTCGGGCATTTTTTGTGGATGGACAGATGTATTGCTCACAAAACTCTTATCCAATTGGCTAGGGTCTGAACCCAATTTGATTGCCCATTCTGCGCTGGTGAATTTGCGACCTGAACAGGAGAAAGGGGGCAGGAAATGTGGTGCATTTTCAACACCTTTCGACACACTCAGGACGCAAATTCATCGCGCCCTTCAGGGTTTGGCGAAAAAGGCCAATCTGCGGCGTAAATTCTCCTAGTATAGGAATAAACCTGTCCTTCGTCGAATTTACTGGCATCTTGACCTTCCTCGTCAAACAGAATTGTGTAATCCAGTTGAGTCCAGACCCTGTCATGGGCATTTTCATACTATACCAGCTTTAGCTTTATGAGGAGTTATGATGAGCGTTGCACCAACAGAGGGGACACAAGCCCCGGACTTTACCTTGCCACGTGATGGTGGCGGCACAATATCCCTGAATGATTTTCGGGGCAAAATACTAGTTCTCTACTTCTATCCCAAGGATGACACGTCGGGATGTACCGCCGAGGCCATTGGCTTTTCTGAGCAAATAAAAGCTTTTGCCGATATGGGCGTTGTGATCGTCGGTGTCTCAAAAGATAGCGCCCAAAAACACGACAAATTCAAGGCAAAACATGACCTGAAGGTGATATTGGCAGCGGATGAGCCATTGGACGTCATCAAAGCCTATGGCCTATGGATCGAAAAAAGCATGTATGGACGTAAATATATGGGAATCGAGCGAGCAACATTTTTAATCGATGCCAAAGGCATGATTACCAAAATCTGGCACAAGATTCGGGTCAAAGGCCATGTTGAACAAGTGCTGGCAGAAGTAAAAGAACGCAATGCCTGATCTTTTGCACCGCACTGTGGCGATATTGCGTGAGTGCGATCCAAAACAAAAAGCAAGGCAAACCCATGCTCTGGCAAAAGAGTGGAAAGCTGGTGCAATCATTCTGGGTAAGAGCGATACTGCCAGCATCCCACAATCTCCGGGACGACCAGAAGACTTGCAGACGGTTGCGCCGGGCGCTGTGCCACGACGTCGAATTGGCACACCAGAAGGCCGTATCGCGCTATTACACGCCATTGCCCATATTGAATTAAACGCTATTGATCTGGCGCTGGATATGTTGGCGCGCTTTACTCACGATCCGGCATTGGCAGATACACAACGTCTGCGCTTTGCCACCGACTGGCTGGAGGTGGCCGATGATGAAGCGCGCCATTTTACCATGATCTGTGCGCGCCTGACCCAGCTAGGCAGTTATTACGGTGCTCTTGGTGTCCATCAGGGACTTTGGGAGGCGGCATATAACACACGCAATGATCTCGCTGCACGGCTGGCTATTGCACCGATGTTACTGGAAGCCCGGGGACTTGATGTCACACCATCTATGGTCGGAAAACTTGAACGTGTAGGCGATAGTCAAAGCGCCACAATTCTGAACATCATTTATAAGGAAGAAATCGGGCATGTGGCCAAAGGTGTACGCTGGTTTAATGCGGTGTGTGAGATCAGTGGTAAAGAACCGGAACTTCACTTTCAGGATTTGGTCAAAATGTACCTTCCGGCGGCTTTGCGCGGCCCCTTTAACCATAAAGCCCGGGAACAAGCTGGTCTGCAAAAGGGGTATTATGAGATTTCTTACCCCTGAGAAGCGAAAACACCCGGTTTTGACCCAAAACAGAACAGGAAATGCCAGAATAGGTGTTTGTTAATGTTTTAGGTGTTGAAATCGCGGCAGTAATCCGCTTTTATCCCAGCCTAACGCAGGTATTTACGAAAATCAGGGGGATCGGATGATCGCACGAGTCCTGAAAAGGACACGGGAAGTTCTTGAGCACATTTTTCCTGAGCGGCAAATTTATCACCGCAGTCACGGAGAAGTGCGCTATCTGTCTTTGAGCACCCGTACACAGATCATTGTATCTGGAACAGCTATGGCTGTTTTTCTCTGGTTTGGATATGCCACCGCCAGCGTATTTCTTAGTGGCCATTTGCTATCCTCTCAATCTCAACAGGCCTTTGCCAGCCGTATGCACTTTCAACGCCTTGTCGCAGAGGCCCGCGCCAAAGAGGCATCCACCCAGGCGCTTCTGGATAACCGCACAACCGCTTTTACAACAGCAGCCAATGATATTGAACGTCGTCTCGACACACTGAAATTATTGCTGGATCAGGGTGATAACTCGGCACTGGACACTTTACTTCCCGGCCCAGATGGAAGCAGTCAGTTGGTGATGAACGCTGTTGCTGATGACCAAACACCGCGCCAGTCCCGCACGCTTGCCACGACAACACTTGCCTCAAACGCAAAAGACCCACTGTCACGATTGACCTGGCTTCACGAGCAGGAAAGTAAAATTTTGCGCACCGCCGAGGAGCGGGCAGAAACGCGCATAGAAGGATTGCAAGCTGTACTGACAATGACCGGCCTTGGCATTGAAGATATGCTGGCCCAGGATAACAGCAAAGTTGGCGGCCCCTTGATTGCTTTAAATGAAACGCAATTGTTTGGGGAAGCTCTGTCTCTGGATCAGGGTTTTACCCGCCGGGTTGCCCGATTAACCGGGCGGTTGGCGAAGGCTGACCAGTTGCAAAATATGGTTCGGGATGTGCCTTTGGGTGATCCGGTTCCGGTTGAACACCGGCGTACCAGTGGCTTTGGCACACGTATTGACCCTATTACGCATCGCGCTGCACGCCATTCCGGACAAGATTTTGGCGCGTTTCGACTAGCCCCCATCGCTGCAACAGCCGCCGGAACAGTTACATATGCCGGCTGGCGCGCTGGCTATGGTCGACTGGTAGAGATCGATCACGGGTTTGGCTTTAAGACGCGCTATGGCCATATGGCTAAAATCAAGGTCAAGCGTGGTCAAAAGGTGAAGCTGGGACAACAAGTTGGGGCCATGGGTTCCAGCGGACGCAGTACGGGCGTTCACTTGCACTACGAAGTATGGTTCAAGGGGAAGCCGTATGATCCCCAGAAATTTTTGAAAGCTGGTCTTTATGTTCAACAAGGGTAATGATTCCAACCGCAAAGGGGCAAGCCCCTCCACTAATTCGATGGGAACGAGTAAGCAAATGACACGAAATTCTACCCCCTCCATCCTCAGTTCAGATCTGGTCATAACCGGTTCGCTAAAAACCCAGGGCGAAATTCAGCTCGATGGCAGTGTTGAAGGTGACATTCGCGCCAAGGCATTGACCATTGGCGAGAAGGCTGTGGTTAAAGGTGAAATTCACGCAGAGCAAATTACCGTGCGTGGCAAGGTTATTGGCAAACTGCGCGCCCGCCAGATCCAGTTAACCTCTACCGCCCATGTAGAAGGTGACATTGTTCATTCGACACTGGCCATGGAAAACGGTGCCTATTTTGAAGGGCAGTGCCATCACGACAATGATCCTTTGGGTACACGCAAAAACCCTGCCCCTGCTACAACACCAGCAAACCCGGTAAATATCAAGGCCGCTCCTACTGCTGCACCTATGATAAAAAAGCCGTGACAAGCCTGGGCTTTTAGTTTTTTTGAAGTTCTTTATCTTCATCCTTCGGCAAGCTCAGGATGAGGGTTAATTTATTCCCGATAACCTCATCCTGAGTTTGTCGAAGGATTGAGGTAACCCACAGCCGTATCTTATTCAAAACTCATCAGCACTTCATCGGCGGCAACATTGTCATCGGCAGCAACATGAATTTTATCAATGATGCCATCGCGCTCGGTGCGAATGATATTTTCCATTTTCATCGCCTCAACCACCAGAACCGGCTCACCAGTCTTGACCTCCTGGCCTTCTTTGACCTCGATCAGAACCACACGACCCGGCATGGGGCTAACAATATCCTTGCCCGTATCCGTGCTTGTTTTTTCCGGCAATAGCGCGTGAAGCGCGGCCTCGCGAGCAGAGCAGACAATGGCGCGAACCTGTGCACCGCGATAATGCAGCATGGTGCCTTCGGTTTCATTCTCCAGTGTTAGCGCAAATGGTGTGCCGTCCAGTGTGCCTTCAAAAACGTGTTTTGTCGGGTTCCAGTCGCTCAAAAAATCATGCCACTTGCCCTCCAGCATGACCTCCGCGCCGCCATCATGTGGCCGGATTTGCACCGGATGTGGGTCACGATCCAGAAGGACGACCCGGTTTTGTGGCATCGGCTCTGCGGGCGTGATGCGTCCGCTTATCTGTGTCGCACGAACATGCAAAACCGCACACATATAAACGGCCACCGCGCACAAAAGCCGCTTGGCCCCGGCGTCGGGCGCAACACCGTTAAAACCATCAGCGAATTCTTCATCAATATAAGCGGTGGTCAGGTTTCCCGACTGAAATCGATTTTGTGCCAAAACGGTGCTCAAAAACGGTATATTGGATTGAATTCCAGCAATATCAAACCTGTCCAGCGCCGCTTGCATGGCCGCAATTGCACTCTTGCGGTCACGCTCGTGGGTGACCAGTTTGGCCAGCATCGGGTCATAAAAAATAGACACCTCATCACCGGCACGCACACCAGAATCCAGTCTCACAACATCGGATTGAGGCGGTGGGGCATACCGGCTCAGGCGGCCAATGGATGGCAGAAAATTGCGATACGGGTCTTCGGCATAAATGCGGGTTTCCAGCGCCCAGCCCTCAATGCCTATATCATCCTGCTTCAGGGCAAGTGTCTCACCGGCGGCCACACGAACCATCTGCTCAACCAGATCAATCCCGGTAATCATTTCACTGACCGGGTGCTCGACCTGAAGACGGGTATTCATTTCAAGAAAGAAAAAATTGCGATCCTTATCGACAATAAATTCCACTGTCCCGGCGCTGTCATAATCCACCGCAGCGGCCAATGCGATGGCTTGCGCCCCCATGGCGGCACGGGTTTTTTCATCCAGAAATGGTGAAGGCGCCTCTTCAATAATTTTCTGATTGCGGCGCTGGATTGAACATTCGCGCTCGTTCAGGTGAATAACATTACCATGTCGGTCACCCAAAACCTGAATTTCTATATGGCGCGGATCAGTAATGAAACGTTCAATAAATATGCGTTCATCGCCAAAGGCCGTGCGCGCTTCGTTGCGCGCCGAGGTAAAGCCCTCTCGTGCCTCATCCTCGTTCCTGGCGATACGCATACCCTTGCCGCCGCCGCCTGCAGAGGCCTTTATCATTACCGGAAAACCGACCTCAATTGCGATTTTTACCGCCTCTTCCGGGGTTTTGATAAGCCCCATATGGCCCGGCACTGTGCTAATTCCGGCCTTGGCAGCAAATTTTTTGGAGGCGATTTTGTCGCCCATAATCTCAATAGCTCTGGTATTGGGGCCAATAAACGTAATCCCTTTCTCGTCCAGTCGCCGGGCGAAGTTTGCATTTTCCGACAAAAACCCAAAACCTGGATGTATAGCCTCTGCACCTGTGCCTTTTGCCCCACTAATAATCTTTTCTATATCAAGATAACTTTGTGCCGCCGCAGCCGGGCCGATACATACCGCCTCATCGGCCATATGCACGGGCAGAGAATTTGCATCTGCCTCTGAATAAACTGCAACACTGGCAATCCCCAATTTTTTGCAGGCCCGGATAATCCGCACTGCAATTTCACCCCGGTTGGCAATCAAAATTTTTGTAAACATCAGCCCTGCCAGAAAATAATATCTCGCTGTCAGTCTTAGCCTTGCGCAGACCGCGCCGCAACCGTGCTAACCTTGTTGGCAAAATATCAAGACCCTTGCGCTACTATACCTTATGTTTTGGAAACGCCCCCTTCTGGCCACTCTGGCCTTGTTAATCAATGCCTGCACGCCAGAGCAAACAAGAGCGCAAGTCGCTGAGTTTCCGCCGCAACGCTGCGTCAACCTTGCCAATGCGCTAAACGCTCCCAATGAGGGCGAATGGGGCTATGTCATTCGTGAAGCAGATCTACAACGGATTGCCCTGGCCGGGTTTGATAGCGTACGGGTGCTTATTGCTTGGCAATCTCATGCACTGAACGCTGTTCCCTATACTATTGATCCAGCATTTTTTGCCCGCATTGATGAGGTTATCAATCAGGCGCGTCGGTATGGCCTGACCGTCATTGTGGATATGCACAGTTATGAAGGGCTTTATTCTGATCCCCGAACCCACGGGCCGCGTGCCATAGCCCTATGGGATCAAATTGCCCATTATTATGCAAAAGCACCGGCAGACATTATTTTTGAACTTCTCAACGAGCCACAGGAAAACCTGCAAGGTGCCGCCTGGCAAGACCTTGCGGATCGATTGTGGGCGCAGGTTCGCAGAACCAATCCGCATCGCTGGATTATTATGGGCGGCGACAACTGGAACAGCATTGATGGTCTGGCCCGATATAAACCGCCACATGATCCTCGTCTGGCACTGACTTTTCATTATTATGACCCTTATAAATTTACCCATCAGGGTGCGACATGGTTTGAAGACGCACCGCCAGCCGGGCGCCCCTGGGGCAGTAAAAAAGAAAAACAACATTTAGCACACGAATTTGACCGTGCCGCCGCCCTTGGTCGGGCAAGCGGTCATCCGGTCTGGCTTGGCGAATTTGGAGCCACCAAAGCAACAAATATACAGACCCGCGCCTTGTGGACTCGCGAAGTGCGCCGCGCCGCTGAAAAGCGGGGCATAGGCTGGTGTTCGTTTGATTTTGCTGCTGAATTTGGTGTGTATTCACCAAAGCGCCAGAACTGGATATGGCCAATTCGTCGCGCTTTATTTGACCACGCCGCGCTAGCCCTGCGTGCCAACCCCGATTAACAACAAGACTTATTATGCTTGTGTTTTCGCTTACGTTATATGAGCACGATAGATATTCACCATGTCAAACAGCCATGTGAGATGATAATGAGTCGCCCCGCACCCCATGATTATGCACCTTTTAGGACAGGCGGGGATAAGTCTGTAAACCTCACCCAAACCTGAAGGTCAATAAGGGTCAAATGAGGGACATTTAAGTATGATTTTTTGTGTCACAAGACCTGCACAAGGGGCGATTAAGGGACAGGTGAGGATTACCCAAGGGGCAGTTAGTGACCCTTGGAGGGGTACATGGGGATAAGGTGCGAGACTGTTTAAAATTCTGTGTCATTCCAGTAGCTTTGATAAAAACAGGAATGATGATTATGACCAGATTACCAAGCAAGACCACTGATTTTAACTTTGATGAAGCTCTTCAATCCTTACAGGCTGGCCAGCCACTTTC
>JAJFFQ010000062.1 GCA_021776565.1 Robiginitomaculum sp. | reverse complement strand
GTGGGAGGTTGATGCGAACTGGCTGAACCTTGAAGATGGCGGCATTTATGGCCCGGGCCGCGATGGCGATGGCGGGGTTTATTATATTGCGGTGAAGCCGGGAAACGGCGTGCCGCCCGTTGTTGAGTATGTCAGCAACGGCGCGGTTATCGCCTGGGACGGCGTGCGCCGTTAAGTGCGTGATTTAGCGAATAAAAGCCTGGTTGCTTATCGGCAACCAGGCTTTTGAATTGGCTCCTCGGACTGGACTCGAACCAGTGACCCGCTGATTAACAGTCAGCTGCTCTACCAACTGAGCTACCGAGGATCAGAGCCGCCCTTATAAGGGGCGAGGTGGCGTAATAGCAAAGCCCGGCCAAGGGCGAAAGTCTGAATATGCATCTTGTCTGCCAAATCACAGTGCAATCACAGGAGAAGGGGCCACAAGTCATTGGCAGTGATGTGCAGACAAAAAAAGGGAGCCAGAAAACTGGCTCCCAAAAAGGTATTGGGTGAATGGTGGGTGTCTTCAGGGAAGACAATTACACTCTCTCAAGAAAAGGTTAAAAGCTGGTTAACAGGCAGATGCTTTGGAAGCATAAGATTCATTGATGTTGCCAGCATCTCAATAAACATGGTTAATACACTCTGAACCAGACCGTGCTCATAAGCTAAGCGCCAGCACCGCGATAGCACAAGTATAAATAATGAAAAGTGGAGGCCCCGCCCGGAATCGAACCGGGGTGCAAGGATTTGCAATCCTCTGCGTAACCACTCCGCCACAGGGCCAAGATATTGATGAAGTTTCCACGACATCACAGGGCGCTCCTATAACCTCTGTAGTTCGCCAGGTCTATGCGTCCATTCACCTGATTGCACGTTTTGGATGTTGCGCGTAAAAGAAGCGTTGAAAATGGACTTGAAAGGGAATCAGCACTGATGATTGATGTTGAAATTGCGCGGCGCGCCATGGTGAACAGTCAAATTCGTGTCAACGACGTGACGGATCATCGTCTTTTGGCAGCATTTTCGACACTGCCGCGTGAACTTTTTGTGCCAAAGGCTGAAGCGGCTACGGCCTATGCAGAGCGTGATATTCCCCTGGGCGGTGGGCGTTATCTTATCAAACCCCGCGAATTGGCAAAGCTGGTTCATGGGGCGGATGTTCAGCCTGGAGACCTGGTTCTCAACATCGGTGCGGGCCGTGGGTTTTGTGCAGCAATTCTGGCTGCTCTTGCGGAAACTGTTGTGGCGCTGGAGCCAGACCTGGATTTGCGTACCTGTGCTGAAAAAACGCTGGCACTGGTGCATGCCGATAATGTGGTGGTGATTGATGGGGATTTGCGTGCCGCAGTACCCGAACAAGGCCCATTTGATGTCATCATTGTTGAAGCAAGCGTTTCGTCTGTGCCGCAAACCTGGCTGGATCAACTTGCCGAAGGGGGGCGGTTGGCAGTTTTTGAACGTGAAAATGGTGCGGGCAATGGTGTTGTTTATCTGCGGGTAAACGGCGCTGTGGGTCGCCGGGTAGACTTTGATGCCAGTGTTCCCTTTTTGCCCGGGTTTGAGCCAGCTTCGGCCTTTTCTTTCGCCATATAAGTGGGAGGATTGCCCCAGGAACAATATGGGTGGTTTTTGCGTCATTCCGTCCTATATGTATGGTGGAGGAAAAAACCAGTGCATAAAATAAAACTGATATCGTCGGCTGTTTGTGCGTTTCTTTTGCTGGCAGTCTCTGTGCAGGCTGAATCGCTGGCCGATGCCATGGCGTTTGCCTATGCTTCAAATCCGCTGTTACAGGCAGAGCGTGCGGGCTTGCGCGCCACGGATGAGCAATTGAACCAGGCCCGTTCCAGTCGTCTGCCGTCTGCCCAACTGGATGGCAGTTACGGGTATTCCCGGGTCAAACAGGCCAGCCCGTTTTTCTCTGATACCTCGGGGTTCAAACCCCGTTCAGCCGGTCTATCTGTCAACCAGACGCTTTATGGTGGCGGTGCCATTTCGGGCGGTATTCGCGCAGCAAAAGCCAGTATTGAGGCTGGCCGTGCTGATCTTGTCGGTGTTGAACAGTCTGTGCTTCTGGATGCGGCAACGGCATTTCTTGATGTTTTTCGTGATGCTGATGTTGCCCGTATCCGCCAGAATAATGTGAAGGTGCTGGAACGCCAGCGCCAGGCGGCGCAGGATCGTTTTGATGTGGGGGAGATCACCCGCACCGATGTTAGCCAGGCCATGGCCCGGCTTGCCGGTGCCCGGGCGCAATTGCAAGCGGCGCTTTCAACGCTGGCCAATAGCAGAGCCGCCTATGAACGTGTGATTGGCCGGATGCCCGGCACACTGGAAAAAGCTGACGCTCCGCAAAATGTTCCAGCGGATGTGTTAATTGCTCGCCAATTCGCAGAAAAAAACGCCCCGGCTATACAGGCGGCAAGTCATGCGGAAGAGGCCGCACGTCAACAGATCAACATTGCCAAAAGCGGATTGCGCCCGTCTGTCACATTAGGTGTTGCAGGCAATACGGCCAAAAACTCCAGCTTTCCGGGGCAAAGCGTTGACAGTTTCAATGCGGCGGCACGTGTTTCCATGCCACTTTTTACCGGCGGTTTGAACCAGTCGCAAACCCGTGAAGCCAAACAACGCGCTTCCCAGGCGCGTTTGCAATTGGCCCAGGTGCGTCGTCAGGTGATCGAGCAGGTTACCCAGGCCTGGAATTCTTTGGTTGCTGCCCAGGCTGTCATAGTCTCCAGTACAGAGCAGGTATCGGCAAATGAGCTGGCCTTTGAGGGTGTGGAACAGGAGGCCCAGGTTGGCCTGCGCACCACCCTTGATGTGCTGGATGCAGAGCAGGAATTGCTCAACGCACGGCTGGCACTGGTCAGTGCCGAACGCGATGCATCACTGGCCGCTTTTGGGCTGCTTGCTTCTACGGGCCAGTTGACGGCGCGCAAGCTTGCCCTTGATGTAGTGTATTATGATCCGGCTGATTATGGAAAAACGACCGCCAGAGGGTTGTTTAATACCGGCATAGACGAGTAAAGATAGACAGATAGGCTGGACAGGGGACACATCCCGGCTCTAGCTTTATTTTTTTACTAGTGATTCGGGCGCAAATGTCATGGCAGAAGAAAACGCAGAGAGCGAAGCTGAACCGACAATGGAGGAAATTCTGGCCTCTATTCGCCGCATCATTTCAGAAGATGATGAAGGTGAAGGCAATGATGCTGTTGAGGCAGAAGCTCCCGAACCAGTGGCCGAAGTCGAACCTGAGCCAGAACCGGAACCGGAACCGGAACCGGAACCGGAACCGGAACCGGAACCGGAACCTGAGCCTGTTGCCGAAATTGAGCCAGAAGCCCCCCCGGCAATGGAAGAGCAGGACAGTGTCCTGGAGCTGACTGAGCTGGCCGACACTGACAATGACATTATTGTTGTGGACAAGGAACCTGATCCAGAGCCAGAGCCTGTTGCAGAAATAGAACCAGAACCAGAACCAGAACCTGAACCCGAGCTTGAGCCAGTACCGGAGCCTGTGGCAATGGAAGCTGGGGTAGATGAAGAAATTTTAAGCGAAGCCAGCACAATGGCCGCCGCCGGTGCGCTTGGCGCTTTGGCGCAAAACATGCGCGTCTCTTCCGATGAAGGCCAGACTATAGAAGGCGTTTTGCGCGAGCTATTAAAGCCAATGTTAAAATCCTGGCTGGATGAAAACCTGCCCGCCATTGTTGATGCCAAGGTTGAAGAGGCCATTGACAAGGTGGTGCGTCGCACCCGTGTATGAGGCTTTGCCTCATCCCCGTTTGCCTTCATACATTCTGATATTTTATTACTGCCGTACTCCGGGTGCTTATCGCGTTGCTGTGAGTATGATTTGAGTTTGTAACCATGCTGGATAAATCTTTTGATCCGTTGCGCTGTGAACAGCGTTTATATGAAAAATGGGAAGCCTCCGGGGCATTCAAACCCAAAAATGATCCGGATGCGCAGCCCTATTGCATTGTCATCCCGCCGCCCAACGTCACCGGGTCGCTGCATATGGGCCATGCGCTTAACAACACCTTGCAGGATGTGCTGATCCGCTTTGAGCGTATGCGCGGCAAGTCTGTACTCTGGCAGGTGGGCATGGATCATGCGGGCATTGCCACGCAAATGGTGGTCGAGCGCCAACTGGCGCAGGACGGCAATCAGTCTCGCCGCGAACTGGGCCGCGAGGCGTTCGTGGATAAAATCTGGGAATGGAAAGCCAAATCCGGCGGCACCATCACTACCCAGTTGCGCCGCCTTGGGGCGTCATGTGACTGGACGCGGGAACGCTTTACTCTGGATGAGGGGTTAAGCCGTGCGGTGCGCAAAGTCTTTGTACAATTATACAAGGAAGGCCTGATTTACCGTGCCAAGCGCATGGTCAACTGGGATCCGCATTTTCAAACAGCCATTTCGGATCTGGAGGTGGAAACCCGCGAAGTGCAGGGCCATTTCTGGCATTTCAAATATCCGCTGGAAAATGGTGAAACTTACGAATTCCCCATTAAGCATGATGAGGATGGCAATCCCACAAAATGGGAAACCCGGAACTATATCTCTATCGCCACCACGCGCCCCGAAACTATGCTGGGCGATGGCGCGGTGGCGGTGCATCCGGGTGATGCGCGTTATGCGCCGATTGTCGGCAAGCGGGTTTTGCTGCCCTTGGCGGATCGTTGTATCCCGATTATCACCGATGAGCACCCGGATCCGGATTTTGGCTCTGGCGCGGTGAAAATTACCGGCGCCCATGATGAAAACGATTATGCGGTTGCCAAACGCCATGATCTGCCCATGCACATCATTATGGATGAGCGCGGCGCAATGCTGGCCAGCGACATTATGCCGGGCAAATATGTTGGCATGGATCGCTTTACGGCGCGCAAAGCGGTGGTCGCCGACATTGATGCGCTTGGTTTGCTTGAAAAAATAGAAGACAAAGTTATCCAGCAACCAACCGGTGATCGCTCAGGCGTGGCGATAGAGCCTATGTTGACCGATCAATGGTTTGTCGATGCCAAGACGTTAGCGCAACCGGCACTGGCTGCGGTGAAGGACGGCACTACAAAATTCACCCCCAAAAACTGGGAAAAAACCTATTTTAACTGGATGGACAATATCCAGCCCTGGTGCATTTCCCGGCAATTATGGTGGGGCCACCAGATACCAGCGTGGTATGGGCCAAAAATTGATACTGAAACTGGTGTTCCTGTTGGCTTTGGCAAAAAAATCTTTGTGTCCGATGCCAACGAAAAAAAGAGCCAGCAGGCAGAAATATCAATACAGGCGAAAGCCTATTACGGTGAAGGTGCTGCAATAAATTTTGTTGAGGATGTTGCTGTAACGAGTTCAGGAACTTCTGGAGGAAAAGTTACAAGTGTTGACCTGATGCACGACCCTGACGTCCTCGACACATGGTTTTCCTCGGCCCTGTGGCCGTTTTCCACCCTTGGCTGGCCCGATGAAACGCCAGAGCTAAAACGCTATTACCCAACCAATGTGCTTGTCACCGCCTTTGATATTATTTTCTTCTGGGTGGCGCGGATGATGATGCAAGGCCTTCATTTTATGCGCGAAATTCCGTTTCCGAACGTTTATATTCATGCGTTGGTGCTGGACGAAAAGGGACAGAAAATGTCCAAGTCCAAAGGCAACACCATTGATCCTCTGGAGATTATTGACGAGTTTGGTGCCGATGCACTGCGCTACACACTGACTTCACTGGCGGCCCAGGGCACCAATATCCGTATGTCGGCAGACAAGGCGGCCAGTGCGCGCAATTTTGGCACCAAAATCTGGAATGCGGCGCGGTTTTGCCAGATGAATGATTGTGTTTCTGTGGCAGGTTTTGATCCGGCAACAGCGCAAGAGCCGCTCAACCGCTGGATTATATCCGAGGCCGCCAGCACCGCGCAAAAAGTCACGACGGCGCTGGAAAGCTATCGTTTTAATGATGCGGCGTCGGCGCTGTACCGCTTTATCTGGAACACCTATTGCGACTGGTATCTGGAGCTTATCAAGCCATTGTTGATGGGCAATGATGAAGCCATCAAGGCCGAAACCAGAGCCAGCGCGGCTTATGCCTTCGATCAGGCGCTTATCATGTTACACCCGATTATGCCCTATCTCACCGAAGAGTTATGGGGGCAGATCGCGAAGCGCGATTGTCTGCTGATTAGCGCCCAATGGCCAAATCCATCGCCTGAGCTAATCGACGAAGCGGCGCAGGACGAGATGGACTGGGTAACGCGGCTCATCAGTGCCATTCGCTCTGTGCGCGCCGAGACCAATGTGCCGGCAGGAGCAAAACTGCCCATGGTGGTTTGTGCCAGTGATGCCATTTTTCGGGAAAAATTTACCCGCCATGGGGATATGATCCGCCGACTGGCCCGGCTTGAAGATATTTCGTTTGCCGATAAAGCACCCGAAGGGGCGCTACAAACCGTGGTTGATGAAGTGACTTATGCACTGGTCATAGAGGGCAGTATGGACATGGGCGCAGAGCGCCAGCGTCTGCAAGGCGAGATTACCAAAACCATTGGCGAGATCACCCGCATTGAGAAAAAACTGGGCAATGAAAAATTTACCGCTCGTGCGCCGCAAAAGGTGGTTGATGGTGAGCGTGAAAAACTAAGCGGTTATCAGGCACAAAGGGCCAGGCTGGACGAAGCGTTGCAACGTTTGGGAGAATAAGACTGGATCCGATTCAGGACGTTCTGCGCACATTGTCCCGGCACCCCCTTCCCCATCCTTAGGGCAAATTCAGTATCCTCTCTTTCGTCGTTCTCGGGCGAAGACCGGAGAATCCATCAGGCCATCTGACAAACAGGCGATTGAGTATGGCCCCTCCGGTCTTCGCCGGAGGGCGACGAGGGTATTGATGAAGAGAAGGGAGGATGGCTCACCAGCTCTGAAACGCTCTGGCGAAGCCGTCTGTTTGCGCTTCTCCTGCATGCTGCCTATGCTGTGCATAACAATAAATGGGGAGAGTGTTATGATCCGTAACTATGCCATCAGTCTTGTCGCGGGCCTGGGCCTGTTGGGTGCCTGTCAGCAAGCGCAGCAGGAACCACAAATAGCCGATGATAGTGGCCCGATCACAATTGACACTGTTGAGGCAGCACCAATACCCCAATATGATGCCAGAACATTTTTTGAAACAACATCTTATGGGCTGGCCTCTGGTGCAGGGTTTACGTTTTTTCCGGATGGGAAATCGGTTCTGGTCAGTTCTGACAAAAGCGGCATATTTAATGCTTATGCGGTTGATATTGCCGATGGTTCTGCGACTCAACTAACCAGTTCAACAACCAATGCTGTCTTTGCGGTCAGTGTTTTTCCGGGTGACGGGCGTGTGCTTTACACTTTTGATGGCGGCGGCAATGAGTTGAACCATGTCTACGTTCGCGAGGAGGATGGTGCTGAGCGTGACCTGACACCAGGGGACAAGCTCAAGGCCCAGTTCATTGGTTGGTCTGGCGATGGCAACAGCTTTTATCTATCCAGCAATGAGCGCAATCCCAGCTATTTTGACGTCTATCGTTATGACAGTGGGGACTATGCGCGCTCCTTGTTGTTCGAGAATGAGGGGTATGCTGTTAGCGCCATTTCGTCAGATGAAAAATGGCTGGCGCTGTCCAAAAACAATTCCAGTGCTGATTCGGATATTTTTCTGGTTGATTTGCAAAGCGCAGACAAGTCACCAGTGCTGGTGAGCCAGCATGACGGCAATGTCAGTCATGGGGTTTATGGATTTTCCGCCGATAATACGGCACTGGAGTATTCCACCAACGCCCATGGCGAATTTAACCAGGCATGGCGTCATGATATCCTTAGCGGCGAAAAAATATCTTTGGTTACTGCCGATTGGGATGTTTCGTTTACCGGGGTTTCAGCAAGCGGGCTTTACCGGGTTACCGGGGTCAATGCGGATGCACGCACCAAAGTGTCACTGAGCATTGCCGCCACCGGGGAAGAACTGGCACTGCCGGATTTACCACCGGGGGATATTCGCAACATTCGGTTTTCAGGTGATGAAAGCAAAATTGCCTTTTTGCTCAATGCCGATACCAGCCCCTCAAATGTTCATGTGGTGGATTTAGCTGCGGGTACTGATACGGCACTAACCAATGCGCTGAACCCGGCGATAAATTCTGCCATGCTGGTGGATAGTCAGGTGGTTCGCTATGAAAGTTTTGACGGATTGAAAATCCCGGGCATTTTATACCGCCCTAAAATGGCCAGCGCCTTGCATAAAACACCGGCAATTGTTCTGGTGCATGGTGGCCCCGGCGGGCAAAGCCGCACCGGCTATAATCCGATGGTTCAGCATTTGGTCAATCATGGCTATGCGGTGTTGGCGGCCAATAATCGTGGCTCCTCCGGCTATGGCAAAACCTTCTTTCACATGGATGATAAACGCCATGGTGAGGTTGATTTGCAGGATATTGTTTATGCTCGCGCATATCTGGAAAGCCTGGACTGGATTGACGGTAAAAACGTGGTCATTATGGGTGGCTCTTACGGGGGTTATATGGTTGCAGCAGCACTGGCGTTTGAGCCGGATGCGTTTGAAGCCGGGATTGATATTTTTGGCGTAACCAATTGGGTGCGCACGCTTAAATCCATTCCGCCCTGGTGGGATTCGTTCAAGAAGGCACTCTATGATGAAATGGGCGATCCGGCGGTGGATGAAGAACGCCACCGGCGTATTTCGCCTTTGTTTCATGCCGGTAACATCACCAAACCCATGCTGGTGGTGCAGGGGGTGAATGACCCACGGGTGCTGAAAGTGGAAAGCGACGAATTGGTCGAAAAAGTCCGCGCCAATGGTGTTCCGGTGGAATATCTGGTGTTTGACGATGAAGGCCATGGGTTTCGCAATCGCAAGAACCGTATTACCGCCTCCGAGGCCTATCTGGGCTTTCTTGACAAGACGCTTGAACCGTCTCCATGATCGCTTGCCGGTATGACAGATCATCCGATAATGGAAGGCTTTGACGCCTTTGTTGATGAACAAATTTTGCCATTGTTCGAGACCATGCAGGCCGCACGAAAGGCTGGCAAGGCGCGGTTGAAAAAGGGGGGCATGATTGGTCTTCTGGTGGGTTTGGGTCTTGGGCTTGCAATTTTTGTGTTCTTTAACTCCTGGATATGGGCATTAGTGGTTTTTGTATTGGCACTGCTTATTGGAATGGCGCCGGGCTTTTTAACAATGTCAGAGGCGGAAGTTTCATTTCGAGAGGCCAATGTGGCTTTGGTGTCGCAATTTTTAGGTCTGGACTATCAGGAAAAAAATTTCACACCCCCGCATTTTGAACGCCTGACCCGTGCCAAACTGGTGCCTGACCATGATCGGGCAAAGTTCACCGAGCTGGTGCAGGGAACACGTCATGACGTGCCTTTCACGCTCTATGAGGCTTATCTGGAATCGCGCATTGAATCTGGCTCAGGCAAGAGCAAGACCGTGACGTGGGTGCCGGTGTTTTTCGGCCAGTTTTTGCACGTTCCCTATCATCGTGATTTTTCCAGCCACACATTGGTCGCCAGAGATGCCGGGTTTTTCAATGCGATATCCGGGCCTGGCAAAGGATTAAAGCGCGTCGGCCTGGTTGATCCAAAATTTGAGGATATCTTTGAGGTATATTCAACAGATCAGGTGGAAGGACGTTATCTTGTCGATCCACTTTTTATGGAGAGATTATTGCATTTGGAAGGCAAGGATAAAGGCCGCGATTTGCAAGCTGCATTTTTTGAACAAGCCGTTATGGTTTCTATTACCGGTGGTGATGGTTTCTATCCTGATCTGGCCGATGATCTGCAAGGCGCAAAAGACGCGGCACTGGAAACAGCACATGTGTTTTTGGGAATTTTCGATCTCATAGACGGCGCCCTTGGCAAGACAACCGGCTAGAGCATTTTGCATTTAGTATCCTAATTTAAGGTTCAAACCCTCCGCCTTGAGGCGGAAGAGGCTTCAGCCGTTATGTGTCATAGTCTTTCTCCTTAAAATGAACATCGGCATTGCCGGTATATGTTCATTTTAAGGAGAAAGACTATGAGCTA
>JAJFFQ010000061.1 GCA_021776565.1 Robiginitomaculum sp. | reverse complement strand
ATTGGGGGGATATGGATTAAATTATCCATTTTTGCGTCATAAAACCTTGAAAGGGATCGCCCTTCCTGCGGCTTTACTCCTGAAACTGTATAATTTTCTCTCATACCACGCTCCAAACCCTTAATGTCCACAGACCCTAGGACATATGACCTAGTTTTAATGCTTTTCCTTGCGCGCTAGGCTGTTTTTTGCGACATTCTATACAAATAGCTATTATTTCATCGGGGATTAAAATGAAAATACGTATCCTGACCATGAGTGCTTTGGGTTTTGTTGTCATCGCCTCTGCAGCCAATGCCAAAAAAAATGCAAACTCTGAACCGATAAACCCTATCGGCGATAATGATCTGAATATGACGTGCACACAATTGTCTGATGAGGCCGATGCCATGGAAGCCATTTCTGGTTCGGCCCCGGCACTTGGTGTATTTAACAATAATCAGGTTGCAGACATTGGCACCGACCTGGCAACAGATATGGCCACAGACAAGGCCAGGAGCGGTGTCCTGAAAGCCGGACTGGGTGGTCGTGCGGCTGGTGCCGTGGGACGGCTGGGCGGCCTGGCCAAATCCTCCCGCAAGCAACGCGCCAAAGCAAATGAAGCACGCAAACAGTCAGCACAAGAACGTTGGTATTACATTGCCGGTCTTTATCAGGGTCGGGCGTGTGATCTTGAACCAGAGCAACCTGCTGAACAACCGGCCATGGCTGACTGACCGGCTCAGGGCTGACTGGATTTAACAATTTTCTGACGAAGCGCATCCAGAGATCCTTCGGCAATTGCATCACGTATGCGCGCCATAAGGCTTTGGTAATACGCAATATTATGCCAGGATAGAAGGATTGCGCCCAGATATTCATTGGCCCGAACCAGATGATGCAAATATGCCTTTGAATAATCCCGACTGGCCGGGCAGTCGCTTTGTGCGGCCAAAGGTTCCCTGTCTTCGGCAAAACAGGCTTTTTTGAGATTAACCGGCCCGGCATCGCTCCACGCCTGCCCATGACGGCCAGAGCGCGTGGGGATTACGCAATCAAACATATCTATGCCGCGTGCCACTGCCTCAATGAGGTCGATGGGGCGTCCCACCCCCATCAGATAGCGCGGACGTGCAGGGGGTAGCATTGGCACGGTAAAATCCAGGGTGCGCACCATGGCGTCAAAACCCTCACCAACCGCAAGGCCGCCAACGGCATAACCATCAAAGCCCATTTGGGTGAGTGCTTTGGCAGAGCGTTCGCGCAAATCCTCAAAAACCGAGCCTTGCACAATACCAAATAATGCCTGTTTCTCACGTGTCCCAAAAGCTGATCTGGATCGCTCTGCCCAGCGCAAGGAAAGCTCCATGGAGATTTTGGCTTCCTCATGTGTGGCCGGGAACGGCGTACATTCATCAAACTGCATGGATATATCTGCACCCAGAAGATCCGCCTGAATTTCAATGGATCGTTCGGGGGTTAACATGTGGCGCGAGCCGTCAATGTGGCTTTGAAAGGCGACGCCTTCCTCAGATTTTTTCGCCAAAGCCGCCAGCGAAAACACCTGAAAACCCCCGGAATCTGTCAGGATCGGCCCATCCCAGGTAGAAAACTTATGCAAGCCGCCAAGGCGCTGCATCCGCTCTGCACCCGGTCGCAGCATCAAATGATAGGTGTTGCCTAAAATTATATCCGCGCCCGTATCACGCACCATATCCATGGTCATGGCCTTGACCGTCGCCGCCGTGCCCACAGGCATAAAGGCCGGGGTGCGAATGCGCCCGCGCGGGGTATGCAACACACCTGTGCGCGCTGCACCATCCGTGGCGCTTATATCAAACGCAAAATTACTCACGAGCGCCTCTATTCCGCAACATGGGGATTGGCCTTCATTTTTTTTACGGCAAATCCAAACCATAGCAAAGCCAGCCCGGCAAGCAGTGACGCCCCCAAAAACGGTGCGCCAGGAAAATATATCCCGGCCTTATCTGCGCTGAATACACCAAACAGACCGGTGAACAGTAATGGCCCAATGATCGCCCCCAATGCACCAATACTCGCCAGAGCACCTTGCAGTTCGCCTTGCTCGGACTCCGAAGTGCGGTTTGACATAATTCCCTGTATCGCCGGGGCTATTAACGCCGACAGGAACGACGCAATAATGATGATATAAACTTGCCAACCGGCGGTCACCATTGCGTAAGCAGCATAGATCAAAATCATAACGATAAGGCCAATAAGCGCCGAGCGAACTTCACCAAAGCGCGGAATGGCCCAGCGCGTAAGCAGTGCCTGACTTAATCCGAACACCAGCCCCACAAAGCCCAGTGACAGGCCAATATCCAGCGGTGTCCAGCCAAATTTTTCCTGAGTATAAAATGCCCAGACAGCAGGGTAAACCTGATGCGCAATGCCAAAAAACAACATCACCCAGGCCATGGCCATAACCACAGGGCGCATCCGCAAATGCGTAAATGCTCCCAGAGGGTTGGCGCGTCGCCATTCAAATTTCCGACGTTTCTCCGGCACCAAAGTTTCTGGCAACACAAATACACCATAGAGCAGATTAAGCAGCGCCAGAGCTGCCGCCGCCAAAAACGGGGTGCGCACACCATACTGCGCCAACACCCCGCCCAAAACTGGCCCAATGATGAAGCCAACACCAAAAGCGGCACCGATCAGGCCAAAATTGGCCGCTCTTTTTTCAGGTGGCGACACATCAGCAATAAAGGCACCAGCGGTAGAAAACGTCGCCCCGAACGCCCCGGCAACCAAACGCCCCAGGATTAACCAGGCCATCGTGGGCGCGAAGGCCATTAGCGCATAGTTCACCCCAAACCCGGCCAGTGACAACAGCAACACCGGGCGTCTGCCAAAACGGTCACTTAGATTACCAACCAGAGGTGCGCATAAAAATTGCATCCCGGCAAAGGCCAGCATAAGCGCCCCGGCATAATAGCTGGCACCGGCCAGATCCTTGCCGGTTAACTCACGGATCAGATCTGGCAGGATTGGCATGATGATACCAAAGCCAGCCATGTCGATCAGCACAGTAATAAAAATAAAAACCAGCGCATTTCGCGATCGGAATGATTGTGTCATTTCTCAATTTCCTTTCGCATATAAAACTCATGCGTCAGAAACGCTGGAGGGTTTTGCGTTTATCCATACTCGCAAAATGACACAAGCTGTCATTGCCCGGTTTGTCCCACTGTTGTCCGGTTTAGATTTTTCTCGGGTTAAAAATAGTAATAAACACAATTTGTTATGGTGAAAAGACATTTCAGGACAGGACTTTGTTCTGTTAGTTTTTTCCTCCCCTGCCCTGCGGGGGAGGTGGGCGCGGATGCGCTCGGAGGGGGGGCTGAATATCTATCTTGTTGACAGGTTTGATCTTTTTACACTTCCGCCCCCTCCGCCAAAACTGCCGTTTTAGCACCTCCCCCGCAAAAGCAGGGGAGGAAAACAAAGGTAATGGTTAAACCGGACACCAGTGGTCTTGTGCTGACAATCCTGTCTTGTGTAACACTTCTCATCAGGATTACCTGAACAAGTCAGGTGATGACAGGTTGAAAATGAAAACCCAACAATTGTAACTAGCCCTCTTCACCAGAAATCGCTATGATTCTGATCTTTCATTCTGGGGGATGATGTTGGTATCCGTAACCGGGTTTGTAAAGCAATTATGGAAACGCAAAGTCGTACAGTTTGGGGTGCTCTACCTCGGTCTGGCGTGGGTTTTATTACAAGTAGCGATCGCCATTGAGACCACAATGAAACTACCTGATTGGGTCGATCAAACTATTTTGGTCTTACTGATTATCGGGTTTCCTTTGGCTTTGCTGCTTGCCTGGGCGCAAGTTTCTCAGGCCAATATTTCGATTATATCTGGTCCTCATATAAAAGATGCTCCAGCGAATATACCCATAGGAGAACCCTTTATTGTCGTTCTACCATTTCGCGCTCGCGAAAGTGACGAGGTAGAACAACTCACAGCAGAAGGCTTGACCGATGACATCACCTCTCTGCTAACCGGTGTGAAGGGCATAAAGGTCGCCCCCCGGCTGGCTGTTGGGCGAACACTTGGGCCGGATGCTGCCCCCTTACAGATAGCCCGTGATCTGGGTGGACGTTATGCAATGACGGGAAGTGTAAGGCGCAATAATGACCGGCTTCGCATATCTTGCGAGCTGACCGATATTCGTGACAAGGAACAGAAATGGTCGCAAAATTTTGACCGGCCTGTCGATGATATTTTTGCCATTCAGGATGAAATCGCAAAAGGTGTGGTAGGCGCAGTGGGAACTGTTATATCTCGTGTTGAAAGTGCGCGTACTTTGCGCCAGCCACCGGATAATTTGCAAGCGTGGGAGCTAACCCGACGCGCAATTGCAATCGTTTGGGATTGGCGCCCCGAAACCCTAAGCCAAGGTTTGCTTGATGTTCGAAAGGCAATAAAACTTGATCCGAATTACGCACTGGCCCATGCGGTACTTGCCATGATCTTGTCCTGGCGGGCCGTATCTGCATGGACTGAAAAAATTGCGCAAGAGCGAGACGAAGCCTTGATAGAAGCCGATAAAGCCGCAAGGCTGGGCTTTGATAACGCTGAAGCACTCTGGCCAACCATCAACGCATATTGGGCAAGTGCGCCCGAGCGCGCTGTTCAATTGTATGAGCAATCAATAAAGCGCCATCCCGATATATTTCTCTCCTCGCCTTTCGGATTAGCCCATGCAAGTGTGGCTTATGCAAAAATCGGTCGGATAGAAGAAGGTCTCACCCTCATCCAGCAATTTCAGGATACGTTTCCCAACGACGAATATGGAGGGGTATGGGCCCGCGTATTTATGGGGTATATAGAGTTATGCAGCCGCAATTATAAAACTGTGGCCGACCTGCTCGCCAATACAGCATCGGAACATGACGGCATGTGCCGGGTGGTTGCTTTGATGAATTCAGACCAGCAAGATGAAGCAATGGCTGAGTTCAATCGGTGGAAGGCCGTAAATCCGGCAATCAATCTGGATCACTATATCGAGCAGTTCAAAGCCTATCACATTGATACATCAATTGGCGCAGAATTGTCGGACGGCCTGGTCAGATTGAAAACTGCGATTACGAATTAAGTGTGAATGCGCTTATTCGCACCCCGCGAAGCCATCAGCTTCCATCTTGGTTTCATAAGGGCCGGCAACATCCGTGCCGACAATATAACCGCCTTTGACACTGTCCCAGTCCTCGGCAGCAATTTCCACCATCCAGTTGGCATAGGGGTCATCATTGGCCAGATCTGGTTTGGCAATTAGCGCCTCGTTTGAGGCCAAAACTTCACCGCCCGCCAAAGATTTCGCCGGGCCAACCCATTTACCGGATTCAACCGTGGCACAGGAACGTCCGGCTTTGACGCTACGGCCTGTTTTTTTAGGTGTAAAAGCAACCAGTTGACCGGCCATTGCGGTGGCCACAGAGGTCATGCCAAGTCTGATTTTACCGTCGCCCTGTTCCTGCACCCAAATATGGTTGTCCACATCATAAAGAAGGTCTTCGGGAAAATGACAACCGCGAACGTCTGGCATGATAAGAATCCTTATAGCGATAAGTTATGCTGAATTTAACCGGATCGGTTTGGAAGAGCAACAAAACTCTCCAAGACCTGCAACTTCCATTTTGCCACTGACAAACAGATACAAATGTTTGGCCACCAGAAGCATCATGACCAGGCGTTTTGGCATGTCTTGATGCTCTGGCTCTAACCGGATGAGGTTATAATGATAGACCAGCTCACGCGCTGTTTCACGGCACGCATTAAAGCTGGGATCACCCCTGGCCCCCTGACGATGCAGGGCCAGAACGCGAAAGCCTTCTTTTAGTTCATCCGTCGGCGCTTTATCATGGGCAAGCAACCAGTGTTCAAGAATTTCCTCGCCAGAGAACAGCAAAAAGGTGGCGGCCGCAACGGGATCGCTAGGCGGCAATGGTGCATCCAGCGCCTTGCCTATGTCGGCAACGCTTCTCATGCGATTTTTCTGGATTTCAGCAGGGGAATGGAATTGGAGACGTTTTCATGAATACCCACCTTGCGCGCCGACAGGCCAAGCGCCAGACCAAGTAATTGGGTAAAATACACAATTTTGACGTTGGTTTCTTTTGACAAGCGTTTCAGGGCACGGATTTGGTGCATCTCAAGACCGCTATGGCAGGTTGGACACTCCGTGGCAATCACGTCAGCGCCAGCGGCTTCGGCGGCTTGCAATATATTCAGCACCAGCCTGGTTGAGGTATCACTGTCCGACAAGGTATGCGCCCCGCCGCAACACGCGGTTTTTAGTGGAAATTCAACATTGACCGCCCCGGCGATCTCCAGCAAATCATCCATGTAATGAGGTTGCGAGGTGCTCTCGCTATCACCACCCTGATCCTTTTCCGGGAAAATATGACGCGGGCGCGTATACATGCAACCGTAATAGTTCGCGACTTTCAGGCCTTTAAGTCCGCCCTTGATTTTGGCTTTCAGTTCTTCCTCACCATAACCAAACTTGATCCAGTCCAGCGCATGAATGGTTTCCACCTGCCCGGCTTCATAGACGGGGTGGTCAGCTTTGGCCGAGATTTTTTTAACGACGTCGCGGGATTTTTTACTATTGGCAATGTCATATTCGGCTTTTTTCAAATTATGATAGCACCCGTTGCACGGGGCCATAACCACATCCTGGCCCATGCCATTATGGGCCAGAGACATGACGCGGGATGACAGATAGGTCTGTATTTCAGGGTCAATGTTTTTGACCTCCATGGCCCCGCAGCAATTCCAGTTTTCTATATCTACCAACTCCAGATCGAGTTTTTTGGCAATGGCGCGGGTGGAGGTGTTATAGGGTTGCGCCGTGCCTTCCAGCGCACAGCCGTGATAATAGGCGACTTTTTTGTATTTTTCCTTGCGTTCCGGCATGTCTTGCTTCCTATTCAACGGGGTCTAGACCGAGGGCCGCGCGTTCGGCAGCTTTTTCCTCGGCGATATGTTCTTCTATGGCAGCGCGGGTTTTGGCCCAGCTTCTGGTTTTGGGCTGGAACAAGGTGGCCCAACCCATACCGAACAGATATTTTACTGGCAGGTTCCAGACCATTTGTTTGACCATCTCGATCAGCCAGTCCTGGAATAATGGCTGTTTGGAGTTTTTAAGAAAATTCATCAAAATGCGGCCATCTTCAATTTTGCCGGTTTGCACCACCTGGCGGGTAAATTCCTCGTCAAAGATCGTCGAATTGGAGGGTGCTGTGTGCTCTTTCATCTCCAGCCAGTGCGCGGTGGCCTTCATCACCCCTTCGGGAAACACATCGCGCGGGCAAGCATAGGTGCATTTGTTGCACGAAACACACTGCCAGATGATTTCCTTATCGCGCAATAGCTCGGATTCCATACCCATGCGGATCAGGTAAATCCAGTATCGCGGATTAAATTCCGGGTTAATGGCGTTGACCGTACAAGCATTGGTGCAAGAGCCACATTGCCAGCAACGGTGAATGTATTCACCGCCCGGCAGTGCCGCGATTTCTTCCTCTAACTGCTCGTTATAATCCGTCACCACCCGGGTTTCGATAAACGTGCTCCAATGGCCGGAAACATCCACACCATCAATGACCAGATTATCATGTGTCTTGATATTTTCCGGGCGGATCAGGTGTTTTTCATGGATAGCCATTGGTTTGCTCAGTTCTGTTGCAAAAGATCAGCATCACCAAGCACGAAAGCCGTGCCATCGATGGATTTAAGGCGGGTTTTGTTGGTGTTTGCCTTGACCCCGTCCAGACCCAAAAGTCGACGCGTGTATTCCATAGGGTCTTGCGGCGCGGAAAAGTCTGTTCGCAAATACGAACCACCCTGTGCACAAATATAATCAGCATAAATCTGTGCACATAAAAGATCGATATAGTTCAGAACATCACGGAAAATACCGTTCTCGGTCAGATACTGGCTCAACTCCTCACGCAGGGTTATGAAAGTGATGTAACGATCGGGAATATCAAGCGTTATATGGTCTATTTCATCATCAAACCATAACTCGCGAATAACCCCGGTATTGGCTTTTGCGTCCCATATCCAGCGGGTCATTAGCGGATAGCGTTCCGGGTCTGTGTTATGCAAAACTTCTGCCGCCAGGTCGCGAACCCAGCGATGTTTTTTGTCTTGCGGAAATGCCGCACAAAACGTCGCCATTCGCGCATCTGTTGTGGATGTATCTTCACGATTATCCAGCAAGGCCGCGATTGCATTTATTAGCGCGGCAAACTCTTGCGGCTCAAGGTAGGGGGCAATGCGGCGGCGTACGGTGGACATAAAGGCACATAGCCCGCCAAATGTTTCCACCGTCATGGTCTCATGCGCGCCATTCAGTAAAGCGTCCTGAAACAATGTGCTTTTCAGCTTCAACGCGTCAATATAACGCTCAATACCGCCCAACGGTTCACAGCCATTGATGACCTGCTGCAAGGCCTGTTGCAGCACCGGGCCAGCCAGTTCCAGTTGCGGGCGTGCCTCAACAGCCGCCGCCTTGTCCTTTTTGGAAGTATTGAGAAAGGACAACATGGATTATTCCACCGCCGCCAGTTGGCCATTGGCGATGGCCAATGCAGAAAATGCCGCCGCCTGCCCCTGGGCAATGGAATCATCAATGGTTTCGGGGCCGGTTGCCGACCCGGCGACAAACACGCCCGTCCGGGAGCTGGCCCCCACGCCACCATAGGCACTGGCCCGGTCGATAAAGCCGTTAGGTTCAAGATCAACATCAAAAATCGACGAGATCAGCATATTGTCCACATTGGGATCCATACCGATGGCGTGCACGACCAGATCAAAGGGAATGGTAATCGGGCGCTTCACCAGCGTATCTTCGCCCTTGACGATGATCTTGTCCCCATCCGAGGTCACTTCGGCGATACGAGCCTTGATGTATTTAACTTTGAACTCCTCCTGGCTTTTCCAATAGTATTTGGTTTCCAGAAGACCATAGGTGCGAATGTCCATGTAATAGATATACACATGGCAATCGGGCAGTTCCTCACGGATTTCCATGGCCAGATTGGCCGAAACCGAACAACAGATTTTCGAGCACCACTCGCGACCAATCTGGCGATCACGTGACCCGACACAGAGCAAAATCGCCACACGTTTTGGCGTCTCGCCATTGGATGGACGACGAACTCCCTGCCCCGATGAAATCATCTGCTCCACCTGGGTGGTGGTCACGACATCCACATAAGTACCAAAGCCCCATTCAGGCTTGTTGATACTATCGAAATGGGTAAAGCCTGTACACAATACCACCGAGGCAACGCTGTTGCCCTTGCCTTGGGAGTATTTCACCGAAAAATTGCCAGCCTTGCCGGAAAATTCAGAAACTGTTGTGCCGGTTTTTATGGTGATGAACTTGTTACCGGTGACCCGCTCAACCATGCCGCCAATGGCGTCTTTGGCCCATTCCCCCGAAGGCACCAGTTTGGCATAGCCCGAATGGATCGGTGTGCCACCCAGGCTATCCATTTTCTCAACGAGTATGGATTTCTGCCCAACACTGGCCAAGCTGTGCGCCGCAGCAAGTCCGGCCGGCCCGCCGCCAACAATCAAAATCGGTTTGCTGCTCATGTGATTTGCTCTTGTTTCTTAAATCCCGGCCCGCCGGTAATGCGTCGGCGAGGGTCATAGAGGTTTTCCTGCTCGCCGCCGGCTTCAATCTGTTTCAGATAATCCTCGAACTCGACTTTTTTAGCCCGCCAGTCGATACCCAGCTTTTCAAACAGTTTTTCGGTCGAGGATGCATGCCAGTGTGATTGTACCACCTTGTAGGGATGCGCGCCGCAAACCAGTGCAGAAAATTGTACATCGGCAATCACCGGCAAGTCATAGTTTTTACCCTCAGCCTGACCAATCCACTGGTTCTTGTCCAACGTAGTGATGCAGCCCGTGTCATGGCCGATCATCACATCTGAACTTGCTTCCTCAACGGCGACCTTGATCTTGCGATCTATGGCGAACGAGCGGGTAAATTCTCGCTCGGAAATGATATGGCGAAACCCAAAACCGCAGCAGTCATACCAGGTGGAATAGTCGATGACCTGCGCACCCATGACCTCAATGATACCAGTGGACACCGCCACCCGGTTTCCATCCAGTACATCATCATCATAAATCACATCTTGCGGCACCATTTTATATACATGACAGGCCGGATGGATGGTGGCGCGAATGTTTGAGCAATCAATCACCTGATGTTCTTTAATGCGATGACGCATAACGTGCGTCCATTCAGAATAATGCACGACCTCCTCGGGGATCAACAATTTGCCATCAACCAGACGGTCAAGCTTGCCCAGAATTTTCTTCACCCGGTCACGCAGTTCCGCAGAGAGCAACAAATACTCGCGCACCTCCTTGTAATTGCCAAACGATGTTCCGCAATGAACCAGTGGGTAATAATATCCCTCTGGCTTGCCTTCGGCCTTGGCCGAAACATAGGCCTGATGGAAATTACGCAGGAATACGGCGGCCAGGCTTTCGATATTACCAATGCCCGATCCATGATAATTCCATGCCGTGCATGAGGTCTGATCGGTCTCGTCCAGATAGCGGATATCCATCATGTTCATCAGCCACAACAGAGACGCCGGGTAGCCAGGGATATTGCCGCATTGACCACAGGATTTATGGTGCCAAAGCTGGTTTGTAGGGATTTTCTTGTCCCAGCCATAGAGCGTCTTGGCCATCACCGGTTCATGTTCGTCGGTCACCCGGTGAACCACGATCTCACCGTCTTTTTCCAATTCCCACATGACATCACGAATGTCGTGGACGCGGTCTTTATTGGTCAACATGGATCGCTTGTCGATTTTTTGCTCAATCCACGCCGTGGCAACCAGTGCATCTTCCTGGCTCAGATCAGAATCGCGCCATTCGGAGCCATGCCCGGTAAAGCGTTCACCTTCATTTTTGTCTTTGGTGGCCATATTGGTCTCCTTGTCTTGGGTAACGGTCACTCGTCATCCTGCTCGTCTTTCCAGTCGTCCCAGTCCTCACGCTTCTCGTCCATAATGTCCAAAATCACGTCGAACAGGTTTTCATCTATGGTTTCAAGTTGATCCAGAACCCCGGTTTCTTCCCAGATGGTGTAAAGTTCCACCGAGGTTTTCAAATTCACTTCCCACGCGGTTTCAGTGGTGTTCAGCGTTGGCATGGGGATAGCCTTGCGCAGCAGTTTCAAGGGCGCATCCACCTTGGAAATGTTTGGCCCCCAATCGGCAAAGTGTTCCGGGTTTATCATGTCTGGCGAAAGCTGATTGCCGGTGGAAATCAATTTTAACATCACGCGACTGAACGGGCGCAATACGTTCTTGGCGCTTTGCATACCATGCTTGATGGCCGTCTCACGCATCAGCATAATCAGACCGCCGGGCGAATTTCCAAACGGACAGCGCGCCGCACAGGTGTAGCATTGGGCGCAGGCCCAGATTTTTTCCTGCATGGCATCGTAAATACCATCAAGATTTTCAGTCCATAAAAGCTGGACAATCTCGCGCGGGGAAAAGTCATAATAGTGGGCGGCGGGGCATGTGGCGGTGCAAATGCCGCAATTCAGGCAGCCATTAAGCTCATGGTCGAAACGCAAATCAGACTGTATGTCAGCAAAAATTTCTTCAAGTTTTTCCTGCGGGATCGCCGGTTCATCGGAAAACGGATCACCGATATGTTTTTGAACACGGGAATTGGCTGAATGAGACATTTTTCTCTGGCTTTCCGGTTAATAGGTCAGAACCCTGATATCCTCTTCCATTACCTCTTCAATGAGGTAGGCACCCCCGACAATACCTTCACATTCAGGGATTAAATCGTCTGTGGTCATGTCAAAAAGATCGAGATTTGGCGAACAGCAAAAGAACTTTACCCCGGCACCGTGGGCATCCTTGATAAAATCATAAACGCTCTTGGGAGACCCCTCCTTGACTACCAGTTTTTCCGCCTCACCTTTTTTCATCAAAATACCCGACGTGGCGGTGCAGATCACTTCAACATCATATTCCATGGCCGCTGCCACAGTGGCCTGAAAAATCGGTGCGCCCAGTTCCTCACCATTGCGCGGATCAGAATTGGCCATAATGATAAGCAGCTTCTCAGCCATGCGGCATGTCTCCCTCGGATGGCCCGCTTTTCGCGTGGCCTTTTCGGCAATACGCCTCATTTACGTTTAGTGTATTAGAACATTCTAATTTACGCAAGCGGTAACATACACCTTTTTGGTGTGACGTGCGATTTGGTTTTGTTACCGCAATCTGATAGTACCCGGTTTATCCGAGTGATCCAGTTTTATGGTAACACCGCTCTGGATTACCGGAACAGGCCCGGTAATGACAATATGAGCTATAAGCATGTCATTACCCGATTTATTCGGGTAATCCAGTTTAATAATAAGCAGGACTGAATCGCCAGATGATGCAGCGCAACAAACATTGCACTTGACCGAAGTACAAAATTTGTTGGGAAATTTATATTTCTGAAATTTGCAAGCCAGCCAGCAATGCGGTAACATTTACTTTACGTTTAATAATTCACTTCTCATTTATTTGAAACGGCGAGATTATTATGTATTTATTGTATCTTTTTTTGACAGCATTGCTTTTGGGAGGCAATTCTGACGACCAGGATCGGGCCATACTATATCCGGGTGAAGCGGTAACAAAACTGGACTCCGTTTGTAAAACTGATGTCCATCCAATTGTTGCAGCGGATACGACCAGATCAATGGTGGCCAGAAGCCTGAACGGAGTCATAATAAAAGACGCCGCTGGCAAAGCGATCAGCAAGTATATTGAATGGCAAACAATTAACGGTGAGTATTATTGCATAAGCACAGCAGGCAAAAATACGAGGAAATGGGACATTGTTTATGATGCAGAAGGCAAACGTGTTATGGGTCTGTTGCGCCATCCAACACAAGACACCAAACTGGCGATTTCCATTGATGGCTATGAGGCAACAAATGCCAATATCGGGCGGATAAACAGATGGCCTCATCGACCACATTTTGTTACCTCAATAATAGAAGCAGATAACAAGGATAACATATTAGGGCGCCGTGCCCTGCACATAATTGGTGTCGGTTATGGGTGGCAAAAGATCATGATTGAGAAAAACAGAACACATGAAGTCATGCTATTCAATGCCAATCCCGATCCCGCAATTAAAGTTGGCGTAACAGATAGCAACGGCCATCCAATTCAACCAGACTGCGTTATACAACATCGCCGCAATGGCTGCTCCTATCTTGATGTATCAAAGGAAAATAAATTCGGGAAAGATAATTATGGCCTTTGGTCCAGTGACACCAGTGCCAGCCAACTGGGTGTGATCTGCAACAGGTCAACAGTACCCGTTATTGTTTTTTGGAGCGATAGTTCCAGTAAATTCAGTCTACCTGCGCAGTCATGCACAAGTCAGATCAATACACAATTTGGAATTAAACGTCCCGGCGAAGATACAAAAGATATAGATGTCGCATTTTGGACATTCTCACAGTACGAACTCGGCCATCCTGAAAATAAAAATCGCCAGATTACATTTCCAGTTGTGGGCAATTCTTCTGGCAATAACGGTATTTTGTATAGCTCAAATGGCATTATCAAGCTTGAAATTTGCAATGAATCAGAAGTTGCAGGAAAACTTGACTGGCGTCTTCAAAGTAGCGCCATAACGCCCATGGAAATAGACAAAGGAAAATGCAAAACTATTGACGTAACACATCTGAGCTTCAAGACCAGTTTTTCCGGCACGGTAACAACCATAAATTCTGTAGGCACCTGGGAAGAGTAAACTGGGGATCATATAAACAAAAGCCATCTCTGGATTACCGGGACAAGCCCGGCAATGACAATATGAGGGAAACTTGAAAACCACCTCAACCTGTCATTACCCGGTTTATCCGGGTAATCCAGTTTTACCCTTGTCCAGCAATCTCATCCCAGAGATCATGCCAATCCGGATTAGTTTTCTCTATTAAACTGAGTTTCCATTTGCGAGGATATTTCTTGATACGCTTTTCACACCTTATAGCCAGTTCAATATCTGAAAACTCCTCATGCCATACCAGCATGGAAACACCGTGTTTCTTGGTAAATCCCTCAGCCAGCTTTTCACGGTGCTCATAGACGCGCCGTATGAGATCATTGGTAACACCGGTGTATAATGTCCCGTTGCGCTTGCTAGAGCACTTCCGGCCAGTTTAGAGTCAAAAACAGGTTTACGAAGCGATCTTCTTCTGATTCAAGGAATCAGGAGGAATTTTCATGGCTTTATCTCGAGATTTACGACTTCGTATTGTTGACCTGGTTGCGACGGGGGT
>JAJFFQ010000007.1 GCA_021776565.1 Robiginitomaculum sp. | reverse complement strand
GGCGTGCCCGCCTCTGCTTGCCTCAAAATGCCGATGATCTGGCTGTCCGAATATCGTGACTTCTTCATGGATGAATCTCCTCAATCCTGATTACGAGAAAATTCTACTTATCAATACCCTTAAAATACGGGAGTATTACCAAACCTTCTCCGACGCCAACCTCTGCACCGGCACCAGGCACATTGGAAAATGCATCTGTCACTTGGTTAATAAAATCACCAAAAACCCCACTCGAAGCTTCAATGTTCGGTGAAAACACAGAGGCACCTCCGGGGCCGGCATCAAATGATGTTGCATCAACCAACCCTCTAAAATTCTCAAAAGAACCATTGGAGAACCCAACATTAAGGCCCGCAGCCCCATGATACCCTTTACCAAGGTATTCACCACCCAACGTTGCATTTGGCAAAGCGCTATGGCTGCCAAAAAGTTGTACACCGGATATTTGTCCAAAAGTTCTCTCCACTGAAACTCCTGCAGACAAATCAACAGAAAGGCCAAATATTATTGTGGCCTGAATATCTACATTGGCATAAAAAACCCTTGGTGAGTATATCAAATTCTGTGCGAAACGATCCAGAGCTTTGCCTAAGCCAATACAATACTGAAAGCAATTCCCACTCGGGTCCACATTGTTAATGGGATTGCCGCCAACATAGCCGTATAAATTAAGCCCGCCATCGTACAAAATACTGTCCGGCTGCAGGAACCGGCCACCACCGGCTATGCCGCCGGCGCTGTAATACCGGCTGCGGTAATAGTATAATCCCGTCTCGCCGTCATAATACCGCCCTGTGTACCGATACATATTGCCTGACCCGGCAAGGGGTTCCTCGACCCCGTAAGGGCTGTACAGATACTGATCGGTGAGCGTGCCATCACTGTGGTGAACCAATGTCTTTGTCGTTGCGCCTTTTTCCCAGATAATTGTCAAGTCTGACAGTGAAATATATACCTGCGGCACAGAAAATAAATGCAACAACAATTCTCACAATAATATTATAAGGTGTGAATAGAAAAATTAACAAAGTTGGCCATGGCAAAACCACAGCAAGGATAAATGTTGATATCCAGTTATAATTTTTTCTTTTTCTCATATACATTTACCACTCTCGTTAAATTGGCAAAGTTTAATTCTGGTTTTTATTCTACTACTTGCTCTTTCACTTATAACCGAAACCGTGCCAGTTTTTGCATTGGTGTTACGGTCACAGTTTACTAAATACACTTAATACGGTTTCCAATTCCAGGCCCCTCACCCCAACCCTCTCCCTCAGGCGAGGGAGAAAAACCAACCCTCATCGCCCTTTGGAGAAGACCGGAGGGGCCACACAAAGGGCATGGTCAAGGGACAATGAGTATCATCACTAGGGTCACCCCAAAAGCCCCTCGGCTGTACGTCATGTTCTCCTCAAGCGCCCCTTGGTGACCCTTGGAAATCACGTGCTCATATAGCGGGCGCCAGCACCGCGATAGCAGACTAAAAATTACTTATCCCGGCGTGAAAAACACGTGCATACTGATGGGGTGTCGGGCGGTAATTTGCTATCCTGCACGGCTGTTTGACATGATGAATATCTGTGGAGGCACCCATCCTTCGAGACGATTGCGCAAGCACAATCCCTCAGGATGAAGGTTGTGTTCGTCTTAACGCCCCATCTTTCGAGGCTTCGCTACACTATGCACCTCTTCTTCGACAAGCTCAGGATGAGGTTGGATATAGGCACCTCATCCTGAGCTTGTCGAAGGGCGAAATATGGCGGCAAGATACCCATAAAAAACGGCAACAGCGCACACTTATCCCCGTGGCGTTTCCATTTTGCTCGCCTTGTGGCTCAAGAAACCAAAACAGAACCTTAAATCATCATGGCGGCAGTATCGGCCACATAAAGCGGCGCTTCATTGCGCGCCAGACGCTCCAGATGCTCGCGGAAATTTTCCAGTGAGTTTCCGGCATTGGTCGCCGCCAGGATCAACGCATCCGGTTTGGTGATGCCATACAGGGCGCTGGCCAGCGCCCAAAGCCGCAATGAGCGCATGCCGGTCAGGCAAAACCCCAGCACCGGGCCGCGATTGTCTGTCATGGCTTCGCCGGCGGCAATCAGGGCATTATGGGAAAAGGCAGCACCATTAAGAACAGGCACGTAAGCATAAGCCAGCCCGGCCTCGGCACTGGCGGCTTTCAGGGCGGCGCTTAAGGGTTGTTCGCCCTCGTCCTCCTCGCCATCGGGGCGGGCGTTGAGGATCATTTTGAACCCGGCCTGTTTTGCCGCGATCATATCCGCGATCATCAATTGCGGTGCAATGGCAAAATGCGGCGTTATGTGCGTCAGGCGATCCTTAAGGGGAGGGGGCGGCATAGTGGTTCTTTCATGGCGTCAGCGATACATGGTTATCTGTGGTTGCTCTTGCAAGATGGAAATGGCCGTATAACCTTGCCAGAAGAAAGGGTGTTGCATGAAAAACAACTCAGGCTCAACCATATCTTACGGGTATTATGACAGCCCGGTTGGGCGGCTTCTGGTTGCTGGCGACGCGGAGGCCTTACACCTCATAAGCTTTCCAAATGACCGATACCAAAAACAACCCCTGGGAGACTGGCGTCGGGATGAAGCGGGTTTTACCAATACGTTTGAACAACTCGGCGCCTATTTTGCCGGTGAGCTAAAGGTATTTGATTTGCCCTTGCGTTTTGCCGGCACCATTTTCCAGAATGAAGTGTGGGCGGGCCTGTGCGACATACCCATTGGCGAGACAATTTCCTATGGTGAACTGGCGGCGCGCATTGGCAGACCAAAGGCTGTTCGTGCGGTGGGCGCGGCGAATGGTGCCAACCCGCTACCCATTGTTGTTCCCTGTCATCGGGTGATCGGTGCCGACAATTCGCTGACCGGGTTTGGCGGTGGGTTAGAGGTCAAGAAATTCCTGCTGGAGCATGAGATCAAATGGTCTGCGCAACCACGGCTAATATAGGTCTCACCTTTGGTATTTAATAAACGGCGTTAGTGTGCCGACCTTGTCGTAAAGTCTGCGTCCGGCCTTGTTAAAATCTTCTGTGAGCCAATAGACCTGACCTGCTCCATGGGCATCGGCGCGGGCGTAAACTGCCTCGATCAGGGCGCGGCCAATGCCTTGCCCGCGCTGTGTGGCGTCTGCAAATAAATCAATCAGATAGCAGCTTGGTTGCGCCCGCCATGTGTGCCCGTGAAACACATAATGGCTGAAGCCAATAATCTGGCCCGTGACATCCTCGGCCAGCAAACAATAAGGCCCATCCGCTGGCGGGGCCATCAGGCGTTGCCAGGTGTCGTCAGTGGTTTGCGATAAATCCGCCTTGTAATAATCCTGATAGCCCTTCCATAAAGGCAACCATGCTTCAAAATCTTGCGCGCGGGCCGGGCGAATTTTCATGTGTAAGTCTCTCATAATGTATTAAAGTTTACATAAGCTAGGGCGTTGACAAAACGTACTATTTATAGTACATGTCTTTATGGTTGAACACAAGCGACTGCCCGCGCGATTTTTTGAATCCGTTTCAGGTCGTGTGCCTGTGCGGGAATGGTTGTTGGTGCAGGTTGCAGAAGATCGTAAAACCATAGGTGAAGACATTTGCACGGCAGAGTTTGGTTGGCCTGTGGGTATACCATTATGCCGCTCACTCAAGGGTCATAAAGGCGTTTGGGAGATCAGGAGCAACCTTACTGGTGGGCGAATTTCGCGTGTTTTCTTCTGTGTCCATGATGGGGCAATGGTGCTTTTGCACGGCTTCATCAAGAAATCGCAAAAAACACCCGCACGAGAATTGGACATAGCCAGTAAAAGAATGAGAGGCCTGAAATGAATAACGATAGTGAAGCAGGAAAACCCGGACAGTTGTTTGGTGGTTTTTTGCGAGAGCAAGGAACATATGAAGACACAACCGAGCACGCCATCAAGCGCGTAATCGCCTTTCAGCTTGCCGAAGCCATGAAGGCCGAAGGTATGACAAAAATCGCCATGGCCGCGCGCCTGAAAACCAGTCGCTCGCAGCTAGACCGGCTGCTTGATCCCTCTAGTGGTAATGTCACCCTGGCAACCCTGGCCCGCGCCGCACATGCTGTTGGCCGCTCGCTACGGCTGGAACTGGTTTAGGAGCTAATTATTAGTAGAAGAAAACGTGCTATATAACTTCCCCAAAGCCCATTCGATTTCCAAATGGATCGACAAGCCGAAAGTCTTTCAAACCCCAGGGTCGATCTTCAAGTTCAAGATAGATGTCAGCTCCATGCTCCTGGCATCGTTGGTAAAGAGCTTCGACACCAACGACGTGAAAAAATACGAAACTTGTACCTGAAGGCCCGATTGCTGGATCATTGATAAGGTGAATTTCAAATGATCCTCCAGAAGATGTAACTTCCGGCCCGACTCCAACCCGAATCTCTGGCACGCCCCAGGCCCATTTTTTTTCAAAGCCTAAAACATAACAATAGTAAGTTGTTGCTGTCTCTAAATTGCTGACCACAAAGAGAGGGTTAGCGTTTTGATAAGAGAAATTTTTTCTTCCCACAGATTTGGTCATGGTTCGCCCCGCCTAAACATCCAGCTCGTTCACAAATTTGGCGTGTTCCTGGATAAAGGCGAAGCGTAGTTCGGGCTTTTTGCCCATGAGAGTCTCGACGAGGGCTTCGGTGGTTGGGCGGTTATCCTGGTCAATGATGATGCGCGCCAACGTGCGTTTTGCCGGATCCATGGTGGTTTCTTTGAGTTGCGCCGGCATCATTTCACCCAAGCCCTTAAAGCGGCTGATCTCGACCTTGCCGCGCCCGGAAAATTCGGTGTGCAGCAACTCGTCGCGGTGGATATCATCGCGGGCATAGGCGCTTTTTCCTTTCTGGCTGAGGCGGTAAAGTGGCGGTAGCGCCAGATAGAGCCGCCCGGCGGTAATAATCTGCGGCATGATTTTATAAAAATAGGTGATGAGCAGCGCCGCGATATGGTCACCATCCACATCGGCATCGGTCATGATAATCACTCGCTCATAGCGCAGATTATCCAGATCAAAGCTTTTGCCGGGTTGCACGCCAAGCGCCTGTGTCAGGTCACGGATTTCCTGATTAGAGGCTATTTTTTCGGCGCTGTTGCTGGCCACATTGAGAATTTTTCCCTTGAGCGGCAAGATGGCCTGAGTCTGGCGATTGCGCGCCTGTTTGGCCGAACCACCGGCGCTGTCGCCTTCGACCAGAAATATCTCGGTGTCTTTGGCACCAGTGCGCGAACAATCGGCCAGTTTGCCCGGCAGGCGCAATTTGCGGGTGGCACTTTTGCGGCTGACCTCCTTTTCGCGGCGGCGGCGCAGGCGATCTTCGGCGCGGCTTATTACCCATTCCAGCAATTTGTTGGCATCCTTGGGGGCGCCGGCCAGCCAATGGTCGAACGGGTCGCGCACTGCCTGTTCCACTGCCCGTGTCGCGGCGGGCGAGGCCAGCTTTTCCTTGGTTTGGCCCTGAAATTCCGGCTCGGTGATGAATACCGAAACCATGGCACCGGCGGTTCCCAGAACATCATCGGCGGTAATTTGCGCGGCCTTTTTTCCCATGCCGGCGGTGTCGGCATAGGCTTTTAATCCCTTGGTGAGGGCGGCGCGCAGCCCAGCCACATGGGTGCCGCCTTCAAGGGTGGGCACCGTGTTGCAATAAGAAGAGATAAAGCCGTCTGCCTCGCCAAAACCCTGGGGTGTCCAGCTAATCGCCCATTCGACCGAACCATGGCCGCCATCTTTTTCCACCCGGCCCAAAAAAGGCTCCGGGATGATGGTGGTTTTTGTACCCAGACGCTCTTTTAGAAAATCACCAAGGCCACCGGGGAAATGAAATTCTGCCTCAGACGGTACATCCATGCCTTCAACAAGGCTCTCATCACAGCGCCAGCGTATGCGTACACCGCGTTGCAAATAGGCCTTGGCGCGGGCCATGCGAAATACCCGCTTGGGTGAAAACTCAAGTTTGTCGCCAAATATGTCCGGGTCGGGCGAAAACCGTACCAATGTGCCGCGCCGGTTTGGCGCTGCGCCAATTTCTTTCAATGGGCCTTGTGGCAGTCCCCGGGAAAAGCTTTGGCCATAGAGCTTGCGGTTGCGGGCCACTTCAACGTCAAGGCGCGCGGATAATGCGTTGACCACCGAGACGCCAACGCCGTGCAATCCACCAGAGGTTTGATAAACCTTGGAAGAGAACTTGCCGCCAGAATGCAGCGTGGTCATGATGACTTCCAGCGCAGATTTGTTTTTGAATTTGGGGTGCGGGTCTACCGGAATACCCCGCCCGTTATCACTGACGCTCAACAGATTGCCGGTTTCGAGTGTCACTTCGATCCGGTCGGCATATTTGGCCACGACCTCGTCCATGGCATTATCCAGAACTTCGGCAAACAGATGGTGCAAAGCGGCCGATCCGGTACCACCAATATACATGCCCGGGCGTTTGCGCACTGGCTCCAGCCCTTCGAGAACCTCAATATCCTCAGCGGTATAGGCAGTGGGCGTACTTTTTTTATCGGCTTTGCCAAAAAGCGCATTGGTTTCTGCCAGATTTGGTTTTTTATGACTGGTCAAAATATTCACTACCCACGTGCAGGCCTTTGCTGATTCGCATAACCATAACAGAGCATAATAATGAATACGGAAAAATGAAGGGCTGGTGCTCGGGGTGTCACCAGCCCTTCTTCCCCGGAATATTGAGCACGGGGTGGCCCGCCGGGGCAATGCGCCTGACACGTTAGGACGCAAAGCAACACTCGTATAAGTAGTAATTCATGTCAAGTTACATCAATAAGTTTATTGATAATAATAAACTCGTTTGCAATCAATGAATTAGATGAAGGTGTTAGCCAAATGAGATTAGAATACTAGATTTCGTTAATACTTTGGCGCGGCAATCAGAAGATAAAACGAATCACCAGGCGTCCGGTATGGCGGACAAATCCGTCGCGAATATCGGCATCATAATCAAGGCCAAAAGAGGTAAAGCGGCTACCAGCGGTAAATGAAAATCCGAGAAGAAGCGCAGTATCGGGTAGTTGCTGCGGCGTCAGAGTAAATTCATCAGTGAAACCGGAAAACCTGGCCACCGTGTCGGCAGCATTGCCCTGAAACTCGCTACGCACACCCACACGCAAACGCGGTGACCACCAGGCGCCAGCGGTGCGCCCAAATGTTCGCCCAAAAGTAAGCGAAGCCGTGCCGGACAAGGATTTGGACGTGCGCGGACTAACATCAAGATCAACGCCGGTGCCGCCGCCGGTTTCGATATAACTTTTTTCACGCAACCACAGATAATCCAGTGCGGCACTGGGCCGTATAAACCATTTACCTGAGGTGATGTCATAAGACAGACGTGATGTGCTGGCGACATGTTGCCCTGTCCAGCTGCCAAGAGATGTGCGTGAAATATCACCAAATCTCAATTCCCGTTCGGAATCGAAATCGGTAATCCCGATGGCTGAATTACTTTCAAAACTAAGGCCGCCAAACGTGCCCCCACTATACATGCCAATTTGGGCAGATCGTGAGGTCAGTGGCTTGTCAAAACCGCCGGGTTGTTTAATTTCATTGGAAAACCCGCTAACCGCGATGCCCACAGCTTCAAAGGGGCCAATTGGGCGATCCATACCAATGGCCAGACCAAGCCCAAAACCTTTATAGGGTTGGG
This sequence comes from Robiginitomaculum sp., assembly GCA_021776565.1. Taxonomy (GTDB): domain Bacteria; phylum Pseudomonadota; class Alphaproteobacteria; order Caulobacterales; family Maricaulaceae; genus Robiginitomaculum_B. Next base: position 14,609 of record JAJFFQ010000007.1, on the reverse strand, counting down.
TGATGGAACTTAAATTGCGGCTCATATAATAGCCGATTTCCTGTACCCACAGGCCACCTTGCGGGCCATACCCGCGCCGCACATTGTCCAGGCGTGTGGCGATTGCGCCTGTGGTGCCGTCGGTGTTGGCAAGGGTAAACTGCAATGCAGCGGCACCAAATTCCGGTAACAGCTGGTTATATGCGGCGTAAAATTCATCCGCTGCGGTTAGTCGTACAAATCCGCTTTCCAGTGCCACATCGGTACTGGCAGACAAGGCGTTGAACCAGGCATCATAGGCGGCAGCCTGATTGACATCAAACCCCAGTTCATTGGCTGTGCGTCTTTGCAAATCAAGGATAAGTGTATCGCCACCAATGCCCTGACGCAGGTTAACATTGTAGAGGAAGGGTAGTTGGTCACTATCAAGAAGTGCGTCCAGTGTTCCGGCAATACTAAGGCTATTGGCCTGCATAAAATTAAAACTGCCGCCATCACCGATCAGGCCATCAAGAAGCGGGGCAATTGCCGCGCCTTCAAGAAAAACAACATCGCCAGAAGCATTGAATGTGGCGCCAATGATACCATTGGCCGAGTCTGCCAATGTCATTTGAAGACGGCTGTTCGCGCCAAAAGTAGCATCTGTCAGGGACAGATTGGTGCCAGAACCCAGGGCCAGCAACCCATCGCGGACATCCAGGGTTAACAGTCCATCAGAGTCAGAAATTGCACCGGTCAGTTCTGCGCCGCCATCAACGGTCAGAAGATCAGCCCCATCGCCAAAAACGATGTCCCCAGTAACGATGCCGGAGTTCAGCTCAACCACATCGTCGCCACTGCCCAGGAGAATGTCACCAACAATGCGGGGCGTACCTCCGATGTCTGGATCGGTTGATTGGCGTACCGTTACGCCATCTGTATTGGCCGACGCATCTATCGCGACTGTGCGGCGGGTTAAGTCATTGGGGTCTGCCTCTTCGCCCTCTGGTAGAACCTCATTGAATACCGCACTGATGAGTCCCTGATTTTCAATCAAATCCAGTGTGCCTGAGGCGTCATAAATCGCAATTGCCTGTGCGCCCGTACCGCTTCCGGTGAACGTAGCTTCGATAACATTGGTGTTGGATATGGAATTGACCTCGCCGCCAACATCTACCGCAATGGCGATCGACTGTTCCCCCGATTGCGAAATCACAGAGCTGCGCACACGCCCGGTATTGCGAACGGTATCAACAAATCCGCCATCACCAATCCACAAACTACGGGCTGTAGCTTCAAATGCACTTGCCAGAATTGTGCCGCCGTTGAACAGGCCATTTTCAATAATAGCCCGGCGCATCACGCCACCAACTTCTGCGCCCTGCACCCGCACAGCCGATGAGGCAAACCCGTCATTCAGGCCTGCGGCTGTAATTGTACCAACATTAAAAAAGCCAAAATCCAGTCCATCTTCGGCAGTACCGATTAGCCCCAGCACAACATCACCGTCGGCTTGCCCGTCAAGGCCCGCAGCGACCAGCACGGCAGGCGCTGAACCTTGTGAAAACAGCTCACCCGTACGCAGTGTGTTGCCTAGATCGTCCAGTTGCGCACCATTAACGAAGCCACCGGTAATGCTTGCCCCTATTGAGACGGCAGACCCACCCTGGATCAGATCATCGTCATCCAGCAAGGCACGTTGTTCCAGTGAATTACGACGAATACTTTCGCGAAATCCTGATACTGAAATCTGGCCGGTATTGGTTACGGTGCCATTGACCTGTGCCTCAATACCAAGGCCAACACTGTTTTCGCCGTTGACAACGATGGAGCCGGCATTGGTAATGTTGCCATTGACGGTACTGGCAATTTGCAGACCATAGCCATTGGTGCCGAGCAGGGATATGTTGCCGGAATTGGTAAAATTACCATCCAGGCCACTCAAGATACGAACACCGGCAGAATTGTTACCTTCAACGGTAATGCGCGCGCCCAGTTCATTGGTTATATCGCCAGTAAAGGCAGACGGGCCTTCAATCAGTATGCCGGTTCGTCCGGTACCAATGGCCACCGGGCCATCCAGATCACCGTCTTCATCATCATCAGCGAGGGTATGATCTTCGGTAAGGTCAATAATGCCGGTATTGATAAAGCCGCCAGTGGTACCGCCGGTGATGAGTACGCCCGTGGTATTGTCGGCATCAACCGATCCGATTGTGCCTTCATTGGTAACGGTGTTGTTTGTGTCGATCGTAACCGCAACACCGGTACCAACCAGCACCGAACCACCAGAACGGATAATGATGTCCCCGGGATTGCCGTCATTGATGGTGCCGGTGGTGATCGGAGCGGTGCGTTCGTCTGTAACCTCGACCTGGGCATAGGCCATACTGGCAAAACCAAGAAGAGGAAGGGCAGCACTAGCAAGAAGGGTTTTACGCAGCATAAGTACCAATTCCATACACAAAAGGGCCGCGACCTGTCCCGATCACGCAATACGGATGTCTTAGCCGATCAAAAAGCCGCCGTCCATTGGGTATAAGCGGTTATTTTCAGGCACAATTTTGCCACAATTTGCGCACCATCACCCGCCATTGGGTAAAGTGCTGGCTATTGTGGGTGCATCGGCGGGCGCCGGAACTGTTATCGCAGCACTGGTTACCGACAGGTTTGTACCTGCGGCATTCTTAAAACGCAGGAACACCCGGGCATTGGCTGGATCAAGCGATATGCCAGCACCGCTTGTCTGGTCGGTAACAAATACGGCAAAGAAACCGGGGCTATCACCAATAACGGTGCTGACCGGATCAGTACCCAGCGTGGTGATGCAAACCGAAGCAGCATTGGTTTCACAAAACTGTATCAGCAGTGACAAAGCCGCCGCGCCGGTATCTGCTGAAACGATCACCGCAGCATCCGCAGAGCCGACGGCATCACCAGCCCCGATGTTAATGGCCGAAGCGGTCATGAAACCGGCACTGCCAGAGGGTACAGTGATAATCCCGTCGGCTGACGGGGTTGCGCCGATGGACAGAATATCCGGCCCTTCCACACTCCCAATGGTCAAAAATACTGTATTGACTCCGGGTATGGCATCGACATTGGCGTTATCACAAACAAAGTTCGGAAACACATCCTCACCAGGACTGGTTCTGGTGGGTGTAAACGCCAGAATGAATGAACGTGTCTGCCCGGCGGCCAGATCAAATACTGCGTCTGCTGGCCCGACCGGGACATTCCCGGCGTCGGTGAGCTGATAACTTAAACTGACCGGGGCGCTTGGCGGAATACTGACACGACAGTTTTGTCCCGGATTGGTGCCCGCATTGATAACCGAAGCAAACACGGTGATCGGGTCACCAATGGCGGCAGGTCTGCTAATATCCGGGGCATCCGGTACACCGCCAAATGAGCCAGACCGGGCCGAGGGCAGTACCGAGGAAAACAGCGTCGTCGGCCCGGCGAGTAAAAAGTAACTCTCTTCACTGCCAGGATTGGTGTCCATCAAAAAATTACCAGCCGGATCCTGCAGGTTGTGGCCGACAGCAATGTCAAGATCAAGCGTGCCAGCATCGGCCAGGCTATTTACGGTAACATCATAAACGCTGGCCGAGACCTGTGTAACGGCAGATACAGTGCCGGTAGTTCCACCCGCCGCCAGGGCAAAGTCTGTGGCATCGACCAATGTACCGGCCAGGTTTTCCGAAAATGTAACGCGAAAGACCGCACTGGTGGTACCTGCGGCAAGGTTTGTAGTCGTGGGCGTCTGACGTGTGATCGAGGTAATGCCTGGCTTGGGCGAAGTGAATTTGCCAAAAACGACATGGGTTTGACCGGCTGCGTTGATGCTGTTCGGGTTGGCAATAGGCGCACCGATAATTGCATCCCCAATGCCGTCATTATTAACGTCACCGGCAGCACTGACCGAGGAAAGACCGCCAAAGTTTGTTGTCGGCACTGTATTAAGGATAAAGCCATTGGTGCCATCAAGGGCTGTTAAGTCTATTGGCGAAGGTGGCCCGCCAGCCCTGCCAAATACGACTTGAGCTTGACCACCGGTTGAGTCTGCTCGCGCCAGAATTACATCGTCAATAGCGTCACCGTTTACATCGCCCGCACCGGAACTGGGCAGGAGGTTCTGATCATGACTGTCTGAACCGCTCATGGTGACGCCATTAGTGCCATCAATGCCAACCAGACTGAACGGATTGGTGAAGGGGGTGGTTGTTCCATATATTACATAATAAACTCTTGGCTGGAAAAATCCGTTGGCACCAAGGATAATGTCTGTAACGCCGTCATGGTTAAAATCACCGGCACCATCTATCGTACGGCCAATGGGATTGTTGCCTGACCCATCGTCGGTAATGATAAAGCCGTTGGTGCCATCCAGGCTTGCGGAATTAAGTGCGGCAGCAAAAGGTGTGCCCGATCCATAAAGAATATAAACCTCGCCATTTGCTCCGGTAGCTGGCGAACCAATGCCTAGGTCATCAATTCCGTCATCATTAAAATCACCAAGGGCACTGACGAAATCGCCAATCTGGTTTTGCAACGGCGTTCCGGAAAAAGTAAATCCATTGGTACCGTCCAGTGACGATAATTCAATCGGTGAGGTCAAACCGGCATTGGCGCCAAATACTGTATAAACCTGGCCAGAGTTTACATTGCCATTCACATCGGCATTGGGTGCGCCAATAATAACGTCATCAATGCCATCATTGTTAATATCGCCAGCACCGCTGACCACAAGTCCGGCATTATCATTGGCCGTGACCCCGTTCAGAATAATGCCATTTGTGCCATTAAGCGCCTGTAGATCAAGCGTTGGGCCAAACGCGGCATTTGAACCAAAGACGACGAAGGCCTGCCCGGCCGCCGTACGACCCACCGCCGGGGTGGCTCTAAGCGCACCAATAATGACATCATCAATACCATCGTCATTAAAATCTCCTGCCCGGTGTACTGAAAACCCTGTGTTTTCGGCACCGGCGCCACCCACCAGCTTAACGCCATTAACCCCATTCAGACTTGATAGTTCAAGCGTTTGCGGGAACCCCGCATCCGTACCAAACACCACATAAGCCTGGCTGGGATTGTTGGATCCAAAAAATGAAGCGGCGCCAATTAAAAAATCATCAATACCATCATTATTGAAATCACCGACATCACTAACGGATGCTCCAGAACGATCATCGGCGGCCACTCCATTGAGTGTAAATCCCTGATCCGCAGGAAAAATGGAAAGATCAATAGCGGCGGGAAAAATGGCGGCTGAGCTAAAATCTATGGTGACGGCAAGTGCTGGCGATGGTGCACTTACAACGCCCGCATTATCCGTTTCTGTAGCCGTAATCTGGTGCGTTACCGAGCGCATGTTTTTCGTAGGGGTAAAGGCCCATACGCCTGCACCATCGGCGGTTGTACTGCCCAGTTTACCGCTAATGTCAGAGCTAATGGTGACTTTCAAATTGGCGCTGGCTGTGCCGGTAAATGTCGGCGTTGCATTCCGGGTAATATTATCGGTATTTGAAACACCTGTATCCGAGGCATTTGACAAATCCGGCGTTGATGGAATGGCCGCATTTACCTGAGTAGCAATCAGAACCAGTATTATCGGCAGGGCCAGCAATTGCATGCAAAGAGGTAGCGTGCCACTATGCCCCTTGCGTCGATTTTGTGGATTTATTTTGCAAATTAACAGCGAAATAATGCTCATACATACTATACCCTGGCTTGTGGGCAGACCTTAACCAAGGCATCCTCCATTTCTAGTCCCCGGTGCTCAGTTGAACATGAACAACACCATTAAAAAAGCCAAATAATAGAAATAGAGGCCATTCATATTTTGAATAATAATCTTCCAGATATAAATCTGCTTCTTGTCTTTGAGGCAATTTATAATACCTGCAATATTTCACATGCGGCGCAAAAGTTGGGTCGCAGTCAACCTACAGTTTCCAATGCCCTTGCTCGGCTGAGAAAACAGCTTGGTGATCCGCTTTTTACACGTTCCGGGCAAGGTGTTGCGCCAACCCCGCGTGCCAAAAGAATGATTGGGCCGGTCAGTGAAGCATTGCAGATAATACGCAAAAGTGTAGAGCCAGTTCAGCCTTTTAACCCAAAAACAACACGGCGTAATTTTCGTCTGATTTTTGCCGACCCGATCGAAATCATGATTTTGCCAGACTTGTTAAGGCTGATTGGTGATGGCCCGATTTCGCTGGAACTACAACCGCCACAAATACTGGATATTGAAGACTCACTGGTGTCAGAAAACACTGATCTGGCTATTTTCCCTTTCCCCTCTCATGTTCCGGGTTTGAATTGCGAGCCATTATGCCCGGTAGATCTGGTCGTGCTTGCACGAAAAGATCATCCTCGAATTCACGGGAAAATCAGCGTTAAGGCACTGCAGCAGGAGGGGCATATCGCTCTGGCATTACGCCCCGGCATAATTGCAAATCTTGAAAAAATAGTTGTGTCAAGGCGATTCAATAAACGCAATATATGCGTCGTAAACCGGTTAAGTTCAATGCCGACGCTTGTGGCAACAACTGATCTTATTGGATTTGCACCGCGCCTGTTTGCACAGCATTTTGCAAAAACACTCGACTTGCAAATTTTGGAGGTGCCAGTCAAGCTTGATGATCAACCATATTGCATGATCTGGCACAAGCGCAATGAGGCTGACGATGGCCATATCTGGCTGCGCCGCCGCGTTCGCGAAATTGTTGCCAGCACTATACAATCAGATTGATCCAGCGATTTTGCCGCTCTCTGGTTTAACTGGCGTAATACATATCAAATTCAACCGGGTGTGGATGCATATCCAGCCGGGTGACTTCTTCCATCTTGAGGTCAATATAGGCGTTGATCTGATCCTTGCTCATCACATCGCCCTTGAGCAGGAAATCATGGTCAGCATTCAGCGCATCCAGTGCCTCGCGTAAAGAAGCGCAGACATGGGGCACGTTTTGCAACTCTGCCGGGGGCAGGTCGTATAAATCCTTGTCCATGGCATCGCCCGGGTCAATCTTGTTCTCGATCCCGTCCAGCCCGGCCATAAGCAGCGCAGCAAAGGTCAGATATGGATTGCCGGCAGCATCAGGAAAGCGGGTTTCAAGCCGCTTGCCATTGGGGGAGGCGGAATAGGGAATACGGATCGAGGCCGAGCGATTGCGCGCCGAATAGGCCAGCAAAACCGGCGCTTCAAAGCCAGGCACCAGGCGTTTATAGGAGTTGGTCGCGGCATTGGCAAAGGCATTGATTGCCCGGGCGTGTTTGATAATGCCGCCAATATAATAAAGACAGGATTGTGACAAATCCGCATAGCGGTCACCGGCAAAAACCGGCTTTCCGCCTTTCCAGATCGACTGGTGGACATGCATGCCTGAACCATTATCGCCATAATAGGGTTTGGGCATGAAGGTGGCCGTTTTGCCATAGGCGGCGGCAACATTTTGCACCACATATTTGTAGAGCTGCAAATGGTCAGCCATCTCCACCAGGGTTGAGAATTTCATCCCCAGTTCGTGCTGCGCCGGGGCAACCTCATGATGGTGCTTTTCAGGGTTCAGCCCCAGTTTGGTCATCACGGAAAGCATTTCTGTGCGCATGTCTTGCGCCGAATCAATGGGCGGCACCGGAAAATACCCGCCGCCTGGGCCGGGTCTATGACCCATATTGCCATACTCATACCTGGTGTCGCTGTTGGCTGGCAGTTCAGAGCTATCAAACCCATAGCCGGTTTTATGGGCCTGGGTGCTCCATCGTACATCATCAAAAATAAAAAACTCGGCTTCGGGGCCAAAATAGGCGGTATCGCCCGCGCCGGAGGCTTGCAGATAATGCTCAGCCTTTTTGGCCGAAGATCGCGGATCGCGACCATAAGGGGCCATGGTGCCCGGCTCCAGTATGTCGCACATAATGGTCAGGGTTTCGTCCTGAAAAAACGGGTCAATTTTGGCTGTGCTCACATCGGGCATCAGCACCATGTCAGAATCATTTATGGCCTTCCAGCCATTGATGGATGAGCCATCAAACATGGCACCATCCTCAAAGAAATCATCATCCACCATGGAACTGTCAAAGGTGACATGGTGCATTTTCCCGCGCGGATCGGTAAAGCGTAAATCAACATAATTTATGCCTTCATCCTTGATTTTTTTAAGTAGTTTATCAGCCATTGTTTTGTCCTCTACGATATATGGTGCCTTCAAAGGGCGTTGTCGTCGCGCTCGCCAGTGCGAATTCGCACCGCCTGTTCCACATTGCTTACGAATATTTTGCCATCGCCAATGCGTCCGGTGCGCGCTGCTGTTTCTATGGCTTCAATAACGGCCTCGGTCTGTGCCTCGGTGACCACTACCTCAACCTTCAGCTTGGGCAGAAAATCAACAACATATTCAGCACCGCGATAAAGCTCTGTATGGCCTTTCTGGCGCCCAAAGCCCTTGGCTTCGATGACCGTTAGTCCTTGCACGCCAACGTCATGCAAGGCTTCTTTCACATCGTCCAGTTTGAAGGGCTTGATGATGGCTTCAATTTTTTTCATGATGTTCTCCGGGCTATCTATGCCCAAGATTTGTTTGAAGACTTTTTGTCCTCTCGCACGGGTTTGGCAAGTGCGCTATGCTCAGTAGAGATGATTTGAGTGTATTGCCTAAATTTTAGGCAATGATTGCTGAAAAGTTACGCAAAGGAAAATACATGACTGAAATCCTGACCGTATCGCAGGCCTATGAAGCTGACCGGCTGGCGGCAGAGGCCGGGTGCGAGAGCTACAGCCTGATGCGTCGTGCCGGGGCGGCACTGGCACAGGCGGCCATGGCCGCGAAAAATTGCACACACATACAGGTTTTATGCGGCCCCGGCGCCAATGGCGGTGATGGTTATGTGGCGGCGTCTGTGCTGCGCGATGCGGGGCGTGATGTTGCTGTATTCAGTTTTGGAGATATGGCAAGAGTAAAGGGCGATGCAAAACGGGCGTTTGTGGATTGGGGTGGGGATGTAGAAGCGGCAAACCCTGATGCCATACAAAAGGACGGCATACTCATTGATGCCTTGTTTGGGGCAGGGCTATCAAGGGCGCTGGACGGCGAGGCGGCGGCGCTGGTTGCGGCGATCAATGCGTCCAGTGCCACTGTCATTAGTGCCGATCTGCCATCGGGTATTTATGGGGATAATGGTGCATTATCCGGGCCGCATATTTGTGCCAGTGAAACCGTAACATTCTTTCGTAAAAAACCCGCCCATGTACTGGAACCGGCGCGCGAGGCGTGCGGTAAAATTACCGTCGCCGATATTGGTATTCCAAACATGGTGCTGGATGAAATACGCCCGCATATATTTGAAAACCATCCATCCCTATGGCCGGATATGCCGCCAATGCCATCGATTATGGCGCACAAGCACTCACGCGGGCATTTGCTGGTACGTTGCGGCCCAGCACTTGGCACTGGTGCGGCGCGGCTGGCGGCACGTGCAGGATTACGTGCTGGTGCCGGTCTGGTGACCCTTCTGGCCGAGGAAGAGGCCGCCCGCGTTTGTGCTTTTCACGAAACCGAAGTGATGATTACCAGCCGCCAGGCGGGCCATGCGCTCGGCCCTTATTTACGCAAAATGCGTGTCGGTGCTGCGGTTATTGGCCCGGCAGGTGGGGTAGACAAGGCCATGCGTGAAGATGTGGGAGCGTTGCGTAGCGCGGGCATAGCACTGACCCTGGATGCCGACGGCCTTAGTGCGTTTGCGGATGCGCCAGAACTGTTGTTTGCACAACTGGATGAGGCCTGTGTACTGACCCCGCATGAGGGCGAGTTTGCCCGTTTGTTTCCTGATCTGGCTGATCGCTCGTCAAGCAAGATAGAGCGCGTGCGTGCGGCTTCTGCCCGTGCCAAATGTGTGCTGGTACTCAAAGGCCCGGATAGCGTGATTGCCGCCCCGGATGGGCGCTTAATTGTCAATACCAATGCGTCGCGCTGGCTGGCAACGGCTGGCTCTGGCGATGTACTGGTGGGCATAATCGGGGCTTTGCTGGCCCAGGGTGCACCGGGGTTTGAGGCTGCGGCGTGCGGGGTCTGGTTGCACGGAGCGGCGGGGGTTGTTTGCGGGCGCGGTCTTGTGGCGGGGGATCTTATTGAGGCACTTCCAGACGTGTTGCAAACGCAATTGTGAGGTCATCATGCAGGTTTGGGGCTGGCGCTTGGCCCCGGCTGGGCCTAAAGGCATGCACACAATCAGCCATGTATTTTAAGCCCGGCCCTGACATTGATGAATACTGAAGACAAGCAAGCCCACGCCCGCAAAAAACGTGACCTGACCCAGGGGCCGGTCATGGGCCATTTATTGCGTCTGGGTATTCCCATGACCATTGGTATTGTCGCGGTGATGTCTGCGGCCGTGGTTGATACCTGGTATATTAGCCGTCTGGGCACTATTCCGCTCGCCGCGATCAGTTTTTGTGTGCCGGTATTGTTTGCCTTGCAAAGCCTTTCCATTGGCCTGGGTATCGGGGCCAGTTCGGTGGTTTCGCGGGCCGCCGGTGAGGGTAACCGGGATCATATGGCACGGCTGGTTACCGATGCGCTGCTGCTGGCGGTGCTGATTGTGGCAACGGTATCTGTGGTTGGTGTTCTTAGTGTTGATCCGCTATTTCGCCTCCTGCGCGCCCCGCCGGAACTGATGCCTGATATACGGGCCTATATGCACATCGCCTTTATTGGCTCGGCCTTTATTGTTGCCCCCATGGTGGCGGGCAATCTGCTCAGGGCGCTGGGGGATGCGCGTCTGCCAGGGATCACCATGGTTGCCGGCGCGGTTATCAATCTCATCCTTGATCCATTTTTGATCTTTGGTATTGGGCCTTTCCCGCGCATGGAACTGGCCGGGGCGGCTCTGGCCACAGTGCTGTCCAATGTTACGGCGGTTCTGGTGATGGGCTGGATTATGGTGCACCGTGAAAAGCTGGTCTTGCTGCATATTCCGCCCTGGGCAGAATTAAAGGAATCCTGGGGTGAGGTCTTGCGCATTGGCCTGCCGGCGGTGGGTACCAATATGATTAACCCCATTTCACTGGCTATTCTCACCGCGGTATTCGCCAGCTTTGGCACCGCTGCGGTGGCTGGTCTTGGCGTTGCAGGGCGTATCGAGTTTTTGTTTGCCATACCGTTACTGGCCTTGTCGGCGTCCATCGGGCCGATTACCGGGCAAAATGGCGGTGCGGGAAATACGCCACGTGTGCGCGAGGCCTTTACCGCGTCTTTTCGCATTGTGTTTATATGGACGGCCTTTACCGGTATAACCCTGTTTTTACTTGCCGGAACAATTGCCCGTGTGTTTTCCAATGACCCGGACGTGGTCGCGGTCAGCCGATTTGTGTTGATGGTTGTTCCCCTGACGGCGGCCGGGTATGGCGTGGTGATTGCGACAGCGGCTGGTTTTAATGCATTGGGGCGACCGTTTCCGGGGCTGGTAATGAGCTTTGGCCGCTCCCTTGTTCTGACCTCTGCCGGGGCATGGATCGGCGGTATTTATTTTGGTTTGACCGGGGCGATTGCTGCCATGGCGCTTTCCAATATCATATCTGGCATTGTCGTCTGGTTCTGGGTGCGCCGCGCACCCATGCACGTGCGAAAGCGCAAGGAAATGACATTAGCGCCGCGTTAGAATCACGCCCAATTCAAACTTTTCATTAGAATGTTCAGCACGAAAAAATGGCTCATCCGGCCAGTGCCAGTATGCACTATCAAAAAGCTCTTGCATGGTTTCCACCGGACAATGAAATGGTGGCCCTCCGTCCTTGCCGGTTTGCATAAACAGCATAAAGGCACGTCCGCCAGGTTTTAGCCAGTTCTGTAACTGGCGCACATAATCAGGCCATACCGCCGGGGTCAGCGCGCACAGGCAGGTCTGGTCATAGAGCGCATCCACCGGTGCTTCAGGCTTCCATTGCAGAACATCTGCCGCTTCGATAACGGCGTTTATTTCAGCTTTGGCAAAAACCTCACACTGGAACGCAATGGCACTGGGGGCAAAATCAAGCGCAGAAACCTTTGCGCCAAGGTGGGCAAAGGCCAAAGGTTCCGGCGAGCGCCCACAACCTGGAATAATCACCTGGCCCAGGCCTTCAAAACACCCCATGCCCTGCCAGTGGGTGAAAGCGGGGTTTAACCCTTCGCGTTCCCACCTCGTGGATTGATCCATATAGCGTTGTTCCCAATCCGGGCCAGCCTCGAAAGGTGCGTTTTCATTGTCTTTTTCATCCATCTTTGACAGATGCTCCGTTGCTTCTGTCCCGTCAAGGCAGTAGACCCTGTGCCGCAGACAAATACGCTTGGGATTGCGGATGTGGCGGAACTGGTAGACGCGCTGGATTTAGGTTCCAGTGTCTTGCGACGTGGAGGTTCGAGTCCTCTCATCCGCACCAGGCGTTTTGTGTTGCAGTATAATGCCCTAAGGGCGTTGCGTGAGCGCAGAACTCATGACATAAGGCGCGCTGCGCCGTGCAAAATAACATCGAATGTAAGCGCCCGACAGGGCAATACCAAAACCGGAAGACATTATGCAAGTTACCCAGACCAAGGCCGAAGGCCTCAGCCATTCCTATGACATTGTTGTTCCCATGTCGGAACTTGATGAACGTCTTGATGCCAAAATTGCCGAAGTGCAGCCGCAGGTAACCTTAAAAGGCTTTCGTCCTGGCAAAGTCCCGGCGGGGCATATCAAGCGCATGTTTGGCAAATCCATGATGGGCGAGATTGTTGAAGGCACGATGAGCGAGGCCAGTGAAAAGGCACTTAATGATAATAATATCAAGCCTGCCGGTCAGCCGCATTTTCATATGGAAAATGAAGCCGAGGATGTAATTGCCGGAAAGGCCGATCTGGCCTTTCATATGCACGTTGACATCATGCCTACATTCATTCCGGCGGATCCGGCCAAGTTGACCATAGAACGCCCGGTGGCAAAGGTGAGCGACGAGGAAGTTGAAAAATCGCTTAGTAATCTGGCTGAAAGCCAAAAATCCTATGAGGACAAGGGCACCAAATCCAAAGCCGTAGACGGCGATGCAGTAATTATCGACTTTGTTGGCCGCATTGACGGCGAGGCCTTTGAAGGTGGCGCCGCAGAAGATGCACAAGTGGTTATCGGCGCTGGTCAGTTTATTCCGGGTTTTGAACAGCAACTGACCGGTGTTAAGGCCGGTGATGAAAAAGTGCTGAAAGTTAAGTTTCCAGCAGATTACCAATCCGAAGCTCTGGCCGGCAAGGATGCCGAATTTGAAACAAGCGTCAAAACCGTCAAAAAACCCGTTGATACGGTGATTGATGATGAATTTGCCAAAAAACTGGGCATGGATAACCTTGAGGCCTTGCGTGAAGCCATCGTCAAAAGCCTTGAGTCCGAGCACAAGGCGCAGTCACGCAATCGTGCCAAGCGCCGCCTTTTGGACGCGCTGGACGCCGAGCATGATTTTGATCTGCCTCCCAATATGGTTGAAGCAGAATTTTCTGTGATCTGGGAACAGGTTGAGGCCGACGTGAAGGCCGGCAATGTTGACGAAGAAGACAAGGACAAGTCCGAGGACGAACTTAAAAGTGAATATCGTGCTATAGCCATGCGCCGGGTGCGCCTTGGTCTAGTGCTGGCAGAAATTGGCCAGGAGGCCAACATTACTGTTGCTGCCGAGGAACTGGCCCGCGCCGTTAATGCTGAAGCCATGCGTTATCCCGGTCAGGAAAAACAAATCGCTGAATACTTCCAAAAAAATCCGGAAGCCCAGGCTCGCCTGCGTGCACCAATTTTTGAAGAAAAAGTTGTTGATTACATTTTGGAACTTGCCACGGTTACGGACGTCGAAGTGAGCCGTGATGAGCTTTACGCCGACGATGATGCCCCGGGCGCTGCGCCCAAGAAAAAGCCCGCAGCAAAGAAAAAAACGGCTGCCAAAAAGGCTACGGCTAAAAAAGCACCCGCTGCGAAGAAGGTGCCAGCCAAGAAAGCAGCAAGCAAAAAACCTGCGGCGAAGAAAGCTCCGGCAAAAAAGGCAACACCAAAAAAGCCCACCGCTAAGAAACCTGCAACCAAGAAATAACGTTCTTTGGTATACCCACAACGTGTCAGCCCGAAAATCGCGAAGGCTGCCCTGACCCTGCTCTAGGATTAAAACCCGATGCACCCCATGCTTCCTCATCCTGAGGAGGCCCGCAAGGGCCGTCTCGAAGGATGAAGCATGGATCACTCTGACTTGCCACAATCATACGACACTAGCGCCGCCGTTGGATAAGTTTGAGGTGCTTCCCTTTTCTCCTTCCCCCCCCTCCGCCCCACCAGTATGCATACTGGTGGAACACCTCCCCCGTAAACGGAGGAGGAAAGCAGGTCAGTTTTTCTTCCCCTGCTTGCGGGGAAGTGGCCCCACCATAATATATGTGGTGGGGTCGATGGGGGGATAATTAGCCATTTATCCCCACTCACGAGACTGTTCAAAATACTGTGTCAGGTTAGGATTTAGATGTCCAGTATTTCATCTAAACGCCCATCGAAGTATATGGCGAGTTGTGAGAGGGTCAAGTTCCAGTTTTGAATTGGCATTGTCCATTTTTTTGTCATGTTTTTTATGCCGACATAGAGGAGTTTCAGGAGGCTGT
>JAJFFQ010000060.1 GCA_021776565.1 Robiginitomaculum sp. | reverse complement strand
ATTAAGGGTTTGGAGCGTGGTATGAGAGAAAATTATACAGTTTCAGGAGTAAAGCCGCAGGAAGGGCGATCCCTTTCAAGGTTTTATGACGCAAAAATGGATAATTTAATCCATATCCCCCCAATAGCTAAAGAAGGGGGACGCGACGCATTTACCCACCAGAGGCGTCAAAACCGGCTTGTGCAGATCACTGCACGGCACCGCCTTTTCCTGTCTGGCGACCAAATTCGACCGCGCCACGCCCGAAACCTTAATGTGCACAGACCCTAATGCTCAAACACTTATCTGAACGTGCTGGCGCATCACAACTGACGACCGGCGAAGTGCCCTTGCGCATCCTTCTGGCCAGTTACCGCTCGCATCCGCATGTGGGCGGGCAGGGGGTTTATGTGCGTCATCTCAGTAAGGCGCTGGTTGATCTTGGCCATAATGTTGATGTGGCCTCAGGCCCGCCATATCCTGATCTTGCACCTGGTATCGGACTGGTCAAGCTACCGTCTTTGGATTTATTTGCCGAGGACAATGCACTTTCCGCCCTGCGATCAAAGCATTTTTCTTCATGGTCGGATGTGTCTGAATGGCTTGCGCATAATTCCGGCGCCTTTGGCGAACCTTATGCATTTGGCAGGCGACTGCGCCGTTTTATCCGCAACAATCCTGGCCGCTATGATGTTATTCATGACAATCAGACGCTGGCACGGGCGCTACTTAAAATTCGTAAAACCGTGCCTGTGGTAACGACACTGCATCACCCGATCAGCATTGATCTTAAACTGGCCTTGCAATCGGAAAAACGCTGGTGGATGCGTACGCTTATCCGAAGGTGGCACCGGTTTGTGAAAATGCAGGCCAGGGTGGCCCGAAAACTAGACCCTATTCTGACGGTCTCGAAGGCCTCCAGACAAGCGGCAATGAGGGATTTTGGCGTGCCAGAGCGTGCATTTCATATTATCCCCAATGGCGTCGATCAGAGCATATTTGCACCGCAGGATGGCGTGGTTCGTGAAGACAATATGCTGGTTACAACGGCCAGTGCCGATACGCCTTTAAAAGGCCTTCCCGTCCTGATTAAGGCTTTTGCCCAAATTGCTGATGCCTACCCCAAATTGCGCCTGACGGTGATTGGCCGCTTGCGCAACGGGCCGACAAAAGATGCCATTGAGGCTGCGGGGCTTAAAAATCGCATCACATTTCGCGGTGGCATAGAGCAGGAGGAAATTGCCAGTCTGTTTTGCCAGGCGACGATTATGATCTCCCCCTCATTGTTTGAAGGCTTTGGCATGCCCGCCGCCGAGGCCATGGCCTGCGGTGCACCGGTGATCGTCAGCACCGGCGGTGCCTTGCCCGAAGTGGCCGGTGATGCGGCTCTCATAACGCCCAAAGGCGATGCAACGGCTCTGGCAGCAGCAATAACACAGCTATTGGAGAACCCGAAAATGCGCGATGAGCTGGGACAGGCAGCCCGGATACGTGCGCGCGATGTTTTTTCCTGGCCTGAACATGCGGCGGGTGCTGTTGCCCTTTATCGTCAGGCGATTAGTGTTCAGACACATTCAATCAAAAAACCGGCCTCGCTCTCCTGATGCACACCATTGATTTTGAACGCCTTTATTTACGCGACGGAATGCGTGTACTTGACCTGGGTTGCGGGCAGGGACGGCACATTCAGGGCCTTTATTATGCCGCCGATATGATGTGTCTTGGTATGGATCTGTGCTTTGATGATATATTGCATACCCGAGACGGTTTTGATGAATTCCCAGACTTTTCTGATGATCGTGGGCAATCCTACGGGCTGGCTTGCACAGATGCACTACAATTACCCTTGCCCGATGCCAGTCTGGATCGGGTGATTTGCTCCGAAGTGCTGGAGCATTTGCCGGATTACCATACGGCGCTAAAAGAAATTGCCAGGGTCACCAAACCGGGTGGTATGTTCGCCATGTCAGTGCCCCGTGCCTGGCCGGAACGTATCTGCTGGAACTTAAGCGAGGCCTATCACAACACCCCGGGTGGCCATGTGCGTATATTCAACGCCAATACATTGCGTGCGGATATTGAACGCACCGGGTTTCGCTTTGTCGGCAAACATTATGCTCATGGTTTACATTCGCCCTATTGGTGGCTGAAATGCCTCCTGTGGAAACGGCGGGATGACCATCCGCTTGTTCTCGCCTATAAGCGGTTTCTAGAATGGGACATTATCGCCAGACCCATGCTCACGCGGGTGCTGGAGGCGATGGCCTCACCGATCATGGGCAAGTCCGTGGTGATGTATTATGAACGCAAGATAGGCCAATGAACGCTCAGGAAACCATAACCCATTGCGCAGACTGGATATTGCATTTGCAGCGCCAGAACGGGGCCATTCCCTGGTTGCAACGTGGTATATTTGATCCGTGGAACCATACCGAATCTGCCATGGCGCTTGCTGCCACGGGGTATTTAGATGCCGCTCGCAAAGCGTTTGACTATCTTAATACAATCCAGCGCGGTGATGGTGCCTTGCCGGGTGAATGTGGTGCTTCGGTGCCGATGGATGCCCAAAACCGGCATTTAATGGTGGCAAAAGCAAAACCATTGGTGGATACCAATTTCACCGCCTATTGCGCGCTCGGGGTTTGGCATCTTTATATGATTAGCGGTAATCGTCGCGATCTGGAATGCTTTGCTCCTCTGGTGGACACGGCCATGGGTTTTGTACTGAACCACCAATCCGAACATGGTGAAATTGCATGGCGTGCCTGTGAAGTCGGGGAGTCGCTGGAAGAGGTCGATGCCCTGCGCACCGGCAATTGCTCTATCTATAAAAGCCTGGAAGCCGCCGCGTTAATCCGCCGCGAACTGGGCAAGTCCGCCGCAGATTTAATGGAGGCACGCCGCCGTATCGGCCTTGCCTTGCGCACCCGGCCCGACCGGTTTGATCGCACCTGGGTTTCCAAGGACAATTTCGCCATGGACTGGTATTACCCGGTTCTGTGCGGCTTGCTGCAGGGCGATGAGGCGCGGGCGCATTTGCTGGCAAGGCGGCATGATTTCATCGATGACGGGTTGGGGTGTCGCTGCGTTACGGAACAACCCTGGACGACCGTGGCAGAAACCGCAGAGCTGGCCATGGCCCTGATCGCCATTGGTGAGGATGTGCGCGCGCAAACCCTGCTCGGCTGGTGTGCACCTTTGCGTGATGATCGCGGTGGTTTTGCCATGGGTTGGCAATCTGAAGAACAAATTGTCTGGCCTGCCGAGCGTCCATCATGGACGGCGGCAGCGTTTATTCTGGCACTGGATGCGGTGCATGAGATTAGCCCGGCCCATCGGGTGCCTTGCGGTACCCTTACCCCAGAGCGCGCAATAGCGCCAATGAGCGCACAAGGCTGATTTGCTCGAAAAGCCCGCTGGCCAGTGCCTTGCGGTAAATCTCGTAAGGCGGGCGGCCACCATCATCCGGGTTGGGAAATACGTCATGAATGGCTAAAATGCCGCCGGGCAGTATTTTTGATGCCCAGCCGCGATAGTCATCAAAGGCCGCTTTCATGGTGTGCCCGCCATCAATAAAAACCATGCCCAGCGGTGTCGTCCAATGGCGGGAAATTGCCCGGGACGGGCCGACAAGGGCCACAACACAGTCTTCAAGGTTTGCGCGAGCGATAGTGCGCCGAAAAGTGGGCAGGGTATCCAGCGTTCCGGCGTCCTTGTCGAAAAGTTCCGGGTCGTGCCATTCCCAGCCGGGTTGGTTTTCCTCTGATCCGCGATGATGATCGAGAGAGTAGAGAATTGTGCCAGCCTCGCGCGCCATTGGCCCCAGATAAGCGGCAGAGCGTCCACAATAGCCACCGATCTCCAGGATCGGCCCAAGAGCGCCACATTCACGGGCAGCGTCACTGAGGGCAGCCCCTTCTTCGGGGGTCAAAAACCCCTTGATTGATTGTGGGTCAATACCGGGCATTTCAGCCAATGGGAGGGGGGGACAGGCGCAGGGTGTTCAAGGCATCGACCAGGATATTCATGCGTTCAATTTCTTGCGTGTTCGTCTGCAATTGCGCGGTGATGTCGTCTTGTTCGGTTTCATCAAGTTTTAGGCTGATGCGCTCACTGGCCCCGGCAAATAGGGACTGGGCCTTGCGCGCCGACATCAATGCGCGTTCCAGAATCATGACATTCGCCCGCATGTTTTTTTGAACCAATGGAAATGCTGTGTCAGACAAAGGTTTCGCAAGCCGATTAAGGTTTGACATGGCGATGAGTGCCTTATCAAGGTCGCTTATGAGTAGTGCGGCCAGCGCCTTGCGGTTATCTCCTGCCTGTGCGTCATGGCGTGCCAGGTACAGAGATACGGCATCTTTGGGCTGTTCTTTGTCCTTGTTCTTTGATCCTGCCCAGCCTTTGGCAATGATAGACATAAATGCTTGTGCCCGACTTTTATTTTCTGCCTCACGGAGCCAGCCTGCATCGCGAAACAGGTCTTGAAATTCCTGCGCGCCGCGCTGAAACACCGCTTCACTGGATGTATCGCTTTGCAGGGTCAGGGTCTCATTTCTGGGTAGTGAGAAGGTGGTACATCCGGTAAAAAAAACGGCGGTTACCAGCGCCAGAAAAATAGTCTGCATACGCATAGAAAAACTCCAACAGACTTGCCATCAACCCCGGGGGCACGCAAAATCAGACAGGCACTCATGTAAATCGTACACTGCACTATACGTGTTTAACAGCACTCTAACAGGAGATTGCACAATGGACAAATCGGCACACAAACGCAGAGGGCTTTATACTGATATTGCTGTCTTTGATTCCGGTATTTTACAGGCCGATTCCCTCCACAAGATATATTTTGAACAATGCGGTAGCCCCGGTGGGGAACCTGCGGTGTTTTTGCATGGGGGGCCGGGGGGTGGCTGTTCGGCGCAAATGCGCGGCTTTTTTGATCCCGAACGCTGGCGTGCTGTTTTGTTTGACCAACGCGGGTGTGGCCGCTCAACACCCTTTAGCGAATTACGTGACAACACTGTCTGGCATCTGGTTGATGACATAGAGCGTCTGCGCAAACATCTGGGGATTGATCGCTGGCTGGTATTTGGTGGCTCCTGGGGATCAACCCTGGCACTGGCCTATGCCCAAACCCACCCGGAACGGGTCAGTGGGCTTATCTTGCGCGGAATATTCCTGTGTAGGCAGAGCGATATAGACTGGCTGTATCAGGATGGTGCCAATGCGCTGTTCCCCGATGCGTGGGAAGGTTTTCTTGCGCCGATCCCGGAAGATGAGCACCATGATCTGGTGGCTGCCTATCACAAACGTCTGTTCGGTGATGACGAGATTGCACGGCTGGCCGCCGCCCGTGCCTGGTCGAGGTGGGAGGGCGATACGGTGACCATCAAGGGGCCAGAGGGCCGCGCCGATGATTTTGAGAATGACCGTTTTGTCGATGCCTTTGCCCGCATCGAAAACGCGTATTTTGCGAGTGGTGGTTGTTTCGAGAGCGATAACCAGCTTTTGGACAATGCGTATATCATTGCTGATATTCCCTGCACCATTATACAAGGACGCTATGATGCGGTGTGTCCGCCGCGCGGGGCATGGGCACTGCACAAGGCTTTGCCAAAATCAAAACTGGAAATTATTGGTGATGCCGGCCATAGCGCCATGGAGCCGGGCATTATCGATGCCCTGGTGCGGGCCACGGATGAATTTTCTGGGTGATAATATGCGTTCATCCCGAAAACTACCCGTGTCATCATGCGAAAAATACTCTCCCCGTGTCATCCCGGAAAAACGTCAGTTTTATCCGGGAACCATAGTGCAATAGCACCTCATCATAGACCCCGGCTCGGGGGCCGGGGTGACGCCAAGAGGGAGAGGAGCGTAAATTCAAAACCAGCCTGTCATTACCGGGCTTGTCCCGGTAATCCAGTTCAAATTAAATCCACCTCATCCTGAGTTTGTCGAAGGGTGGATTGCCCGGAAAAGCAGGGCAATAACACACTTTACTATTATTGTGCTCGCTCTTTGATATGTTCAATGAGACCCTCAGAGACGCCTAATTGCTTGCCATATTGGTCGAGGAATTTTGCCACCTCCCTTTGATAGCTTTTTTGCAAATCTGCATGAAGGCCAATGCGGTAGAAATACCGTGCAACAAGTGGGTTCAAATCGCCTGAAATGAGGCGTGCAATCACATCCTTCTGAATGGAATAACTCACCGTAAAGTGCCGAGCAGGTGTAAGAAGAAATATTGGATACATGCACTCGCGTTCATCAGGGTCTTTCTGCATTTCCCGTCCGGCTATCCCGGAGAGCAATCCTTCAAATTGCTCCATGAGGAATACATCAAGAGAATCTCCCGAAAGGGCAGTATAAGGATCGCTGAATGGGATATTTCTCAGTGTTGTCCAATCCTTGCGATCATAAGACCCTGTTGCGGCAAGATCAGTAGACTCTTGCCAAAACGTTTTGCATGTAGCCCGTGCGTCTTTGCCAAATTCTTTTTGCGTGGCAAGAAATAAAAACTCGTGTTCAAATGAGGCATTGTTTTCTTGGTTATCTACGCCATAGGAGCACGCTGTGATGACTTTTGCCGCACATTGCTGGTTATCATCACTGCTTGCGCAGTCGTAGGCATTATTCAGGCATGCGGTTAATTCAGGCAATGGTTGCGCAAAAACATGATGTGTGCCTAACAGGAACACGAACAGAATAAGTGTAATGTCCCTCAGTGAGAATACAATCATTGTTTGCCTCAGAAACGTTAATTGCGATTTACTGAATTGTTTTTATACTTATACACAGGGTTTCAAAAAACCCTAAACGGCCAGTGCCGTGCGCCGGAAAACCCGTCTTATGGCGAAGTTGGAAACCACCCGGGTAACGCCGGGCAGGCGGGTCAGCACCTGATGGTGAACCCGTTCATAGTCGGCGGCATCGCGCACCAGCACCCGCAACAGATAGTCTGCCTCACCGGTGGTCAGATAGCACTCCATAATCTCGGGGCAGTCAGCGACCGCCGCCTCGAAATGGTCAAGGTTTTCTGTGCGCTGGTTATCGAGCGTTACCTGTACAAACACTGATGACGTGCGACCAAAGGCAGCTTCGTCCAGCAGCGCCACATAGTCGGCGATGATACCGCCGCTTTCCAGTGCCTTGACCCGCCGGTGACAGGCCGACGCCGACAGGCCCACCCGCTCGGCCAGATCAGCATTGCTAAGGCGACCCTGGGCTTGCAGAATGGTGAGAATTTGCCTGTCCTTGTTATCCAGTTCCATAATCGAAATTTCTATCAATTAATTACCAAATTTTCGATGAAGTTCCTAAATTAAACGTAATATACGCTGATAAGGCAAGGACATTCTGCGTTTTGCGCGCTATTTTGCCACAACAAACCTAAATTTGAACGAGGGCAAAATCATGCGCATCGGTATCCCCAAAGAAATCAAAATTCATGAATACCGGATCAGCCTGACCCCGGATGCGGCGGCGGAACTTACTCATGATGGTCATCAGGTGATGGTAGAGAGCGGCGGCGGCGAGGGCGTCGGGTTCTCGGATGAAGATTATCTGGCTTCGGGCTGCACCATAGGTGCCGATGCCGATGAAGTGTTTGAGGCGGCGCAGATGATCGTCAAGGTCAAGGAGCCACAACCGCAAGAATATGCGCGTCTGCGTGCGGATCAAACCCTCTTTACCTATTTGCATCTTGCCGCCGACAAACCCCAGGCCGAGGGCCTTATGGCCTCTGGTTGCACCTCCATCGCCTATGAAACCATTGTTGGCCCCCGTGGTGATTTGCCGTTATTACAGCCCATGAGCGAAGTTGCCGGGCGCATGTCTGTGCATGTGGGGGCGCATTGCCTTGAGCGTTCCATGGGCGGTCGCGGGGTTTTGCTGGGCGGTGTGCCGGGCGTGGCCCCGGCCAAGGTGGTTATCCTGGGCGGCGGTGTTTCGGGCACCAATGCGGCGCAAATGGCCATGGGCCTGCGCGCTGATGTTAGCGTATTTGATATATCAGATAATCGTCTTAACGAGCTGGACGCGCTTTATGGCGGGCGAATCAAAACCATTTATTCGACAAAACAGGCGGTGGCTACGGCCTGTCTCGAGGCGGATCTTATCATTGGTGCAGTTCTGGTGCCGGGCGCTGCTGCACCCAAACTAGTGACCCGTGAAATGGTGCGCACCATGAAACCGGGTGCAGTGCTGGTGGATATTGCCATTGACCAGGGCGGCTGTTTTGAAACCTCCCATGCCACCACCCATAGCGACCCGACGTTTGTGGTCGATGGTGTGGTGCATTATTGCGTGGCTAATATGCCGGGCGCGGTGGCGCGAACCTCGACGTTTGCCCTGGTTAAATCCACGTTGCCCTATATGAAACGCCTGGCCAATATGGGCGTCCGCGAATCCTTGAAGGTTGATCCGGGCTTTGCCCTTGGCCTGAATGTGGCTGGCGGTGCGATCACCCATAAGGCCGTGGCCCGCGATCTTGATCTGCCTTACGCATTGCCTGACTGGCTGGGGTAAGCAACTAATGCGCAAATTCCGGCACTTCGGCTTTTAACGTCACAGGTTTTTCCTGCACGGCTTCGGCAGATTTCAGCAAGGCTTTCATTTGTGGCGAGTTCATCAATGTTTGCATGGCGGCCACTGCTTCTGCGGTGTCAGATGAAATACCAAAATAACGTTTTAATTGTTGCAAAGGCGCTTCTGGCGCTGGAAAGCGGCGTACCTTGAATTTAGCGTCGCTCTTAATACCGGCCAGTTCACGTGCCTTGGCAATGGCATCACGCAAGCCGCCAAGTTCATCAACCAGGCCGTTGTCCAGTGCCTGTTCGCCCGTCCAGACGCGCCCCTTGGCGATCTCCAGCACGGTTTCAAGCGGCATGTTCCGCCCCTTGGCGACAACGCCAGTAAAATCCTCATAGGTTCTGGCCATGCCATCGCGAAACGCCTTGCGTTGTTCGGGGGTGAAACTTTGCACACTGGAATACGCCAGGGTAAACTCACCGCCAACGGCAACCGGCTCTATGTTATAGCCAACCATGTCAAAGGTCTCATCAAGCACAATTTTGCCGCCCAAAACTCCGATGGAGCCGGTAAGCGTTGTCGGCATGGCAAAGATATAGTCTGCGCCCGCCGCATAGTAATATCCGCCGGATGCGGCCAGTTGGGCCATGCTGACGACAACGGGAATCTCGGCTTCTTTGGCGCGCTCTACCGCATACCAGATCTGGTCAGAGGCAATGGCCGAGCCGCCGCCACTATCAATACGCAGCACAATGGCCTTCACATTTTTTGCCTTGACGGCACTTAATATCGTTTCCGCCATGGTGTCCGAGGCGATGGCAACAGAACTGCTAAACGGATTGTCTTCGGCTTCCCCGGTGACAATCTCACCCTGGCCTTCGATCAAGGCGATGACCGGCTGGTTGCCGGACAGGGATTTCAGCTTGTTTTTTTGCGAGGAATAATCAGCCAGTTCAACCATGGCCCCCATGTCTGCTTTTTCCAGTGCGGCTTCGCGGGCCTGAATCACTTGCCCCAGCTTGTCAGCAAGACCAAGCGCGATGGCCTCTTCGGCGCTATAGGGGCCACCTTCTATGAGGGCGCGCATATTGTCTGCATCCATGTCCCGATCGGCGCTGATTTCCAAAAGGGCCGAATCATATATAGAGCCGATATAGGACATGACACTTTGCCGGTGCGCCGGGGTAAAGGTTTTTTGTGTGTAGGTGTTGGCGGCATTTTTGAATTCGTAGAATTGTTCAAACTCAGGTTTGGCGTGGACTTTTTCAAAAACACCACCAAAAAATTCGACCTCACTACCAATACCAGAGGCAGAAAAGCTGGTCGATTTTTGCATCCATATCTCGTCGGCGGCACTGACCGAGAGATAAGAGGTGATGGAAGTGCCTTCAAACCCTTGCGCGTGGGCAACGACAAAGCGTCCTGTATCACGAAAACTCAACAGGGCATCACGAATTTCTTCTGCCTGGGCCGGGGGTAGGCCCCATGCATTGGCCCGGATGAACAGACCTTTGACGCGCTTGTCACTCTCGGCCCGTTGCAGGGTTTCGATAAAGCCGACCACCGAAGGGCGTGAGCCGCCCAGAATACTGCGCTGGCTCTGATCCAGCATAGGGATGCGCAAATCAGCACGCAGGACAATGTGATTGGCCTTGGCGGATGCGGCGGTGGTCACCGCCTTTTGTGAACCCGAAGCAAAAAGTCCAAACGCAATCACCATCATGATGGGGATAAGCAGCAGCAGGAAAAAAGCCGCAAAAACCCCGGCCATGGTCAAAAAGAACTGTTTCATCATTTCCTCAACGATAGTTGTCTGGGCACCGAACGGATACCATCTGTGGATGAATATAACAATAATTTATCGAAAAACAATATGAAATAAACGTGATCGCCAGAATTTTTGCATTTGGTTAATGGAACCTGTGCGGGGTGTGTGCTAATTTAGACGTTCCAAGAATTATATACTACCGGGGATTAGTGCGTGCGTATCCTACGTTTATAACGCTTAGTTATAATGTTGCACAGCAAAGTGACTGAATTTTAACGCATGTAGGCTATTTCTTGCCTCATTACGACACTATGTTTTATGTAACGTAACTTAAAAAGGAGCGACGTTTGAATCATTCTCCAGAGACGTGTTTAGGGTTGCTTTGGCCACGATCACGCATTATCACCTCTTATATGAGGTATCTGCAATTCAATTTTGCAGAAGAATGGGGAGTGTGCGAGCGCACGAGATAAAATGGTCAACACAAAAATAAAAACCAAAACACCTTACACATATTGCCTTTTAGAGGGATGGGACTAGCAATTTCACACCGCTTAGAGCACTTCCGGCCAGTTTAGAGTCAAAAACAGGTTTACGAAGCGATCTTCTTCTGATTCAAGGAATCAGGAGGAATTTTCATGGCTTTATCTCGAGATTTACGACTTCGTATTGTTGACCTGGTTGCGACGGGGGTT